>JBFXDK010000239.1:0-2526 GCA_050181195.1 Acetobacteraceae bacterium | reverse complement strand
TTCACCGCGGCGAGGCTTGCGCCGGCGCTCGCCATGACCAAGAGCACGGTCAGGATGATTGATCTGCGCATGCTGTCCTCTGATTGATGCAACTTTGAGAACGGACGAGCGCCCTGGCAGTTGCGGAGAGGACGGGCGGCGGGGATGGGCGGGGCGCGCCACAACAAGGCGCGAGCGGACGATCCGGTCCGCCCCCCGGTGTGTTCCGGAGGTTCGATGCAGAAGGAGCATTGCCATGCCCGACAGAAACCAGACGGCCACCCCCGGCGCCAAACGCGGCTCCGGCCCCGAGACGCCGGCGGGCGCGACCCCGACCTCCACCCCGGCTGCCGGCGAGAGCAAGAGCGCGTCACCGGACATGCGTGACATGCCGGACACCGGGAAGAAGACGGAGACCGGCAAGTCCGACAAATCATGATCTCCACCCGCCTGCACGGCGTCATCGACTATTCGGTTTCGGCGGCGCTGGGGCTGCTGTCGGCCTCGGGCAGGCTTTCGCGCCCGATCCGCAACAGCCTGCGCGGGGCGGGCGCCTATCACGCCAGCTATTCCGTGGTAACAGACTACGAGGCCGGCCTGTCTCCACGCCTGAGCATGCGCCAGCATCTGGCGCTGGACAGCGCGGGCGCCATCGCGCTGATCGGGGCCGGACTGCTGATGCGACGGCCGCCGCCGCGGGAACGCGCCCTGCTGGTGGGCATCGGACTGGCGGAACTGGCGGTGGTGGCGTTCAGCAGCACCACGCCTTCACCCGGCATCACGCCGAACGCGGACCGCGGCCTGGGCACGCTGGCGGATGCCGGCGGCTTCGAGGGGGTCGACTATCAGCCGCTCGACACACCGAAGCCGGTCGCCGACGACATTTTCATCGTCGACAGCCTTTTGCCGGGGGTGCTGGGCAAGCTGCTTGCGGTGCGCATGACGGAGATCCGGCTCCAGAATGGCGATCTGCTGCTGTATTCACCGACGCGCTTCACCGCCCGCCTGCAGGCGGAGCTGCAGCAACTCGGGCGGATACGGCATCTGGTCGCGCCGAGTTTCGCGCACTGGATGTTCCTGGCGGAGTGGCAGCGCCAGTGCCCGGATGCGACCACCTGGGCTGCTCCCGGCCTGAAGGGTCGCCGGCAGGTGCGTGCCGCTCGCGTGCGGATCGACCACGAACTGGGTGAGAGCGCGCCGGTGGAATGGGCGCGCGATGTCGCCTTGTGCAGCATTCCCGGCGGGTTCGGGTTTCGCGAGGTCGCGCTGTTCCATCGGGCCTCACGCACCGCGCTGCTCGCGGACCTGGTCCAGAATTTCGAAAGACGGAAAGTGCCCGTGTTGATGCGGCCGATCGTGCGGCTGCTGGGCGTCATGGCCCCGGGTGGTTCGGCGCCGCTGGATCTGCGGGCGGTCATCGCCCTGCGGCGCAGCGATGCCGCGCAGGCGGTGCGGGCGCTGCTCGCCATGCAACCCGAGCGCGTGATCTTCGCGCATGGGCGCTGGTTCGACCGCGACGGCACCGCCGCCCTGCGCCAGGCGACGCGCTGGCTGCTGGGCTGACTGGCGCCGCCCCGGCACTGGCGATCCGGGTGGACGCGACGCGCGCTGTGTCCGCATGCGTCGCACGACTGTCGCTTGCGCTCCCCGCCCTTCCCTGCCCATCTGGCCGGCGCATTGACCCCTGTCGATGTTCGGCGCCGCGATAGTATGGTTCTGATGTCGCGCGCGCCCGCCCGCCAGGCCCGGGCGCGGACCGGCCAGCGGCCTGGCCGCCCGGTATCACCGCAGACAGAAGGACCCGCCCGGTGTCGCCACTCGATCCCTTCCTGGCCCGCACCCGCATCGCCTACCTCTCGATGGAAATCGCCCTGGATCCCACCATTCCCACCTATGCCGGCGGGCTTGGGATCCTGGCTGGCGACACCGTCCGGTCCTGCGCCGATCTGGAACTGCCGGTCGTCTTCGTCACACTGGCAAGTCATCAAGGCTATCTGCGGCAGGAGATCAGCGCGAATGGCGAGCAGATCGACCGGCCCGATCCATGGCAGCCGGCGGACCATACGATTCCCCTGGACGCCGCCGTCGCCATCCGGATCGAGGGCCGGCCCGTATGGGTACGGGCGTGGCTCTATCTCAGCACCTGCCCGCATGGCGGCTGCGTGCCGGTCATCCTGCTGGACACCAGGCTGGAAGTGAACGACCCGCGCGACCGCGGCATCACCGACCGTCTCTACATCGCCGATGACGCCATACGGCTGAAGCAGGAGGCGGTTCTGGGCATTGGCGGCGAGCATATCCTGCGCGCCCTGGGCTTCGAGATCGCGACCTATCACCTGAACGAAGGCCATGCGGCCCTGCTGCCCCTGTCGCTGCTGCGCCGTCACCCGCTGACGCCCGAGCGCGGCGCGGACGGGACACTGCGCTACGATGTCGATCCCGTGCGGGAACGCTGCATCTTCACGACGCACACGCCGGTGGAGGCGGGACACGACCGGTTCTCCTACGACCTCGTGCAGCGCGTCCTCGGCGATTTCTTCGAATGGG
>JBFXDK010000238.1:0-2585 GCA_050181195.1 Acetobacteraceae bacterium | reverse complement strand
CGAGAGCGACCTCGCGCCCATCCAGGACCTCGCCGCGCAGCAACCCCACGCTTGCCGCGGCACACAGGTGAGCGACCTTGCGCCGATCCAGGGACTCGCCGCGCTGCAACACCTCGAGTGCGGCTACACACGGGTGAGCGACCTCGCGCCGATCCAGGGACTCGCCGCGCTGCAACACCTCGATTGCCGCCGCACACAGGTGAGCGACCTCGCGCCGATCCAGGGACTCGCCGCGCTGCAACACCTCAATTGCAGCTTCTGCCATCTCAACGACGTGCAGCTGGCGGTCTGGATGAAGCCGTCGCTGCAAACCCTGCACCTGTCCGGTGCACGCGTCCCCGGCGTTCCTGACGAAATCCTGGGCCGGGACTGCCTCGACCGCCTCCGCGCCCATCTCAAGGACCTGGAGGCGGGAGCCGAGAGGATGCGGGATGTCAAGCTCCTGATCCTGGGGAACGGGAGCAGTGGCAAGACCCAGATCGCCGGGCGGCTCTCCGGCCTGAAGTTCGATCCCGCCTGGGATTCCACTCATGGCATCAAGGTTTCCCAGACCACGCTGCCCGCCCAGGACGGCACCGCCGGAACGACCCTGCATCTGTGGGATTTCGGCGGGCAGGACATCTACCACGGCACGCATGCCCTGTTCGTCCGCTCCCGCGCGTTGTTCCTGATCGTCTGGTGCGCGGACACCGAGCGTCCGGAGTCCCAGCCCGACCCGCACGGCATGGTGTTCCGCAACCATCCGCTGCCCTATTGGCTGGATTACGTCCGCCATCTGGGTGACCGCGCCAGCCCGGTGGTGGTGGCGCAGGCGCAGGTGGACCGCACCGGGGTGCGGCCCGCGCCCGACCCGGATGGGCTGATCGCGCAACTCGGTGCCACGCACGTCGCAACCAGTGCCGCCGACCCGCCCCGTCTCGGCGCCCTGACCGGCGCGCTGCAGGACGCGGTGGCGGCCCTGGACCAGCAGCGCGGCGCGGTCAGCATCGGCAAGGGCCGGGTCGCGGTGCAGCGGCGGATCGAGGCGTTGCGGCGGCCGGACGGCACCCTGCCCCACGAATACCGCACGATCTCCCAGGCGACGTTCCGGGACTGGTGCCAGGAGGCGGGTGGCGTGTCCTCCCCCGAGCATCTGCTGGCGTATCTGCACAGTGTCGGGACGTTGTTCTACCAGAAGGGGTTGTTCCACGACCAGATCGTGCTGGACCACGCCTGGGCGCTGGATGCGATCTATGCGGTGTTCGATCGTTCGGGTCCCTACAAGCGCCTGACAGCGCATGGCGGTCGGTTCGACCGGGCGGATCTGGCGACGGTATGGCGGAAATACACCGACGACGAACAGCGCCTGTTCCTGGGCATGATGCGGTCCTGCGGCATCTGCTTCGTCTACCGGGGCCGCCACTACGGGCCGGAGGACGACGACGACACGATCTATCTTGCCCCCGACCTGCTGCCGGATCGTGCCGACATCCAGGTCCGCATCGACGCAACCTGGGGCGAGGGTCCCGCCAGCCATCGCCAGACCTTCGCCTATCCCTTCCTGCATCATGGCCTGATCCGCGGCGTAATCGCGCACCTCGGCGAACTGGGCGGCGACGCCGCGGACTACTTCCGGGGCGGCGTGTGCCTGTATGACGCCACCACCCGCGCCCGCGCGCTGATCCAGCAGCAGATGGAGCCGGACCACTGGCGCGGCCGCATCACGATCGAGACCCGGGACGGCCAGGCCGAGGCCCTGCTCGACCGCCTCGCCGCCCTGATCGCCGCCGAAAACGACAGGCTCGGCCTGAAGCCCACCACCGACCGCGCCACGCCGCCCCGTGCCACGCCCGAGCCTCCGCCGATCGCCCCCGCCCGGCCGGCATCCGACGCCAACGCCTATGCCGTATCCTATGCGTGGAACAACGCGGTCCCCGGCGGCCCCGACCGGGAGTCCAAGGTCGATGCCCTGTGCGAGGCGGCCGAGGCACGCGGTGAGCACGTCCTGCGCGACAAGACCGACATGGGTCGTGGCGACCGTATCGACAAATTCACCGACCGGATCGGCCGGGCAGGCCGAGTGTTCGTGTTCCTGAGCGACAAATACCTGCGATCGGATCCCTGCATGCAGGAACTCGCGGTCCTGTGGACGCAAAGCCGGGCGGAGGAGGCGGCGTTCAGGGAGCGGGTGCTGTTCTACTTCCTGGATGTCGATCTGGCCGACGGCGCCACGCGGGACACCTATCTGGACCATTGGGAAACTCGGGTGCGGTCCAACGAAACACGGCGCGCCCGGATGGGACCGGACGAGTTGAAGATGCACACCCTGATGTCCCGCTTCCTCCCCGATCTTCCCAATGTGCTCTACGCGCTCGGCAACACCATCCGCCACCAGGACTTCGACGCCTTCCTGCGCGACGGCTTCCCCAAGCGCGGGGCCTGACGAAGCGCCCCAACGCCGGGGGCCGACCACCGAGGGTTCAACGGGTCAGCCCTGTGGCCGGCTGGCATCACGCCGTCGGCGTTCGTCGAAGAACCGGCGCAGGAGCGTGGCCGCGTCGCTTGCCCTCACACCGCCGACGACTTCCGGCCGGTGGTGGCAGGAG
>JBFXDK010000237.1:0-2646 GCA_050181195.1 Acetobacteraceae bacterium | reverse complement strand
GCATAGGCGACAGGCGCGATATCGGCGACGCATAGCCGCGAAACCGCATCGGGCCACAGCAGGGCAAGTTGCATCGCCGTCTTGCCGCCCATGGAATGCCCGATCACTGCCGCGGGCAGGGCGTCGTGGGCCTCCAGCGTCTCCAGAACATCCCGCGCCATCGTCGTGTAACGCATGTCCGGCGCGTGCGGGCTGGCCCCGTGGTTGCGCAAATCCAGCGCCAGCACGCGATGGCGCTGGGCGAGGGCGCGCTGCACGGCCCCGAGGTTGCGCGCCATCCCGAACAGCCCGTGCAGCAGCACGACGGGCGGTCCGGTGCCGGCCTCTGTCGCATGCAGGATCATGCGCGCCTCCCCGGCGATCCCCGCATCCGCGCATCCACGCATCGCCGCGGGTGCGGCCGGGCGGGAACGTGGATGCATGCCCCTGGCGGTAGATTCCGACGGACGGGCATTACCCTGGACCGCTCGCCTGACTCAGCTCGCGCGCATGCGTCCCGTGAAGGCCGGCATCACCGCTTCCGAGACCCATTGGAACTGCTCCAGCATCACGGCCTCGGGCGTCGCCATTGGTGTGCTCAGATTCACGTGTTCCATGCCGGGATAGCGTGCCTCCAGGTCCTTCAGATACGCAATCAGGTCCTCAGGCGTGCCGGCGAACCAGGCGCCCGTGTTCATGTAGTGCTCCAGCGTCGGGACGCCGGCTTCGTACCAGCCGCCGCGACGGCCGATCGCCTCGATCTGCGCGGGGGTCGCACCTGGCAGGAAGCCCAGCGGCGCGAACATCTTCGCGTGCTCCTCATACAGCGGACGCAATCCCTTGATCGCCTTCTCCCGCGTCTCCGCCAGGTGGAAGAAGATGCCGATCATCAGGTTCTCGCCGAGTTTCAGGTCGATTCCGGCGCGGGTGGCTGCGTCGCGATAGGCGACGATCGGGCCCTGCTGCATCGTCGCCGCGCCCCCGCCGACCGCGCCCTTGATCCCGTATTTGATCATGAAGTCCATCGCGCGGGTCGAGGCGCTGACGATCGGCTGCCACGTCTCCACCGGCAGGTTGATCGGCCGCGGCACCAGCGTGAGGTCCTTCAGGGTATAACCGCGATACGGCACCTCGGGTGGCAGGGTGTAGTGCTTCCCCCTGTGGGAGAAACGTTCATTGTTGAAGGCCTTGAACAGGATCTCGACCTGCTCCTCGAATAATTCGCGGTTGGCGTCCTGGTCCAGCATCGGCGCACCGAAGGTCTCGACCTCCCGCGTGTGATAGCCGCGGCCGACGCCGAACACGGTGCGTCCCTTGGTCAGGATGTCGGCGACCGCGTAATCCTCGGCCAGACGCAGCGGATGCCACATGGGCGCGATGTTGAAGCCGCAGCCCGTCTTCAGCCGCTGCGTGACATGCGCCAGATGCACCGCCACCATCAGCAGGTTGGGGATGACCTCATAGCCTTCGAACTGGAAGTGATGCTCCGCCAGCCACAGCGTATCCCAGCCGCCCTTGTCCATGACCCTGGCGACCGCTTCGGTCTTGTCGAAGACGCCCGCGAGTTCCCGGTTGGTGAAGCGGCGCTCATTGGCCGGCGTGGCATTCTGGCCGTGGTTCGGCAGGTCGATATGGCCGGGATAGACCGTCGCGAACTTGGTGATCATGACATGAAAGCCCTGCTACCCGTTGGCCAGCGGCGAACGACGCATGCCTCCCCGGCATGAACCGGGGAGGGTGGACGGAAGCGACAAAATCAGCCGCCGTAATAGACGTTGTCGCCCAGATCCTTCATTTCCAGGATGGCGGCGTCCGCGCGGCCTTCGGGCGCCTTCATCAGATGCGCCTCGGTGACCTCGGCCACGACGATGTCGTGGTCGCCCATCGAGACGATTTCCTTCACCGTGCACTCGACCGCGGCGATGGCGCCATCGAGGATCGGCGCGCCATTGGCACCGGCATGGAAGTCCTGACCCGAGAGCTTGCCGTTCTCGACCTTGGCCGGCTTGAAGAAGGTGAAGGCGGCGCCCTTGCCGTCCTTGCCCAGCATGTTCAAGGCAAACCTGCCGGTGCCTTTCACCACGGTATGGGCGCCGGAATCGCCCTTGACGCCGACGACGACCAGGGGCGGCGCGAAGGAGGCCTGCGTGACCCAGTTCACGGTGGCGGCGCCGACATTGCCCTTCCCGTCATCGGCGGTCAGGATATAGATCCCGTAGGGGATCATGCGGAGCGTGGTTTTCTTGGCATCGGCGTTCATGGACGACCTCCGGATACACGAATACACGCGGATGCTAGACCGCACCCGCGTGTGACGGAAGGGCGGGGCTTCGCCCCGGACCCCGACCAGGAGGCGCTGCCTCCTGGACCTCCGCAAAGGGGCACAGCCCCTTTGATCCCAACTCGTTTGTTGGATGTCCGGCGGGGGGCCTGACGCAGTCTGTTGCACGGTCCGGGTCAGGCCCCCCGTCGGACATCCAACCAAGGAATCGCGTTCCAAGGGCCGTTGCCCTTGGTGGGGTCCAGGGGCAAGGCCCCTGGCGGAGCGCGAGGCAGCGCCTCGCCCGGTCTTCAGATCGGATCCGTATCCAGCGCGTATCCTGCCGTACGCACCGTGCGCACCAGGTCAAGCTCACCTTCGCCGTTGATCGCGCGCCGCAGCCGGCG
>JBFXDK010000236.1:0-2844 GCA_050181195.1 Acetobacteraceae bacterium | reverse complement strand
CCAGGTTCAGCAGTCGCGACGTGCCGTCGCTCCCACATTCCGGCCACCGGCCAAAGTCGCGACGTGCCGTCGCTCCCACATTCCGGCCACCGGCCAAAGTCGCGACGTGCCGTCGCTCCCACATTCCGGCCACCGGCCAAAGTCGCGACGTGCCGTCGCTCCCACAAATGCAGCGCTAGCCCCTAGCCCCCAGCCCCTAACTACGTCGCGGCGGCGCATGCACTGCCACCGGTTTGATGCCGCGGCTGACCGAGCGGCTGAGCACATAGACCGTGGCCGGCGGCAGGTTGCGCAGGGCGAAGCCGCTGCGCCGGGCGTGCAGGCCGAGTTCGCGCATGACCGCGGTCTTGACCGGATTGGTCGGCCCATAGGTGAACTGGATGAAGCGTCCCTCGGGCGCCAGCGCCGCGAATGCCGGCACCAGGAATTCGCGCTGCATGTCGGCATTCATCGACAACAGCCCGAGTCCGCTGATGATCGCATCGACTTTGCCGAGTGCGGCAAAATGTTCTTTCTTCAGCACCGCGAGCAGGCTGCGGGCATCGGCGCAGACCACCCGCACCTGCGGGAAGCGCGCGCGCAGATGCTGGTGCAGGGCCTCATTGAATTCGAACACCAGCAAGCTGGCCGGGTCGATCCCGCGCGCGAGCAGGGCTTCGGTGAACACGCCGGTGCCGCCGCCCAGTTCGACCACGCGGGTGGCATGTTCCGGCAATTCGCGGACCATCGCCTCGGCCAGTTCGCGGCTGCTCGGCGAGACCGCTGCCGTGGTCAACGGCGCTTTCAGCCACTGGCGGAAAAAATGCCAGGCGACGCTCGCCTCCTGGCGCCGCCGGTTCAGCGACTCGGTCAATTTGTGCGAGCTTGACGGCATGGTCACCCCGGTAGTCAGGACACCGAATCATAACCGGGTACGGCAGCGCTCGCGTGACCATCGGCCCGCGCCAGGGTCTGGGTCGGGCGATCCCCACCAAAGCCCGGCAGAACGGCCGCCACTGGCATAGAATCGCCCCTGCCCTTGCCCGGAGCGCGCCATGATCCACAACAACCTTCTCGACACCATCGGCCGCACCCCGATCGTACGCATCAACCGCCTGGCGCCGCCGGGGGTGAGCATCTACGTCAAACTGGAAGCGTTCAACCCGATGTCCTCGGTCAAGGATCGTCTGGCCCTGGCGCTGATCCTCGATGCCGAACAACGCGGCGCGATCCGACCCGGACAGTGGGTGGTCGAAGCCACTTCGGGCAATACCGGTATCGCCTTGGCCATGGTCTGCGCGGCGCGCGGCTATCCGTTCGTGGCGTTCATGTCGGAAACTTTCTCGGTCGAAAGGCGCAAGCTGATGCGCGCGTTCGGCGCCAAGGTGATACTGACCCCGGCCGCCGAACGCGGCAGCGGCATGGCCGCGCGGGCGCGCGCCTTCGCCGAGAAACACCATGCCTTTCTGGCCGATCAGTTCGAGAATCCGGCCAACCCGGCTTTCCACCGCAACAGCACCGGCCCCGAAATTCTCTCCGACTTCGCCGGTCGCCGGCTGGATTGGTTCGTTACCGGCTGGGGTACCGGCGGCACCCTGACCGGGGTCGGCGAAATGCTCAAGCTGGCCCGGCCCGACACCCGCATCGTGCTGGCCGAGCCGGAGCAGGCCGCCCTGGTCGCCGGCCAGGAATGGAAGCCGCACAAGATCCAGGGCTGGACGCCGGATTTCATTCCCAGCGTGCTGAACGCCTCGGTCGCCGACCAATTGCTGCGGGTGAGCGAAGCCGAGGCCCGCGACCACGCCCGTTTGCTGGCGGTGAAGGAAGGTATTTTCTGCGGCATCTCCTCGGGCGGCACCTTCGCCGCCGCGCTCCGGGTCGCGCAAGCGGCCAGTACCGGCGATGTGATCCTGGCGATGCTGCCGGATACCGGCGAGCGCTACCTCAGCACCTATCTGTTCGAGGGCATCAACGAGGGTTCCGACGACGAATGGCTGGCCACGCTTGGCTGACCGTGCCGCAAGCGCGCCGCCCGCGCCGCTCGCCTACCCTGCCCTGCACGGTCTGCGTGGCCTGGCCGCGGGCTGGGTGGTGCTGTTTCATGTCTCGGCGATCTTTCCGGCGTTCGGCCCAGCACTCAGCGCGCAGCTGGGCGACTGGCTTGGCGGCTTCCTGCTGAACTTCGTGGTAATTTTCGGCTGGGTCGGCGTGGCGCTGTTTTTTGCCCTGTCCGGCTTCCTGCTCGGCGGCCAATGGTTGGCCCGACCCGAGCAATCGTTCAGCACCTATGCCCTGCGCCGAGCCGCCCGCATCTATCCGGCCGCCTGGCTGCAACTGGCGGTGCTGGCCGTGCTGCTGCCCTGGCTGCCCGCCGGCCTGTTTCCGGTGGGCGGGGGCGCGGCCTGGTGGTTCGGGCAGATCAGTCTGGGCTTCGATCTGCCACCGCTATTCGTTCGGCCGTTAAACGGTGTGTGGTGGACCCTGCCGGTGGAACTGTCGTTCTACCTGATTCTGCCGGCGCTTTGCTGGCTACTCCGCCGAATCGGCGCGCTGGCCCTGTTGCTATTCGCTGTGGCGCTCAGCATCGGCTGGCGCTGGGCGGTGCTGCTCGCCTATCCGGGCGACAACAAGCTCGAGGTTTTGGCGCCGCTCAACAGTCTGCCCGGCTCGCTGTCGATCTTCGTCGCCGGTGTGGTGGTCGCGCACTGGTTCCGCGCCCGGCCGCGCCCAGATCTGCACTGGTCGTGGCTGGCACTCGCCGCCTGGCTGGCATTGGCCGCGTGGATGCAGAGCATCCTCGACAGTTACTGGTCCGGCGGCTGGCCACTGGCGAGTTGGAACGCCCTGGCCGGCCTGCTGATGGCG
>JBFXDK010000235.1:0-2875 GCA_050181195.1 Acetobacteraceae bacterium | reverse complement strand
CTTGGCGCGGTCCGGCGTCCCGGGCTAAGCCCTCGCGCCAAATGCCGTTATGCCGTCCGCGGCGATAGACAGCACAAAAAACGCACCTGTGTGTGCGAAAATCACCTTCCGCCGCCGCTTCCTGCGCGACTCCGCCGCTAGGCGCGGGGTTGGGATCATCGGCACGGGCCAGGGCGCGGGGCCGCACCGCCCGGCTGCGAGCAGGGAGGTCCACGCGGGCGTTGCCAAGGGCGCCGCGGCCAACCGGACGGGCAGCCGACGAACCGCCTCACGAGCGGTTGGGCTTGACGCGGCCGCCGAGGCTTCCATGTCGGGGCGCATGGTCCCCGCAATCGTGTCCCGCGTCGCGACCCGCCTTCGCCAGCGTCCGGCCACCACGCGGGCGGAGCTGCTGGTGCTGCTGGGCGTCCTGGTCGGTGCGCTGGGCGTGTTCGCCTTCGTCGCGCTGTCCGGCGAGGTGCTGGAAGGCGACACCCTCGCGTTCGACCGCTACATCCTGCTGGCGCTGCGGAGCTCCGCGGACCTGGCCGATCCGATCGGACCGTCATGGCTGGAACTGGTGGCGCGGGATATCACCAGCCTGGGCGGCTATTCGGTGCTGGGCCTCGCGACCGTTGCCGTTCTCGGCTACCTGCTGCTGGCGCGCAAACGGGCCTCGGCCCTGCTGGTGGTGCTGTGCGTGCTGGGCGGATGGGCGCTCAGCAGCGGGCTCAAGCTGCTGTTCCAGCGCCCGCGGCCCGACATCGTCCCGCACGCGGTCGCCACCTACACGCCCAGCTTCCCCAGCCAGCACGCCATGCTGTCGGCGGTGGTCTACCTGACGCTGGGGGCGCTGCTGATGCGCGTGATGCCGGACCGGCCGACCAAACTCTATGTCATCGCGATTGCCGTCCTGCTGACCCTGATGGTCGGATCCAGCCGCGTCTACCTGGGCGTCCACTGGCCGACGGACGTGCTGGCGGGCTGGTGCCTGGGGGCCGCCTGGGCGCTGACCTGCTGGATGGTGGCCCTGTGGCTGCAAGGCCGCGGCACGGTGGAGCCGCCCCCCACCACGCCGCCGGTTTGACGGCGGACGCCGCCTTGGGCAGCTTCCGCGCAAACATGCCGGAGACCTGCCGTGTCTGACGAAACCCTGGTTGCCATCGGCGAGGACTACCCCGAGCTGCGGGAATCCGTGCGCAAGATCTGCGCCCGCTATCCCGGCAGCTACTGGAGCGGGCTCGAGGACAAGGAAGCCTATCCGACCGAGTTCGTGAACGAACTGACCCAGGCCGGCTTCCTGGGCGCGCTGATCCCCGAGGAATATGGCGGCTCGGGCCTGCCGGTGCGGGCGGCGGCGGTGATCCTGGAGGAGATCAACGCCAATGGCTGCGTCGCCAGCCAGGGCCATGCGCAGATGTACATCATGGGCACCCTGCTGCGGCATGGCTCGGAGGCGCAGAAGCGGGAATACCTGCCGAAGATCGCCAAGGGCGAGCTGCGGCTGCAGGCGTTCGGGGTCACCGAGCCCACGACCGGGTCGGATACCACGCAGCTCAAGACCCGGGCGGTGCGCGACGGCGATTCCTACATCATCAACGGGCAGAAGGTCTGGACCTCGCGCGCCATGCACAGCGACATGATGCTGCTGCTGGCGCGCACCACGCCCGCGGACCAGGTGAAGAAGCGCAGCGACGGGCTTTCCGTGTTCCTGATCGACATGCGGGAGATGAACCAGGGCAAGGGTCTGGAGGTCCGCCCGATCAAGGCGATGATCAACCACAACACCACCGAGATCTTCTTCGACAATTTCCGCATCCCGGCCTCCAGCCTGATCGGGCAGGAGGGGCGGGGATTCCGCTACATTCTGGACGGGATGAACGCCGAACGCATCCTGGTGGCGAGCGAGGCGGTGGGCGACGGGCGCTGGTTCGTCAAAAAGGCGACGGCCTACGCGAACGAACGCGTGGTGTTCGGCGCCCCCATCGGCAAGAACCAGGGCGTGCAGTTCCCGATCGCGCGGGCCTGGGCGGAGCTGGAGGCGGCCGACATGATCTGCCGGCGCGCGGCGGCGTTGTTCGACGACGGCAAGGAGTGCGGCGCGGACGCCAACATCGCCAAGCTGCTGGCGTCCGAGGCGGCGTGGAAGGCCGCGGACACCTGCATGCAGACGCATGGCGGGTTCGCCTATGCGCGGGAGTATGAGATCGAGCGGAAATGGCGGGAGGTGCGGCTGTATCAGATCGCGCCGATCTCGACCAATTTGATCCTGGGCTATGTCGGGCAGCACGTGCTGGGCATGCCGCGGTCGTACTGAGCGCCGTCCGGTGGTTCGCCTGGCCGCAGCGACAGGATCCCCCCGGCCAACCATCGGAGCGTTGTCCCGCGTCCCCGCCGTGCCGCCATGGCAGGCGCGGGCGTGACGCCCATGGACCTCGCTCTGGACGAAGCCCGCTCGGCCGAGGCCCGCGGCGAGGTGCCTGTGGGCGCCGTCGTCGTGGCCGCGGACGGATTGGTACTGGCCAGGGCCGGCAACCGGGTCGAGGAGACCCACGATGCCTCCGCCCATGCGGAACTGCTTGCGTTGCGCGCGGCCGCGGCGATCCGCGGCGAACCGCGCCTGCCGGACTGCGATCTGTATGTGACGCTGGAGCCGTGTCCGATGTGTGCGCAGGCCGCCAGCCTGTTCCGGATCCGCCGGCTGGTCTATGGCGCCTATGACCCGAAGGGGGGCGGCGTCGACCACGGTGCCAGGGTGCTCGCGGCAGCCTCCTGCCACCACCGGCCGGAAGTCGTCGGCGGTGTGAGGGCAAGCGACGCGGCCACGCTCCTGCGCCGGTTCTTCGACGAACGCCGACGGCGTGATGCCAGCCGGCCACAGGGCTGACCCGTTGAA
>JBFXDK010000234.1:0-2952 GCA_050181195.1 Acetobacteraceae bacterium | reverse complement strand
GGGCAGGTGCATGTCTTCCTGAATTCCTGCCGCCATCGCGGCATGAAGGTGTGCCGCTACGAACAGGGCAACACGTCGCTGTTCATCTGCCCCTATCATTCCTGGAGCTACACGACCGACGGCAAGCTGCAGGGCGTGCCGCTGTATCGCGTGCTGTATGAAGGCCAGCTGGACCGCAACGAGTGGTCGCTGATCGAGGTTCCACGCCTGGCGCTGTACAAGGGCACGGTGTGGGCATCCTGGGACGCCGATGCACCGGATTTCCTGACCTATCTGGGCGGCGCCGTGGATCATCTGGACCAGGTGCTGGACTGCCGTGACGGCAGGCCCGGCGGGTCCGAGGTGATCGGCGTGCACAAATGGATCCTGCCCACCAACTGGAAGTTCGCCGCCGAGAACTTCCTGGGCGACACCTATCACAACCCGTCGCACCGGTCGGTGGACATGATCGGCATCGGCCCCAGCGCGCAGCGCGGCCAAAGCGGGCGGCGCGACAACGAATACAACAAGGGCCAGCATGTCTGGGTAAGTTTCCCGGCCGGGCATGGCATGCACAGCGTGCTGATGCCGGAGCAGTTCGACTACCAGCCCAGCTACATGCAGTATCCGGAAGTCGACGAGTACTTCCGCCACTGTTTTCATGAACGCCAGCGCCGGCTGGGTGAGAAGGCGCGGCTGCTGCCGTTCACCGGCAATCTGTTCCCCAACACGTCCTATCACGGCCGCCAGCCGCGCGGCCTGTGCGTGTGGCATCCGCACAGCCCGACGGAAACCGAGGCGTGGCGCTTCTTCCTGGTGGATGCCGACGCGCCGGCCGCGGTGAAGGAAGTGCTTCGGCGCTTCTACATGCGCTATTCCGGCCCGGCCGGCATGACCGAGCAGGACGACATGGAAAACTGGCTCTACGCCACATCCGCCAGCCGGGGCGCGATCGCGCGCCGCTATCCGTTCAACTACCAGGCGTCGATGGGCGCGTACCGGACCGGCGATCCGATCCCGGGCGATGTTTCGTTGCAGATCACCGACCAGACGCCGCGCAACTACTACCGCGTCTACGCGCACTACATGAAGGGCGATGGCTGGGATTCGCTGATCGGGCGAGACCGGCCGGCGGTGCGGGAGGCCGCGGAATGAGCGAGGTGACCGAACGGCCGCGTGCCCGCCGCGGCCTCGCCTGGTACGAACTGAAGCAGGAGGTCGAGGATTTCCTGTACATGGAAGCCGACCTGCTGGACCAGCGGCGCTTTCGGGAGTGGCTCGACCTGCTGGCCGAGGATCTGGTGTATTTCATGCCGATCCGCCGCAACGTGAAGTTCGGCCAGCACGCCGAGAAGGAAGACACCCGTCAGGGTGAAGGGATTTCCTGGTTCGACGAGGACAAGTGGACGCTGGGCAAGCGCGTCGACCAGATCCTGACCGGCGTGCATTACGCCGAGGAGCCGCTGTCGCGCGTCACCCACATGGTGAGCAATGTACGGCTGCTGAACGTGACGCCATCCGCCGAGGACCCGCGCGAGGTTACGGTCGGGTCGCGATTCCTGGTTTATCAGAACCGCGTGGAGTACGAGACCTACACGTTCGTCGGCCGCCGCACCGACGTGCTGCGCCGGGCTGGCGAATCCTGGCTGATTGCCCGCCGGGAACTGATTCTTGAACAGAATGTGCTGCTCGCCAAGAACCTCAGCATCTTCTTCTGACCTGGGAGGCTTCCGATGATCGTGGTCACCGATATCGGCGCGGGGGCGCGGCTCGCGCTGGTCGGCGGCATCACCGCCGAGGTGCTGGAGAACATGGGCGATGGCGAATGGCTGCGGGTGCGGCTGCTCACCGTGCCCGATGGCAAGGGCGAGGCGGGTGCGGAGGAACTCTGCCACGCAACCGACGTGGTCGAGGTGCTGTAGCCATGCTGCGCATCGGCTTCCTGCCGAGTGACTTCAATCCGATGATCCTGATGCTGGGCGAGGCGGAGGATTTCCGCGCCCTGGCCGGCGTGCTGCGGTATTTCTCACGCGATCCCGACGCGGTCCGGCTGGATACGCTGGGCTTCTGCGCCAGCAGGCGGACACGGCTGGTCCTGACCGGGCCGGACGGGCCGCACGGGATTGAACGCGTGGATGCCGAGACGTTCCTCTGGCGGCTGGACGCCGCCCGCGCCGATGGGTTCGCCGAGATGGCCGAAAGCCTTGCGCATCCCGCCCGTCTGGCGGGGTCCGAGATGCTGGAATGCAGCACCGCCGAGGAAATCCCGGTGAAGATTTCCCGCGGCGAGTTCACGGACGACTTCCTTGGCGCCTGAGCGCGGGCGCGACGTTGCTACGCCCGCGCCCATTACACGACGGCGAACCTACCGCGGCGCGTAGGGGTCGGTGCGGCCAGGCGGCAGCAGGCCAGGCGCCACCGCATACGGATCGGGCGCACCCACCGCAGGGCGGCCGCGGCCGGCGCTGGGGATATAGGTGCAGACCGCGTTATGCCTGGCCGCGCTGCGATCGCAGGAGATGCGGTCGACATACACGCAGTTGGCCACACGCTCCCCGGTGACGATGCAGTATTCACCGCCGCGCGCGGCGATCCGGATTTCTCGCGGGTTCGCCGAACAGCTTCCGGTCGGACTCTGCAGGCGCGCCGCGCGGTTGCAATTGTCCGGATCGTAATAGATGCACTGCGGCGGCAGCGCCTCGGTCTGCAGGCAGAACGGCGCGGCCTGCGCGGCAACGGGCGCGGCCAAGAACGCCAGAACGGTCAGCGCTCGGCGGATCGCCGAACGCCAATTCCGGCTGTTGCCGCCGGCACTCTCATCGCCGCCGTGCGCGGGCCGGTCGGCGCCCGAGATCGGATCGAAGATCGGAGCAGGTGTCATCCCATCCCTCGCTGCTGTCGCGCCACCCCGGACGGGGGCGAGATTGTTCTACCATCGCGCAACGCCACGGTGGCATCACAGCCTCGGCACCG
>JBFXDK010000233.1:0-2989 GCA_050181195.1 Acetobacteraceae bacterium | reverse complement strand
CCCCGCCCCAACCCGTACAGGGACATGGCGCACCCGGTCCGGATCACACCGCGGCCAAGGGCACCGTCCAGGCGTCATACCCATACACCCAGTCCGCATTCGTCGCCCCGCGCAGCCAGGTGTTCTGGGCCGAGGTCGCCTGGATCTCCGACGTCCTGGGCTTGCGCGTCGCCTCATACCGGCGGAACGCGGCCGCCACGCCATCCGGGTCCACCCCGTCCAGGCATCGGGCAAGCACGGCCGCATCCTCGATGGACGTCGCGGCCCCCTGCGCCATGTACGGCGTCATCGGATGGCAGGCATCGCCCAGCAAAACCACGTTCCCCTCTCCCCACCTCGGCAAGGGATCGCGCACCACCAGCGCCCATTTGTGCACATCGGGGCACGCCGCCAGGATCGCCCGCACCTGCGGATGGAAGTCCTTGTATGCCTTCCGCAACGTCTCCAGGTCCCCCTTGGACGACCAGGATTCCACCGCGAAATCCGGCTCGGGCGTCGATGTCACGAAATACAGCTCGTCCATACGCTGATTGACGAAGTAGCTCACGATATGCCTGTCCGGACCCCACCATTTCGTGCAAGGATCAACTTGCAACCCATCCAGCAAAGCAGCCGGAAACACCGTCCGATACGCCACTCGCCCCGTGAAGCTCGGCCTTTCCGGACCCAGCAGGATCTCCCGCACCACGGAATGCACGCCATCGGCGCCGATCACCGCGTCGGCCTCATCCGTGCTGCCATCTGTGAAGATCATGCGCACGCGCGAGCCGAGCGGCTGCAGCTTATCCAGGCGGTGGTTGAGGTGGATGATGTCGGATGGAACCAGATCGGCCAGCATCGCGTGCAGGTCGCCGCGATGCATCAGGAAATACGGCACGCCATGCTTCTGTTCCACCGCGGCACCGAGTGGCAGGGAAAACGTGACCTCTCCCGTCGCGTAGTCACGCGATGTATTGGCAAGCGGCTGGAAGGCGGTTTCGCGCAGCCTGGCCTCCAGCCCCAGCGCGCGCAGCACACGGACGGCGTTCGGGGCCTGCTGGATGCCGGCGCCCAGCCGCGTGAAGCGGCGGGCCTGTTCGTGGATGCGCACGTCGATCCCCACACGGCGCAGGCAGGCAGCGGCGGTCAGCCCGCCGATGCCCGCGCCGATGATCGCCACCTGCAGCCTGCGTGCCGCCATGAAACGTCCTCCTGCTGGCTTCAGCTTGCGGGCACCGGGGGCGGCGGGCAAGCTGCGCGCGGAAACTCCAGGAAGGAGAGAGCCATGCCGAAGCTGCTGTCCCGCCTGCCCGAACGCCTGCACCACCATGCGTATGTGGTGAAGGACCAGGAAGCCAACCGGGCGTTCTTCGAGGATGTCCTGGGCATCCCCCTGGTCGCCACCTGGTGCGAAAGCCACCGCAGCCCCTGGGTCGGCCGCGACGTGGCGATGTGCCACACCTTCTACGGCGTGGGCGACGGCGGGGCGCTGGCCTTCTTTTCCTTCGCGGATGACGAGGTCTATCGCCGGACACAGGCCGAGAAGCCGGCCGAGATCAGCAACTTCGACCATATCGCCTTCAAGGTGGACGATGCCTGCTACGACGAATTGCTGGGCCGGCTGAAGGCGGCGGGCCAGGCGGTGCGGGAAACCGATCACGGCTATTGCCGGTCGATGTACTGCACCTCGCCCGACGGGCTGATCGTGGAGTTCACTGTCGATCCGCCCGGCGTTGCCGAGATCGACCGGATCCGCCGAGCGGATGCGCATGCGGAGCTGAAACGATGGATGGCGGGTGACCACCGGCCGAACAACGATCTGCGGCCGCACGGGGTATAGGGCGGGCGGGGTTGGACCGGCGAAGACATGAACCTGCCGTTGCCGTTCGCCGGGACATCCGTCCAGCCGGGTGTCCCGTCACCGCCGCCCGCCCCCGTTTCGCACGCTGTTCGTCCTTCGCCGGGCGTCGGCGGGATGCGCCGGCCGGGTCCGATGCTGGCCGCCGGCATGCTTGCGTGCCTGGCGCTGGCCGCCTGCACACCGCCGGATGCCCATGTGCCGCCTTTCGCGAAAGTGCCGTATCAGGCGTTCTCCCGCCAGGCGGTGGTCGCGATCGCCCTGCGGGAATGGCGGTTGTTCGGATCGCGGGTGCTGGAGGAGGACATCGCGCTGCCCGCCCGGCTGGAACGGGCGCCCGGACTGTGGCAGCGCGTCGGCGAATACTGGTGGCTGGGGCTGAACGCCGATGCCCCGGAAGTCGGCTGGACCGGCAAGCATGATGGGCACGGGCGGGAATTCCCACCGTCCCAGGACGGTGCCTATGCCTGGTCGGCGGCCTTCGTTTCCTACATCATGCGGATCGCCGGGGCGGGGCGGCGGTTTCCCTACTCGGCCGACCACGCAACTTACATCAATGCCGCGAAGCGGGAGGCGCTGGGGGAGGACCGGCGTTGGCTGGTGACCGCGGAACGGCCGGACGCCTACGCGCCGGTTTCTGGCGACCTGATCTGCCGTGGGCGCGGGCGGGCCTCGGGGCTGCGTTATGCCGACCTGCCGACTGGGGGCCTGTTTCCAGCGCATTGCGACATCGTGGTGGGGATCGAGCCGGGGCGGCTGGCGGTGGTTGGCGGCAATGTGGTGGACGGCGTCACCCTGCGCTTCGTGCCAGTGGGGCCGGACGGGCGGCTGGCGGGCGCGGACGGGGCTGTGCTGGACCCGGCCAATCCGTGGATGGCGGTGCTGCGCCTGCAGACCGCCGATGGTCCCTCAGGTTGAGGCAGGTCAATGCGCAGGAACGGGTTTGCCGGGAGACGGACGGCTTCAGGAAAACGGAGAAAGACGATGCGTCCTTCGCTGAGACTGTTGGCTGCTCTGGCCCTGCTGGGGGCGGGCGGTGTCCTGGCCGGTGCGGTTGCCCAACCGATGGGTCCCGGCGGCGGACCGGGGATGGGCGGGATGGGTCCCGGCGGCGGCCCGGGGATGGGTGGGATGGGTCCCGGCGGCATGCGC
>JBFXDK010000232.1:0-3055 GCA_050181195.1 Acetobacteraceae bacterium | reverse complement strand
CTTGAGGATGGTGATACGGCCATGGTGCTCGACAATGTCGAGATCGTCGCCCGGCGCAACGGCCAGACGGTGGCAGAGTTCCTTGGGTAAGGTCACCTGGCGCTTCGGGCTCAGAACGGGCATGACGATCTCTTTACCATGCGGCTAGCGGTAAAGATACGTCTGGCTATGCTGCCGGTCAAGCGTTGACAACGCATCGGCCGATTGAACTACCTGCGCCGCTGGGTCACTTGATTGGGCGGGAGTCGGGAGTCGAGAGTCGGATTTTGTGGGAGCGACGGCACGTCGCGACTGTCGCCAGGTTCAGCAGTCGCGACGTGCCGTCGCTCCCACATTCCGGCCACCGGCTAAAGTCGCGACGTGCCGTCGCTCCCACAAATGCAGCGCTAGCTGCTAGCCCCCAGCCCCTAACTACGTCGCGGCGGCGCGTTCACTGCCACCGGTTTGATGCCGCGGCTGACCGAGCGGCTGAGCACATAGACCGTGGCCGGCGGCAGGTTGCGCAGGGCGAAGCCGCTGCGCCGGGCGTGCAGGCCGAGTTCGCGCATGACCGCAGTCTTGACCGGATTGGTCGGCCCATAGGTGAACTGGATGAAGCGTCCCTCGGGCGCCAGCGCCGCGAATGCCGGCACCAGGAATTCGCGCTGCATGTCGGCATTCATCGACAACAGCCCGAGTCCGCTGATGATCGCATCGACTTTGCCGAGTGCGGCAAAATGTTCTTTCTTCAGCACCGCGAGCAGGCTGCGGGCATCGGCGCAGACCACCCGCACCTGCGGGAAGCGCGCGCGCAGATGCTGGTGCAGGGCCTCATTGAATTCGAACACCAGCAAGCTGGCCGGGTCGATCCCGCGCGCGAGCAGGGCTTCGGTGAACACGCCGGTGCCGCCGCCCAGTTCGACCACGCGGGTGGCATGTTCCGGCAATTCGCGGACCATCGCCTCGGCCAGTTCGCGGCTGCTCGGCGAGACCGCTGCCGTGGTCAACGGCGCTTTCAGCCACTGGCGGAAAAAATGCCAGGCGACGCTCGCCTCCTGGCGCCGCCGGTTCAGCGACTCGGTCAATTTGTGCGAGCTTGACGGCATGGTCACCCCGGTAGTCAGGACACCGAATCATAACCGGGTACGGCAGCGCTCGCGTGACCATCGGCCCGCGCCAGGGTCTGGGTCGGGCGATCCCCACCAAAGCCCGGCAGAACGGCCGCCACTGGCATAGAATCGCCCCTGCCCTTGCCCGGAGCGCGCCATGATCCACAACAACCTTCTCGACACCATCGGCCGCACCCCGATCGTACGCATCAACCGCCTGGCGCCGCCGGGGGTGAGCATCTACGTCAAACTGGAAGCGTTCAACCCGATGTCCTCGGTCAAGGATCGTCTGGCCCTGGCGCTGATCCTCGATGCCGAACAACGCGGCGCGATCCGACCCGGACAGTGGGTGGTCGAAGCCACTTCGGGCAATACCGGTATCGCCTTGGCCATGGTCTGCGCGGCGCGCGGCTATCCGTTCGTGGCGTTCATGTCGGAAACTTTCTCGGTCGAAAGGCGCAAGCTGATGCGCGCGTTCGGCGCCAAGGTGATACTGACCCCGGCCGCCGAACGCGGCAGCGGCATGGCCGCGCGGGCGCGCGCCTTCGCCGAGAAACACCATGCCTTTCTGGCCGATCAGTTCGAGAATCCGGCCAACCCGGCTTTCCACCGCAACAGCACCGGCCCCGAAATTCTCTCCGACTTCGCCGGTCGCCGGCTGGATTGGTTCGTTACCGGCTGGGGTACCGGCGGCACCCTGACCGGGGTCGGCGAAATGCTCAAGCTGGCCCGGCCCGACACCCGCATCGTGCTGGCCGAGCCGGAGCAGGCCGCCCTGGTCGCCGGCCAGGAATGGAAGCCGCACAAGATCCAGGGCTGGACGCCGGATTTCATTCCCAGCGTGCTGAACGCCTCGGTCGCCGACCAATTGCTGCGGGTGAGCGAAGCCGAGGCCCGCGACCACGCCCGGTTGCTGGCGGTCAAGGAAGGTATTTTCTGCGGCATCTCCTCCGGCGGCACCTTCGCCGCCGCGCTCCGGGTCGCACAGGCGGCCAGCACCGGCGATGTGATTCTGGCGATGCTGCCGGATACCGGCGAGCGCTACCTCAGCACCTACCTGTTCGAGGGCATCAACGAGGGTTCTGACGACGAATGGCTGGCCACGCTTGGCTGACCGTGCCGCAAGCGCGGCGCCCGCGCCGCTCGCCTACCCTGCCCTGCACGGCCTGCGCGGCCTGGCCGCGGGCTGGGTGGTGCTGTTTCATGTCTCGGCGATCTTTCCGGCGTTCGGCCCGGCACTGAGCGCGCGGCTGGGCCACTGGCTTGGCGGCTTCCTGTTGAACTTCGTGGTGATTTTCGGCTGGGTCGGCGTGGCGCTGTTTTTTGCCCTGTCCGGTTTCCTGCTCGGCGGCCAGTGGTTGGCCCGACCCGAGCAATCGTTCGGCGCCTATGCCCTGCGCCGCGCCGCCCGCATCTATCCGGCCGCCTGGCTGCAACTGGTGGTGCTGGCCGCGCTGCTGCCCTGGCTGCCCAACGGCCTGTTTCCGGTAGGCGGGGGCACGGCCTGGTGGTTCGGGCAGATCAGTCTGGGCTTCGATCTGCCGCCGTGGTTCGTTCGGCCGTTGAACGGTGTCTGGTGGACCCTGCCGGTGGAGCTGTCGTTCTACCTGATTCTGCCGGCGCTGGTCTGGCTGCTCCGGCGCACTGGTGCGCTGCTCCTGCTGCTATTCGGTCTGGCGCTCAGCATCGGCTGGCGCTGGGCGGTGCTGCTCGCCTATCCGGGCGACAACAAGCTCGACGTTTTGGCGCCGCTCAACAGCCTGCCCGGCTCGCTGTCGATATTCGTCGCCGGTGTGGTGGTCGCGCAATGGTTCCGCGCCCGGCCGCGCCCTGATCTGCGCTGGTCGTGGCTGGCACTCGCCGCCTGGCTGGCATTGGCCGCGTGGATGCAGAGCATCCTCGACAGTTACTGGTCCGGCGGCTGGCCACTGGCGAGTTGGAACGCCCTGGCCGGCCTGCTGATGGCG
>JBFXDK010000231.1:0-3059 GCA_050181195.1 Acetobacteraceae bacterium | reverse complement strand
GAAGCAATACAGGGCGAAGGGCAATGACTCATGCGCCGCGGTTCCGCAGCCGAGGATCTCGGCGACCTGCAGGTGCGGCAGGCCGCTGTCGAGCAGTGCCGGGATGCGCTCCAGCTTGTCGCGCAGCTGCGCGCTTTGCGCGCATTCAATCAGTTCTCCGGCGAGCGCCTGCGGCGCGAACGGCCGCTGCGAGTTCAGCGCCAGCAGGCGGACCTCGGCCTGGGCGAGGACCGCGGCCGCGTCGATCGCGACCGCATGCGCGTGCGTCACGCGGGACGCCGCCGCCACCTTGTCGCGCAGATCCGCCGAGCGGTGATGAAAAAGCGCGACCGGCGTGACACGCATCGCGGCGCCGTTGCCGTACGTGCCGGCGCCGCCATGCAGGCGCAACGCGGCGTCGATGTAGCCGATGCCTTCGTTTTCCACCAGCGAGAAGACGTAGCGGGTGCTCTCGCCGTAGCCGCGCCAGGGTTCCTTGTGATAATGCTCGCGGAACTGGTGACCGAGTATCTGCGGCTGGATGTCACCGTGCGCGATCAGATGTTCCGCCACGACGATGGTCATGACCGTGTCGTCGGTGTAGCGGAGCTGCGGCTCATGTTCCAGCCGGGCGAGCAGGTCGTTACGGTTGCTGTGCTCGAACGCGAGCTCGCCGACAGCATCTCCCAGCGCCGCACCGAGCATCGCGCCTATGAACTTGGAATGGATGTCGGCGGTCATCGCGTAGTGATTCTCCTGGTGCTGCGGCAATCTTTTGGTATTAGAACCGGAATCCGGCAGGTGTTCAAGTCGGTATCGCGAGCGGTCGATCATTCACTTGGCGCGGGAAGGAATCACGCGCGGAATCCTTCTGCGATCCGGACCGAAACACAGGCGGGCAAAATGGAGCGCTCGACCGGACCGCAAGGAAACGGGATATTCATATGATTGTCGTCTTAGCCGCCATCGCGTTTGCTGCGCTGGCATATGCTTCCTTCATGCTCTGGGTGTACACGCGCCAGTCCCGGCGCATGTACCGGCCTCTGCGCGAGATCGTCGCCGTACCCGCGGAGCGCGGATTCGTCTATGAAGACGTCGGGTTCGCCGCGGCGGACGGAACGCGGCTGCACGGCTGGTACGTACCGTGTCCCGGTGCCCGCTACGTCCTGCTGTTCCTGCACGGCAGCACACGCAACATCTCCTGGTGTCTGGATACGCTGGAGCTGTTCCACCGCATGGGTTTCAGCACATTTCTGTTCGATTACCGCGGCTACGGCCTCAGCGAGGGGCGTCCCGACGAGGAGGGAACCTACCGCGACGCCGCGGCGGCATGGGATTACCTGGTGCACGAGCGCGCCTTCGAGGCCGGCCGTATCGTGGTGATGGGGCGGTCTCTGGGCGGGGCCGTCGCATCCTGGCTCGCGGCCAGACATCCGCCGCGCGCCCTGGTGCTCGAGTCGACCTTCCTGTCCTTTCCCGATCTCGCCGCGGTGCTGCATCCCCGTCTGCCCGCGCGCCTGCTCGCGCGTTACCGCTATCCCGTCAAGGACTATATCCGGCAGGTACGCTGTCCGGTGCTGCTGGTGCACAGCCGGGACGATGATCTGATTCCCTATCAGCACGCCTCCATGCTCTACGGGATCGCCAATGAGCCGAAGCGGCTGGTGGACATCGCGGGGCCGCACTACGACGGATATCTCCTCAGCGGAGATCGATACATCGATGGGCTCGCGCGGTTCTTCGGCGAATTTCTGTGACCGCATTCTAAAGTTTGGTTCACGCCCGCCCGAAACAGGGGATATCCGTATCCGTGGAATCACCTTATGGATCTCAATCCCGTCAGCGTCCCAAGCATGAACCGGCATCAATGGGGGCATGCGCGCGCAGAGTTGCATGCCTCGCCCGCGCGTCACGTGGTTGCGCGTGGCGATGAGGACTACGCCCGCTGTGCCTCCGGCGGCGCCGCGCCGCATTGCCGGGGCGCGGAGACAGGGATGCCCGGAACGGCATACTCCGAACAGGCCTACACGGTGGACGCGGGCCGCGCGCGGAGTCTGCAGATCGAGATCATGACCGCGGAGGGCGATCGGGTTACGATCTCGCTGTCAGACGCCCGTGCCGTGCAGCTGGCCGCCTATCGGGCGGCGGATTCTGCGGCAACCGCGGTTTCCCTGGGGGCTTCCATCTCGGCGCGCGGGAATCTCGCCTACACCCTCGAGGGCGAGTTGAGCGCGGAGGAAACCGCCGCCATCGAAGAGCTGCTCGGACGGGTGGATCAGCTCGCCGGGCGTTTTTTCAGCGGCGACATGGACGGACTGCTCGGCCAGGTGAGCGGATTCGGGTTCGACATTGAGGAGCTGGCGTCATTTGCACTGTCGATGGATATGACACAGACCGTGCGTGCCACCGCTGCCTACCGCTCGGTGCAGGCCATGGTGGCGGATGACGCCGGTAATGCCGATCCGTTCCCCGATCTGTCCTCCTTCATCGGCGAACTGGATGCAGCGCGCACGGCGAGTGCGGGCCGCAAGGACCTGTTCGATGAGCTGCTCAAGGCGGCCGCGGTGGTGCTGGACGGGGATGCGCCCTCTGCCTCCATGCTGCTGGACCGCGTGCTGTCCGCGCTCAATGTGGCGCAGCCTGGCCGGGTGATCGGGGCGGACCCGGTGCCGGTGGCCTGACCGCCCGGGGGATTCAGGTCCCCGCCTCGTTCAGCAGGTGGCGATCCTTGAGTTCGACATAGTGCCGCGCGGAGAATTCCAGGTACTCGAGTTCCTTTTCTTTCAGCGGGCGGGCCTGCTTCACCGGGCTTCCCAGGTAGAGATATCCGCTTTCCAGCACCTTGTTCGGCGGCACCAGACTGCCGGCGCCGATCATGACGCGGCTGCGGATGA
This sequence comes from Acetobacteraceae bacterium, assembly GCA_050181195.1. Taxonomy (GTDB): domain Bacteria; phylum Pseudomonadota; class Alphaproteobacteria; order Acetobacterales; family Acetobacteraceae; genus Rhodopila. The sequence continues at coordinate 186 of JBFXDK010000231.1, read as the reverse complement.
CCGCGCCGTCGAGGACGGTGGATCCCATGCCGACCAGCACCAGGTCCTCCACCGTGCAAGCGTGCAGTATGACGCCGTGGCCGACGGTCACATCGTCGCCGATGACAAGCGCATGGCCCCCGGGATTGAAGCGGTTGTCCTGCGTGACGTGCAGGACGGATCCGTCCTGGATGTTGGTGCGCGCCC
>JBFXDK010000230.1:0-3072 GCA_050181195.1 Acetobacteraceae bacterium | reverse complement strand
GCACCGCGCGGTTCGGCGGCGTACGCGCGGGAACATCAGGAGATCTTCGAGCCGATGCGCCGCCTGTTCGGGATGGTGCGGGAGATCGCCACCGCGATCACCCACGATGTCGGGGCGTTCGGATAGAATCTGTCCAGCCTGACCGTGCAGACTGACCACGCGTCAGCCTGTTCATCGCGCGCATGACTCACGCCACGTCGTCGTTCCGCCCGAAGCGATCATGCTTCGCCATCATTCGGCAGCGCGCCGCAGGTGGGGAGTCGATGACCTATGCGGCGATCGCGCGTTGGCGGCAAGCATCCGGAATCCAGGGCACCAGCGCCTGCATGGGTACGGCGCCGGCCGAACGAGCCGGCCGCCGCCAACAGCGCCAACCCGGCGACCGTGACCGCGAAACAGACCTGCCGCAGGACGGAGGGAGCGGACACCACCGCTATGTCGTTGCGGCCGGGAGCAATCGGCAGCACGATCATGGACATCACGTCGGGTGCCGCGTCCACCGGATGGGCATTGTTCGTGACGATACTGGTCGGTGACCAGGGATGCGCGAGCCGCAGGAAACCGGCTCCATCCGAATCCACAACCAGATGGACCCGATCGGGTGTCACTTCGTAATCGACAACCCCGACGCTTGGCGCAGCGGCCTGTTCCCGCCTCCACGCCGATCCCGCCGGCACGTGCGGCATCAGGATCGCCGCCGCCGTCCGCCGCCCTGGATCAGGCGACATTCTCCTGTAAAGCGCCTGCACGATCCTCTTCGCCTCGGTCGTGGCAGGTTCAACGTCTTCGAAATGCTGGTCCCAGAACGGCGGCAGGTCGAACACGGCCGGACGGGCAACCTGTTCTATCCGGCCGCTGGCTACGAACGGGGTAGCGTCCGCCAGCCGGAGGTGGGTCCCAATCCACGGATTTTCGAACGTGCCCTCCATCATCCCAGGCAGGTCCATCCCGCTCGGCCCGGTACCAACAACCCATCCCACATTGGTCAGCGTGAGGATCCGACGTGCATCCTCGTCGAGCGCGCCGCTGCTGCGAATGCTGTCCTGAGCGATCTTCAATGTCGCCATCAACGCGTTATGCGCCTTTGTCGCGTCCTGCTTGTGCGGGCCGGTCAGAATCTGGACGCGGGCATAGGCAAGTGGCGACAGCGACGGATCAGCCGAGATGGATGGACCATCGGCCGACATCGTCACCTCGACGACGCGTTGACCGGGTGAGCGGGTCGCCAGGAACGCACCGGCGTCGGCTACCGGTTGGATGTCCGGGCGTGTCCAGGGCTGGATGGCAGCCGGAGCGGCGTCGAGCACGAATGCCAGGCAGATCAGCGCGACAAGCCGGTCGGGCCGCTGGCTCCACCGCATCAGGCGATGCAATCCCAATCCCGACGCAAAGCAAAGGAAGAAGAACGTCAGGGTGGTATTCCGGACATAGGCCCCTCGCACGACCAGCGCGCCGATTGCCAGGACCAGGAGCAGCAGCATCAGGCGGCGAAGCGCTTTCCCCTCGACGGCGGGCCAGACCGGCACGATCAGTCCTGCGATGAGGCAGGCCAGCATGGGCAGCCCGACATAGGCGGCGTAATCCGCCTTCTCACCGGCCCCGCCCCAGATCAGCATGTCGCACAGGCTACCAAACGATGGCAGCCCAGCACCGAGCAGCGATCCAGCAGGGAAATCGTCTGCCGTCATGGGGCGTTCCAGTGCAAACGGCACCAGAAAATACGTGCTGCCGATCGCGGCGAGCAGGCCGGACACGAGCAATGGTTTCATGACGGACCATGGCCAGTCGCGGGCCGCCAGCCTGACCAGGATGTAGAGGCACATGAAGATCGCGAAGATCATGGCAGTCGGCTGATGGCTGCCGACGAAGACGATCGCCGCCAGTGCCAGGCCCGCGATCTTTGGCGCCCGGTTGCTTGCGGTTGTCAGGCTTTCCATGAAGTAAAGGATCGCCGGCATGGCGGCGAAGTTGACCAACTGCGGGAAGGACGACCGGACGATCTGCATGTATGTCATGACGAACGCACCGGCGTAGAACAGGGCGCCCAGGCATGCAGCGGACTGAGCGACCCCAAGCTGCCGAAGAAGCCGATACATGAAATAGCCAGCCGCAAGGCGGGCCAGGAGCGTCGTGATCTTCACCCCCCAGGTCGCATCGCCGACGGCAACGGCGAACGCCGATGCAAGCCAATGAAACACCGGACCTGTGAACTGCAGCAGGGTCGAGCCGGCGAAGAAGTAATTGTCCCAATACGGACTGTCGCCGGATTGCAGCGCCTGCGCGAGGTGGTTGACCCGCGCGACATGCGTTCCGGCGTCGCCGGTCACGATCAGGCCGCCTCCCAGGATCGAGTGGCTGCACCAGAGAAGCGCGGCAGCGGCGGCGATCCACAGCCATACCGGAAGCTCACCCGAAACAAGCCGTTGCAGAGCCTTGTCACGCCATTCCAGGATGATCAGCATGATTGCAGCCGAAACAATAATGCCGAACAACGACCAGTCGAGTGAGGTCAACTGCCCGAGGAACGAAAGCTTTATTGTACGGCCGGACTGAAGGTAGAGATTCTTGACACGGTCCAGCGTAACGAGTGAGCTCGCCGTCATTCCGACGAACAGCAGGACGACAGATAACCCTGCAGCCGCAAGCTGCCTGTCGCCACGGTCCTGAGATTTCACGACACGTTCCCCGGGGTTGCGTACTCGGTTCCGACCTGCGTTCGGCCTGTCGTGTCATGGCGCGAACATCACGATTTCGATCCGGGATTAACCGATGCGCGCTGACGTCGCAATCAAATCCGTGCGCTGCTGGAACGCCTCGACGGGTGCGGCCGGTATGCGATCCCCGCCCCTATGCGATTCCCATCCTGCCGCCGCTGCACGCCGCCGGATCGCCGATATTGGGCGCACCAGCCGAAGGGCGCCGCCGTCCCGGCGCATCGGGCACATGCCGCGAGGCGCTGCTCTGCCCACCGCCACAGCCTGCGCGGCGGACAGCGCGCAAGCCGCCCCCGCGTTATGGCCTGCTCTCAGGACGGGGAAGCCGCCTCCCCGCCCCGGCCAACCCCTGCCTACT
>JBFXDK010000229.1:0-3144 GCA_050181195.1 Acetobacteraceae bacterium | reverse complement strand
CTGCGGGGAATGCGTACCATGGCGGTACGGTTGCAGACGCAGATGGAGGCCGCCATGTTGGTTGCGCACTGGCTGCGGGGGCGGCCGGAAGTTGCGCAGGTGCTGCATCCCGGACTGCCCGGCGCGCCGGGGCACGACCTCTGGCGGCGCGACTTCACCGGCGCATGCAGCCTGTTCGGCGTGGAGTTCAAGCCGGAATTTTCTGCCGACTCGACGCATGCCTTCGTCGAGGCGCTGGAATTGTTCGGCATTGGCGCATCCTGGGGCGGATATGAAAGCCTGGCGGTGCCGACCACCGGTTTCATCACGCGTACCGCCACGCCCGGATCGTTCGCCGGTCCCGTTGTCCGCCTGCATATTGGACTTGAGGATCCGGAGGACCTGCTTGCCGATCTCGACCAGGCGCTCGCCGTCATGAGGACGTTTGGGAAATAGAACGGGTGTGCGGCGCCGGTGCGTCTGCATTGCTGCATCGCACCAAAACGTTGGCTTCCTGCGTTAGCCACTTGACTGTAGTGACAGGCGTGCGTACCTCATGCTCTCGATGCAAGAAGTGGGACGTGTTCGATTCCGCTCATCTTACACGGGGGAAATGAATGGCACGGGGTACGCAAGCAAGAAAGGCAGCTTCCAGTCGCAAGAAGGCAGCCGCCAAACGCCCAGCCGAGGCACCGAAGAAGGCCGCCCGCCCGGCCGCCGCCAAGGCCGAGAACACGAACGCGAACGCAGGCTGGGCCACGGACCTGGTGTTCGATGTGAAGGAACCGAAGCTCGCGGTCAGCCTGCGTCTGGACGCCGATGTGCTGCGCTTCTTCCGCGGCTTCGGCAGCGGCTACCAGACCCGCATCAATGAAGTGCTGAAGGCATTCATGCACGCCCGCCAGCGCGCCGGCATGGCGCCCGCGTCCGAGGCGGGCGAGCGTTCGGCGCCGTCCCGCAAGGGGGCACGCGGGCGCGCGAAGTAGGTTCCGGACACGCCGGCCGCAGATCCGGCCGGCGTGCGCGCCGCTGGGGAGCCGCGCGCGAGTCCACGACGGGACCGCCAGTGGCGTCGCATGAAACCGGCCAAGCCCCGGCCGGCATGTGTCAGGCAGGCGGTCCGTCGGCGTAGGGCTTCAATGCCGCCAGGATTGTCGCATTGACCGGCGTCGGGATGCCGTAGTCCCGGCCCAGCGCCACCACCTTGCCGGCCAGCCAGGGCAGTTCCAGCCGGTTGCCGCGCAGCAGGTCATGGCCCATCGAGGCCATCACGCCAGGCGGCGTCGCGCGCACCGCCGCCATCCGTGACTCCACCACACCCGCCGGCATCCTCACCCCGTGCGCTCGGCCCACCGCCTCGGTCTCCCGCATCACCGATTCGAACAGCGCCAGGATGTCCGGATCGCCATACAGTTTCCCCACCGGCAGGCGGGTCAGCGCGGTGATCCCGCTCATGGCGGTCAACAGGATGAACTTCGTCCAGATCGCCGTCTGCACCGCATCGGACAGCGACACATCGAACCCGGCCAGACGAGCCAGAGCCAGCAGACGCTCGCCGCGCGGACTTGGGCGCCCGTCCAGTTCACCGAACGTCATCGCCATCCCCGTGCCGGTCTGGCGGATCAATCCGGGTTCGGCGATCGTCGCGCTGACGCTGACGGTACCGCCCATGAGCGCCCCGGCACCCAGGATCGGTTTCAGCCGGTCCGGCGCGTCGATGCCGTTCTGCAGCGGAATGACCGCCGTCTGCGGCCCGACGATCGGTTTGATCTGGGCGCCCGCGCTTTCGACATCCCAGAGCTTCACGCAGAACAGCACGACATCGACCGGTCCGATCGTGGCCGGATCGTCCGTCGCCTGCACCGGGGCGATCAGCGTGTTGCCGCGATCGCCTTCAACCCGCAGCCCGTGCCGGCGCATCGCCGCCAGGTGCGCGCCGCGCGCGACGAAGGTGACATCGCCGCCCGCCCTGGCCAGCGCCGAACCAAAGGCGCCGCCCACGCCGCCTGTGCCGATCACCGCGATCCGCATCTCTGGACTCCTGTTTTCAGCGAGCCTAACCCCTTTCCGGGCTACGAGACAGGAGGGATCGCGCGTGGAAGAAGTGGATTGCGTCGTCGTCGGGGCCGGCGTGGTGGGCCTGGCGGTTGCGCGCGAACTGGCACTTGCCGGGCGCGAGGTGATCATCCTGGAAAAATCCGAGGGGATCGGCACCGAGACCTCCTCGCGCAACTCCGAGGTGATCCACGCGGGTATCTACTACCCCGCGAACAGCCTGATGGCACGGTTCTGCGTGCAGGGGCGCCGCAAGCTGTATGCCTATTGCGCCGAGAAGGGCGTGCCGCACCGGAACTGCGGCAAGCTGATCGTTGCCACCAATGCGCAGGAAGACGCGATGCTCGCCGGTATCAAGCAGCGCGCCGAGACGAACGGGGTGGAGGGCATGCGCCTGCTGAGCGCGGCCGAGGCCATCTCGATGGAGCCGAACCTGTCCTGCACGAGCGCGCTGCTCTCGCCTGCGACCGGCATCATCGACAGCCATAATTTCATGGTGGCGCTGCAGGGCGATGCCGAGAATGCCGGCGCGGTGCTGGTGATCTTCAGCCCCATGGTGGGCGCGCGGGTAGCGGACCGGCAGATCGAGGTGGATGTCGGCGGTACCGACCCGATGACGCTGCGATGCCGGCTGCTGGTGAATTCGGGCGGGCTGCACGCGCCGCGATTAGCCCGCAGCATCGTCGGCATGCCGCCCGACCGCATCCCGACGGAATACTTCGCCAAGGGAAACTACTTCACGCTGTCGGGCCGCTCGCCCTTCTCCCGCCTGATCTACCCGGTGCCGGTGCCAGGCGGCCTGGGTGTGCACCTGACGATCGATTTGGGCGGGCAGGCACGATTCGGACCGGACGTGCAGTGGATCGATGAGATCGACTACACCGTTGATCCGGCGCGCGCCGACAGTTTCTATGACGCGGTGCGGACCTACTGGCCGGCGCTGAAGGATGGCGCGCTGCAGCCTGGCTATGCCGGGATCCGGCCGAAGACCGTGCCGCGCGGCGCGCCGGCGCAGGATTTCGTGGTGCAGGGACCGCAGACGCACGGGGTGCCAGGGCTGATCAACCTGTTCGGGATCGAGAGTCCTGGCCTGACCGCGTCGCTGGCACT
>JBFXDK010000228.1:0-3151 GCA_050181195.1 Acetobacteraceae bacterium | reverse complement strand
GGGTATTCGGGCCGGCCTGCCTGGCCGCCCTTGGCCTGGCGGCGGCCTGGGCGGCGGCGCCCCTTGCCGCGCGCGGATGGCGGTGGCTGGCCCCCGTCGCGATCGGCCTGTACCCGCTGATCGGCATTCCCGCCGGACCGGGCGCGAGTGGCGCGGACCTTGCCGTGGTCCTGGCGGGAACCATGACCGCGGGATGGGCGGTGCGGGTGATCGCGGGGGTGGCGGACGGCAATGCCGGCTGGCCGCTGGGGGCCTGGGCGGCGGTCGGCCTCTGGCTTTCGCCGGTCTCCCTGCCGCTGACGATCATGATATTCGGCGGTCTCTGGATCGCCTGGCTGGCCGGCCCGCGCGGCGATGCGATCGTCGCGGCGGCGCGCAACGCTGGCGCCACTTTCCTGCTGACGGCGTTCCTGGCCCTGCTGGCCGACCCGCCGGAGGGTGGCGTTGCGATACCGGATCCCAACCGGCTGTCGCTGCTGTACGTCATGCTGGCGGCGGCGGTGGCCGAGGCAGCGGTCGGGATCGGCGTCATCCACCAGACGATCAAAGCAACGGCCGAGCGCGCGGTCGTGTCACTGCTGTTCTGCACCCTGGCCGCGCTGGGCTGGTTCGGCCTGTTTCCGGACCTCTCGGTCGCCGCGCTGGTGCCGTCGGACGGGATCGGTGCCGCGATCGCCTGGCGCCGATTCCTGGATCCGGGACCGGTGGACCTGGACGGCGCCGGAGCGGGACTGCTGCTGTCCCTTGCGGTGATCGTCGGCAGTCTCGCCTGCTTCGCCGTCGAGCAGCGCTCGTCTGTGCTGGCGTATGTCATGCTGTGCACCGGCCTGGTGTTCTGCCTGCGTCAGTCCGCGCTGGCGTTTCCCCCCGCCATCGAAGCGCTGGCGGCGATCCTGCTGCCGGTCGTGCTGACGCGCCTGGGCAGGCAGCGCCTTGCCGGCGCAGCGGTCCTGCAGCCGGCTCCGAGAGTCGCCGCGATCGGCCTGTCCATGCTGCTGCCGTTCGCGAGCGGATCGGGTCCGGTATCCCCGGCTGCGCCGGAGCGGTCTTCGCGGGCGGCCGTGGAACTGCACCGGTCACATTTGCAACCGGTGGATCAGCCAACGGGCATGGCGATGTCACAGGTGCGACCATGATCAGGGACAGACGCGGCGTCGTGACCCTCTGGCTGGCGATGCTGACGCCGGCCCTGCTGGTGCTGCTGGCAGTGGCGGCGGAACTCGTCCACTGGTCCGTTGTGCAGATCAAGGTGCAGCGGGCCGCCGATATCTCGGCCATCGCCGGCGCGATCAACTTCAAGGCGACCGGCAACGCGCAGAGCGCGGCGACCGTAGCGGCGCGGATGGCGCAACTGAACGGCGGGACGGGCACCGCGAGTCCCACCTGGGATGCGGCCAGCAAGACGCTGACCGACAACATGATCACGGCGCAGGTCACGGCGGGTGTGCAGGACGCTGCACAGACCGCGGTCAAGGTGACGGTGCGGCAGGCAGTGTCGAAATCCATTTCCTCATCGTTCACCGCCGGGTCGTCGGTGACATTGACCGGGACGGGCTATGCGGAACTGGTGGCCAGCGGGGCCGGCAGCTCGGGTCCGCAACCCTGCCTGGTGGCACTTTCGGCGACCGGCTATATCAGCGGCGCGGGATCGACCTATCTCAACATGCCGAACTGCTCGGTTGTTTCGAACAACACGATCGACGTGCACGGCGGCGGCAGCCTGACCACCGCGGGGCTCTACGCCGCGAACGCCATCAACATCGATCCCTGGATCCCCGCCGCCGGACAGCACCCGAACAACGGCGCGATCCCCGACCCCTATGCCAACCACACGGCGCTGCAGGCGGCATTGACCGCGGCGGCCGCGGCCACCGGCAGCAACATTGCCTGTTCCAACCAGACCTGCACCGGGCTGCCATCCGGGACCTGCACCGGGTCCAAGAGCATCGTGTGCAACATGATCCCAGGGAACTACGGCAGCTTCCTCGTCACTTCGGGCGGACCCTACCGGTTCAACCTCGCCCCCGGGAAATACGTGTTCAACGGCGAGGTCCGCCTGACGAACAACACGACTACCGTCGGGACGAATGTGACGATCCTGACGACCGGCAAGTTCACGGGATCCAACACGTTCAATTTCCTGGTTTCTGCGCCGAACGAGGCGGCGGTGGCGACGACGGGCGGGGTTGCGGGCGTGGTGCTGGCGGGCACCAGTTCCCTGGGCGTCGTGCTGTCGGGTTCGGTGAATTTCGGCGTCAGCGGCGCGGTCTACTTTCCGAACGCCCTGTTCGATTCCAGCGGGTCGAACGGGCTCGGGTCGGTGAACACGACCTGCCTGGAGGTGCTGGCGGCGTCCATCAAGGTCAGTGGCTATTCTTACTTCAACAGTTCCTGCGCATCGCTGAACGTTCTTGCGTTCGGCAGCGTGCCGGGAACGATCGTCTACACGGCGCGGCTGGTAAAATGATCGCAGTCCTGAAATCCTGCCGCAGCGGCGTGGCGGCGCTGGAGTTCGCCTTCGCCGTGCCGGTCTTCCTGATGTTCCTGGGCGGCACGCTGGACATCGGCCTTGCCAACTACGGCCGCAGCGCATTGGCGAATGCCGTGGCGGCCGGCGCACAATACGCGTTCCTGCAAGGGCCGGCGGCGTCAGCGGCGATCACCAAGACCTATGTCGAGACGGTGTCGCGGCTGGGGAATGTCGTTGCGAACGTCACGGGGCCGGCCTGCTACTGCGTTACGGGAACCGGCCCGACCATGACGGCGGCCGGCTGTGCCAGTACGTGCAGCGATGGGTCGGCCGCCGGCTACTACATGATCATCAGCGCTACCTACACCCACCAGGCGCTGATGCCGGCCTACAGCCTGCTGGGCGGTGCGGCCGTGACCGAGTCCGCCACGGTGCGGCTGCAATGATGCGGATTTCCCGACGATCTGTCCGGAAGGACCGGCGCGGCGTCGCGGCCATCGAGTTCGCGCTGGTTGCACCGACGCTGCTGATGCTGACCTGGGGCGCGATCGAGGTCGGTCTGCTGGTACCCTGGGTGAAGGGCGGCCTGCAATCGGTGGCGGGCATTGCCGCGCGGTGCGGCGCCGTCGGCTCTCCGGACTGCGCGAACGTGAAGGCCTATGCGGTGGGCCTCGCCGGGTC
>JBFXDK010000227.1:0-3169 GCA_050181195.1 Acetobacteraceae bacterium | reverse complement strand
GATCGGCGTGCCCGTGCTGTTCGACCTGATCTTCGCCGAGGGCGAGGTCGCCGACTACCGCGCCACGCTGCGCCAGGACATGGACGCGCTGCGCCGGTTCAACCGCGTGGTACGGGAGAACGGTGTGCTGAAGGGCGATACGAAGTGCTATGTCTCGATCGCCCATGACGAGGCGGACGTGACGAAGACGCTTGCCGCTTTCCAGGCCGCGGTCGAGGCCGAGGTGGCGTTCCGCCGCAAATAGGGCCTATTCCGGCGAGGACCCGGTTGGCGGCCGCGCCGGACCGCGATGCAGGAAGGTCAGCGACACGAAGGCACCCAGCCAGGAGCCGACGGCGGCGAAGACCACATAGGCCCAGTTGTCGGTGTAGCTGATCACCGCAAAGGATGAGAGCAGATACCACAGGCTGCTCCAGTTCGCCGCCGGAATACGCCGCCGTGCCACCACGGCCGAGGTGAACATCACATACACCGCGTCCGTTGCCGCCGTGGCGAGAACCACGGCGGCTGCAACCAGCGGATCAATCGCCAGCACCGACTGCATCGCATCTTGTCCTGTCGCGGCAGGCGGGACAGGACGATCCTGCCCGGCCTGAGCATGACCGTTTCCCGCGGAACGCCGCCGGCGCATCGATCATCCTATCACCCGGCGACCCCGCATTCCCGATGAAGCACCGCCGCGGACCGGACGCAACGGCGTTGGGGGCTACTTCCTGCGCGGTCCCAGCAGCAGTTCACGCATCTGCTCGGTGCCGATGGCCCTTGCGACGTAGTGACAGGCACAGAACGGCAGCATCGCGACGAAGAAGCTCGATGCCGCGGCGAACAGGCCCAGCGCGCCTCCGCCACCAATCGCCGGGATGCTGGCGGCCAGCGCCTCGCCATGCATCCAGCCGGAAACGACGTTTTCCAGCACATGCATGACAATAAAGGATACGGCGAGCAGGAACGCCTCGATAACGATGGGATAGATCAGCGGAGTCGGCTTGATCCGTGATCCTATCCGCAGATCCTGCACGACCATCGCTATTTTGCCCAGGACCAGAGCGTTCACCAGGGCAAACCCATGCGGGGCAAAGGGCACGCCGCCATGGGTCCGCAGCGCGATCTCCTCGTGCATGGTGAACATCGCGAGCAGGACCCAGATATAGAAGAACGCGACAAGGTAGCTGTAGAAGGCGTGTGCCGCGACGTGCTTGACCGTCTCCAGCCGTTGGTGCCGGCCAGCGGCGGTTTTAGGCCCGTCCTGCCCACTCATGCGCCGGTCCCTCCTTCCGCCCCGGCACGCGCCAGTTCTTCGGCGAGAATCGGCACGCCCATGTTGCAAGCCTGCACCCCCTGCGCGACGCAGATCTGCAGCACCGCCATCACCTCGGCGACCGTGGCGCCATGGGCAAGCGCCGCGCGGATATGGCGTCGCACGCCGGGCGCGTAGAGATGGCCGATCGACGCGTCGAAGGCGATGCTCAGCAACTCGGCCAGCTTCGGTTCGACGCCGCCGCCGACGTAAATACCGCTGCCCGCCGCCATGAACGCATCGGTCCAGCCAGGGTCAAGCTGATAGAATGGGTCCCAGGCCACGTTCCACTGCCCGGCTGCCCGCATCCGGTCGCAGGCCGGCGTTGCCGGCGCCGGTTCGGCCGGGCGTGCCGGCCCGACCCCCGCCGCCTTGGCTTCCTCCAGCAGGATCGGCGCGCCCACGCTGAGTGTGTGGATGGAGAGCAGCGAGGCCATCTTCAGGACGACAAGGACGTCCGTTCTGCTCGCACCAGCCGCAAGCGCCGCACGGATTTGCCGCCTGGTGCCCTCGGGATCGAGCGCCGTGCAGGCCGAGGCTACGGCAAGCCCGACCAGCGAAGCAATGCGCGGCGAGAGGCCGCCCGCCTTCCAGGCCGCCTGCGTCATGCGCTCGCAATCCGACGTCCAGGCCGGGTCCCACGCCCGCAACCGGGTCAGGACGTCGGCGGACCAGGGCCCATCGTCGGTCGCATCCGGGGTCGCTTGGGCTTCGGTGGTGTGCATGACGCATCGCTCCGGTTGGGCGGTTTCAGTCAGGAAGCGGCAGGGGAAAAGCGGTCGGGTCCGATTGGAACATCGCGAAGGGATTACCTTCGGGATCGCTCAGCTCGGCATACCAGCCGGTGCGCGGGACGGCGGTCGCCTCGCGCACGATCTTGCCGCCCAGGCGGATCGCTTCGGCCACGCAGGACGCGAGGTTCGGCACCTGTGCATAGGGCAGCCACCCGGCCGGCATGAAGTCGGGCCGGCGCGCGATGCCGCCGGCAAAACGCGCCTCCACCCGGCCCGGCGGTATGGCAATGCGCCAGTAGTCGACGCCCTCGGCCTGGGCGACGGTCCAGCCCAGCACCGCGCGGTAGAATGCGGCCAGCGCCGCGGGGGCCTCACCGAAGACCTCGGCATGGGTAAACGGGAAGCTCATCGTGCCCGCCGGAAGAGGATGCGTCCTTGCCTGACGTGGCGGCGGGGACGCGCGTGGTCTGGCTCAGGTCGCGGGCGTGGTGGTCGGATCGACCATGCAGTAAGCCATCGGGTGGGAATCGCCGCCCGTCTTGCCCATGCCCTTCTTCCCGTCGGTTTCGAAGACCAGGAAGCCCTTTTCGCCGTCCCGGCGGCTTGGCGGCAGGCCAAGATGCTGCAAGGTCTCCTCGACGCCGTCATACCAGACGCCGATTTTCATCTGCTCGCGCGCTTCCTCGGCGGTGGCGACCTTGCGGCCGAACTCCTTGGCGAGCCGCACAGCTCCTTCGATCTGCTGCACGCTGGTGCGGCGCGTCCGGTCCGGACCCCACAGATTGTCCTCGTTGCCGACACGGACGTGCTGGCCGAGGATCAACGCCATCGCCTGGATCGCGATGTTGCCGCGCATGCTGGACCAGAAGGTAACGGAGGCGCCCTGCGGCACTTCGCGCAGGAAGTCCATCCAGTGGTAGGGATTGCGTCCCAGCGTGCCGCCGCCATAGCCGGCGATCGCCATGTTCAGCGGACCCATATAGACGCCGGCGCGGATCAACGCCTCGATCGTCTCCATCTGGTGGACATGGGCCGGAACGAAATAGGGCTGGATCCGGTTGGCGTGTAGCCGCTTCAGGTGCTCGAGGTAGAATTTCGGGCCGGCATCCACCCACATGCCCTTCCAGGCGTCCTGCAC
>JBFXDK010000226.1:0-3198 GCA_050181195.1 Acetobacteraceae bacterium | reverse complement strand
CCCTGGTCATCCTGCGCGTCGACCTCTCCGACCCCGACCGCGTGGTGTGCACCGAGGCCTGGCGGCACGCCTGGGACGGTCAGGCCTATGAGGAGACATGGGGGGAACTGCGCGGCGGCGCCACGCCGGTGCTGCGCGACGGGCACTACCACTTCATGGCCCATTCGGTGTTCCCGGGTGAGGCGGACCAGGCCGGAACCGCCGGCCTGCAGCTGTGCTATGTCGGCGCGCTGATGGTGCTGCAGGGCCAGCCGCCCTTCGGGCCGGTGCTGCACTCCGGCCAGCCGCTGCTGGCGCTGACCCCGCGCGAGCAGCATCTGCCGCACACGCCCCGGCTGGATCCGCGCTGCGCCGAGGCCGCCTATCCCTCCGGCGCCATCACCGACGGTGACGACCTGATCGTCTCCTACGGCATCAATGAGCGCTATGCCGCGCTGCGGCGCATTCCCTGGCGGGAGGCCGAGGCTGGGCTGGCGCCGGTGATCCGGCGCAACCGGGCGACATTGCCGGCGCGCGCCTGGCTGGCGGCGGCACACCCCGGCCGGGACGCGTCGCCGGACGCGTCGCCGGACGCGGCGCGGGACATCGCGCCGGACGCGGCGCGGGACATCGCGTCGGACGCGGCCAGCGGTCCCATGCCCGCCGACCTGCACCGCTTCGCGCTGCGGGCCTGGTGGTGGCGGCCCGGGCGGCGAAGCCCGCGCGCCTCCGTCAACGGTGAGGGGCGGTTCACGCACGGCAATTTCGGCGACCTGCTCGCCCCCCATCTACTGGGCCGGATGACCGGCTTCGCACCGCGCTGGCAGGAGGACGGGGTGCGCCTGCTCACCGTCGGCTCGCTGCTGCAGGCGGCGCGCGATGGCGACGTGGTCTGGGGCGCCGGCTTCAACGGCGGGCACGCGGCGATGCGCCACGCGCCCCGGCACCTGCATGTGCGGGCCACGCGCGGGCCGATCTCCTGCGACTACCTGCGCCGAGCGGGGTTTGATGTCAGCCGGGTGACGCAGGTGTTCGACCCGGCGATCCTGATCGGACATTTGTTCGCCGCCGAGGTCGCGGCGCTGCGCGCGCGCATCGGAAACCCGCCGCGCAACTTCATCCTGATCCCGCATTTCCGCGACGAGGCGGTGATGCGCCGGCGCTATCCCGCGCACGCCGAACGGATCCGCTCGCCGGACATGCCGTTCTTCCAAATGGTGGCCGAGATTCTGCGCAGCGACCTCGTGGTGTCCAGTTCGCTGCACGGGCTGATCGTGGCCGAAGCGCTGGGCGTGCCGGCGGTGTGGCATCGCCCGGTGATGGGCGAGGATGAGCTGAAGTTCCACGACTACTATCTGGGCACCGGGCGCTACCGGATCGTGCGGGTGGACACGCTGGACGAGGCGTTCACGGTCTCGCCGATGCCGCTGCCCACGATCGACGCTGCGGCGATGCTGGCGACGTTCCCCTCGTTCGCGGAGCTGGAGGAGCTGGGAGTGATGGTGCCGCCGGCGCCAGTGCCGGTGGGGGAGGCGGTGTCGTTCGCTGCGCCGTTGCCGGACAGCATCGTGCTGGAGAGCGGCTGGTCGTCGCGCGAAAGCCACGGAGTGTGGAGCGACGGGGAGCGGGCGCATGTGGAGCTGTTCGTGGGCGAGCACCCCGGCGCGGACCTGGTGGTGGAGCTTGGGCTGCAGGGCTACGTGCCGCGGCCCGACCTGCCGCGGCGGGTGATCGTGTCCGATGACGGGGGTGTGCTGGGCGCCTTCGAGATCGTGCATGCGCGTCCGGTGACGTTCCGCTTTCCGCTGGCACGGGCGCGGGTGACGGAGGGTTCGCTGCGGCTGACCTTTGCGATCCCCGAGCCGTTGAGTCCGGCGAGCGTGGCGGGGACGTCGGATACGCGGCGGCTGGGGGTGGCGCTGACGTCGTTCCGGCTGCGTCCGGCGTCGATCCCGACGACGCGGGACCCGGACCTGCATCTGGCGGTCGGGGCGAAGCTGTACCGGCCGGTGTCGGAGGTGGGGCGGCGGCGCGTGTTCGAGGTGGCGGTGGTGGATGGCCCGGTGAGGCTGCTGAGCCGCAAGGCGCAGCCCGGGGAGGGATCGGTGGGCACGTTCGGGCTGGTGGCGGAGGACCGGCGGCGGCTGGGCGTCGGGGTGCAGGAGATCGTGGTCAGCCGCGGCGACGCCACGGTGGTGATCGCGCCCGATCACCGCGGTCTCGACCATGGCTGGTGGCCCGTCGAGGGCGCGCCAGGCAAGCAATGGCGCTGGACCAACGGGGCCGCGATCGTGCCGGTTGAACGGGGCGGGGCGGCCAGGATCGAAGTCGACGTCGCGCTCACCTCGTCCTACCCGCTGCTGTGACGGGCGACGCGTTCATGTCCCGGATGCAACAACCGATGTGCCAGCCCGCTTACCGCCGCGCGGTGCCCGAAGCGAACGGTTTCCGTGACGGGCCAAACCGAGGAACCGAGCCGCCATTCCATCGAGAGGTCAGATGAAAGACGGGAACAGCGAAACAATGCTTGAAGCCGACGCCAGCGCTGCGATGACCCGTGCCGGGCCGTATCGTCGGAAATTCTTGAGCCAATCCGTGCTCAACGCGGCGCTCGCCGTGCGGACGGGGGCATCGCCCCGGTCAGTGCTGTATTCGATCAAACATCGAACCCGCCATTGCGGTCCCGAGGCGATGTCGCTTCGTTGGCTGAACCTGTCGGCACGCTCGGCGATCGAACATGGCGCCACCATCCAGAATGTCCGCCAGCATGTCATGACGGGATTGGTGCAACTGCAACTACTATCCGCCGAGGATGCGGCAAGGCTGCTGGGGGTCGGCACCGAGGACTTCCACGCCCTCTGCCAGGAGATGGACGAGGACTGACCGATACCATCCCGAGCGGCCGGTCAGGGGCGCGGCGCGTTGCCCTACTGTTCCCGTTCCTGGTCTTCCGAGGAAGGTCGCCGCGTTGAGGTCGAGACACGACTGTACGGGCGAGGCTCGACACCGGCCCGCTGTGCGTCGAGGGTCCGCATCACCTCGTAGATGGCTTCGGTCTGCGCGCTCACGGACATCGTGTTCCATTGTTCCCCAGCCTGCTCCCGCGCGATGTCGTGGGCCCGCAGGAACGTGTCATCTGTGCGCCCTGCCCGAAGCGGAGGGTCGTTCATAGGTCTTGCATCTCCTGATCAAGCGTGACGGACATTCAGCAAAATCCGC
>JBFXDK010000225.1:0-3247 GCA_050181195.1 Acetobacteraceae bacterium | reverse complement strand
GGGCATGGCCGATCTGCTGGTCGAGGACGACCGCGAATGCATCGCCAGCATCAAGGAGTTTCTGGCCTGCGTTCCCGACAATTGCAACCAGCCGCCGCCGCGCCGGCCCACCCGCGACCGGCCCGACCGCCGCTGCGACGAGTTGCTGGACGTGGTGCCGTCCGATTTGCGTTTTGCCTACGATGTCAAAAAAGTTGTGCGCATTCTGGTGGACGATGGCGCCTGTTTCGAATTCAAACCGCGTTTTGCGCCGAACGTGGTGACCGCACTCGCGCATCTGGATGGCCGCGCGGTCGGCATCATCGCCAATCAGCCCAACCAGATGTCCGGCACGCTGGACGTAAAAGCCTGTCAGAAAATCTGTCGCTTCATCAATTTTTGCGATGTATACGGTTTTGCGCTGATTTTTCTGCAGGACATTCCAGGTTTCTACCCGGGGCCGCAGTCGGAGGAAGACGGCATCATCCGCTGGTCCACGCGCATGCTCTACGAAATCGAACACGCCACCGTTCCGCGCATGACGGTGATGATGCGCAAGGCGTTCGGCCTCGCGCACTACGGGATGAACAGCCTGGGCATGCGGCCCGACCTGCTGGTGGCCTGGCCGCTGGCATCCTTCAGCGCCATCTCGCCCGACGACGCGGTGCAGGTGTTGTTCGGCAAGCAGCTCGCGCAGCAGGAGGACGGCGAGCAGCGCAAACACGAACTGGTCGAGGAATTCCGTGCCAAGATCGGCATTCTGCCCGCCGCCGAAGCCGCGCTGGTGGATGACGTCATCGATCCCGCGGACACCCGTAGAATCCTGATTCAGGCGCTCGACATGGCGCGCGAGCGCCGCCCGGGACATCCCTTCAAACGGCGGGGGATAACGCCGATCTGAATTCGCCGTCCGGCCCGGCCCAGGCTCAGCGCTGGCCCCGCTTGAGGGCGCGGATCAAAAAGCGTGCGGGATTGAGCGCGATCACCAGTTCCCGCGCCAGTGGTCGTGGCCGGCCTTCGATCAGGTCCGCCAGCAAGGCGGCGCACAGGGGTGCGTGACTGAGGCCGCGCGAGCCGTGGCCGCCGTGGATGAACAATCCCGGCCAGTAGCTGCCGGGATGAGGGATGTCGGCACGGGCGTCGCGACGCAGGGGCGCGAAGGTCTCCAGCATCAGGTGTTCGACGGGCGCCGGCCCCACCAGCGGCAGGTAATCCGGGGTAACGCAGCGCAGCCCGGCGCGCCCGGAGAGTTGCGCCGGGTCGGGCGCACCCAGGGCTGCGATGAGGCAGGGATCGGTGGCCTCGAGCTTGGCCAGGTTTTCGCGGTGTCCGTCGCTGCTCACGTCTAGATGGCTCGCTCCCGGGTTGTAGGTTGCGCCGAAGGTGTGCCGGCCGTTGACCGCGGGGCCGAGATAACCGGCGCCGCAGATCAGGGTGCGAAGTCTTGCGCTCGCCGGCGTCGCGGGGCAGATGCTGATCTGGCCTTGAATGGTCTTGAGCGGTAAATGCCGGGTCTGCTCGAAGCGGGCCAGCTCGGTGGCGTTGGCGAGCACCACGACGTCATGGGGGCTGGAGGTTGCGCCGCTGGCATCGCCCAGTTGCCAGCCCTGGGTGCCGTCCCGAATGAGTGCGACGATCTCCGCGCAACGGACCGCGATGCGGGGATGTTCGGCCAGACGCCGGCAGATCGCCGCCGGATCTATCCAGCCGAGTCCCGGCAGCAGCAGGCCACAGTCCGCGGCAAGCGGTACCCCCGCGACTGCGGTGAGTTGCGGCGCCTCGACGAGGCGCGCGATTTCAGCGGGATGGCGGGCGGCGATCCGGCGCAGTTGTTCCGCGTGGGCAGCCGTTTCCGGCAGCAGCAAGACACCGCAGTGGTTGCCGAGTCCGTCCCGCCAGAAGTCCCGGTAATAGTTCTGAGCAAAGAGCAGGGCGGCCAGATTGACGGCGCCGAACACTGAGGTGTCCGCTGTCAGGCGTGGATAGAGCACGCCCTGGGGATTGCCCGAGGCGCCGCTGGCGATGGTGGCGCGATCGTACAGGGTTACCTGCCAGCCGCGCTCCGCCAGCGCGCGGGCACTGGTGCAGCCGGCGATACCGGCGCCGATGACGGCCGCTGTTCCCGGGGCTGTGCCGTACTCCGCGGCGTCCAGATACCAGGGCGCGCCGGCCGGTCGGCGGCGTTGGGACTGCGGGGCGGCGGTTTCCGCGGGGGCCGGCAACGCCGGAAACTCCCCGCGCAGCATGTCCCGCTTGCTGCCATGCCCCGCGGCCTTGTCGACCGTAAAACCCGCGTCGGCAAGGCCGCGGCGCACGCTGCCGGCTGCCGTGAAGGTCGCAAAGCTGGTGCCGGCGCGACTCAGCGCAGTGAGTTGCGCGAACAGTTCGGGACGCCACATGTCGGGGTTGCGGGCAGGTGCAAAGCCATCGAGGAACCAGGCGTCGATTTTTGGCGCGGTGCCGTGGCGGAAGAGCGGGTGATCCGAGGCCTGCACCTGATTCAGCATGATGGTTGCATCGCCCAGCAGCAGCGTGAGCTGAATCCGTCCGCCGGCAAGCACCAGGCGGTGGCAGCCGGCAACCGGTGGCGGATAGTCCCGGGCAAGTTCCGTGGCCAGGGCCGCGAAGGCGGGCCATTGCGCCAGGGCGCATGCGAAATCGCCGCGCGCCAGTGGGTATTTTTCTACCGAGACATAGTGCAGCACCGCCGTTTCCGGCGCGCTGGCGAGCCACAGGCTGCCGGCCACAAGAAAGTTGAGTCCGCTGCCGAACCCGGTCTCGCCGATGACAAATCCCTCGCCTGCGCGCAACGATCGCCAGCGCTCGGGCAGCTGGTTGCCGGCAATGAACACATGCCGGGTCTCGCCCAGGCCATCGGCGGGAGAATGATAGATGTCGTCGAAGTGAACCGAGCGCAGGACGCCGTCGCGCCAGATGACGGCCGCCGGAGCTAGGCGGTCGGGCGGATCGATCATTCGGGCTGGCGCCTCAACGTCATTGCGCTGTTACGGAATACGTCCATGCGGAGATGCCGCGGAGTAGAAGGCCGAGAATTCTACGGTGAAGTCGCAACCATCAGGGCCATGAATTTGTTTTATGGGCCCGGGATCGCTAGACTTTCCGGCTGTTTTTTGACCCACACGGCGGATGCGGCGATGGCCGGCAAAACCCTGTACGACAAGCTCTGGGAATCCCATCTGGTGCGGCAGAACGACGATGGCTCGGCGCTGCTCTACATCGACCGCCATCTGCTGCACGAAGTGACTTC
>JBFXDK010000224.1:0-3288 GCA_050181195.1 Acetobacteraceae bacterium | reverse complement strand
CAGCCGCCACCTGTGCCCGGCGGCGCTGGGCCACGAGCTGGCCCAGCTGCCCGGCAGCGTGGAGGTGCACATCACGCACATCAAGCCCGGCGAGACCGAGGCGGTGATGAGCGAGGTCGGCAAGCTGGCCAGCAGCCACCGCATCCGTGCGCTTTCGGCCGGCCAGGTGATGCGTCTCGGCGAAGCGTGACGTGCGTCTCGCGGCAGCGAAAGTGACCACTGAACAAGGGGCCTTCGGGCCCGTTTTTCGTTGGATCACAAGGACTTGGCGCGGGTGACCATTTGCGTCATCCGCGACCGGACGCGTCGCCGCGCAGCGGTCGCGAGCGACCCTCCGCGTCAGCCACGCGGGTGCATTTCACGGAAAGTCGGATCACTTGCGTTGGCACGCCGTTCGCAAACACAAGGAGCGTGTCTCTCCCCCAACTCGAAGGAGTCCTCATGAAGCGTCGTATCCAACAAGGTTTCACCCTGATCGAACTGATGATCGTCGTGGCGATCATCGGCATTCTGGCGGCGGTTGCGCTGCCGGCTTACCAGGACTACACGATCCGCTCGCGCGTGACCGAAGGTCTGAACCTGGCCGGTCCGCTGAAGGGCAACATCGTTGACACGTTCGGTTCGCGCGGTGGTGTGGCGCTGGCTGGCTGTGCTGACCCGTGCACGGCGAACCCGCCCGCCAATGCGTTCGGCTTCCAGTTCACTCCGACCAAGTACGTCGAGGGCATCGCGATTGCCGACGTTGCCGCCGTCCCGGTCCTGGGGGATGGCACGATCACCATCAACTACGCCGGCGCTGTCGGCGTGCCGTCGATCTTCGTTCGCCTGATCCCGGGCACGACGCTGAACCCTGCCACCGGCGCCCTGACTGGCCCGATGACCGCTGGCGCTCCGGTGGACTGGGCTTGCCAGGCCGGTTCGACGGCTGCCGGCAGCGAGACGACGGTTCACAAGTACGTTCCCGCGAACTGCCGCTTCTAAGCTGTCTTGTCTTCCCCCGCTGTGATGCCTCGCATCGCGGCAGGGGAACCCCGGAGAGCTGGCCCTTGGGTCGGCTCTTCGTCGTTTGAGCGCCGCCAGATTGGGGCGAGATCCGTGACAAGTTGCGGCACTGGTGACGGACTGCGGAGGTGTGCGCGTCGCAACTGTGACCGTTTGCGTCAGCTGTCGGGCCACATTTCACGAATGGCAGCGCGCCGGCCGATGGCATGGCCTTCGCATCTGCTCTGCGTCTCCACCCCAACAACCCCTCGGGAGTTCTCATGAAGCGTCGTATCCAACAAGGTTTTACCCTGATCGAACTGATGATCGTCGTGGCGATCATCGGCATTCTGGCGGCGGTTGCGCTGCCGGCTTACCAGGACTACACGATCCGCTCGCGCGTGACCGAAGGTCTGAACCTGGCCGGTCCGCTGAAGGGCAACATCGTTGACACGTTCGGTTCGCGCGGTGGTGTGGCGCTGGCTGGCTGTGCTGACCCGTGCACGGCGAACCCGCCCGCCAATGCGTTCGGCTTCCAGTTCACTCCGACCAAGTACGTCGAGGGCATCGCGATTGCCGACGTTGCCGCCGTCCCGGTCCTGGGGGATGGCACGATCACCATCAACTACGCCGGCGCTGTCGGCGTGCCGTCGATCTTCGTTCGCCTGATCCCGGGCACGACGCTGAACCCTGCCACCGGCGTCCTGGCCGGCCCGATGCAGGCTGGCGCTCCGGTGGACTGGGCTTGCCAGGCCGGTTCGACGGCTGCCGGCAGCGAGACGACGGTTCACAAGTACGTTCCCGCGAACTGCCGCTTCTAAAGTCTGCTACGTTATGAAGGAGGGTGCCTCGGCGCCCTCCTTTTTCATTGGGGGCCCGGAAGTGCCGCGGCCCGGGGCAAAGGTCGAATCTTCTGTTCGATGAAGCTACGTCTTCCGCAAGCCAACCTGCGTTCGCGGCTCCAGGCCGCCGGCCTGCACTTCTGCCTCAGCCTGGCGGTGGCCATCCTGGCGGCCGTGCTCGTGTTTGGCGTGTGGTATCCCTGGCCGTACCGCATCATCTCCGGGGGGAAGGAGCTCTTCTGGCTGCTTACCACCGTCGATGTGATCCTCGGTCCCCTGCTGACCTTCGCGGTCTTCGACCTGGCCAAGGGCCGGCGCCACCTGCAGCGCGACTTGGCGGTGATCGTCGTGCTGCAGGTGGCGGCGCTGGCCTATGGTCTGCACACGGTGTATCAGGTGCGCCCGGTGGCGTTGGTTTTCGAAGTCGACCGCTTCCGAGTCGTCACCGCGAACGATGTCTACATGGACGATCTGCCCAAGGCACCGGAGGCCTATCGGCATCTCCCGCTGACGGGGCCGTGGGTGCTAGGAGCCCGACGTCCGCGCGACGGCGCCGAGAACACGGAGGCGCTCATCAAGGGTTTCGAGGGCTACGACATCGGCCAGCGACCCCTCTTCTGGCAGCCTTACGAGCAGTCCCGGGACGATGTGCAGCAGCGAGCGCGACCGGTTTCGGTCCTGATCGCCCGCTACCCCGCTAGCAGGCAAGACCTCGAAGCGCGCCTTCGCGAAGCGGGCGTCCGCGTCGAAGAAGCTCGATTCGCGCCCATCGTGGCTCGACAGGACTGGGTGGCGCTCCTGGATGCGCGAGGCAACGTGGTCGGCTTCATCGCGCTCGACGGCTTCTTCTGATGGGCGCTGCGCTGCGCGGCGACTGGCTGGTCGCGGCGGCGGCCGCCGTGGCCGCGCCGACGCTGATCGCCTTCAACCTGCCGCCGTCGGCCACGTTCCTCAACCAGACCGCTGCGATGGTGGGCTGGGGCGCCTGGGCCCTGATGCTGGCAGTGGCCCTGCCTCGCGGTGCCGCCAGTGCCCTGGGCAGCGCCGGAACCAGCGCCCTGCTCGCGGCCTTGCTGCTGGTGGCGGCCAGTGCCTTCGCATCACCGCTGTGGGCCAGGCTGCCCTGGAGCCTGGCCCTGCCTGCACTGGGCATGCTCGCGGCGGCGATGCTCGTGGCTGCGCTGGCGAGCGCGCTGCAGCGCAGCGGCCACGCAGAAGACGCCTTCGCCGCCTTCTGCGTCGCGCTGCTGATCGCCGGCGTGGCCGGCACGCTGATCGGCTTCGTGCAGGTCTACGCGCCGCAGTGGGCCGACGGCACCTGGATCGCCGTCAGCGCCAACGGCGACCGGGCGGTGGGCAACCTGCGCCAGCCCAACCACCTCAGCAGCCTGCTGCTGTGGGCGATGATCGCCACCGTCTGGCTGGGCGAGGGCGGGCGGCTGCCGCGCCGGTTGGTGCCCGCAGT
>JBFXDK010000223.1:0-3433 GCA_050181195.1 Acetobacteraceae bacterium | reverse complement strand
CTGCAGCGCTATCGCAGCGACTTCTTCGGACGGCTGCGGACGCTGCTGGAGAACCGCACGGGCATCCAGGTCGTGGGCGACCGCTTCGTGTTCCAGAGCGAGGTGCTGTTCCCGGTGGGCAGCGCGGAGCTGACCCCGTCGGGGATCGGGCAGATGACGACGCTGGCGATCACCATCAAGCAGATCGCCTCGGAGATTCCGCCCGATGTGCCCTGGCTGCTGCGGGTGGACGGGCACACCGACTCCTCACCGGTGCGCGGCGGCCAATTCGCCTCGAACTGGGAATTGTCGTCGGCGCGCGCAATCACCGTGGTGAAGCTGCTGATCGCGGCCGGCGTTCCGCCCGAGCGGCTGGCCGCGACCGGGTTCGGCGAATACCAGCCGATCGCATCGGGCGATACGCCCGAGGCCTATGCGCGGAACCGGCGGATCGAGCTGCGGCTGACCGACCGGTAGGGATCGGCCGAACAGGAACGCCGGCGCTGGCGGGTGCCGGCGTCCCGGGCGCCCCTCCGGCGGCGTGCGCCCTTACTCGGCCGCCTGGGCGTCCTCGGCCAGCCGGCGCACCCGCATGATCGGATTGGGGCGCAGCGTTTCCGGGATCAGCAGGCCAAGGGAGCCGGCGACGCTCCAGTAGGCATGGTCAGCGTGGCGCACGATCATGCACTCGGTCGACACGCCGATATGCTGGCCTTCCAGCGAATGGGCGCAGGCGATGTGGGCGATCTCCTCGGGCAGGCCGACGGTCAGGCAGACATAGGTGCCGAACACCGTATGGCGCAGCGTCGGCTGCCCCGTCGCCGAGGGATCCGCCGCCCAGCGCGCCTGGTTGACCGGATCGAACTCATAGGGCTTGCCCACGTCGTGGCACAGCGCGCCGCACAGCACGACATCGCGGTTGATCACCGCCTCGGGACGCGCGGCGATGAAGTCGTCGGCGATGGCGAGCGCGAGGCGCGCGACCCCGCGGAGGTGGTCCGCCTGGGAGCCGCGTTTCAGCACGTTCATTCCGGGATTGCCGCCCGGCTCGATATCGCTGATGCGCTGGAAGCTGGAATGCGACAGGGCGAAGGCCCAGGCCTCGATCGCCTTGCGGCGCAGCGCCAGATTGCCGATCTGCTCGATCTCCGGCAGATCCTCGACCACCGACCGACGGAGCGCGTCGGTGATGGGCCGCTGCTGCGTGACGTAATGCAGGCTCATGTCCTCTCCTTCCGGCTACTTCATCTTGATATAGCGATAGGGAAAGGAGTTGTCCGCGAGCTGCGCGACCTTGATCCCGTCCTTCACCGCCCAGACCATCACCTGCTGGTGCAGCGGCACCACGGGCAGGTCCTGCCGGACGATCGCCGCCGCCTCCTGGATCATCGCATCGCGTTTGGCCTGATCGGTTTCCGTGCCGATGGCGGCGATCAGCGCGTCGAGCCGCGGATTGGAGTAGGCGCCAATGTTGGCCTCGCCGCGCTTGCCGTCGCGCGTGCCCAGCAGCGTATAGAGGACGTTGTGCGCGTCGTAGGTCGCGGGCGTCCAGCCCAGCATCCAGAAGTCGGTGTCGTAGTTCGGGGCCAGAACCTGGGTGAAGAACCGCCCCTTGGTCTGCGCCTGCAGGCTGACCTTGATACCGATGCGGGCCAACATGGCGGTGATCGCGGTGCAGATCTGCTCGTCCATCATGTAGCGGTCATTGGTGCAGTCGAGCGTGATCGTGAACCCGTCGGGATACCCGGCTTCGACCAGAAGGCGCTTCGCTTCCGGCACGTCAGGCATGATCGGCTTGTCGGAAGCGGCGCTGTAGCCGTTGACGCCGGGTCCCCACATCAGGCCGGAGTGCCGGCCGAGGCCCTTCATGATGCGGCTGATGATCGCCGGCTCGTCGACCGCAAGCGCGAAGGCGCGCCGCACGCGCAGGTCCCGCAGCGGGTTGGCGCCGCTCACGTTCGAGTTCTTCAGAACGGCTCCGCCGACATTGAACCCCAGATACATCGTCCGCAGTTCGGGATGCTGCAGGATGTGCAGCCCCGCTGTCTGACTGATGCGCGGCATGTCCTGCGGCGGCACGGCGTGGATCAGGTCGACCTCGCCGCTCAGCAGCGCCGCCACCCGCGTCGGCGCGCTCTGGATGACATTGAACTCGACCCGGTCGGCGTCGACGCCCGCCTTGTCCCACCAGCCCGGATTTCGCTCGACCACCGTCTTGCGGTCCGGTTCCCGCGACACCAGGCGATACGGCCCGGTTCCCATCGCGTGACGCAGGGCGTAGCCTTCCTCCTTGCCGATCAGCGGCGGTTCGGCTGCGCCATGCGCCTCGCTCCACCGTTTCGACATGATCAGAAACTGCGTCTGTTCCTGCGGCAGGATTGGATTCGGTTGATGAGTTTCAAATTCGACGGTGAGATCGTCGAGTTTGCGCGCTGCCTTCACCGAGGCCATGTTCGCCCGCAGGGACGACGTGGGCGAGAGGATGCGCTGCAACGAAAAAATCACGTCATCGGCCGTGAACGCCGATCCGTCCTGCCATTTCACGTTTGGACGCAGATGAAACCGCCAGGTCGTCGGCGTCGTCTGCTCCCACCGTTCGGCGAGCGCCGGTTCCAGGCTCAGGTCGGGTGTACGGCGCAGCAACGTCTCGTAGATGTTGGACAGGAAGGAGATCTGCAGCGTCTCCTGCCGTGTCATGGGGTCCAAAGCATTGATATCGCCATCATTCGCCCAGCGCAGGGTTGTTGCCGTTGCCGGATCCATCCAGACCCCGCAAACGACCAAAAGACCGGCGATGAAGTTGCGTCGCATTGTCATATGAACCTCTCCAGCGACGTGATGACGCGGCCGAGCCACAATTGGAATTAATACTATCGTCACGCCCGCGTGAACAGGAGCATGGAGATGAAGATCGACCCAGAGTCCGATATTCTTGGGCTGGTGGACATACAACCCACCTTCATGCCGGGCGGCGAACTTCCGGTGGCCGACGGACACGATGTCGTACCAATTGCCAATCATCTGCTGACGCGGTTTCGCCACGCCTTCGCAACGCAGGACTGGCACCCGCCGGACCATGCCTCCTTCGCCTCGGCGCATCCCGGCCACGCGCCCTACGACGTGATCGACATGTCCTATGGCAAGCAGGTGCTGTGGCCCGATCATGCCCTGGCCGGCAGCGCCAACGCCGCGCTACACGCCGCGCTCGATCAGACGCGCATCGAAGTGGTGATCCGCAAGGGATTTCACGCCAACCTGGACAGCTATTCGACATTCTTCGAGAACGACCGCCGCACCCCGACCGGCCTGGATGGGTGGCTGCGCCAACGCGGCTTTCAGCGGCTGTTCCTGGCGGGACTCGCCACCGATTTCTGCGTCGCCTGGTCGGCCGAGGACGCGATCGGCCTGGGCTATGATGTCTTCGTGATCGAGGATGCCTGCCGCGGGATCGGCC
>JBFXDK010000222.1:0-3495 GCA_050181195.1 Acetobacteraceae bacterium | reverse complement strand
GGCATGGATCAGCCGCCCACGATCCGGCCGACACCGTCGAGGAACCGGTCCCAGTCGTCGATTTCGCGGTTCTCCGGCTCGATCAGCACGTGCTGCACGCCCAGGGATTCATACGCCTGCAGCCTGGTCTTCACTTCGGCCGCGTCCTCGCCCTTCCAGCGGATGCGCATGGAAATGGTGAACGCCTCATCCGGGCGCGCCTTGCGCAGTTGTTCGACGATCGGCGCGATCTCCTCGGGCGATTGGCGGCTGCCGTGCCAGCCATCCAGCTTCACCGCGCGCGCGATCTGCCGCGGCGCGGTGCCGCCGATCCAGACCGGGATCGGCGCCGACGGGCGCGGCAGCATGCGCATCGCCTGGATCTTGGCGTCGATCGTGCGGGCCTCGAACGTCACCGGATCGTCGTTCCACACCGCCTGCATCATCGCCAGGCCCTCATCCATGCGCCGCCCGCGCTCGCGGAATGGCACGCCCAGCGCGTCGAACTCGGCTTCCAGCCAGCCCACGCCGGCGCCCAGGATCAGCCGCCCGTTCGACAACGTCTGCAGCGTGCCGAGTTCCTTTGCCAGCGGCAGCGGATGGCGCATGGGCAGCACCAGCACGCTGGTGCCCAGACGCACCCGCTTCGTCACCGCCGCCACCCAGCTGAGCGTTACCACCGGGTCGTAGAACACCGGCGACGGCGGATAGGACGCATCCTTCGGCACGATGATGTGCTCGCTGACCCAGACATCGTCCAGGCCCAGCGCCTCGGCGCGCAGCGCATGGCGCATGATCAGATCGGGGCTGGCCTGGTTGCCGGCCTGCGGCAGGTGGATGCCGAACTTCATGAGCGCCTCCCGTGATGCGAACGGCCACTGTTTCCGCTGAGCCGGTGCCGGTCAACCGCTGGCTACCGGAAGGCGCGGCGGATGCGGCCCCAGTCCTCGACCGCGTGTTCCTGTCCCGGCAGGATCGAGAACACGACCTGGCTGAACCCCGCCGCCTCCAGCGCCTCGACCCGCTGCTTCAGTTCGTCTTCCGTCGCCGTCCACGTTACTGCCTTGATCAGATCAGCCGACAGGAACGGACGTTCGTCGTCGCGGACGAACATCAGGTGTCCGCGGTGGTTTCCCAGATAATGCGCGCCCTGCGGCCCGTAGCTACGCGCCATCTCTACATAACGCCGAGCGGCATCGGCGAACTGCGGCGGTAATGAACCGGCATCGGGATAGCCGCCCAGCGCCGCATCCGCCGCGCGGTGCAGCAGCGTCGCGGTGCGCGGCCCCGCCTGGGCGATGGCGCGTGGACTGTCCGCGGGCTCGCCCGGCGCCAGCACGCAGCCGCCGGCCCAGGCGACCGCATTCAACGCTTCGGCCGGCCGCCCCGCCGCCTGCCAAGCCTGGCGCATCGTCTCCAGCGCCGCGATGCTGCGCGCCTCGTTCGGCGCACCATCGATCCAGCCGGCATCCAGCTTCGCCGTCAGCGCCCGCGCCTTCGGTCCAGACGCGGCAATATACAGCGGCATCGGATCGCGCAGGTTGATCAGCCCCAGTTCCGGGTTCAGCAGCCGGATCAGCCGGCGCTTGCCCTCCACCTCGGTTTCCACCGTCTCCCCGCGCCATAGCGCCTGCACAACGCGGATGTATTCCTCCATATCCGCGAGCTTCACCGCGCCCAGCCCCATCGCCCGCCGCCCGGTGAAGCCGGTGCTGATGCCGAAATCGATCCGCCCCGGCGCCAGCTTGTTCAGCGACGCGAATGCGTTCGCCGTCACCGCCGCGATGCGGTTGGACGGGATCAGCACGCCCGTTCCCAGCCGGATGCGCGTCGTCTTCATCGCGCAGGCCGCCATCGCCACGAAGCAGTCCGCGCTGAGCATCTGCGTGTCGTAGAACCAGGCGTGGTGGAAGCCGAGTTCCTCGGCCCGCCTGACCAGGCGCCAGGAATCCGAATCCGTGGGGATGGCGATGCCGAACTTCATGGGGTTTCCTCCGCCTGAACCTGCGGCCATCATCGCTCCGAACAGGCGAACTTGGGAGACGGCCCATGCAGATCTGGACCACCAGCGTGGCATCCCCGCGCAGCACCGCCCGCGTCGCGCGGGACGTCGAGGCAGCGGGCTGGGACGGGTTGCTGGTCGTGGATTCGCAGAACCTCTCGGGCGACCCCTACGTGGCGCTGGCCCTGGCCGCGACCACCACCAGCCGCATCGGCCTTGGCACCGGCGTCACCAACAACGTGACGCGGCATGCGGCGGTGACCGCATGCTCGATCACCAGCGTCGATCGCATCTCCAACGGCCGCGCGGTGCTGGGGATCGGACGGGGGGATTCAGCGCTGGCGCATCTGGGGCGCGCGCCGTCGCGCCTGGGGCCGTTTGAGCGATACCTGCGGCAGTTGCAGACCTATCTGCGCGGCGAAGCGGTGCCGTTCGAGGACATCGACCTGCCCGCCGATGTCGCGCCGCCGATGTCGGAACTGGAACTGGCCGACGCCCCGCCCACCAGCCGCATCGACTGGATCGCCCAAGGCGCGGCACAGGGGCGCAAGGTGCCGGTGGAGGTGGCGGCCAGCGGCCCGCGCGTGATCGCCATCGCCGCGCTGCACGCCGACCGCGTGATGTTCGCCCTGGGCGCCGATGAGGAGCGCATCGCCTGGGGCATCGGCGTGGCGAAGGACGCTCGGCGCAAGGCCGGGCTGGACCCGGACGGGATCAGCTTCGGCGCGTATATCAACTGCGGCTGCCATACCGATGTGATGAAGGCGCGCAACCTGGTGCGCGGCGGGCTGACCACGTTCGCCCGGTTCTCGGTCATGCACGGCAAGGCGAGCGGCCCGGTGTCCGAGTCCGACCGTGCCGTGCTGCACGACCTGCGCAACGCCTATGACATGAAGGCGCACACGCGCGGGGATTCGCAGCAGGCGGGCGTGCTGACCGAGGCGTTCATCGACCGTTTCGCCGTCGCGGGCACGCCGGAGCAGTGCATCGCGCGCCTGCGCCGGCTGGAGGCGCTGGGCCTGGACAAGGTGGCAATGAGCGGCGGGATGCGCGGCGCCTCGGCCGAGGACGCGGCGATGTCCAAATCCTTGCTGGAAACTCTGGTGCTGCCGGCGTTGCGGGCATGAACCCTGTTCCCCTGGGGGATGTCGCGTGATGGTCCGGCGGTTCGGTGCGGCGGTCGCGGTGGTGCTGCTGGTATCCGGCTGCGCCGAACACTGGGCGAAGCCCGGCGGCACGGAAGCCGAGCTGCAACGGACGAAGGTGGAATGCGAGACGCAGAGCTATGCGCGGTTTCCGCCGGTGCTGCAGCAGGTGATGATGTCCCCCGGGTATTTCGCCCCGCCCGAGACACGGTGCTTCACCAAGGACGGCCAGACGCGATGCCACACGGTGGGCGGATATTGGGTGCCGCCGTCGTTCCAGACCGTTGATCTGAACCAGGACGGCCGGTCCAGCGCCCGGCTGGCCTGCATGCACGCGCGCGGGTGGGTGCTGGCCGAGGATGAGAAGGA
>JBFXDK010000221.1:0-3725 GCA_050181195.1 Acetobacteraceae bacterium | reverse complement strand
TGCGCCTGGTCTACAAGGATCTTCCGATTCTGGGCCCGGCCAGCGTGCTCGCGTCGAAGGCGCTGCTCGCGGCGCAGAAGCAGGACGGCTACGAGAAGCTGCGCACCGCCCTGATGAAGGCATCCCCCGACATCACCAAGGCGAGCATCCAGGCCGAGGCGACACGGGTGGGCCTGGACTGGGCACGGTTGTCGCGCGACATGGACGACCCGCAGGTGCAGCAGCGGATCGACGCCAACCTGCGCGTGGCGCAGGCGCTGAACATCCAGGGCACGCCGGCGATGGTGATCGGCGACGAGCTGATCCCGGGCGCGGTCGGACTGGGTGAGCTTACCAGGGCGGTGGAGACGGCGCGGGCCGCGAAGCAATAACACCAGGGGTGGACGGGCCGGGCCGGATCTGGTTCGGCGACCTGGCTCCACCGCGGTCGTCCGCGACAAACCCGATCAGACGCGTCGGATCGGCCGCCGCGACAAGTCCGTGCAGGCCCGACCCGGAGGGTCCGACCGGACCATCACGCCGTTGACAATCGCTTGATCCGCCGCGCGCCGGCGCCCCATTCCATTTTGGGTCCGGTTCTAAATCATCCCGGCCGAAAGTATTTTTCCGGTCGCTGTTCCGCTTCAGGCGGGCGCCGACCGGCAGGCACCGTGCGCAGCGCACGTGTTGGCAACGGTGATCGTCGGCTGTTCGTCCCTTGTCCAGACATTGAAGATGGGTGACCCCGTTGGCTCGCTGTTTGTTATTTCGAATACATACCGAAATCGTGCGAACGGGATGCGCACCGATGCGGGACGCGCATTGCAGTTCTGGCGGGTGACCGTATGATCGGATCGCCTGGCCCGAATCATGTCGTTCAGAGGATAACGTGTCGGTTTTTCCACGATTGCGTCCACGTGATCCTGCTGGACCGACAGGCGCGATTCGCTCGGTTCGTGGCAACGCGACCGCTGCGCGACGAGAAATGACCGATACGCAGGCTCCGCGTCCGGTCACCATTCGTGTATGGGCGCAGTGTCTCGATAACAAATAGCAACGTATTCCGCGCGCCGCGCCATGGCCCACGCGCGCCGCGCTCCGCTGTCCTGATCGGCCTGGGCCTGGTTTGACGCCGTCGCCTCCTGTCGGGAGACCCTCTGATGAAATCCGTATCCCACGCCACCGGCGCC
This sequence comes from Acetobacteraceae bacterium, assembly GCA_050181195.1. GTDB lineage: Bacteria > Pseudomonadota > Alphaproteobacteria > Acetobacterales > Acetobacteraceae > Rhodopila. The sequence continues at coordinate 2,556 of JBFXDK010000221.1, read as the reverse complement.
GTAACGGCGCTGCTGTCACTCTTCGCAGGCCCGTTTTTGTGTACTGCATTGCCAAGGCCAGCCCTGGCCCAAGCCGCCGGCATGGCCGGCATTGGCACGTCGGAGATGATCACCGCCCAGGCAACCGTGACTGCGGTTGACCTCGCATCGCGCACGGTGACGCTCGTTGGCCCGCAGGGCAACACACTGGTGCTGAAGGTTGCCGACGCCGTCGCCAACCTCCCCAGCGTCAAGCCCGGCGCCAAGGTGAACGTGCGCTACTACACCTCGGCCGCCTATGTGCTTTCGCCGCCCGGTGCGAAGCGACCGGATGACAGCCTGACCGCCGCCGGTGTGCGTGCCGCGCCGGGACAGACGCCGGGCGGTGCGGTTGGCGCGAGGCTCGTGGTCACCGGACTGGTGGTCGGGGTCGATCCGGCGGCGTACACAATTGATCTGGTGAACCCCGCGGGCGGCCCGGTGCGAAGCATTCCGGTGGTGACGCCGGAGGGCCGCAGGAACCTCGGCCTGGTCAAAGTCGGCGACACCATTACCGCCGTGATGTCGGAAGCGGTCGCGATCGCGCTCGACCCCGTGCCCTGAACCGGTGGTCCAGGCCAGCACAGGAATGCGCCTGAACAACGGAATGCACCGTGATGGCTGGCCTGTCGGGACCCGAGGGCGTCATGCCATCGGCACATGCGCCCAACCATGCGAAGGAGACCATGAACCATGAGAGCATATGTCTATCGCGCGGCCCTGTTGCTGCCGCTTGCCGCGACGGCTTGCGTGCCGGTGATCCTGTCCAAGAGCGAGTACGACAAGCTGCTGTCGGACAAGCAGCAGTTGCAGCAGCAGAACGCGGCGCTGTCGCGGCAGGTGGCCGCGGAAAACGCGCAGGTCGCGCGCCTGCAGGGTGCGATCAAATACACCGTCAACAGCGATCTGCTGTTCGCGCCGGGTAGTTGGGAGATGAAGCCGGACGGCAAGCAGGTGATCGCGAGGCTCGCCTCCCAGCTTGCGCCGACACAGCAGAACAAGCTGGTGGTGAACGGCTACACCGACAGTGCGCCGATTGGCCCGGAACTGCGACGGCAGGGGGTCACGTCCAACCTGATCCTGTCCCAAAGGCGCGCCGATGCGGTGATGAACTTCCTGATCTCGCAGGGCGTGAAGCCGGACATGATCACCGCGCGAGGCTACGGCGATGCGCGCCCGGTGGCCTCCAATGCGACCGAGCAGGGACGGGCGCAGAATCGCCGCGTGGAACTGACGCTCGCCGGATCCTGAGGCCGATCGCCTTCGGCTCCTGAACGGGGACGACGCGCCGCACGTCACTTCAACGGCGTGCGACGCGCCTGCCCTGGGTCAAAGGCCCAGCCATCATGAAGCCGACGGGCTGCGGCTAGACTTCGATGCTGTCGGCAATCATCCGGGGACGACCCATTCGACGGCCGCGATGATTTGCGCCATAAGCCACTCCGAGACGCCGCCAGTCACGGCCTTGGCCATCCGCGGGACGCAAAGGATCGGCAACCTGTATCACGTGCCATTCGCTCTCTCCGCCCGGCGGAACCCTGGCACAAAGCGCCGGGATGGAACCCCCAGGATGAGCCAGGGCAATCGCGCGACGGTACGGACGTCGCCATCTACATGTCATCCTCGGACTTGTTCCGAGTATGACTGCCCGCACCGGTGCCGCGACGGGTCCCCGGCAGGAGGTCCGGGACGACAGTGAAAGGTGCGTCGGACCATAATTTGCGGCAATCGGCGCAACAGCATCCCCGTCGAAGCGATTCCCCGCGGGATGAGCCGGTTGCCCTTCCTGGGAGTCACGGCGGATCCGGCCCATGTGTACTGTCATCACCCTGATCCGTCCCGGCCATGACTGGCCCGTTGTCATGGCCGCCAATCGCGATGAACGGTTGGACCGCGCCTGGGACCCGCCGGCGGAATACTGGTCCCACCAGCCCGGGTTGGTTGCCGGGCGCGACCGCACGGCAGGGGGCACCTGGATGGGAGTCAACCGCCACGGCGTCGTAGCGGCGGTGCTCAACCGGGCGGGCTCGCTTGGTCCAGCCGCCGGCAAGCGCAGCCGCGGCGAACTGCCGTTGATCGCGTTGGCACGGCCCACGGCGGCGAATGCGGCGCAGGAAATCGAAGCGCTGGATGCCGGGCAGTGGCGAGGGTTCAACCTGGTGCTCGCCGACAGGACCGGGGCAATCTTCATCCGGGGCCTGGGCTATGGCCGCCCCGAGGCGAAGCCACTGCTGCCCGGGCTGTCGATGGTCACGGCACATGACCCCAATGACCTGGAGAGCCCTCGTGTAGCGCGCCACCTGCCCCGGTTCGCCGCCGCGGCGCCGCCCGAGCCAGACGACTGGCAAGCCTGGAAGGCGCTGCTGGCGGATCGATCGGGCGATGTCGGCGAACAGCTCAACGTCCAGCCCCGTGGCGGATTCGGCACCGTCTGTTCGTCGTTGCTGGCGCTGCCGAACGGCGCCGCGCCGATATGGCTGTTCGCGCCCGGGCCGCCGCATGTGGCCGCGTTCGAGCCGTTGCGCCTGACCTGACCCG
>JBFXDK010000220.1:0-3869 GCA_050181195.1 Acetobacteraceae bacterium | reverse complement strand
CGCTGTGGGAAAACCCGGTGCAGCTGGCCGAAGAGCTGGCGATGATCGACATGATCTCGAAGGGCCGGCTGGTGTCGGGCTTCGTGCGCGGCGGCGGGCAGGAGCAGCTGGCGAACGGCGTGAACCCCGCCTTCAATCGGGAGCGATTCCAGGAAGCGCATGACCTGGTGGTGAAGACCTGGACGCAGCCGGGTCCGTTCCGCTGGGAAGGCACGCATTACCAGCAGCGCGTCGTGAACCCCTGGGCGGTGCCGATGCAGAAGCCGCATCCGCGCATCTGGATTCCCGGCGTCATCAGCAAGGAAACGATCGTCTGGGCGGCGCAGAACGGTTATCCCTACATCGCGCTGAACACGCCGGTGGAGCGCACCCGCCAGATCTGGGACTTCTATGACGCGGCGGCGGCCGAGGCCGGCTTCAAGGGCGGCCCGGAATATCATGGCCTGCTGAAGCAGATCCACGTGGCGGAAACCGAGGAAAAGGCGCTGGAGAACGCGCGCCAGTTCATGTGGATGCAGGGTGAGTTCACCGGCCTCGCCCATCCGGTCTGGAGCACGCCGGCAGGCTACGGCAGCCCGGAGAACCGTCGCGGCTTCGCCGAGTTCGCCACCGGCCGCGGCAAGAACCTGCGCTATCGCCCGGAGCTCGAGCAGCAGCTCAAGGACCTGATGATCATCGCCGGAACGCCGAAGCAGGTGATCGCCAAGCTGCGCGTCCTGCTGGAGGAAACCCGGCCGGGTATCCTGGCCTTCTGGGGCAACGACGGCAACGTCACGCACCAGGACGCCAAGACCTGCATCCGCCTGCTGGGCCAGGAAGTGTTCCCGGCGGTGCGCGAGATGGCGAAGGAATTCGACCTGAAGAGTCCGTTCGAAACCAACCAGCCCGTCAGCGTACGTTACATGAACAACCAGTCGGCGAAGGCGGCGGCGGAGTAACGCCTTCGGCCGATCCGGACGACTTCCGGCGCGCGGGTCCCATCGCAGGGTGGGACCCGCAATGCGTTTGTGAACGTTGCTGACCTGTCCCGTGGTCGGGGTGGCTTGTGTCGGTGCGGTCGCCGGTACGCCGCGGCGCGTCGCCGCGGCCCGACAGATCCCGGATTCCGCCATGGATTGCCGCCGGGATCATCCTTGATCAGCGCGCACGCGTGTCGTTGGATATGTCCGAATAAACTGCGGGGGACGGCGGCATGCAAACCTATGACTATATCGTTGTTGGCGCCGGATCAGCGGGCGCCGTTGTGGCCAACCGGCTGTCCGCTGATCCTCGCAACAAGGTGCTGCTGCTGGAAGCCGGGCGGGCCAGCCATCCGTGGTCGCGCATCCCGATCGGCTATGCCAGGCTGCTGACCAACCCCGCGGCCAACTGGCTCTACAGCTCCGAACCCGAGCCGAACACCAACGGACGGCGCATTCCCGTGCCGCGCGGCAAGCTGCTGGGCGGCTCCAGCGCGATCAACGGCCTCGCCTTCGTCCGGGGACAGGCGCAGGATTTCGATACCTGGGCGCAGATGGGCAACAAGGGCTGGAGCTACGAGGAGGTCCTGCCGTTCTTCAAGCGCATGGAGCGCTATGAAGGCGAGGGCGATGATCGCTATCGCGGCCGCGAAGGCCCGCTGCGCGTCACCAACCCCGAGCCGCGCGACCTGCTGTTCCGCACGCTGATCGAGGCGGCCGGTCAGGCCGGCATCCCGCATGCCCGGGACTATAACGGCGCGTCGCAGGAAGGCATCGCCATGAGCCAGGCGACGATCGCCTCGGGGCGGCGCATGAGCACTGCCGCCTGCTTCCTGGCGCCGGTCCGCAACCGCCCCAACCTGCAAATCCAGACCGAGGCGCTGACCGAGGCGGTGCTGCTGGAGGGCAAGCGTTGCGTCGGCGTGCGGTATTCGGTGGGCGGCGACCGGCGGGAGGCAAGAGCCGAACGGGAGGTGGTGATCAGCGCAGGAGCGATCAATTCGCCGCAGTTGCTGGAGCTGTCGGGCATCGGCCAGGCGGACCGGCTGCGGGATCTGGGGATCGAGGTGCGGCACGACCTGCCGGGCGTGGGGGAGAACCTGCGGGACCATTATGCTCCCCGCACCCGCTGGGCGATTGGCCGGAAGGGCGTCACGTTCAACGACCGGGGCCGCGGCCTGGGGCTGGTCGGGCAGGCGCTGCGCTATGCCCTGGCGCAGCCCAGCCTGCTGTCGATGGTGGGCGCGCCGCTGCGGGCGTTCGTGAAATCGCGCGAGGGGCTGGAAGCGCCCGATCTGCTGCTGGGCTGGGTGCCGATGCTGACCGAGCCGGGGCCGAAAGGTCCGCGCCTCTGCCGTGAATCCGGAATGACCTGCTACGCGCACCCGATGCGGCCCGAGAGCAAGGGGCATATCCACATAAGGGCAGCCGACCCGCGGACGCCGCCCGCGATCAATTTCAACTTCCTCTCCGCCTCGGTCGACGCGGATCTCACGGTGCGGGCCGTGCGGATCGCGCGCTCGGTCATGTATGCCCCGGCGATGGCGCCGCTGCTTCTGTCGGAAATCGCGCCGGGCGTGGAACTGAACACGGATGATGAGATCATCGACTGGGTGAAGCGCGCAGCTGAAACGACCTATCACCCGGTGGGCACCTGCAAGATGGGATCCGATCCGATGGCGGTGGTCGATGCGCGGCTGCGGGTGCATGGCGTTTCGGGGCTGCGCGTGGCGGATGCCTCCATCATGCCGACCCTGACATCCGGAAACACCAACGCGCCATCCATCATGATCGGCGAGAAGGCCGCCGACATGGTGCTGGCCGATGCCGCTTGAGGCGCACGCCGTTCTCCGACTTTGTTCCGGCCGTGGGCCGTTCCGGGCTGTCCGGATCCGGCCCGGACGATTGGCGGCTGGACGCGGGCCTTGCCCGGCCTCGACGAACGCTGCGGACACGGCGTAAGCTAGTTGTCAAACCCACGGAGGAGATGCCCAGCCATGAGCGGAGAGAATTGCCTTGCCGGCCTGAAGATCCTCGACCTGACCCAGTTCGAAGCCGGTCCGTCCTGCACCGAGGCCCTCGCATGGCTCGGGGCCGATGTGGTGAAGGTGGAAAATCCCGGCGCCGGCGACCCCGGGCGGTCGTCCGGGCGGCACAAGCCGGACCAGGATGCGTATTACTTCCTGCAATACAATTCCAACAAGCGCTCGATCGCGGTGAACCTGAAGGACCCGCGCGGCCTGGAGACGGTGAAGAACCTCGCCAAGCAGGCCGACGTGATGATCGAGAACTTCGCCCCCGGCGCCATCGAGCGGCTTGGCTTGGGCTATGACGTCATCAAGGCGATCAACCCATCCATCATCTTCTGCCAGATCAAGGGTTTCGGCACCGGCAGCCCGTTCGAGAAGGGGCTGGCCTTCGACATGATCGCGCAGGCCTGCGGCGGGCTGATGTCGATCACCGGTGAAGAAGACGGCCCGCCCTGCAAGCCCGGCGCGACCATCGGCGACACGGGCACCGGCATGCTGATGGCGATCTCGATCCTTGCCGCCTACACGCGCCGCCTGCGCACCGGCCAGGGTGAACACCTGCAGCTCGCGATGCAGGATTCCATCATGCACTACATCCGCAACGCCTTCACCTTCATGGAGCGCACCGACGGCAAGGCGGCGCCGCGCGCCGGGTCGAAGACGGTGGGCGGCGGCAACCCGCCGATCGGCGTTTATCCGTGCAAGGGCGGTGGTCCCAATGATTACGTCTATATCTACACCTCGGCCGCGAATCCCGAGCACTGGACGCGCCTGTTGAAGGTGATGGGCCGCGAGGACCTGATCGGCGACGAACGCTATGCAACGCCCGCGGCGCGCACCGAGCGGCGGGAGGAAGTGGACGCGATCGTGTCCGAATGGA
>JBFXDK010000219.1:0-3895 GCA_050181195.1 Acetobacteraceae bacterium | reverse complement strand
TGGTCGGTCAGGAGGATCATCAGCAGGACCAGCGGCAGCGCCAGCCCGTCATTGATACCGCTCTCCGCGGTCAGGCTGTGGCGCACATCCGGCGGCACGGCCGTTTCGGCGAGCCGCCCCGTCAGGACAGGCGCCGACAGGACTGGATCGGTCGGCGTGATGGCCGCCGCGATCATCAGTGCCGTCAGCAGCGGCAGTTGAAGGATGGCAAAGGCGAGACCGCCGCTGACGACCCACATCATCGCCATCACCGGCCCCAGGATGATGGCGAGGCCGCGCCAGTTCTGGCGCAGCCAGTCCGAGGGCAGCCGCATCGCGGCGCCAATGACGGCGATTCCAAGGGTCACGCGCGCGACTTCCTCGAGGACCGAGGCCGCCACACTGTCAGACCCGGGCGATAGGCGGATCAGCCCGGCCCCCCAGGGTCCCAGGGCGATGCCGGCGATGGCACAGATAAGGGGTTCCGATACCCAAAGGCGCGACCGGACCACGCCCGAGGTCGTACCCAGGACGATCAGCAGTCCGAAGGTGCAAACCATCAGCACCCAGGGATTTGGGAACATCAATCCATCGCCATGCGGATGCGTTTTCCCCGGTCAGCCGCCCGATCGGCTCATTGCGCCTGATTGGGGGATGGGGATCGGGCCGCGTTGGCGGTGCCGGACCGCACCGCGGGCCGCAGCCAGTACGGCGTCAGGTTGAACCGATGGTAGAGCGTCTCGACCTCGGACCGCCGCACCCGGGCCGGCAATTCCGTCCTGGCCAGAGCCGACATTTCCTGGGCCTGAATGCCAGTCTCCTTCAATACAAACGCGTTCTTGCGGGGATCCCAGTGAATGATCTCGGGCGGGATCGGTATCCAGCCGCCGCCAATGCCCAGGAAGCTGTCCTTGGACAGCAGCAGGTAGGCGATCCGGGCGGTACTCCGGTCGATCATAATCTGGTCGATCTCTCCGATCTCCTGGCCATTTTCGTGTTCCACCATCTGACCGCGCGTGTCGCGCACCAGGTTCGGCCCCAGACGGGTCAGCTGGTACGGATTGATGTCCACATAATTGTCAGCAAGCTGATTGGAGCCGAGACGCGATGCGTTTCCCAGCGCTCCGGGTGGCCGGTCGCCATAGGCGCCATACAGCCGCGATATCCGGTTCCGTTCGTCGGAGAGGTCGCCCACCCTGCGTCCATCGATCCGGGTGGCGTGCGCAATACGGTCGAACGGCAGATTGGCCTGGATCGGGCCGTCGCCCGCCGAGGACAGAAGGTTCAGGCTGGTCATCGGCACCGCGACATAATCGTCGCCGATATTGAGATCTCCGGCCGATCCTACCAGCGCCTGCACGGCGTTGCCGGCCGAGAGGTCGATCATCATGCCCTCGATTCGCCCGGCCATGCGGCCATCCTCGCCGCGCAGCATGCGCCCGATGATCCGGTCGGCCGTTGTCACCGATATCCACTGGCCAAATGGGGGTTCGGCCGGTTCGGTGTGGTTCGGACCGTCGATGCTGGCGGGAACATCGGTCTGTGTCCGGGGCTGGGCCGGCACTGCTGTCGGCGATTGCCCGGCGGACTGCGCCGTGGCGAATGGCGGCACGGCCAGGGCGAGCACAAGCGCAAGCGTTGTCAGAGCCGGTTTCATGCTGCCTCTCCCGCGAACCGTGATCATCCGGTCCGGCAACGCGGCTCGGCCAGGAGACGTTGAACCGGGGAGAACCGGCCGGGATCATAAGAACGGGAACGGGCCGGCGACCGGTCTTCCCCCCGGCGGCACGCGACGGTTCTGACGCGGCCGCGTCGGTCCGATTGGTCGAATATGGAGAGCATCATGCCCGCACCGCTGACGCAGTGGATGGGAACGACGCCGGACACGCTGCGCCGCCAATTCCGGACCGACGAGAGTCAGTCGATGCGACTGCGGCGCGGGGCTGCCGCGGTGTCACTGCTGGGCATCGGCATGATGGCCGCCACCGCCCTGCTGCAGGCTGGCGTGGTCCGGCGGCTGCCCGATCCGCCGATGCGCGGATTTGACACGGTGAAGGTGAACACGTCGGACGAGGCCTACAGCTATGGCGGTCCGGACAGCCCGATTAACATCCTGATGCATGCGGCAAACCTGGTGCTGGCGACCACCGGCGGAGCGGACCGGGCGAAGACCCATCCATGGCTGCCGCTGCTGGCCGTGGCGGTCGAGGCGCCGCAATCGGTCGTGGCCGCGAAATATCTGTTCCATCAGATGCCCAAGGTCGACCGGGCCTGGTGTCCGTACTGCATCGTGGATGCGCTGGCCCATTTCGCGACACTTGGGCTGGTGCTGCCCGAAGCGGCGCGTGCGGTGCGGCATCTGTTCCGACGCTGACCCCAGGGCCTGGTGCGAGAGGGGGGATTCGAACCCCCATGCCTTGCGGCGGTCGATTTTGAGTCGACTGCGTCTACCGTTCCGCCACTCTCGCCTCCAGCGGATCATACAACATTCGGCCGGCGGGACAACGCGCCGATTGCGCCGGTGATGCCCCTGGACGTTTGCCTGCCGAACCGCCTACCCAGGCCGGACCGTTCCGATTATACCCGCCGCGGTTGACGCGCCGCCGTCCGGCGCGCACGCGGACAGGACATTCATGAAACAGCTTACCGCCCTCGCCTTCGCTTCGATCGTTCTGCTGCCGCTGGCACCGGCGCGTGCCCAGGATGCGACCGCGGGTGAAGCGACCTTCAAGCGCCTGTGCGGCGCCTGTCATTCACCGTTGGCCGGCAAGAACATGGTGGGGCCGAGCCTGTTCGGCGTGATTGGGCGGACGGCGGGAAGCGTGCCGAACTTCCGCTACTCGAAGCCCAATCGCGAGAGCGGGAAGGTGTGGGATGCAACGTCGCTGGACCCTTACCTGACCAACCCGCGCGCCGTGATTCCGGGCACGACCATGGTATTCGTCGGGATCAAGGACGCGAAGCAGCGGGCGGACGTGATCGCCTATCTGGCAACGCTCAAGTAGCCAGCGCCCGCAGGATCAGTACCACCGCCAGGACGGACAATACCGCCAGCGCGGTTGCGCGATGGTGGTGCGGCTTGGCCTGGTGGAAACCCCAGGTCCCCAGCCAGGATCCGGCGAACAGCACGGGCACCGACAGCCCCGCCCAGATCAACACCTCCCGGTCGATCAGGCCGGCGATGGACATCGACGCCATCGACATCATGCCTGAGAGCATGAAGAACACGATCGACGTCGCGCGCACGATTACGGCGGAATGGCCGAGTGCCAGCAGGTAGACGACGATGGGCGGCCCGCCCATGGACGCGAGGCCGCTGATCACGCCCGAGATCAGACCCACGGCGCCGCTCAGCGCGATCGACGGACGGTGCGGCAGGCTGGCTCCGCGGGCGAGCAGGACGACGGAGGCCGCGATCACCAGGCCGATCGCAAGGCGGACCACATTGGGCGAGAGGCTGGTGAGGATGGCCAGACCAACGGGGATACCCATCACCAGGCCGGGAACCAGTCCACCGACGGCCCGCCAGTCGCAGTGACGCCAGGCGGCGCGCAGCCCACCCAGGCCGACGGCCACCTGGAGCACGACCACAAAGGGCACGACCTCGGCCGGTGGCAGCGCCAGGCTGAGCAGCGGCACGGCGGCGAGGCCGAATCCGAATCCAGTAAATCCGCGCAGCACCGAGGCCGCGAAGACGCCGAAAAGCACGATCAACAGGGTGGAGATCATCAATCCGGCTTCAGGATCTGCCGTGGCGAACCGCCGGATGAGGACGGGACGGCTGTTTTTGGGTGCTCACGGGGTTGCCACTCGAGTCGAAAGCAAGCAATATAGTCGTGATGGGGCCGGAAAACAGCACCGTCGGCACGAGTAAATGCCGCAAGTTCACCGCTCTGGTGGATTTACATAAGACAAT
>JBFXDK010000218.1:2400-4045 GCA_050181195.1 Acetobacteraceae bacterium | reverse complement strand
ACGAGCTCGGCATCATCCGCCTTGGCCGAGCGGACGGCCTGATCGGCCTGTTCGACGGCGGGCGAGCGACGTTCCAGTCCATCTCGGGCAACGGTGCGCTGAACGGCTCCGACCTGCAGTCGTCCATCGGCGGCAGCACGGCACCGCCCTTCGTCTTCTTGGCCGGTTCGGGCAATGAATATACCACCACCAAGATTGTCTACCTGTCGCCGAACTTCTCCGGCTTCGATTTCGGTGCCGGCTACGTGCCGAATGCTGCCGCCGGTGCGGGGTTCTGCGGTGCCACCGTAGGCAGCGCCTGCTCGAACCTCATTACCTCTACCAACCCGCTCGAAGGTGAGCGCTTCAAGGACCTGGTTCAGGCCGGTGTGCGCTACTCCGGCCCGGTTGGCCCGGTCAACGTCCTGGCTTACGGCATCTACAACTACGGTGGGCACGTCAACACCAACCTGACCCCCGCGGCTGCCCGAACCTTCGTCGGCGCCCCGGCCGCCAGCACCTGGGACGGCCAGTACGACAACCTGAACTTCGGCCAGTTCGGTGCCACCATCACCTATGCGGGCTTCACGGTCGGCGGCGCTTATATCGGCGGTGCGGTGAACGGCCAGCTGGGCGCGCGGCCCAGCGGCGGCGCCAACATGAACTCGTTCCTGGTCGGTGCCCAGTACCGGACCGGCCCCTTCCAGGTTGGCGTCGCCTACGAGCAGATCGAGGAGCAGGGCGCCGTCGCGCTGACCGGCCTGAGCCAGCGGAAGGAGTATGCCCTGGTTGTCGGCACCACCTACAATCTGGCGCCCGGCCTGCAGCTGTGGGCCGACTACATCTACCAGAACCGCAAGCAGAGCGGCTTCAACTTCCAGACCGGCACGGTTGGCACCGCCAACAACAACATTCAGGGCCAGGGCTTCGTCCTCGGCACCACGGTCACCTGGTAGCCGGCCAAGCAGCGTCTACTGCCCGGGGCGGCGAGGGAAACCTCGCCGCCCTGCCCCGTTCCCCCGGCCACCGATCGCGGCGGGATTACCCGATCGCGCGAGCTGGATTGCCGGCAACCGTCGCGCCGGCGGGGACGTCGCGCGTCACCACGCTTCCCGCCCCGATGATGGCATCGTCCCCGACCGACACGCCCGGCAGGACGATCGCCCCACCCCCAATCCAGACATGGCGGCCGATCCGCACCGGCCGGCCGAACTCCAGGCCCCTCGCTCGGCTCGGGGCGTCCCGCGGATGGTCGGCGGCCAGTAGCTGCACGCCCGGGCCGATCTGGGTGCCCTCGCCGACGGTGACCGCCACGACGTCCAGGATCACGCAATTGAAGTTCAGGAACACGCCGCGCCCCAGGCGGATGTTGAACCCATAGTCGCAATGGAAGGGCGAGCGCACCACTGTCCCCTCCCCCGCGTCCGCCACCCGCTCCCGCAACAGGCCCAGACGCTCGCCGGCCGACAGGGTCGGGGAGGCGTTGTAGCGCGCGAGCCAGCGCTGGGTCGCCAGCATCTCGGCCTGGATCTCGGACGCGCTCGCGTCATACAGCGCGCCCGCCAGCATCCGCTCCAGCTCACTGCCAGTCATCGACGGGCCTCCTTTCCCGATGGGTGCCATGCGACCCGCGTCCGTCCCTGCAGGGATCTGGACCCGTCCCGCG
>JBFXDK010000218.1:0-2300 GCA_050181195.1 Acetobacteraceae bacterium | reverse complement strand
CCGCGTCCGTCCCTGCAGGGATCTGGACCCGTCCCGCGGTCTCGGCCATGAAAGCAGGCAGGAACGGAGGGAACCATGAGCGATCTGCCGAAACGGGTGGAGATTCACGAGGAAGGCCCGCGCGAGGGCTTCCAGATCGAGGCCGGCCCGATCAGCACGGAAGACAAGGTCCGGTTCTGCGAGGCCCTGGCCGAAACCGGGCTGCACGAGGTGCAATGCGTCTCCTTCGTCGATCCGCGCCGCGTGCCGGGGATGGCGGACGCGGTCGAGGTGGCGCAGAGCATCAGCCAGCGCCCGGATGTGCACTACACCGGCATTGCCCTGAACCTGCGCGGCTATGAACGCGCGGTGCAGACCCCGCTGCATATCACCGGCGGCCTGCAAATGAGCACGTCCAACACCTTCTCCATCCACAACACCAACAAGAACAACGAGGAGACGCTGGTCGAGCAGCGACGCCAGCTGGAGTTCTTCCGCGACCGCGGCATCCCCGTGGAATCGGCGATCGTCATGACCGCGTTCGGCTGCAACTTCGAGGGCGCGATCGCCCCGGAAACCGTGCGCGACTGCGTGGGCCGGCTGCTGGATCTGGCGGACGAATTCGACATCACGCTGGACCGCGTGCGCCTGGCAGACACGGTGGGCTGGGCATCGCCCCTGCAGGTGCAGCGGGTGGTCGGCGCCGTCCGCGACAAGTGGCCCGACCTCAAGCTGGGCCTGCATCTGCACGACACGCGCGGCACCGGCATGGCGAACGCCCTGATGGGCCTGCAGATGGGGATCGCGAGCTTCGATTCCTCCTGCGCCGGCCTGGGCGGCTGCCCCTTCGCCGGCCACAAGGGGGCGGCCGGGAACATCTGCACCGAGGACCTGGTCTTCATGTGCCAGGAGATGGGGATCGAAACCGGCATCGACCTCGATGCCCTGATCGAATGCGCCCGCATGGCCGAGGACATCGTCGGCCACCCGCTTCCAGGCAAGGTCATGCATGGCGGCAGCCTGTCGAAGTTTCGCCAGGGAGCGCAGGCATGAACGAGGTCCTGACGGAAAAGCGCGGCCAGGCGCTGTGGATCATCATCAACCGGGAAGAACGCCGCAATGCGATGAACGATGCGGTCGTGTCCGGCATTTCGGCGGGCCTGGCCGAGGCGGCGAACGATCCGTCTATACGCGCCGTGGTGCTGACCGGCGCCGGCACCCGCGCGTTCTGCGCGGGTGCGGACCTGTCGGCCAGCGCCGGTTCGTTCAAATACGACTACTCCCGGGTCGGCCTGCCCTTCGTGAAGCTGATGAAGCAGGCGCGTGACCTGACCGTGCCGCTGATCGCCCGGGTGAACGGGCATGCCATGGCGGGCGGCATGGGCCTTCTGGGCATGTGCGACATGGCGATCGCCGCCGACACCGCCCGGTTCGGCATGCCCGAAGTGAAGGTCGGCGTCTTCCCGATGCAGATCATGGCCGTGCTGCAGCGGATCATCCCGCCGCGGAAATGCTATGAGATGGCGCTGACGGGCGAGCCGATCGATGCGGCCGAGGCCCTCGACCTCGGGCTGGTGAACTACGTCGTCCCGCCGGCCGAACTGGACGCGAAGATCGAATGGCTGCTCGCCCGGCTGATGGACAAGAGCCCCACCGCCATCCGCAAGGGCAAGTACGCGATGCGGGTCACCGAGCAGCTCAATTTCGACCAGTCCGCCGTGTTCATGGAGGGACAGATCGGCACGCTGGCCCTGACCGACGACGCCGAGGAGGGGCTGCGCGCCTTCAACGAGAAGCGCCCGCCCAACTGGACGGGGCGGTAGGGGACGCTTGGCGGTCTTCTTCACCGCCGACACCCATTTCGGCCATGCCGGGGCGCTGTCGCTGTATCGGCGGCCCTTTGCCTCGGTGGCCGGGATGGATGCCGCGATGGAGGCCCGCTGGAACCAGACGATCGGGCCGGACGACGAGGTGTGGCACCTGGGCGACGTCGCCCTGCGCCGAACGCCTGCCTGGGTCGCCGCGCTGCTGGGCCGGCTGCATGGCCGCAAGCACCTGATCACCGGCAACAACGACCCGCCTGAGGTCGCGGCGCTGCCGGGCTGGGCCTCGGCTGGCCCGTACGCGGAACTTGTCGTGGACGGCGTGTCCCTGGTGCTGTGCCACTACGCCTTCCGTACCTGGAACGGCATGGGCAAGGGCGCGCTGAACCTGCACGGCCACAGCCACGGGCGCCTGAAGCCGCAGCCCCGGCAGATCGATGTCGGGGTGGATGTATGGGATTTCCGCCCGGTCACGCTCGCCACGCTTCGCGGGGCTCG
>JBFXDK010000217.1:0-4083 GCA_050181195.1 Acetobacteraceae bacterium | reverse complement strand
CTGGACAGCGATGGCTGGGTGACCGTCGATTGCGAGTTCTGCAACCAGCGTTACCGGTTCGACGCGGTCGATCTGGAGCAGGCCTTGCAGAGTGCCGTACCGTTCACCGCCAGCCCGGCCCGCCAGTGATCGGCACGGCCGCGGCCGCGGCCAGGGCGGCGGCGATACTCCGTCCGGTTTACCGCCGATTCGCGGAAAATTGCGGGCAAAATCACATAAAACCGCGGTTTACGGCCGCCATTCGGCTTATCAATCTGCAAGAAAAGGTCTAGAATCCGGTCCAGGGCTTTAGCGACCCTTGTAAACCGGGAACCGCGGCCCGATCTCGAGGTCCATAGACCACCAAGACCATGAACCGCCCCGTCGCCCATCGCCTGCTCGCCCTGACCGCCGCCCTGTTGCTGGCCGCGGTCTGCGGTTTGGCGTCGGCGGATCCGGCCGAGACCGCCAGCAGCACGGCCGAACGTGCGCCGCATCTGCTGTGGTCGGCGCGCAGCCCCACGCCCAATCTGGTGTCCTCGCCGCTGCTGTCGGTGTTCGAGCGTCTGGATGGCCGTGCGCCGACCACGCGTGCGGCGGCGCCCAGGGTCGAGTTATTCGCCGGCTTCGATGGCGCCCCGCCCAGCCTCACGCCCTCGGCCAGCGTGCCCTGGTGCGCCGAGGCCTCCGGCCTGTTGCGTATCGGTTCGCTCGGCCAGCAATGCCTGATGCGCGGCATGTTGCAGTTCGAATTGCCAGGTCAGGTGGCGAGCAGCGAAGTCGGCATCGGTTTCAACGGGCAACGCTTCGATCTGGTGTTGGGCTTCGGCCTGTCCCGGCTCAACCCGGTCAATGACGAGTTCGGCTTCAGTCGTTCGCCCTGGCAGCCGGCGTTCGGCGGCGCCGGCAGCGGCTATCAACCGTTCTATCTGGCCAGCGGCGAGGCCAGCGGCCTGGCTCTCGGCGGCCAATGGCGGCTGACCGCGGCCAGCGCCCTGCAATTCAACGCCGCGATCAACCGCCTGCGCCTACAAAATCCCGGCTCGCTGACCCTGCTCGATGTCGAGCGCAGCGAATTGGGCCTGGGCATGGTTTACGGATCGCTGGCTGGACAGCTCAATGCACACAGCCAGCGTGCCGTGGATCTGGGCGGCGGTAGCACCAGCAATTTCAATGGCGTCGATATCGGCCTGTCCTGGCGTACCCCATGGCGGGCCGAGTTGAGCGTCGGTGCGGAGAACGTGCTGTCCAGTGGCCAACCCACCCTGCTGCCCAATCCACCGCGCAACCCGATCGACAACAGCGCGGTGCGCACGCCGTATGTGCGCTACAAGCAGGATCTGTAGCCTTCCTTCGATCCTGGTGCGTGTGTTGTGGAAGCGACGTTGTGGGAGCGACGGCACGTCGCGACTGTCGCTTCGATCGCCTGGTCGCGACGTTCCGTCGCTCCCACAAGTGCCGTAGCGCCGTCTTTCCCAGCTCGGTCCCGCCGCAGTCCTGATATTCTCAGCGGTCGCGCCGGAACTGCTTCCGGGACGGGAGCAGGGCCCCATGGGCAATACCACACCGCAACAATTGATCCGGCAGAAACGCCTTGGCCTGCGCCTGTCGCGTGAGGCTCTGCGCAGCATCGGTACGGGCATTGGCAGCGGGCAATGGAGCGAAGGGCAGATCGGCGCATTCGCGATGGCGGTCGCCCTGCAAGGCATGGATATCGCCGAATGCGTGGATTTCACCCTGGCCCTGCGCGATTCCGGCGAGCAACTGCATTGGACCGACCTGCCCGGCCCGGCCGTCGACAAGCACTCGACCGGCGGCGTCGGCGATTGCGTGAGCCTGATCCTGGCGCCGCTGCTGGCCGCCTGCGGTGCCTATGTGCCGATGCTGTCCGGGCGCGGGCTTGGGCATACCGGCGGCACCCTGGACAAGCTCGAAAGCATCCCCGGTTACCGGATCAATCCCGATTCCCGGCAGATGCGCCGCGTGCTGCTCGACGCCGGCTGTGCGATCGTCGGCCAGAGCCCGACCCTGGCCCCGGCCGACCGGCGTCTGTACGCGGTGCGCGATGTCACTGCCACGGTCGATGTGATCCCGCTGATCGTGGCCTCGATCGTGTCCAAGAAGCTGGCCGGCGGCGCCCGCGCCCTGGTGCTCGATGTCAAGGTCGGCAGTGGTGCGCAGACCCCGGAACTGGCCGCCGCGCGGCAACTCGCCGACTGGCTGTTGCGCGTCGCCAACGGCGCCGGCCTGCCGACCCGCGCCGCACTCACCGACATGGGCCAGGTGCTCGGCCGCGACGCCGGCAATGCTCTGGAAGTACAAGCAGTGCTCGACCTGCTGTGCGGCCGCGATGGCTGTCCGCGGCTGCGCGCCTTGAGCCTGGAACTGGGCGCCGAATTGCTGTGCATGGCCGGGCTCGCCGCCGACCACGGGGCCGCCCTGGCCCGACTCGAACGGGCACTGGCCAGCGGCGACGGTGCGGAGCGCTTTGCGCGCATGGTCGCCGGCCTCGGCGGTCCGCGCGATCTGCTCGACCGCCCGCAGGCCTACCTGGCGGAAGCCCCAGTGCGGATCGACGTTCCGGCACCGCGCGCCGGCCTGATCGAGGCGATCGATGTCACCGCGCTTGGCATGGCGGTGGTCGGTCTGGGCGGCGGTCGCACCCATCCCGACCAAGTGATTGATCCGGCGGTCGGCCTGAGCGCATTGTGCGGACTCGGCACCACGCTGGCGGCCGGCGCGCCGCTGGCCCGGGTGCATGCCCGCGATCAGGCCAGCGCCGAGCGCGCCGCGGCCGAACTTGTCGCCGCGTTCCGCATTGGCGATCATGCCCCCACCGCGCTGCCGTTGTACGACTGGGTGGCGCCCGTGGAGAATCCAACATGACCCGCGCCATCGTTCTGGTTCTGGATTCGCTCGGCCTCGGCAACGCGCCCGATGCCGCGCGTTATGGCGATGCCGGCGCCGATACTTTCGGCCATATCGCCCGCGTCTGCGCCGAATCCGCGCGCGGTCCGCTCAACATCCCCAACCTGATCCGCATGGGCCTGGTGCAGGCTCATGCGGATAACCACGGTGCGCTCGCCGCCGGCTTCGCCAACCCGCCCGCTGCCGAGGCCCGGTACGGATTCGCCCGCGAACGCTCGGTCGGCAAGGACACCCCGTCCGGCCACTGGGAGATGGCCGGGCTGCCGGTGATGACCGAATGGGGCATGTTTCTCGATCGCGAGCACAGCTTTCCGGATGTCCTGCTGGCCGATCTGATTCGCGAGGCGTCACTGCCCGGCGTGCTCGGCAACTGTCACGCCTCGGGCACCGAGATCATCCAGAAACTCGGCGCCGAACACATAGCGACAGGCAAGCCGATCGTCTACACCTCGGCCGATTCGGTGTTCCAGATCGCCGCGCACGAAACCACCTTCGGGCTGGAGCGGCTGTACGCTCTGTGCAAGATCGCGCGCCGTCTGGTCGATCGCTACCAGGTCGGCCGGGTGATCGCACGGCCGTTCATCGGCGATGCCGAACGCGGTTTCGAACGCACCGGCAACCGCCACGACTACACCGTGCCACCACCGGCGCCGACCCTGCTCGACGCGGTCGTGGCGAGCGGCGCGGAAGTGATCGGCATCGGCAAGATTTCGGATATTTTTGCCGCCCGCGGCATCAGCCAGTCGCTGCCCGCGAACGGCAACCAGGCCTTGTTCGATCGCACCCTGGAAGCCACCGCCAGCGCCGGCGAGGGCAGCCTGGTGATGACCAATTTCGTCGATTTCGACACCCTTTACGGTCACCGCCGCGATGTCGCTGGCTACGCCGCCGCAATCGAGGCCTTCGACCGCCGGCTGCCGGAATTGCTGGCCCGGCTCAAGCCCGGCGACCTGCTGGCGATGACCGCCGACCACGGCTGCGACCCAACCTGGCCGGGCAGCGACCACACCCGCGAATGCGTGCCGGTACTTGTCCACGGCCCCGGCCTCGGCAGCGGCCCGATCGGCGCCCGCGACAGCTTCGCCGATCTCGGCCAAAGCATCGCAGCGCATCTGGGTTTGGCGGCGTTGGCGCATGGGCGGAGGTTTTTGTAAGAGCGGTTTTCGGTTTTCGGTT
>JBFXDK010000216.1:0-4194 GCA_050181195.1 Acetobacteraceae bacterium | reverse complement strand
TCACCCCACCCCACCTTGGTGCCGCAGCGCGCCAGCACGTCGGGCGGTTCGGCCGGCACGCGGATGGCGTGCAGGCCGAACCGGTGTCCGATGTCGATCATCAGACGCCCGACCGTCGGGTGCAGGTGCATGTGCTTGTGTGCATTGGCGTGGTCCAGGCGCAGGCCGGTGGCGGCGAACGCGGCGAACTGCGCCTCGATTTCCCGTGCGAGCTGCCGGCGGACGGATGGGCGGAAAAAGTAGCGCAGGGCAAGGCCGAGCTGATCGGAGGGGAAGTGGCTGGTGGGGTCGAGGAGGGCGGGGATGGCGGTCGGCGGGCTGACGGCGGGACCTTCGATGACCACCAGGTGCAGGCCGACCCGCAGGGTGGGCAGCGCGCGGGCGCGGCGGACGGCATCGGCGGCGGCCGGGGCCGCGACCATCAGGCTGGCCGCGTCCAGGATGCCGTCGCGATGGGCGCGTTCCACCGCTTCGTTCACCGACTCGCTGAGGCCGAAATCATCGGCGGAGAAGACCACGTTTCGCATGCACGCATGATGCCCCAGGTCGTATGGCTGGCTCCAGGCGCGGGCAGATGGCGGCGGGCGGATGGTAGCGACGCGACGGTGTTGGCGCCGGAATGGGCAAGGCGGGATCGGATATCGTGCTGTTTTTGTCGGCACTTGCATAAACTTTCATCCCGCCGGAAGGCGGAACGAAACCCCGGTGATTGCGCATGGATTTGCAACGATCCCCCGGGGGTTGCGCATGGATTTGCAACGATCGACGCTGGCACTGCGATTGGGGTGAATTTTCCGGTCACGACGGCGTTTGGGGTGTTTTCAACGCGTTGAAGGGCTGTCCTGCAACAATGTCAGAGGACCTCCGGAGCCGGAGCGGCGGCAAATTCGTTTCACAATACGTTTTGCCCCAACCGGTGCCGATCTGCGCAAAATATCGGCAAAACGGTCGAAATATCCCTGATTTGACCCTGATTATTACAAAAAAAAGGCTGGGTTGCGGAAAGTGCTTGGCGCGGTACGGCGGACCGGATTACCCGTTCGCGCCAAATGCGCCTCGCTTGTCCGGCGTGTGGGCTTTCCCGAAAAACACACGCGTGTGTGCGAAAATCACTCTTCCCCGGCGCCTTCATCTGTATTGTGGAATGACTCGGGTCGGTCCCGAGGGCAGGCGGGACGGGTATGGCCCGCATGAGGGATGTGGCCGGCAGGGACGAATCCTGCTTATTTCAGGGCCAACGCATATCCTTGGAGGGAACCATGGACGCCCGAACCCCGCTGGACTTCGTACAGGATCGCAACCTGGCCCTGGAACTGGTGCGCGTGACCGAGGCGGCCGCGCTTGCCGCGTCCCGCTGGATCGGCCTTGGCAAGAAGAACGATGCCGACGGGGCCGCGGTGGAAGCCATGCGCAAGGCGTTCGACGCCGTGCAGATCAGCGGCACGGTGGTGATCGGCGAGGGCGAGATGGATGAGGCGCCGATGCTGTTCATCGGCGAAAAGGTGGGCGCCGGCGGCCCCGAGATGGACATCGCGGTCGACCCGCTGGAAGGCACGACCCTGACGGCGAAGGGCGGGCCGAACGCGATCGCCACCGTGGCGCTCGCCGACAAGGGCAACTTCCTGCACGCCCCCGACATCTACATGGACAAGATCGCGGTCGGCGGCGGGCTGCCGGATGGCGTGATCGACCTGGACGCGCCGGTCGCGACCAACCTGAAGAATCTGGCCAGGGCGAAGAAGTGCGACGTGTCCGACCTGGTCGCCTGCATCCTGGACCGCGACCGCCACAATGACCTGATCGCCCAGACCCGAGAGGCCGGCGCCCGTATCATGCTGATCAGCGACGGTGACGTGGCCGGCGTGATCGCGACCACGATGCCGGACAGCCTGATTGATATCTACCTGGGGTCGGGCGGCGCGCCCGAGGGCGTGCTGGCCGCCGCCGCCTTGCGGTGCGTCGGCGGGCAGATGCAGGGACGCCTGATGTATGAGGACGACTCGCAGATCGAGCGCGTGCGGTCGATGGGACATGCCGACCCGAAGCGGGTCTTTACCTGCGAGGAGATGGCGAAGGGCGATGTGATGTTCGCCGCCACCGGCGTGACGCCCGGGCAGATGCTGCGGGGAGTCAAGCGGTTCGGCACCGGGGCGATCACCCATTCGGTGGTGATGCGCAGCCGCTCGGGCACTGTCCGCTATATCGAGGGGCACCACAACTTCACGACGAAGACGTGGACGCCATCTTAGGATCGCCGCATTGAGCGAACCCGCCCTGGGCGTCGGCCGCAGCCTGAGCGGCCGGCGCTGGGTCTGGCGCACGGGAGAGGACCGGATCGCGCTGGGCATCGCCCAGCGTCTCGGCGTGCCGGACATCGTCGGCCGCCTGCTCGCCGCGCGCCAGGTGGGGATCGAAGCTGCCGCCGACTTCCTGGAACCCACGCTGCGGGTCCTGCTGCCCGATCCGTCGCTGCTGCTGGACATGGACGCGGCCGCAAACCGTCTGGCCGCGGCCGCCAAGCGGGGTGAGACGGTTGCCGTGTTCGGCGACTACGACGTCGACGGGGCGTGCAGCGCCGCCCTGATCCTGACGCTGCTGCGCGACCTGGGGTGCCCGACGCTGCCCTATGTCCCCGACCGGATGAAGGAGGGCTACGGCCCGAACCCGGCCGCTCTGTCCGCCCTGGTGGGGCGGGGCGCCGGCCTGATCGTCTGCGTGGATTGCGGGACGGCGGCGGCCGAGGCCCTGGCCGCGGTGGCCGGGCAGGCGGACGTGGTGGTGCTGGACCATCACAAGGCGGAAGGACCGCCGCCACGCATCCTGGCCACGGTCAATCCCAACCGGCTGGACGATGCCTCCGGCCTGACCACGCTGTGCGCGGCGGGGGTCGCCTTCCTGACGGCGGTCGCGACGATGCGTGTCTTGCGCCGGCAGGGTTTCTTCGCCGAACGGCGTGAGCCCGACCTGATGGGGCTTCTGGACCTGGTCGCGCTGGCGACGGTCTGCGACGTGATGCCGCTGACCGGGGTGAACCGCGCGCTGGTGCGTCAGGGGCTTCGCGTGATGGGCCGCCGCGGCCGCCCCGGGATCGCGGCCCTGCTGGAGGTGACGCAGGCCAAGGATACGTTGACGGCGTTCACCTGCGGCTTCGCCCTGGGGCCGCGGATCAATGCCGCCGGCCGGATCAGCGAGGCCGATCTGGGCCTGCGGCTGCTGCTGACCGAGGACCGGGTCGAGGCCATGGCGCTGGCCGAACGCCTGGATTCGGTGAACCGCCAGCGCCAGGAGGTGGAGGCCGGCATGCTGGAGACGGCGCTGCGCCAGGCCGAGGAACAGGCCGAGGCGGGCCATGCGGCGCTGCTGGTCAGCGGCGCCGACTGGCATCCGGGCGTGGTGGGCATCGTCGCCGGCCGGATCAAGGAGCGGTTCAACCGCCCGGCCTGCGTTGCCGGCATTGCCGAGGGCACCGCGAAAGGCTCGGGCCGGTCGGTGCCCGGCATCGACCTGGGCAACGCGGTGATCGCGGCCAGGCAGCACGGCCTTCTGCTGACCGGGGGCGGGCATCCGATGGCGGCCGGGTTCTCGCTGGCCGAGGCGCGGCTGCCGGACTTCCATGCGTTCCTGAACGAGCGTCTGGCGGCTGCGGCCGCCCTGCCGAGTGCCGCCGACCTGCGGGTGGAGGGGGCGCTCGCCGTGCCTGGGGCAACGACCGAGGTGGCGAGGCACCTGGAACGGCTGGCGCCGTTCGGGCCGGGGAATGAGGAGCCGGTGCTGGTGCTGCAGCGCGCGCGCGTGGTGCGGGCCGACCGGGTGGGGCGGGAGGCCGCCACGATCCGTGCCTTCGTGGAAGGCGAGGGCGGCGGACCGCGGCTGAAGGCGATGCTGTTCCGCGCCCGGGAGGGGGCGCTTGCGGAGCGGCTGCTGAACCGGGACGGGCTGCCGCTGCATCTTGCCGGGCATCTGCGGGCCGAGGAGTGGAACGGGTCGGTGAGCCCGTGCTTCATCCTGTCGGATGCGGCGGTGATCGGCGGTGGCGGCGGATGAGTGGCAGTGGATGAGTGCTTGACCCGGCCGGGGCGGTCCGGTAACCACCGCCGGCCCCGCAAGGGGGAGGCCCTGTCCCGTTCGTCTAGAGGCCTAGGACACCAGCCTTTCACGTTGGTAACACGGGTTCGAATCCCGTACGGGACGCCA
>JBFXDK010000215.1:0-4212 GCA_050181195.1 Acetobacteraceae bacterium | reverse complement strand
CATCACCGCACACCAGGAACTGGTTCATGGTGAACCCGGCGGGTGCGGCGATCTCCGGCACGAAGGTCGAGAGCCGGTAGATGCCGTCGGCGATTTCGGCGGTCCTGGTCTCCATGGTGCGTCCTCCCCATCGTCTGGGCGCCGGCTTGGTCCGGCTTCCGGCAGGCTGGGACAAGGGGACCATCCGGTCCGTTCCGGCCCGCGGGCGCCGATCATACATGGGATACGAACCAGACATTCATGGGATCATGCGGCAGCAAGTGCTTCTCGACGGACGAGAACCCTGCCTCCCACAGGAAACGCAACGCGGTCTCCCAGCCCCACATGGTGCCGAGGCCCGCGCCGCCCTGTCCGATCGATACCGGCGTGCAGTGCACCAGCGAGATTGCGTACAGGAACGTCGCCATTGGAAAGTCCGCGTTCTTCTCCAAGAACGCCGATCCGCCGATATCCTGCATCAGGTACACCCCGCCCGGCCGCAACGAGGCGCGCAGGCCTCGCACCAGCGCCGCGGGATCTTTCTGATCGTGCACCGCATCGAAGCTCGTCACGAAATCCCAGCGATCCGGCTCCACGTAGCCGGTCATGTCGCGCCGTTCGAAGCGGAGGTTGGCAAGTCCAGCGTCCTCTGCCGCCCGCGCCGCGAACTCGATCGCATCGCCGCACAGGTCATAGCCGACGAACCGGCTTTGCGGATACCGGCGAGCCATCGCGATCAGCGCCGCACCGCGGCCGCAGCCGGCGTCCAGCACGTCGATCCCTGCGGCGAGGCGCTGCTCGATGCCTGGAACCAGCGGCAGAACATGGTCGAACAGCCCGGCGGTGACCGTCTGCTCACTGTCCTCGGCCATCAACTGGTGGAAGCACGGATAGGCGCCATAGTCGGTGCCGCCACCCGTTTCGATCAGCCGGAGCGTGGTATCTTCCAGCTTGCCCAGCAACGCGACATGCTGGGCATAAACCGCAAGGTTGCCCAGCGCCGCGCCGCGCGTGAGGCAGGCCGCGTGTTCTTCCGGCAGGCCGTAGCGGCGCGCGGCGGGATCGTAGGTCATGATCCCCGCGGTCACCATCGCCGCCAGCCATTCGCGCAGGTAGCGCTCATTCAGCCGGCCCCGTTGCGCGATCTCCTGACCCGTCTGTGCTGGTTGGCCAGCCATCAGGTCGAACAGTCCCAGACGGTGGCCGGCCGAGATCATGACCGCCGCCGCACCATGGTTCAGCATGTCGGCCATCCTTCCGGCAAACCCCTCGGCGGCGTGCATGTCCAGGGTCGGTCGGTCGATTGTTTCCGTTGTCATGGGCTGCATCCTTCCTTGGTGTGGACCGCCCCTTGACTACGCAGCCCGGCAGGACGGCGAGAGTGCGGTTCTGGACAGGAACGGGGCGTTCCGGCCATATCCGTGCATGGACACCGCCGTCCCGCCGGTCCGGGTCGCGTTGCTCGTGCTCCCCGAATCCTACCCGGGCGGGCTGTACAGCCTGCATGAGCTTTTCGGGTCGGTCGGCACCACCTGGAGCCAATTGACCGGCGAGGCCGAGGCCACCTCACGGCGCTTTCAGCCAATCCTGATCTCGCGCGACGGTAAACCCGTGCGATCGCCCGCCGGCCCGCTGATCCACGTCGATTGCGCCATCGGTGACCTGCCCACAGCCGATCTCGTCATCGTGACCGACCTCGCGGTCGCCTTGGACGGCTCTGCCGCCCCGCGCTGGCCCGATGAAGCGGATTGGGTTCGCGCGTGCCACGCGGCGGGCGCCATCGTCTGCTCGATCTGTTCGGGATCGGTGTTCCTGGCGGCAGCCGGCTTGCTGGACGGGCTGGAGGCGACAACGCACTGGGCGATGGCTCCGGTGTTCCGCGACCACTTTCCTTCGATCCGCCTGCAACCCGCCCGTATCCTGTGCCCGGCCGGCGCCGAACATCGGGTGGTCACCGCAGGCGGCGCCTCATCCTGGGCGGAACTGGCACTCTATCTCGTTGCGCGGTTCTGCGGTGAGGTGGAAGCCCGTCGGATGGCGAAGCTGTTCATCCTGGGCGACAAGAGCGACGGCCAGCTGCCGTTCGCAGCGATGGCACGTCCCCGCCAGCACGCGGATGCTGCGGTGGCCGCGGCGCAGCTATGGCTGGCCGACAATTACACCGTGCCCAACCCAGTCGCCCGGATGGCCGAGGCTGCCCGTCTGACCGAGCGGACCTTCTCACGGCGGTTCCGCAAGGCCACCGGCTACGCTCCGGTCGAGTATGTCCAGGCGCTGCGCCTGGAAGAGGCCAAGCAGATGCTGGAAACCACGGGGGAAGCGACCGATACGGTCGCCGCCGCGGTCGGGTACGCGGATCCGGTGTTCTTCCGGCGCATCTTCAAGCGGATGGTCGGCGTGACTCCGTCGCGCTATCGCCAGCGGCTGGCAACGCTCGGCCGGGTGCGGGGCTGATCTTCGACGGGCGGTCCGCCACCTGGCTCGCCCATGGAACGACCCACGAATCCCCGGTGGCGGGGGTCTCCGGACGCATGGCATGCGCCACACATGAAAAAGGGGCATTCCCCCAGGGTTCGCCTGTGGGAATACCCCCAATCCTGTCCCGGTCCCTGTCAGGACCGGGCCGTGTCGCGACGAGTGACTACGCCGGCGCCCAGACCGGCATCGGCGGACCACCTTCGGTCGGCACGAACTTCACCTTCACGTCCATGCCGATCTTGATGTCCTTGAAATCGCAATCGACGATGTTGGTCATCATCTTCGGCCCCTCGGCCAGCTCGACATAGGCGATGCAGTAGGGCGGGTTGGCCCGCTCCATCACCGAATACGTGTAGAGCTTGCCCTTGCCGGAGACTTCCTTCCACTCGACAGGCCCCAGGGTGAAGGGAGAGATGCCGCGCGGATACCAGATGTACTTGCCGGTGTCCTTGCATTGCGGAATCACCAGCTTGCCCTGGGCGCATCCGTCCCAGAACGGCTTGGTCTCGGGGTTGGTCTCGGGCGATCCGATGAACGGAATCTTGCGCTCAGCCATGGTCGATTACTCCCGTTCCAGGATCACAGTGCTGCCGACATGGCGGGTGCCGAGGCTGCCGCCGGTGCCATGGGCGATGGCGAGGTCGCAGTTCGGAACCTGCAGCTTCGGATGCGCTTCGCCGCGAAGCTGGCGCACCGCCTCGATGATCTTCGTGATGCCACCGCGGTTGGCCGGGTGGTTGGAGCACAGCCCGCCCCCATCGGTGTTGAACGGCAGCTTGCCGACGCCCGAGATCAGGTTGCCGTCGGACACGAACTTGCCGCCCTGGCCCTTCTCGCAGAAGCCCAGGTCTTCCAGCTGCATCAGCACCGTGATAGTGAAGCTGTCGTAGATCGAGGCGTACTTGATGTCGGACGGCTTGATGCCGGCCATTTCCCACGCAGGCGGGCCGGACCAGCGCGCGGCCGAGTAGGTCAGCTCGGTCTGGCCACCGGCCTGGTTCTTCGGCGATTCGCCGACGCCGATGACCTTCACCAGCGGGCGCTTCAGGCTCTTGGCGATCTCCGGCTTGGTCACGACCAGCGCGCCGCCGCCGTCGGAGATGACGCAGCAATCCAGGCGATGCAGCGGACTCGCGATCATCGGCGAATTCACCACGTCTTCCACCGTCACCACGTCACGCAGCATGGCGTGCGGGTTGTGCTGGGCATGGTGCGACGCGGCGACCTTGATCCAGGCGAGCTGCTCGCTGGTGGTGCCGTATTCGTACATGTGCCGCTGCGCGCAGAGCGCATACATGTTCGCCGTGGCCGGGCCGTAGGGGAACTCAAACTGCATTTCCGCCTGCGCCGGATTGCCGGGCCGCGGCGCGGTGCCGGTCGCCATGCCTTCGCTGCGCGGACGGCCGGCGAGCGTGATCAGGCACACATTGGCGCGGCCGGTGGCGATCGCCTGCAACGCATGGCCGACGGCAACCTGGTAGGAGGAGCCGCCGACATCGGTCGAGTCCATGTGCCGGACCTTGAGGCCCATGTAGTCGATCATCGACATCGGGCCGAGGCCCGGCGCGTCGCCGGCGCAGTAGTAGGCATCCACGTCCTGAAGCGTCAGGCCGGCGTCATCCAGCGCGCCCTTGGCGCATTCGGCATGCAGCAACGTGACCGATTTGTCGGTCGCCTTGCGTGTGGGATGCTCCCAGGCACCCACGATGTATCCCGCACCCTTCAAACTCATGCTTCGCTCCCTCTGCGACCGAT
>JBFXDK010000214.1:0-4244 GCA_050181195.1 Acetobacteraceae bacterium | reverse complement strand
ATCTGGTGTCCATCCCGGTGACCAACACCTCGGTCAACCCGGCGCGCAGCACCGGTCCGGCACTGTTCGCGGGCGCCGAGTATATCGGGCAGCTCTGGATGTTCTGGCTGGTGCCGTTGGCCGGGGCCGCGGTGGCCGGGGCTCTCTCGCGCTGGATGTGGGAGCCGGAACCGCTGATCGACACGCTCGTCATCGAGGAACGGCGCGCGGCCTGATCTGCGGCCTGATCCGCGGCGTACCGCCGGCGCGGTGTTCGGCTGCCGGCGGCGGGGTGGGGCTGAAGGGCACTCGCCGCGGCCGCCGGGCCATCCACTGCGGCCGCCGGGTTGACGGACGGCCGGATGTGATGCGTCCGGCGCCACGCGCAGACACGGCTTGCCTTGGCCGGACCGCGTCCAATACGATCCGATCCGGTTCACGGTCCGCTGGGATGAACGATGCAGCTGTCCATTCTGCCTGTGGCATACGCCTCGGTCGCGCTGGCCGGGCTCACCTTGGTTGCGATCGGCCCGCGCCATCCTGCCCCGCCGCCTGCGCTGACGGTTTCCGGAACCGTCGCCGCGATGGGTCAGGCCGGAGCCGCGGCGGCGGCTGACCCGGACACCCTGCCGGATGACGAAGCCGGCCGCACCGTTCGCCTCGGCCGCGATCTGCTGCGCCGGACCTACGCGCTGATCGGCCCGGACGTGGCCGATCCGGCGCTGCGCTACGCCGGCAACAATCTCGCGTGCTCCAGTTGCCACCTGGACGCCGGGTCGATGCACGGCAACGGGCTGTCGCTGATCGGGATCGCGGCCGGCTTCCCGCGTTATGACGCGCGGACAGGACGGCCCGCCACGATCGCGGACCGTGTTCAGGAGTGCATGACCCGCAGCATGAACGGCAAGGCACTTCCGGAAGACAGTCAGCAGCTGCGCGCCATGGTCGCCTACCTGCAATTCCTGGCCGCGGGATCGCCCCCGGTCGTGAAGCCGAAGCCGATCCCGGAACTGACCCGCGCGGCGGACCCGGTGCGCGGCAAGGCCGTGTATCAGCAGATGTGCTTGGCCTGCCACGGCGCGGACGGGCAGGGGCAGCGGATGGACCGGCTGGGAGAGGCGCGGGGCTACCAGTTCCCGCCGCTATGGGGGCCGGACAGCTTCAACGATGGCGCCGGGATGAACCGGCTGATCACCACCGCCAATTTCGTCCACGACAACATGCCGGCGGGGGCGACGGCGCAGGATCCGGTCCTGTCGGTGGAGCAGGCCTGGGATGTGGCCGCGTTCGTCGTCAGCCAGCCGCGTCCCCAGAAATCGGGGCTCGAGGCCGACTATCCCATACGATCGCAGAAGCCGGTGGACACGCCCTATGGCCCCTATGCCGACGGCGCCAGCGAGCAGCAGCACAAATACGGCCCGTTCGGGCCGTTGCAGACAAAAAAATAGCGATCAGGCGGGTTCGCCGCCCAGCGTTCCCACGAACTCCTCGAAATCCTTCGCTTCGCGGAAGTTCCGGTAGACGCTGGCGAAGCGGACATACGCCACCTTGTCGAGCTCCTTCAGCGTGTCCATCACCAGTTCCCCGATGTGCTTGCTGGGCACGTCGCTCTCGCCGCTCGCTTCCAGCTGGCGGACGATCGAGTTGACGATACGCTCGATCCGCTCCTCCTGGATCGGGCGCTTGCGGAGCGAGATGCGGATCGACCGGGCGAGCTTGTCGCGATCGAACGGCACCCGCCGCCCGTCGGTCTTCACCACGGTCAGTTCCCGCAACTGCACCCGCTCGATCGTCGTGAAGCGCTGGCCGCAATTGCCGCAGAAGCGCCGCCGGCGGATTGCGCCGTTGTCCTCGGTCGGGCGGCTGTCCTTCACCTGGGTGTCGTCCGAGCCGCAGAAGGGGCAGCGCATGGCGGCCTACCGTCCCGGATAGAGCGGGAACCGCGCGCAGAGCGCCTTCACCCGTGCGCCCACCGCCTGCTCCGCCGCGTCGTTGGTGCCGTCATTGGACCGACCCAGCGCGTCCAGCACCTCGGTGATCATCATCCCCACCTCGCGGAACTCGGCCTGGCCGAAGCCGCGGCTGGTGGCCGCCGGGGAGCCGAGGCGGATGCCGGAGGTGATGGCCGGTTTCTCGGGGTCGTAGGGGATGGCGTTCTTGTTCGCCGTCATGTGCGCGCGCTCCAGGGAGGCTTCGGCCGCCTTGCCGGTCACGCGCTTGGGCCGCAGATCCACCAGCATCAGGTGGCTGTCGGTGCCGCCCGAGACGATCGCCAGGCCCTGTTCCACCAGCGTTTCCGCCAGCACGCGGGCATTGTCCTGCACCGCCTTCTGATAGGTGCGGAACTCCGGCCGCAGGGCTTCGCCGAACGCGGCCGCCTTGCCGGCGATCACATGCATCAGCGGCCCGCCCTGCAGGCCAGGGAACACAGCGGAGTTGATCTTCTTCCCGAGTTCGGCGTCATTCGACAGGATCATGCCGCCGCGCGGGCCGCGCAACGTCTTGTGGGTCGTGGTGGTGACGACATGCGCGTGCGGCAGCGGACTGGGGAACAGCCCGGCCGCGACCAGGCCGGCGAAGTGCGCCATATCGACCATGAAGAACGCGCCGACCTCATCCGCGGCGCGCCGGATGCGGGCAAAATCGATGAAGCGGGGATAGGCCGACCCGCCGGCGATGATCAGCCTGGGCTTCTCGGCACGCGCGAGGCGTTCGAGCTCGTCGTAGTCCAGGATGCCGTCTTCCCGCCGGACGCCATACTGCACCGCGCGGAACCACTTGCCCGACAGGTTCGGCGCCGCGCCATGCGTCAGGTGCCCGCCGGCGGCGAGGCTCATGCCCAGCACCGTGTCGCCCGGCTGGCACAGCGCCAGGAACACCGCCTGGTTCGCCTGCGCGCCGGAATGCGGCTGCACGTTGGCGAAGGCGCAGCCGAACAGCTGCTTCGCACGGTCGATGGCGAGCTGTTCGGCGACATCCACATGGACGCAGCCGCCGTAGTAGCGCCGGCCGGGATAGCCTTCGGCGTATTTGTTGGTCAGCACCGAGCCCTGCGCTTCCAGGACCGCGGCGGAGACCACGTTCTCGGACGCGATCAGCTCGATCCCGTCCTGCTGGCGGTGCAGTTCGGCGCCGATCGCGGCGGCGAGTTCCGGGTCGGTCTCGGCCAGAGGCGCCGAGAAGAAGCGGTGCAGGCTGGCAGCAGCGGACGAATCGCTCATCGGACCCTGATCATCGTGGTGAGGCGCGTCCTGTAGCACGGGCCGCAGGCGGGAGAAACGATCCTGTCCCGCGCGGGCCGGCACGGTGGCGCCGGCGGCGGCGGGGTGCCGCGCGAAGGAACGCCGGCACAAGCGACAGCGCATCGCGCCGCGCCCTTTCGTCCGTGCCCACATGGGCTCGGCCGTCGGGCGCGGTGGCGAGGCCGGTCCGCACCCGGATGGGCATGTCCGGTGCGTCGAAGTCGTGATACGCGCCGGGATAGGTGACCAGCGTGACTAGGCCGGGGAAACGTGCGGCGAGACGTGCGCAGGGTTCAGTCGGGGTCCATTCGTCGGCCTGTCCCACCAGGATCATCATCGGGGCGGCGGGCTGCCAGGCCTTGTCGCGGGCGCTGGCATTGCAGCCGGGATAGAAGGCGGTGAAGCGGCTGAACAGGCCTGCCGGCAGGTCCGGCGCCTGCCTCGCCGTGGCGAGGACGGTGCCGCCGCCGTTGGACCAGCCGATCAGGGCGATGCCGCCTTGGCCAATTCCCGGCTGGGCGCGGAGCCAGGCCGCAGCGGTGATCGCGTCCTGCCGGCGCTTGCCGGTTTGGGTGACGCTGCGCCGAGCTTCGCGGCACTGCGAGGCGAGGCTGCGGGAGCCGAAACTGTCCGGCAGCAGGACGGCGTGCTCCTGGCGGGAAAGCGTGACGGCCCAGCTGCCGTCGCGGGACGGGAAGGGACCGCCGCAGCCATGCAGCGCGATGACGGGTGGCTGCGTGGCGGGACCGACGGGCCAGACCAGCGCCGCATCCAGCACGGTGCCGTCCTGGGTGGGGATGCCCACATGCTCGGCTGTAACGCCGGCGGCGGTGAGGAAGGCGAGAAGGGCGAGGAACGGGGGCATCAGGTGCGGGCGGCAGGCAACGCGGAGAGAAGTTGGTCGGCTTCGTCGTGCTTCCCCTGGAACCGCAAGGCGGTGGCGAGGTCTTTGGTGCAGATGCGGATGCCAGCCGGATTGTTGGCTTGGCGAGCCAGGGCAAGCGCGCGCCGGAAGACGTCCTC
>JBFXDK010000213.1:0-4255 GCA_050181195.1 Acetobacteraceae bacterium | reverse complement strand
CGCGGCTTTCAGCGGCTGTTCCTGGCGGGACTCGCCACCGATTTCTGCGTCGCCTGGTCGGCCGAGGACGCGATCGGCCTGGGCTATGATGTCTTCGTGATCGAGGATGCCTGCCGCGGGATCGGCCTGCCGACGACCCAGGGCCGCACGACGATGGACGACACGCGCGAGCGGCTCGTGCAGCGCGGCGTGCATTTCATTACAAGCGAAATGCTTGCCGGATGACGCGACGATGGCATAACCGGACAGGACCACGGAGACGCGCACGATGAAAATGAAGGCCGCGGTGCTGCGCGAGCAGGGCAAGCCTCGTCCCTATGCCACCAGCAAGCCCATGACGATCGAGGAGGTGGATCTCGATCCGCCCGGCCCCGGCGAGGTGCTGTACAAGATCGTCGGCGCCGGCCTCTGCCATTCCGACCTGTCCACCATCGAGAACCTGCGTCCGCGCAAGCTGCCGACCATTCCGGGACACGAGGCGGCGGGCATCGTCGAGGAGGTTGGGCCTGGCGTCACCCGCCTGAAGCCCGGCGATCATGTCATCAGCGTCTTCGTGACCAGCTGCAATGACTGCCGTTACTGCAACGGCGGACGACCGAACCTGTGCCAGGGATCCTTCACCTCCCGCAACAACGGCACGCTGGTCACCGGTTCCCGGCGGCTGTCGTTGAACGGGGATCCGATCTACCACTATAGCGGCCTGTCGGTGT
This sequence comes from Acetobacteraceae bacterium, assembly GCA_050181195.1. Classification (GTDB taxonomy): domain Bacteria; phylum Pseudomonadota; class Alphaproteobacteria; order Acetobacterales; family Acetobacteraceae; genus Rhodopila. Next base: position 3,545 of record JBFXDK010000213.1, on the reverse strand, counting down.
TCGCGCAGTACGCGGTCGTGGCGCAGAACGCGCTGATCAGGATCCCCGACGAGGTGCCGCTGGAGGATGCGACGATCTTCGGCTGCGCCGTCGTCACCGGCGTAGGCGCGGTGCTGAACACCGCCAAGGTCCCGCCGGGCGGGCAGATGGCGGTGGTCGGCCTGGGCGGCGTGGGCATGAACGCGTTGATGGGCGGCGTGGTCGCCGGCGCCGAACGCATCGTCGCCGTGGACCTGAACGCCGACAAGCTGCGGATCGCGCGCGAACTCGGCGCCACAGACACGTTCCTGGCCGGCAATGCCGACGTGGCCGAGGAAATCCGGCAGGCGACCGGCGGCGGGCTGGATTACGTCATCGAAACCGCCGGCGCGATCCCGGCCATGAACCTGGCCTATGCCATCGCGGCGCGCGGCGGCACCGTGGTCAGCGCCGGGCTGCCGGCCTCGACCGCCAGCTTCTCCTTCCTGCATTCCGCCATGGTCACCGACGAAAAGTCGATCATGGGCAGCTACATGGGAAGCTGCGTGCCCAAGCGCGACATTCCCCGCTTCCTGGCGCTGTACCAGCGCGGCAAGCTGCCGGTGCAGAAGCTGCGGTCCGGGTTCCTGCCATTGGAACAGATCAACGAAGGCTTCGACCGGCTGTCCGACGGGGCCGTGCTGCGCCAGATCCTGCAGCCGCATGGCTGAACGGCCGCAGGCCCGCCCCGCATGAACACCTGGCTGGTGACCGGCGGGGCCGGTTTCATCGGGTCGCATCTCTGCGATGCCCTGACCGCCGCCGGCGACCGTGTCCGCGTGCTGGATGACCTCTCGACCGGCAAGCGCGACAACCTCCCGCCCGGGGCCGAACTGCTGGAAGGCGACGTCGCCGACAGCGCGCTCGTTCAGGCCGCGGTCGAGGGCGTCGCCGGCTGCTTCCATTTGGCTGCGATCGCCTCGGTGGAACGCGGGCGGACCGAGTGGCTGGCCACCCATCGCGCCAACCAGACCGGCACCGTGACGCTGCTCGACGCGATCCGGCGCCTGGGCCGCCCCGTGCCGGTGGTCTACGCCTCCTCGGCCGCCGTCTACGGCGACAGCCCGACCGTGCCGATCCATGAGGACACGCCCTGCCGCCCGCTCTCGGCCTATGGCGCCGACAAATATGGCTGCGAGTTGCACGCGCATGTCGCCACGCACGTGCATGGCATCCCGACCGTCGGGCTGCGCTTCTTCAACGTCTACGGTCCGCGCCAGGACCCCACGTCGCCCTATTCCGGCGTCATCTCGATCTTCTGCGAACGTATCAGCGCGGGACAAGGGGTGACGGTGTTCGGCAATGGGAAGCAGACGCGGGATTTCATTTTCGTGGCCGACATCGTCGCCGCATTGCGGGCCGCCATGGCGCTGCGCCCTGCGCATGCGAGGGTATTCAACGTCTGCACGGGGACGCCGACGTCCGTGCTGGACCTCGCACAGCTGATTGCCCGCCTCTCCGGCAAGCCGCTCGATCTCCGCCACGCCGAACCGCGGCTCGGCGAAATCCGCCATTCCGTCGGCGTGCCGGACGCGGTGCGAACGGCGCTGGGGCTGCCGGTGCCGACCACCCTGGCGGATGGCCTGCCGCACGTGCTGCGCTGGATGGGCGCGCGCGGCTGAGGCTTGGCGATGGCGAAAACCCTGCTTCTGGTCTTCCTGCTGCCGCCGATGAACCTGGCCGTGCTCACGCTGGCCGGTCTGCTGATGGCGGGGCGGTGGCCGCGGCTCGGGCGCGCGCTGGGACTGGTCGGTGCGGTCGGCTTGCTGCTGCTCGCGATGCCCGCGGTGTCGGGTGCCATGCTGAGCGCGTTGGAGCGGGACCTGCCGACCACGCCGCCCGCCGACGATCCGCCCGCGGCCATCGTCGTGCTGAGCGGCGACGCGATGCGCACGATCAGCGTTCCCGGCCAGGTCGTGGTCGGCATCCTGACCGTGGAGCGGCTGCGCACGGCCGCCGCGCTCGCCCGTCGCACCGGCCTGCCGCTGCTGGTGACGGGCGGAACCGTCCGGGAAGACAAGGTGCCGGTCGCCCGCCTGATGGCCGAAAGCCTGACCGAGGAATTCGGACTGCCTGTGCGTTGGACCGAGGAAGCGGCCCGGGACACCTGGGAGAATGCCCGCTTCAGCGCCGCGATCCTGCGGGAGGCCGGCATCCGGTCCGTCTATGTCGTGACCCATGGCTGGCACATGCGGCGCGCGGTGATGGCGTTCGCCGCCACCGGCATTGCGGTCACCGCCGCCCCGACGCCGCTGCAATGGGTCGCCCCGCCGAAAGCGAATGACTTCGTGCCCCGCGTATCAAGCTGGCTTGATGCCTACTTCGCGCTGCATGAATGGGTGGGCATCGCCTGGTATGCGATCCGCTAGGCCGCTGATCCGCGTCGAGGTCTTTCCCACAGTGGACGCGGTCCCGCGCGAGGCCGAACTCCTGTTCGGGCCTGGGGACGCGCTTCATCGCGGACAGTCGTGGTGGCGGACGGTCATCGACCATGCGATGCCGGCCGATCTGCGACCGCGCTTCGTCCTGATCCGCGCCGGTGATGACCCGGTGGCGCTGTTCCCGATGCAAGCGGAAACGCCGGGCCGCGGCTTCGGCGCCCTGACCACCCCCTATACCTGCGCCTATGCCCCGCTGCTCGCCCCCGGCCTGACCGAACCGCTGTTGCTGGACGGCCGAAAGGCCAATCGGGGTGCACCCGGGGATGGCGCGGCGGCCGGGTGCGAAATCGAGAGCACACCAGCGACCCCTCACACATTATTTCGGTCGACGTTCCCCGCGACTGACATCGGTGCCGCCGTGTTCGCAGCATTTGGCCGGTTCTGCCGTCGCTTCCCGCTGACGCGGCTGGACGCGCTGCCGGCGGAGTGGCCCTTCCTGGATGGAATGGCGGCGGGCGCCGCCGCCGCCGGCCTGGTGGCGCTGCGGTTCGAGCATTTCGGCAACTGGCATGAACCTGTGGCCGGACTGGACTGGGCGGAGTACCTCGCCGCTCGTCCAGGCGCGCTGCGCGAGACCGTCCGGCGCCGCCTGCGACGCAGCGAACGCCTGCCGGCGGCGCGGTTCGGCCTGTTCACGACGCCGGAGCAGATCGGGCCGGCGGCCGAAGCATTCGAATCCGTCTATGCGCGAAGCTGGAAGGAACCGGAGCCGTTTCCCCGCTTCAACACCGCTTTGATGCACGCCTGCTCTCGGCTGGGCACGCTGCGGCTGGGAGTCTGGTTCCTGGACGAGGTCCCGATCGCGGCGCAGTTCTGGGTGGTGGAGGATGGCATCGCCACGGTCCTGAAGCTCGCGCATGACGATGCATTCCGGTCGCATTCGCCGGGGACGGTGTTGACGGCGCTCATGCTGCGGCATCTGCTGGACCGCGAGGGCGTGCGGGAGATCGATTTCGGCCGCGGCGACGACGCCTATAAGGCGGGCTGGGCGAAGTGCCGACGGCCGCGGATGGGACTGCTGCTGGCAACGCCGTGGCGTGCTGGCGGTCTGGCGGCGATCCTGCGGCACGGGGCGGGCCGGGTGCG
>JBFXDK010000212.1:0-4292 GCA_050181195.1 Acetobacteraceae bacterium | reverse complement strand
GGGCACATTCGCGCCGGGCAGCAAGCCGGGCCCGGCACGAGCGAATTCGGCCTTGGACTACTCTATCCCTCGGGAGCCTTCCCGCATGCGGCGTATCGCCCTGCTCAGCCTGGCCATGGCGCTTGGCGGCTGTGTCTCAGACACCTGGTTGAATGTTCCCTTCACCGGCGGGACCAATCCGCACGCCCCGACCTGGGACAGCGAGAACATGCGCCGGGTGAAGGGCGACTCCTATGCGGCGGAGCCGCTGGTGCCGGAACCCGGTAATATCTGGCCCGGCAATCTGCCGGAAATGCCGAGCCTGCTCGACCTCGAGCGCAACACGCCTCTCGGCATCCCGAGTGCGCCGGCGCCCTCACGCGGAAGTTCCGCTCCGCCTGGATCCAACCAGCCACCGCTCAATGCGCCGCGGATTCCGCCACCCTCAGCCAATCCCCCGACGCCGCTGGCGCAGCCACCGGCACGCGACCCGGCGGGTCGCCCGGTCCAGACGCCGAGCGGCCAGGGCGTGACGAGCGGCGGGACACCGGGATATCAGACGATGCCCGTGCCCGGCGGCGGATCGGCGATCATCGTGCCGAACGGCAACGGGACCAGTACGGTCATCTATCCAGACGGACGCATCGAGACGGTGCCAACGCCCAGATGATCCCTACATAAGCGGACATGAGCAGACCTCTCACCATCCTGTATTTCGCCTGGCTGCGCGAACGCACCGGAACCGGGCAGGAAGATCTGGCGCTCCCCGCCCATGTCAAGACGGTGGCCGACCTCGTGACACACCTGGCCGACCGCGGTCCGGGCTTCGCCGCGGCGTTCCAGAACCGGCGTGCAATCCGCTGCGCGGTGAACCAGGAATTCGCGACACCCGACGCACCGGTGCGACCGGGCGACGAGGTGGCCTTCTTTCCCCCGGTAACCGGCGGCTAAGGAGCAGGCGGATGGCCCGTATTGCCGTGCAGACCGAGAATTTCGACACCGGCGCCGAGATCTCCGCGCTGACGGCGGGGCGGACGGATATCGGCGGGATCGGCTGCTTCATTGGTACGGTGCGCGATCAGCCGGGGCCGAAGGGCGATCCGGCGACACCGCCCGTGGTCGCCATGACACTTGAACACTATCCCGGCATGACCGAGCGCGCGATCAGCCGGATCGTGGCCGAGGCCGAGGGGCGCTGGCCGCTGCTGGGCTGCACCGTCATTCACCGCGTCGGCCGGCTGGCAGTGGGCGAGAACATCGTGCTGGTGGTCGCGGCGTCATCCCACCGGCAGGCAGCGCTGGACGCCACCGCCTTCCTGATCGACTGGCTGAAGACAAGGGCGCCGTTCTGGAAGCGCGAGGAATTCGCCAACGGGCACGGCGCCTGGGTGGAAGCGCGGGAAGCTGACGACGCGGCCGCCGCCCGCTGGGGGGAGATGCCGGCGGGGTAGATGCTCCGTGATCAGGCGCGTTCAGTCGGCACACGCCTAGCGATTGAACTGCTCCTCCTTCGGAATATCGGCGTCCGGCGGCGGGTAGAGCGCGGCGCAGTCTTCCACCAGCACGCCGCCTGTGATGGTCAGGTCTTCGCGGAACGAGTCGCGGATAAAATCCTCGGTGTCGAGGTGCCGGTCCTCGAAATACATCGCGTGCACGTCGGGGCGCCCGGCGCCGTAGACGATCCGGGTCACCTTCGCCCAGATCGACGCCATCGTGCACATACCGCAGGGCTGCAGCGTGCTGTATAGCGTCACCCCCCGCAGATCAGGTGTCCGCAGCTTCGCGCCTGCTCGGCGAATGGTCACGATTTCGGCATGCGCGGTCGGGTCGCAATGCAGGTCGACTTCGTTGCAGCCTTCCGCGATCAGCACCCCGTCGCGCACGATGACGCAGCCGATCGGGTTGCGGCCGGGCCGGACCTCACCGTGACGCGCCTGCGCCAGCGCGCGCCGCATCCATTCCGCATCGTCGGGTTGCTGGGACATGGGTGAAACTCCTTCGGTACTCCCATCAGGGAGCGAGCCAGGCATTCATCAACCCGGGTCACCCGATCATGACCAGCGCATCATGGTTTCCCGAACAGTGGATTCCGCTCTACCTTCCCGGGAACGCAGTTTGCGCCACGAGGCAGGAGACCCATGATGACCTGCACGATCACCAGATTGGGCGAACACACCGGCGCCGAGGTCCGCGGCATCGACCTGACGGCCCCGATCGACGAGGCCACGCGGGCAGCGCTGAACCGCGCCTTCATCGACCACAGCGTTCTGGTTGTCCGCGACCAGGCTCTGTCGCCGCACCAGGTCGTCGCGGCGGTGAAGCTGTTCGGGGACGTGTTCCCCCAGCACAACACGCGCTTTGCGATCCCGGACTGTCCGGAGATCCACTACATCTCGAACCAGGACACGTTCCCGGACGGGCGGCGCTACATTCCCGGCGAAGGCTGGCACACCGACCATTCCAACGATGTGCGACCGCCCAAGGCAACCGTCCTGCACGCCGTGAAGTTGCCCGACCATGGCGGCGACACGCAATACGCCAACATGGCCGTCGCCTATGAGACGCTGCCCGCTGCGACGCGGCGCCGGCTGGACGGGCTGATGGCGATCCATGTCTACCAGAGCAGCCACAGCGCCCGGAAGCTCATGGCGCTGCCGGACTCGGCCAGGGAGCGCGTGCCGAACGCCGTGCTGCACCCGATCGTTCGCACGCACCCGGACTCGGGCCGCAAGGCCATCTACCTCAATCCGATCCGCATCGAGGGCATCCTGGGCATGGACCACCGGGAGGCGCTGCCGCTGCTGGATGAATTGCTGGCGCACGCGACGCAGGAACGGCATCAATACCGGCACAGATGGCAGCCGGGGGATCTGGTGATCTGGGACAACCGCTGCCTGCTGCACAAGGCGAACGGGGACTACGACATGAACCAGATGCGTTACCTCTATCGGATCATGCTGAAGGGCGACGTGCCGGTCTGACCCGCGCCGTGTTCCGCCGTCTTGCGCTGGCCGCGACCTGCTGCCTTCTGGTAGCAGCGGGCGAACCCCCTGCCCGCCCGATTGTCGCCCCCACCATGCCGGCACCGACGCAGGAGCCACCGCCCGCAACGCCGACCGACCTGGTGCGCAAGGCCCTGACGCATGCGACGTCACCGCGGACGCTGGCGCAGGGCGCGGGCGCGTTGGCGGGACTCGCACTCTTCAACCTTGCACTGGCGCCCCCGGCCACGGTCGCCCCGGCCGCGGCGGATCGCATCACCGCAACGCTGATGGCCGGCGGCGGCGCCGTCGTGGGCATGATGGCGCATGACTGGTGGTCGGACCAGCCGATCGACTACGGCTATATCCGGCACCGCGCCGGGTTCGTCGCCGGCGTTGCCGCGGCTTTCGGCGCCGCCGGCCTGCTGGGCTATGAACTTGCGGCGGGAGCCGACTGGCTGAGCTGGACCGCCTACCGCGCCGCGCTGTTCGGGTCGGGGGCCGGCGGCGCCTGGGTGGTCGACGACCTGCTGACCGGCCCGTAGGGTCCGGCCACCCGCCGGATCCCGATCCGCCGATCACCGGACGTCAGGCGAGCGCAGCCCGCAGGCGGCGGTCGTAGTCATCCGCCAGGGACCACAGCGCCGCCGCCCCGTCTCCATGGAATGACGGCCCATGCATCAGCGCGAGCGTCTGCGGCGAAAATCCGGCCAGACGCCGAATGGTGGGACCCATGCCGGGGTTGAGGCTGGAATAGCGGAACGCGTCCTCGGCCGCGATCGCCGGCCCGACAATGTCGCCGTCCGTCAGCGCGGCTCGGTCGCCCAGCTGGGTGAACAGATCGCCGCACAGCAGCGTGGCGCTGCCTTCCTCCAGCATCACGCCAGCTTCCCAGCCATGCGGCACATGCGGCGTGTCGATGTAACGCAGCCGCCGCCCCTGGCCGATCTCGATCACCTCGCCGTCCGCCAGGATACGTGGTGCGCGATCCGCCATGTCGTTCAGCGACACCAGGCAGGCCGTCTGTCCGTGTGCCACCTGCGCCCGCGGCGCGATCGCGAGCCATTCGTTCATCGCGCCGCACTCATCGGCCTCATAATGGCCGAACGCGATCCAGCGCAGCGTTTCGGGCGGGATGATCCGGGACACCGCCTGCCGCACCAGCGGGAACATGCCGCGCGGCCCGGTATGGAACAGCAGCGGTTCATCACCGCACACCAGGAACTGGTTCATGGTGAACCCGGCGGGTGCGGCGATCTCCGGCACGAAGGTCGAGAGCCGGTAGATGCCGTCGGCGATTTCGGCGGTCCTGGTCTCCATGGTGCGTCCTCC
>JBFXDK010000211.1:0-4319 GCA_050181195.1 Acetobacteraceae bacterium | reverse complement strand
ATGTCCGACACGCGGGGCGCGAACGTCACGTTGGGCAGGACTGCCAGTCGTTCGTCCAGGTTCTCACGCGCGCGAGAGTCGAGCTTCCACGATTCCTGCAGCAGGAAGCGCACGTCGGGCAGGCGGCCGGCGATCGCGAGCAACGTATCCAGGCCCTTGACCGCGTGCGGGTTCACCATCGTCACGTCGCCGGCGGGATCGCCGGTGATATCGAAGTAAAGCTCCGCCGGCGGATAGATCACCGCGGGCCGCCGGCCCGTGGCGGCCTGCACCTTGTCCGCCAGGAAACCGCTGCTCGCGATGAGATGCGTGTTCAGCGCGGCGATGGCGCGCATTTCGTCCGGGGCGAACTCTGCATCGTGCACGTAGCACAGGCCGGTCAGGCCGAGTGCATCTGCCGTACGGAGGATGTCGAGCGAGCCTTCGAGCTGAGTCCACACGATGTCCGGGCGCGCGTCCGCCAGCAGCCCGCGCAGTTGCGCGTGGAACTCTGGCACCAGGCGTACCGGGTAACCGCAGTCGACGGTGCCGGCGGCCTCGTCCAGCGCGCACACGCCGAGCGCGGCGTGTTCGCCGGGATCCGGAAATCGCCACGGGCTGACGGCGTAGTTGCGCGCCCCGATGGCGCTGCAGGTGTGCGGTGCCTGCGCCGCAATGCGCACGAGCAGCATGTGTGCCGCGCGGGCAGCGCCGCCGAGGAAGAACGGAAAGGGGGGGCGTTCGCTGGCGTAAAGGATATGCATGTCAGCGAGGGGGCTCGGCGATCAGCGCATCCAGCATTGCGTACAGGTGCGCGGCGAGCGGACCGCGTTCCCGCGATGCGAGCCAGGCACGGCGCGCCGCGGCGTCGCCTGCAAGCGGAACGCGCAATCCGCGCAGTACTGCGGCAAGTGCCTCCACGTTGCCTTCCGGTACCGTGTCGCCCGCACTCAGCCGGTCAACGATACCGCCCATCTCGCCGCCCGCACCGTACACGAGGATGCGCGTCCCGGCCGCCATGTACTCGTAGAATTTGCCCTGGATATAGCGCGTGAGTTCCGAGGGATTGAGCAGCAGCAACCCGTCGACTTCCTGCATGATGCGACACGCGTCCGCCTTGGGCACGGGATCGACCAGTTCGATCACCTCGGGATACGGGAACGCACGCAGGTGTTCCAGCGCATCCGGCCGCCGGGTTCCGATGAACTGCACGCGCAGCACTGCCCTGAGGGCGGGGTCGCGCGCGAGGACGGACGCGAGCGTTTCCAGGAACGACGCGGGCGAGGCCATCGCGCCGAGGTTGCCCAGATACGCCAGCCGCAGTGGGCCCGCCGCGCTGCGGATGCTTCCTTCGGCGGTGACGAAATCCTCCGGATCCCAGCCGTTGTAAACCACGGCCGTTGCTTCTTGACGGAGCGATGGGAAGCAGGACAGCGCGTGCGTGCGTTGCGATTCCGTGGTGAAGATGACGCGATCGGCGTGGCGCAGGCATTCGTCCTCGAATGCGCGGTTTTCCGCCGCCTTGTCCACGAAGGTGAACGGCGCTTCCGTCCATTCGTCACGATAATCGAGTACGAGTTTCCACCCGGTCACGGCGCTCAGCCAGCGTGCCGCGAGAAAACTATGGAACGGCGGACCGGACGTCAGGATGACGCCGCGCGGCCCGGGCATCCACTGCGCGCGCGCGCTGGTATAGACATTCATTGCGTTCAACATGCCGCCGTCGATCCGCGGGAGCCAGTGCAGCGCGGCGGACGGCGCCGGCTCCACCCGGGTGATGCCGAGTTCGGGCGGAAGCTTGCGCCACAGGTACTCGCCCGCCGACGTAGGCTGCGCCGGACCGCGCGCGACGATGGCGGAGGCCTCCCATCCGTGCGCGCGCGCGAACTGCAGGAACGAGGCCGGCCGGTACACGCCGCCGGTCACGCTGGGGGGAAACTCCCAGGTCAGCAGCAGCAGTCGGCGCGCGCAGGGACGCGGCACGCGCGCACCGCCGTCCCGATTCACTTCGGCGAGGATGCGTCGGTAGCGCCGCCACGCCGGCCACTGGCGTGTGCGCAGGTCACGCAACGTGGTCAGCGCGCGCCAGTATCCTTCCTTCAGTACTGCTGTCATGGGCCGCACCTGCACGCCGTTCGACGCGAGATCATGGCGTGATCCCCTCGACTGCCCGCGGCAGGTAATGCATGCCGGGCAGGATCTCGCGTTGCCGATGCCGCATCACTGCGGGCAGGTGCCATACCAGCCAGGCAAGTGTTCTGATCACGATGACGCGGTCCAGCGGGTAGGTATCGAACGGGTAGAGCCGTGAGGGATCCCCGAACAGCGCGGTGCGGATCTCACGCAGGATCGCGCGGGCCGTGGAGGCCAGTGCGTTGTCCGCGTTCTTGAGGCGCGAGAGGTAATAGCCCTTCAACCGCAGGAACCGTACCCTGCGACTCAGCGGCTTCTGGTACTGCGTGCGGATGTGCAGCACCGGTGAACGCGTGGTCACCACCAGCCGGAACCCATGCCGGCGCAGCCGCCGGCAGAGGTCTATTTCCTCGAAATATGCGAAATAGAGCGGATCGAATCCTCCCACCCGTTCGAGTGCACGGCGTGAGAGCAGCAGCGCCGCACCGTACACCACGGGTGTCTCGAACGTCTCCGGAAGCGACGCGGGATCGAACCGCGCCTGGTCGCGCCCCGCCGGCATCAGCACGCCGCGCCGGAAGCTCTGGTCGATCTCCGCGCCATCCTGCTGGAGCTGCACCGCGTTCAACGCGCCGATGGTCGGGTCCGACTCCATCAGCGCCACGTAATCCGCGAGACAGGACGGCGGCAGCCGTACGTCCGGATTGACGATGAACACGTATTCCGCGCCTTCCTCCAGGGCCCGCCGGATGCCGAGATTGTTGCCACCCGCGTACCCGAGGTTCCGGCCGGTCTGCAGGAACTCATGTGCGGGAATGGCCGCCTGCAGTTCCGCCCCGCTTCCGTCCGGGGACGCGTTGTCGGTTACGAGCAGGCGATAATTCGGATAGTCGAGCTGACGGATGGCCTCCACGCACGCCAGCGTGTCGGAACCCGAGCAGAAATTCAGCACGAGCACTTGAACGCACGGGGCGTGCGCGCCTTCGCGGGGGGCGGGTGCCGGCGGCATAGGCGTGGCGTTCATCGCAGGCGCCAACCGACGTGCCGGTCGAAGAGTGTCCGTGCGTGCTGGAACAGGCGCTGCACGGGCGGCGCGCTGGCCGGTCTCAGCGCGCGCGCTCGCATGATCAGATCGTCGAGCTGGGCGGCGACCGCGTCCAGACTGTAATGTTCCGAGATGAAGCGGTGGCCCGCGCGCCCGATCGCGTCCCGTCGCGCGGGGTCTTCCAGCAACGCCACCACGTGGTCCGCGAAAGTCGCCGGATCGTCACCCACGAGCAGGTGCTCGCCGGGCACCAGCCCGAATCCCTCCGCGCCGAACGAGGTGGTCACCACGGGCAGTCCGAAGGACATTGCCTCACCCACCTTGCCCTTCATACCGCCGCCGAAACGCAGGGGCGCGACGGAAATGCAGGCACGTTGAAGATAGGGCGCCGTCTCCGGGACATAGCCCACCACGTCCACGGCCGGCCCGGCCAATGCGGTCACGGCGGAGGGCGGATGGCTGCCGATGATCGTCAGTCGAGCCGTCGGATAACGCGCCAGGATGCGTGGCATCACTTCAGTGCAGAAGTAGCGCACGGCATCCACGTTGGGTTCATGACGGAAGCCGCCGACGAACACCAACTCGTGGGTGTTGCGTGCCGCAAGGTCGAGGTAAGGATGGATCGCGTGGATATTGGGAATGGTGGTCACCGCGCGCCCGGGAAGCAATTCGCGCAGCTTGGACTCCTCGTCCCGGGAAACCGCGATGGTCATGTCCGCGCGCCGGTAGGCCGCGAGTTCCTGGGTACGCGTGCGCTGTGCGCGCGCGACGTCCTCAGGATCCCCGGAAAGTCGCGCCTGGGCCTCAAACCGGACGAAATGAAGGTCCACCGAATCCACCAGGACGCGAACCCCAGGCGCACCCCGCCGCACCACGTTGACGAAGTCCTCACGCGCCTGGTGATAGAACTCGAACATCACGATCTCGGGGGCGAACGCCGCCACGGCAGCTGGCAGGGCGCCCCGAGCGATCTCGACACCGACCGATTCGAGATTCGCGCTCGCGGCACAGGTGCCGGCGAGCGCTCCATTAGGTTCCACGGCGGCGAACAGTACGCAATGGTGTCGGGCAAGCAGCGAGACGAGCGTGAACAGGCGCAACGCCCCTGATGCCTTGTCGGGCTCGGGATACTCACTCGCTATGATCATGAAGCGCGAAGAGA
>JBFXDK010000210.1:0-4358 GCA_050181195.1 Acetobacteraceae bacterium | reverse complement strand
ATCAGGATCAGGCCACGCCCGCCCGAGAAACGGCCGCCGCCGGAACCGCCGAGAAGGCCGCGGACGAAGGCCTGCCACTGCGCGATCATCCGGTCGAAATCCGGGCCCGGGCCGCCGCCGAACGGCCCGCCTGGGCCGGGTCGCCGCCCTCCGGGTCGGTCGCCGGAGCCGCCGCCTCCCCATGGGCCACCCGGCGGGGGCTGGCCACCGCCGCCCGATCCGCCGGGGTTACCCCAGGGGCTGGGGCCACCGCTATTCCAAGACATAAGGGTTCAGAGCTCCTGTCAGGTCGCGTTTGCGCGTGCCGTTGGCGGAAGCCTGGTCCTGCGCCATATCCCGCATTATGGCACGCATGACACATCATGCTTATCGGCTGGCGTCGAAAGGTTTGCAAGCGGATGACGAATCCTTCACCTGAGGCACTGCGCGACGCGTTGCGCGGCATCAAGGACCCCGCGAGTGGGCGGGACATCGTTTCGGCCGGGCTGCTGGAGGGGATCGAGGTGCGGGGCGGGCTGGTGCAGGCCACCCTGCTGACCGACCGCGCCCACGCCGCTGCCATGGAACCGGTGCGCCGCTCGGCCGAGGCCGTGCTGGCCCGCCAGCCCGGCGTGACCAACGCGACCGTCGTTCTGACCGCGCACAAGGCGCCGTCGCCCGCCCCTGCCCCGCCGCGCGGTCCGGCGCATGGGCATGCGCACGGGCACGCGCACGGACCGGGCGCCGGGGCTGGCACACAGAAGGCGCTGCTGCTGCCCGAGGTGAAGGCGGTCGTTGCGGTGGCCTCGGGCAAGGGCGGGGTCGGCAAGTCCACGGTGGCCGTCAACCTCGCCGTCGCGCTCGCGCGGCTGGGCCACCGCACCGGGCTGCTGGACGCCGACATCTACGGGCCGAGCCTGCCGCGGATGCTGGGGGTGAGGGGAAGGCCGGAGGTGCGGCAGGAGAAGATGATCCCGGTCGAGGCCTGGGGCCTGTCCTGCATGTCGATCGGCTTCCTGGTGGATGAGGAGACGCCGATGATCTGGCGCGGCCCGATGGTGATGGGCGCGCTGGAGCAGATGATGGGTCAGGTGTCGTGGGGGCCGCTGGACATCCTGGTGGTGGACATGCCGCCGGGCACCGGTGACGCGCAGCTGACGATGGCGCAGCGCGTGGCGCTGACCGGGGCGGTGATCGTGTCCACGCCGCAGGACATCGCGCTGATCGACGCACGCCGCGGGGTGCGCATGTTCGAAAAGACGCAGGTGCCGGTGCTGGGGCTGGTGGAGAACATGAGCTACTTCTGCTGCCCCAATTGCGGCCACCGGTCCGACGTGTTCGGTCATGGCGGCGCGCGGGCCGAGGCGGACCGCCTGGGCACCGAGTTCCTGGGGGAGATCCCGTTGCTGCTGGACATTCGCACCGCGTCCGATGCCGGCACGCCGATTGCCGCGTCCGCGCCCGACAGCGCGGCGGCGAAGGCGTATGAGGGGCTGGCGCGACGGGTGTGGGACAAGGTGACCGGGGCGGCGACCCGGGGGGCCGGGCCGCGGATCGTGGTGGAGTAGGGCCTGGTAGCTCAGACCGCCGTCGCATCCTTTCCAAAGCCGAAGAACAGACGGGCAATGGAAAGGATAAGCGGCGTCTGCACCTGGAACTGAAGAACCCGCCACCCCGGAAAATCCCGCAGCAGTTCATCAGCGTCGAACGCCGCCTGCTTGTCGGTCCGCTGTGTGGCGCCAACCGCCGCCAGGACGGCATCGGCAATGACCGCATAGCCCACGACGGTGGGATGCATGTTGTCGAGACTGGCGAATCCGCCATGGTAGCCGCCTATCAGCGCGGTCAGCGGACGGTTATCCAGCGTGATGCGCCGGCCGGGGATGGCCAACCCGCGCCTGCGGAAATGCTTGCCGTCCAACGGTGGGCAGATGGCATAAAGGTCGGCAAAGTGGAGGCGGCTGCCGAGTGCAGCCTCCAGTATCGCACGGCTCTCGGCGTTCACATCCGCGATCAGGGCGTCGTAGGCGCGCAGCTCGGTGCCGCCGACGGACAGATGCGTGGCGGTCAGGCGGGGTCCATAGACCGAGTAGTAATCCTCCCCGGGGAATTCGTTTTCCTCCGCGCCGCTCGGCATAAGGTTGGGGACGAACCTTGGCTGGATCAGTCCGTTGAAGACAATGGTATCGACCCGCGGCGGAAGAGCTTTCAGCCGCTCCGCCAGGTCCCGGACCTGGCTGAGCATGCCCTGAGCCCGCGCCTGGGCGGTGGGACCGACATCACCGAGGAAGCATGCCTCGAATAGGCCGTCGTTGCTTCCTATATTGATCAGAAGGATACGTGGCGCCCGGTCGATGGCCTGCTGCAACTGCGAACTCCGCGTCTGCTCCTGACGATGACGTGGGTTGAGCGTGTAGCAGGAGCTGAGTGCGAACCACAGTGCGGGCAGGGTCCGCAACACGTCGCTATTGGACGGAGAACCGTTCTGGATCGTGGCCGCGAGCGTCTTGAACTGCTCAAAATACTTCTCGTCGGTGTCTTCCCAGAGCGAGGCAATGCTTGCGCCGCCGATGGCGACATTGTCGAAAGCCTCGTGATCAGACCAAGGGACTTCTGGCCGCCAATGCTGCAGGTTGGCGCTGCAGTGTGCCCTGATGTTGCGAAGCATGTCAGCAAGGCCACCGTCGCGGACCTCCTGTTCAAGATCCCACAATAAAGGCTGCTTAAGGTCCGGCAGGGTCATCGGCCGGCCCATTGCCCTTGCGACGAGCGCCGGTGGTGAGTGCTGCACCATCCAGGGGGCCACGCTCAAGGAATGAACCCCCTGATACATCGAATCGCCAATTGCCATGATTTCCGGCTGGTCGGCATAAGCACCCATCGTCACCGCTCCCCTCGGTTCGTGGAATGAATTTGCGCAGAAGAATAGGCCGTCCACTGAGAGCCGGAAATGCCTTTTCTGCCCCCCGCATTGCCTCCCACCCCGCCGCATGGCTGGATACCGCCCCGCCAACCAGGAGGAAACCACCGCCATGAGCAGCACCACCGCCACCGAACGGCGCCCGTTCCACCACCCGCGCGTGCGGCCCGACTGGCTGGCGAAGCTGCGCGAGGACATCATCGATCCCGGCCAGCCGATCATCGACCCGCATCACCATCTCTGGCACGCGCGGCCCGACCGGTACCTTCTGGAAGATCTCGTGGCCGATGTCCGCACCGGCCATAACGTGCTGGCGACCGTGTTCATCCAGTGCGGCTCCGCCTACCGCAAGGACGGACCCGAGGAACTCCGCCCGGTCGGCGAAACCGAATTCGTGGCCGCCATCGCTGCCGAAACCGAAACCGGAGCCTACGGCGCCTTCCGCGCCTGCCCGGGCATCGTGGGCCACGCCAACTGCCTGCTGGGCGAGCGTATCGACCCGGTGCTGGAAGCGCATATCCAGGCCGGCGGCGGCCGCTTCAAGGGCATCCGCCACAGCGGCACCTACGATGCCGGCATCGCGCCCACGGCGCCTCCCGGTGCGCCGCCCGGCCTGTATCTGGACAAGACCTTCCAGACCGGCGTGTCACGTCTGGCGAAACACGGCCTGACCTTCGAGGCCTGGTTGTATCATCCGCAACTGGGTGACCTGATCGAGCTGCTGCGCGCCTGCCCCGACCAGAAGATCGTGCTCAACCATTTCGGCGGGCCGCTGGGCGTGGGGCCGTATGAAAGCAAACGAAACGAGGTCTTCGCGCAGTGGTCGGCCCGCATCAGGGAACTCGCGCGCTTCCCCAACCTGCACATGAAACTCGGCGGTCTCGCGATGAACGTGAACGGGTTCGGATACCACCACCAGGTGCTGCCGCCCGGGTCCGGGGAAATGGCGAAGGCCTGGCAGCCCTACATGGATACGGCCATCGAGGCGTTCGGCACGGACCGTTGCATGTTCGAGAGCAACTTCCCCGTCGACAAGGGGATGTGCAGCTACCCGGTGCTGTGGAACGCGTTCAAGCGGATCGCGGCGGCTTGTTCTGCTGAAGAAAAGGCGGATCTGTTTCACCGGACGGCGGCGCGGTTCTACTCGCTGCCGGCGGTGGCATAGCGGGTCAGGGGCTTCGCCCCTGGAACCCCACCAGAAGGGCGCTGCCCTTCTGGACGTCCCGCAAAGGGCCACAGGCCCTTTGATCCCGATCTGTTTGTTGTCCCTCTGGCCGAGGGGCAACCAATGGATCGCGTTCCAAGGCCCGAGGCCTTGGCGGGAGGGTCCAGGGAGGGCAGCGCCCCATAGGCATCAGGATAAGGCATATGGGGAGAAGAAAGTACTTGGAGCGACGCGGCGAGGTGCGATTCTAGGGGTGGATGCAGATCCCCGCACCTCCCGCCTGGCAGGCTTGGT
>JBFXDK010000209.1:0-4358 GCA_050181195.1 Acetobacteraceae bacterium | reverse complement strand
CCGGGTCGGTGTCCAGCGGTGCGCCATCCACCAGGAAGGTCAACGGACGTCGGCCGCCCATGGTGCGCAGCGTGACAGAACCCTCGTTCGACAGCACCGCCTGGTCGGGCGGAAACAACAAGCGCAGCCCATCGGCCCGCGCCTCGGCCAAGCGGCGGGTTGCGGCGGGGCGAGGCGTGGGGTCGGGGCGCGGCGCCTCGGGCAACAGGTCGAACACACGCGATAACAGCGGCAGCGCGAGCGAACGCCCGGTCGCCGCGGGGATCGGTGTGCCGTCCGGGCGGCCGATCCAGACGCCGACGACATGCTGCTTGTTGAAGCCCATCGCCCAGGCGTCGCGTCCGCCCCAGCTTGTGCCAGTCTTCCACGCGATGCCGGCCTGGCCACCGTCAGGCAGGCGCTGGGTCAGCACCTCGGCGACAGTGGCGGCGGCGCGGGGATCGAGGAACGGGCGCGGTTCGACGGGCGCGTCTTTCAACAGCGTCAGTGGCCTCCCTTGGCCATCGGTGGCCAGCGCCGCGTACAGCCCGGCGGCCTGGCGGAGCGTGATGCCGGCACCACCGAGCGCCAGCGGCAGCGAGGGCGTACCGCGGCGCGGCAGCACCAGCGGCGCTCCGCCGGCCTTCAGCGCCGTCTGGAACCGCAATGGACCGACGCGGTCCAACAGCGCCACCGCTGGCAGGTTCAACGATCTTCGCAACGCATCGCCGGCAGTGACGGTCCCATGGAAGCCGCGGTCGAAATTCTCTGGCGCATAGGCACCGAAGCGGCGCGGCAAATCACTGAGCACAGTCTCGGGCCCGACCCAGCCGTCCGCAAAGGCCAGTGCGTAGATAAACGGCTTCAACGCGGATCCCGGCGAGCGCACTGCTCTGGTCAGGTCCAACGCGGATGCGCGCGCTTCGGCACCCCGGCTGTCTCCGGGCACGATCGCGCGGATTTCGCGGGTATGTGCGTCGGCGATCAGCAGCGCCAGCGAGGCGCGTGGCGGCAGCGATGCCAGCCGCTCCGTCGCGAGCCGTTCCAATGCGATCTGCAGCGGCAGGTCGAGCGTCGTGGCGAGTCTTGGCTGGGTGGGCAGGCCGGCAAAAGCCGGCAGGGCATGGCGAGGCAGAGGCACTCGCACAACGGGCACCGGTGTCCCGACGGCTTCCGCGTTGCCGGTGGCGCGCAGGATGCGGTCGCGCAGCTTCCGGGCGCGGTCGGCATGGCGGTCGGGCCGCAGCGCTTCCGGCCGGCGCGGAATCGCGACCAGCAGCGCCGCCTGCGCCGGTTCCAGCCGGTTGGGCGTCATGCCGAACCAGGCAATACTGCCGGCCCGCAGCCCCTCCAGATTGCCGCCCATCGGCGCCAGCGTCAGCCAGATCCCCAGTATTTCGCGCTTGCTGAAATGCGCTTCCAGCTGGATCGCTCTGACGATTTCAATGAGTTTGGTGCGCAGCGTGCGGGGACGCGGCTCCAGCAGTCGGGCAGCCTGCATGGTCAGGGTGGAGCCACCGGAGACGATATGGCCGGCGCGCAGATCGGACAGCGCGGCACGGGCAAGGGCAATCGGGTCCACGCCGGGATGGTACCAAAAGCGGCGGTCCTCGATTGCGATCAGTGTATCAAGCAGGGCAGAGGAGACATCGTCCGCGCTGGTGCGGAAGCACCAGATCCCGCCGGCGGCCGGACGAAGGGCGACGGTGCGGCCCTGGCGGTCCACGATCTCGGTGCCCGTGGTGGTCAGACGGGTGAGGTCCGGGGGGAAAAGCCGGTCCAGGAAAACGGCCGAGGCGGTGAGGAAAGCGGCACCGGCCGCCGCCGCGATGCCCCAGCGGAGAGAGCGGGGTTTTCCCCTTCCTCCCCCGCCGACATGGTCCGCAAGCGCCGGCAACTCACGACCTCCGTTCACCAGCGCGCCGGTCACAGCCGCCTTGTTGTCGGACGTCGTGGCTGGCCGGGCCGCACCCGACCTCGATGGTGCGGAGGCTTCCCCGCTCATTCCGGCGGCAGCACCTTGATCCGGTTCACCCCCTGCCGCGCGTAGATGGCCGGCGCATACATGTCGGAGACCTCGGCGCCAGGAATTTCAAACGATCCTGGCGTCACCGCGCGCACCCGGACGGCCACGCGGTAGTTCGGCTTATCCGGGCTCAGAGCCAGCACGGCGGCGAAGCGATCATCCGCCGCGGCCTGCGCCTCGACCTCGGTCAGCTCCGTCAGCCACGACAACCCGGCAGCCTCGCCGCCGGCAATGCGCCCGACGATCTCCCACCCTGCCGGCAGACCCTGGGTCAGCAGCACGCGGTGGGACTGTCCGTCCTCTACCTTGCCCTCCAGCACCAGGATGAAGGTTATGTTCTGCTTCAGCGTATCAAGGTTCAGGTCATCGCCGATGGACGTCAGGAACTTGCGCCGCACCTGCATCTGGTTGCGCGACGCCGGCAACGGTGTGGCCGGTACGCCGGTGGCGGACACGCTGGCCCAGACCGGCTTGCGGCCAAGGTTCTGCAGCGTCCCGTCCTGCGTCAGCGCAGCCGACACGATCGGTGCTTCGGGCAGGTTGCGTCCATTCAGCGCCACCTGAGTGGCGCCGCTGCCGCTGCCCAGCGTCGCCGCTGCGGCCACGAGCCAGGCCTGCTCCTGCGTGTTCAGCCGCTGCGGCAGCAAATCGGCGCCGGGCAGAGACGCCGCAAGCAGCGTGGCTCTGTCCGGGGCGACCCCGCTGTCCTTCATCAGCACCAATGTGGCAGCCTTGTCGCGCAGGGCGGAGCCGTAATCGAATGACCACCAGCCGCGCGCTGGCGCAGATACGGCGGCTGCAAAGGCGGCGTCGGCGCGCGGTGCATCATGCGCAAGGGCCAGCGCGGCGCCAAGCTGCGCTCTGGATACGGGTGTCGGCATGTTCTTCAACTGCTCGAACAGCACGCGGGCCGCGCCGGGTTCGCCCCGGCCGGCCAGCGCCAGAACATAAAGCCGGTAAGCGTACGCGGCACGGGACTGCGGCGTGTTGTCCGGCCCTTCGCTGTCCTCGCCGAGGTATTTCAGCGCTGCGTTCAACGCCGCCTGTGGAACAACTGCTCCGGCGCGCTGAGCGCGCAGCAGGAACTCCACAGCGTATGACGTCAGCCAGGGTTCCGGCTCACCGCCGGCCCGCCAGAGTGCGAAGGCGCCGTCATAGCGCTGCTTGTCCAGCACCGCCGATACCGCAGCCTGCAACTGGCCGGCTCGGTCGATCCCAGCCACGGCGCCGTCCGGCAGCATGGCCAGCGGCAGGCCGCGGCTGGTCAACTGCTCAAGACAGGTCATCGGGTAGTCTTCCAGCGCTTGGGTCAGCGCGGCGACGTCAAACCGCACGGGCGCGCCTATGGTGGCAGTGGCGTTCCAGGTGCCGGGGATGAAGGACGCAGCCGGGACCGGCAGCGTTACCTGGGCGCCGGGCGCGACCTCCTGCCCGCTGACCACCGTGACGGCGGGGCGGGCGGGGCGGATGGTCAGCTTCCACTCGTGCTCGACGTGGAACCGGTCCGGCCCATCCGCCGCCAGCCGGATCACGCCGGTGCCAGCGCCGGTGGCCCTTACCGAGGTGAAGGGCACGGTGCTGGCGCCGGACGCCAGCGTCGCGGCGACGCGGTCCGGCCCGGTCAGCGTCAGCGGACCTTCGACGCTGACCTTGGCACTGGTCTCGCCGCCAGGCAGGTCGAGATTATGCAGCAGGATGGGTACCCGGGCTTCGTCGCCCGGGGCGAGGAAGCGGGGTGGCAGGACTTCCGCAATCAGCGGGTCCCGCACGGTGATGTCGGTGCTGGCCGCGCCGATCCTGCTGCCCTGCCAGGCCACGGCCATCAGTCGGACCTGTCCGTTGAAGTCGCCGACATCCAGGGGGATCTGCGCGACCCCGTCCGGTCCGGCCTGCACCGGCGGGAAGAACAGCGTCACCGTCCGGGTGGGGTCCTCACGCGGCATGGAACCGAATTCATCGCCGCCTTGTGTCAGCAGCGTCGGCGTGCCGTCGGCCGGGGGTAGCAGCCGCCCCCAGTCGTCCCGGATATCCAGCCCCAGCACACGGCGGCCGAGGAAATGCGGCGCCGGATCGGGGGAGACGAAGCGGGTCAGGCGCAGGATGCCCTCATCCACCGCGGCAACGCTGACCCAGGCGCCGGGTGCCGTGCGTACCGGCACGACCGTGCGCTGGCGCGGCGCGGTGCGCGCCGGCGCGTCAAACGCGACCGCCAGCTTTCGCGCGGAGGGATCGACGCCGACCCAGACCAGCCCGATCGCGCGGTTGGGGCGCTTGCTGTCGGTGCCGCCACGGAACACGTGCACGGTGACATAGGCGCCGGGGCCCCAGTCGGCGGAAACCGGCACGGATATTT
>JBFXDK010000208.1:0-4416 GCA_050181195.1 Acetobacteraceae bacterium | reverse complement strand
CTGAACCAGATCATCCATGTCTGGCCCTATGAGAGCTTCGAGCATCGCACGGCCGTGCGCGCCGCCGCGGCGAAAGAGGAAGGCTGGCCGCCGCCGATCCGGGAGTTCGTGACGGCGCAGCAGAGCGAGGTGTTCATCCCGGCCCCGTTCTCGCCCAGGCTGGAACCGATGGAGGTCGGGCCGGTCTTCGAGATCCGCGCATACACGCTGGCACCAGGCGCCATCCCCGAGATGATCCGGCGCTGGGAGGCGAAGATCGAGGAGCGGGTGAAGCTCTCCCCGCTGGTGGGCGCGTGGTATTCCGAATTCGGCGCCCTGAACCGATGGATCCACATCTGGGCATACAAGGACGCCGCGGAACGCCAGCGTATCCGGGCGGACGCCGTCGCGCGCGGGCTGTGGCCGCCGGGGGGTGCGGCGTCCGGCATCGTGATCAAGCAGGAGAACACGCTGGTAATGCCGTCCTCCTTTTCCCCGATCCGCTGAGCACCGCACACGCCGACCGCGAAGGAGGCCGTCATGGCCCATCTGGTTGCAGGTTTCGGTTCGTCCCACAGCCCGATGCTGGCGGCCCGGGTGGAGGACTGGCAGCAAGGTGCCTTCCTGCGCCGCGACATAGCGCGCGCCCTGGTCGACCTCGACGGGAATCCCTGCCGGTATGCCGACGCCCTGGCCCGCGCCCCGTCCGATGCCGCGGACCGGATCGCGTCCCACCGCCTGGCACAGCGCCACGCCGAAACGCAGGCCGCGATCGCGCGCCTGGCCGGCGACATCGAGGCGGCGCGGCTGGATGCTTTGATCATTATCGGGGATGACCAGGAGGAGCTGTTCGATCATACGAACATGCCCTCGATCGGCATCTTCTACGGCCCCGCCATCCGCAATGCCCGGGCCACCGAGGCAACCGACCCGCTGGACCGCGCGCGCATGAGGTTCCAGGAGGAGGAGCAGGATGTCGAATACCCCTGCGATGCCGACCTTGCGCGCCACCTGATCGCGGCGCTGCAGGACGGCGGGTTCGACCTGTCGGTCACCCGCCGCCTGCCGCCCGACCGGGCCGAGGGGCACGCGTTCTCCTTCGTCCACCGGTTCTGCATGGGATCGCGGCCGATCCCGGTCGTGCCGGTGTTCCTCAACGCCTATTACCCGCCGAACCAGCCCAGCCCGGCCCGCTGCCACGCATTGGGCGAGGCGATCTCCCGCGCGGTGGCGTCGCTGCCCGGCGAGCGGCGGATCGGCATCTTCGCCTCGGGCGGCCTGTCGCATTTCCTGGTGGACGCGGCATTCGACCAGGCGGTGATCGACGCGCTGCGCACCCGCGACCACGCTTTCCTGCGATCAGCCCCGCTTGCGAAGCTGCAGTCCGGTAGCTCGGAGATCCGCAACTGGATCTGCCTCGCCGGGGCCGTGTCCGCCCTGGACCTGGCCTGGGTGAGCTATGTGCCGGGCTACCGCACACCGGCACTGACCGGGACCGGGCTGTGTTTCGCCAGTTTCAGATAAGGAGTCCCCAATCCATGAAAGTCGGAACCGCCCTGAGTATCCTCGCCCAGCCCGACCGGCCGGATGTGGGGCTGTACAACGAGCATATGCAACTCGGCGACCTCGCCGAACCGCTGGGCTTCGACTCGCTGTTCGCCCTGGAGCATCATTTCACCGGCTATTCGATGTCCCCGGCCCCGCTGCACCTGCTGGCCTACTACGCCGGCCGCACCAGCAGGATCACCCTGGGCACCTGCGTGGTCGTGCTGCCCTGGCACGACCCGATCCGGGTGGCCGAGGAGATCGCCCTGCTGGACATCATCAGCGGCGGGCGCACCCTGATGGGCTTCGGCCGGGGCGCGGCATCGGTGGAATACGCAGGCTTCCGCATCCCCATGGGCGAGGCCCGCGGCCGGTTCGTGGAATCCGCCCAGCTGATCATCAAGGCGCTGACCAACGAATCCTTCGACTGGGAGGGCGAGTTCTACAAGATCCCCCGCACCTCGATCCGCCCGCGGCCGATCTCTCACCCAGAACGCCGCTTCTACGCCTCCTCCGTCAGCCCCGAATCCTCCGAAATCATGGCCAAGCTCGGCTTTGGCATGCTGATCGTGATGCAGAATGAATGGCCCAAGGCCGCCGAGGACGTGCACCGCTATCGCCAGATTGCCCGCAGCGTCGGTCATACGCCCCGCCCGCCCATCATCCTGACCAATGTCGCCTGCGCCCCCACCCGCGAACAGGCGCGCGAATGGGCGTTGTCCTACCTGGGCGAGAAGTGGGATTCGATCGACAACCACTACCACTTCTCGGACGGGCACCTGGCCAACGTGAAGGGCTATGAATCCTACGGAAAGCTGGCCAAGACCTACACCAAGATGAAGGACGAGAGCTTCCGGTCCAAGGCGACGGACTTCTACGTGAGCATCCAGGTCGTGGGCACGCCCGATGACTGCATCCAGCAGATCGCCGAGCTGCGGCGGCTGACCGGGATGGATCACCTGGTGACCGAATTCTCGTTCGGCAGCATGCCGCACCACTTCGCCGAAATGAACATGCGGCTGTTCGCGGACAAGGTCGTGCCGGTACTGCAGAACGACGCCGCCTTCCAGGGCGAGATCGATCCGTTCGAAGGCCGCGCGGAAGGCAGTGAGGAGCGGCTGTTCGCTCCGGCCTGACGCCAACCCCCACCCGGGCGGGCCGGCAGCGGTCCGCCCCGGGGTCACGGCGAGCGCGCTCGGCCGAACCGGCCCCAGGCGGCGGGAATGGCCATGACCATGGCGATGGCGAGCGCCGTCGTCAGCGTCCATTGCGCCACGGCGAAGGCCCAGCCATAGGCACGTTCCCCCGTGCCGCCATCCAGCACGGAAAAGAACAGCGTGCCGATCGCCGCGGCACTGCCGGCCGCCCCCATCTGCAGGGCGGAGTTCGTGATCCCCGCCGCGACCCCCGCCTGTTCCGCCGGCACCACGCCCAAGATGGTGTTGAACAGCCGCGGGAACGCGATGCCCTGGCCGAGACCCGCCAGGAACACCACCGCGAACAGCGGCCAGTTGGCGATGCCGAGCGCGACCAGGACGCCGATGAGGGCGTAGAAGGTGACCTGGATGCTCATGCCGATCGCCAGCATGTTGTGCGCGGCTCGTCGCATCAGGGGGGCGCTGACCAGCGGCCCCAGGAACAGGCCGAAGCCGTAGGGCAGGATGGCGAGGCCGGTCTGCAACGGCTCCACGCCGCGGCCTTCCTGCTGGTAGATGCCGAACAGGAAATAGAAGCTGGTGGTGAAGAAGAACAACGTCGCCACCACGACGCCCCGGCGGAACCCGGGGATGGCGAACAGCCGCAGGTCGACCAGCGGCATGCCGCCCCGGCGCATCAACCGGCGCTCATGCGCGATGAACCCGGCCACCAGGAACGGCACCGTCGCCAGCACCAGGAACACCCACAGCGGCCAGCCCTGGTCTCGGCCCAGCGACAGCGGCACCACCACGGCCCCCAGCGCCGCCGAAATCAGCGCCGCCCCGCCCACATCCAGCGTCACCTTCCGCCGTTCCGCGGTTTCCGGCACCAGCGCCCAGGCCGCGAACAGGATCAGCAGGCAGACCGGCACCTTCAACAGGAACACCACGCGCCAGCCCAGGTCCCACGGACTCCACTGGACCAGCGCCCCGCCCGCGAACTGCCCGATGGCCGCGGCCAGGCCCATCATCACGCCGTAGATGCTGAAGGCGCGCGCGAGCGCCCGCTCCTCGGTATGCAGCGTGCGGATCGCGCCCAGCACCTGCGGCGCGAGCAGGGCGGCCGCGAGACCCTGCAGCACGCGGCCCACCACCAACTGCACCGGCGAGAGGGCGATGCCGCACAGAAGGTTCGTGGCCGCGAACCCGGCCAGCCCCAGCAGGAAGCAGCGGCGGCGGCCGAACAGGTCCCCCATGCGCCCGCCGGTGATCAGGAACACCGCGTAGCCCGCGGCATAGCCCGAAATGACCAGCTGCACCTGGGCCGGCGAAGCGTCCAGGCTGTCGTGGATCGAGGGCAGGGCAACGTTCACGATGAAGAAGTCGACGGGCGGGAGGAAGCCGCCGGCCAGCAGCACGGCAAAGGCGAGCCATTGCCTGGTGGTCGTCTGCGCGGGTTGCACGGTTCCTCCTTGCGGGCACACGCGCGGGTCGGCTTGCCCGAGCGGCGCGGGGTAGCCCGAGGCGGGTGGTGCGGCAAGGGGCGGTGGTGCCGGTGAGGGTTGCGGTTGTGCTGGTGACGGTTGAGGCGAGGACAGGGCCGGGGTTGGGCCTGGCGGCACGGGGATGAAGGGGCGGGACGGGCGCCGCGGCGTTTCTGGTGCCGGTGGTGCGGGATGAGGCGCGCGCCGAACCATGGTCCGCGGCGGCTGTGGCAGCGGGCTTGGGAGAGCGGTTTTCGCACACGCGTGTGTGT
>JBFXDK010000207.1:0-4491 GCA_050181195.1 Acetobacteraceae bacterium | reverse complement strand
GGGGATGCCTTCATCAGGGCGGTGCGCAGCTTCTCGTAGCCGTCCTGCTTCTGCGCCGCGAGCAGCGCCTTCGACGCGAGCACGCTGGCCGGGCCCAGAATCGGAAGATCCTTGTAGACCAGGCGCACATTGCGATCCTGTGCCAGGAACTGCGCCATCGCCGGCTCCATGCGGCGGCAGTAGCCGCAGCGCACATCGAAGAACTCGACGATCGTCACGTCGCCCTTCGGGTTGCCCGCCATCGGGTCGGTCGGCTTGACCAGATTGTCCTTGATGCCAGCGATCGCCGCCTTCGTCGCGGCCTGTTCGCGCGCGCCCTCATCCGCCTGCAGGGCGGTGATCGCGTCGCGCAGGATGCTCGGGTCCTGCTTCAGGGCGCTGCGCAGGATATCGACGATCTCCTCGCGCTGCTCCGCCGTGAAGGCAGCCGCGGCCGGCGCCGCCGCCGGCAATGCGGCGGTCAGCAGGGCAGCCGAGAGGAATCCGGCCTTGAGAACTTGGATCATTGACGGTTTTCTTTCTTCACGGCGTTGCTGATGTCGAGCGCTCGCAGTTTCGACGGTCCCTCGGGCAGCGCCTCGGCCGCCATGCGGGCGAACCGGCGCGCGTTCGCCAGGTCGCCAAGCAGCATGGCTTCCTCGGCCAGGGCCAGGTTGGCCTCTCCCAGATTGCCCAGCCTGCCCCAGGCGATGCCCAGCAGATGCCAAGTGCGGTCGTCGTCGCGCGCCTGACGCTGGGCCATCTGCAGGTGGGACACGGCCTGGCGGAAATTGCCCGGATCGCCGGTCTCGATCAATGCATGACCCAGGCTCTGGCGGATCAGCGGCTGTTCGGGCGCGTAGCGGACGGCCATCTGGTAGGCGGCGACAGCGGCGGCGGCCTTGCCCCCCTCCAGCAGTACCTGCCCCTTCAGCTCATGCAACCATGGGCTGCTCGGCTGTTCCGCAATCAATCCGTCCAGCAGGACCACTGCAGCGTCGCGACGCCCCATCCGGTGCTCCAGCACCGCCCGCGCATAGCGCGACGGCGCCGAGGTGTCCGCGGCCGGGTAGGTGCGGGCCACGATGGCGGGCGCGTCGAGGAAGCCGCTGAGCTTCGCCTTCACCATCCCGAACGGCGCATCGAACAGCGCGGTCCCGGCCGGGGTCATGTCGGGCCTGGCTTGGACATGGCGGCGGACGAAGTTGTAGCGGTCGCGGGTCATCGGGTGGGTAATCAGGTAGGGATCGCGCCGGTTCACGATCAGCGCCTCCTCCTGTTCCAATTTCGTGAACACCGCGAGCATCCCGGCAGCGGACCAGCCCAGGCGATCGAGGTAGCGCAGCGCTGCCTGGTCCGCCGCCTCCTCCTGCGAGCGGGAGAACGACATGAAGCGGCGTTCCGCCATCGAGGCGCCGCCCATCGCCGCGCCCATGCCGACGCCCGGCTCGCGGGAGGCAACGCCGGCCGCGGCGCCGATCAGCAGCGACCCCAGCGACTGGATCATGGCGTTGAACGCCATCTCCGGCAGGCGCGAAATGTCGCCATGCGCCACGTGGCCGGTTTCGTGCGCGATCGGGCCGATCACTTCCAGCGGCGAGTTGGCCTGCTGGATCAGGCCGGTATGGACGAACATGCGGTTGCCGCTGGTCACGAAGGCGTTTAAGGCACGGTCCCGCACCAGCATCATGCGGACCAGACGGGGATCGAGACCCGCCACGCGAAACAGGGGATCGGCGAAACCGTGCAACAGCGTTTCTGTCTCCGCATCCCGTATCAGCACGATCTGCTCGCCCGCCCCGCGCCCCTGCGCGGCGGCGGGCCTGCTCCAGGACACCAGGGAAAGCACACCGATGGCGAGTAGCGTCAACCAACAGGCGAGGACCGGCGGAGGCTTCATGCGGACCATCCTAGCGCATCGACGCCCCGCCGTCCTGCTTGCGCTGCTGCCCTGGCTCTCCTCCTGCGGCACGGTGTCGTCGCTGTTCGGCGGGTCCTCGCCGCAACCGGGGCAATCGGGCTACGTGCAGGGTTTCCTGGGCGGCGTGGTCGCGGATGAGCCGCGCGCCGCGCTGGAAGGGCGGGAGGTGCTTTCGTCCGGCGGCAACGCCGCCGATGCCGCGGTGGCGGTCGCGATGACACTGGCCGTGACGCTGCCGTCGCGCGCCGGACTTGGCGGCGGCGGCGCCTGCATCGCCTTCGCCTCGGGCGAGAAATCCATCAACAAGGGCTATCCCGAGGCGATCCTGTTCGTCCCGCCGGCACCCTCGAGCCCGGGCGCCCGCGCCGACCGGCCCGCCGCACTGCCCATGCTGGCCCGCGGCATGTACCTGCTCAGCGCCCGCTACGGCAGCCGCCCGTTCGAGACCTTCGTCAGCCCGGCCGAACAACTGGCGCGATTCGGCGTGCCGGTTTCGCGTGCGCTGGCGCGCGACATCGCCGTCGTCGCCGGCCCGCTCTCGGCCGACCCGGCGGCCCGCGCGGTGTTCACGCGCAACGGCGCGCCGCTGGCGGAAGGACAGATCCTGCAGCAGCCGGAACTTGCCTCGACCATCACGCAACTCCGGGTATCCGGCGTCGGCGACATGTACCAGGGTGCGTTGGCGCGACGGATCGAGGAAGCCTCCCCCCGGATCGGCGGGCCTTTGACGCTCGCCGATCTCCGCGTCGCGCTGCCGCAACTGGTGCTGCCGATGGTGGTGCCCTATCGCGACGACAAGGTCGCCTTCCCGCCGCCGCCGGCCGATGGCGGACTGGCCGCCGCGGCGGCGTTCCAGACCCTGGCGTCCAACCCCTCGGACCTCGCCGGCGCGGGCGCGCGGGCCGCTGCCACCGCCGAACGCTGGCGGGCGGGCGGTGTCGTCAGCGAGAGGCTGCTCGCCGCGGCCCCGGCACCCGGCGCCTATGCGCCACCCTTGCCGCCGCTGCCGGCCTCGACCAGCTTCGCGGTGCTGGACCGCGACGGCAATTCGGTGGTCTGCGCGCTGACGATGAACAACCTGTTCGGCACCGGCCGCATCGTGCCGGGGATGGGGTTCCTGGCCGCGGCCTCGCCCGCCTTCGTGCCGCCGCCGCTGCTGTCGGTGGCACTGGCGTGGAACGAGCCGCTGCGGGCGTTCCGCGCGGCGGTGGGCGGCAGCGGGCAGAACGGCGCGGCACTGGCGACCGCGGCGGCGATGATGAACACGCTGCGCACGCAGCAGCCGATGGCGGCGCTGGTGCCTGATCCCGGACGCGCGAATGTGATCGCCTGCGGGCGCTACCTGCCGCCCAATTCCGACTCCTGCGGTGCGGTCGTCGACCCGCGGGAATTCGGTCTGGCCGAGGGCGGCTGAACAGGGGCGTTTTCCATGGTGCTGAAAGTCGGGCGCGGGGCCAACGCGCCGCCGTTCATGGTGATGGACGTGATCGCGGCAGCCAATGCGCGCCAGGCCGCGCTGCCGGCCGGGGCACCGCACGTCATCCGCATGGAGGTCGGCCAGCCCGGCACCGGCGCACCCGCCGGCGCCGTCATGGCCGCGCAGGCCGCGCTGCGATCCGGCCATCCGCTGGGCTACACCGAGGCGTTCGGCCTGCGCTCCCTGCGCGAGCGGATCGCCGGACATATCCGGGACTGGTACGGCGTTGCGGTGCCGGCGGACCGCATCGCGGTGACGGTCGGGGCGTCCGGCGCGTTCCCGCTGGCCTTCCTGGCCGCCTTCGATCCCGGCGACCGCGTGGCGATGGTCGCCCCGTTCTACCCGCCCTATGTGAACATCCTGACGGCGCTTGGCATCCAGCCGGTGATCGTGGAAGCCACGGCCGAAACGCGCTTCCAGCCCAGCGTGGCGATGCTGGACGCGCTGGATCCGCGGCCCGACGGGCTGATCGTGGCGAGTCCCTGCAATCCCGCCGGGACGATGCTGCACCCCGACGAACTGGCCGCGATCGCCGCCTGGTGCGACGCGAAGGGCGTACGGCTGATCAGCGACGAGATCTATCACGGGCTGACCTATGACAGCCCGATCGTCACCGCCGCCGCGTTCAGCCCGAACGCGGTCGTGGTGAACAGTTTTTCCAAGTATTTTTCCATGACCGGCTGGCGCATCGGCTGGCTGGTGCTGCCCGACGATCTGGTGCGCCCGGTGGAATGCCTGGCGCAGAACCTGTTCATCAGTGCGCCCTATATCTCTCAGGTCGCGGCCGAGGCGGCGTTCGACTGCCATGAGGAGTTGCAGGCGAACGTGGCGCGGTATCGCCGGTCCCGCGATCATCTGCTGCGCGCGTTGCCGCAAGCCGGGTTCACGCGTCTGTCCCCCGCCGAGGGCGCGTTCTATCTGTTTGCAGACATCACCGAGCGTTCGAATGACAGCGTGGCATTCTGCGCGCGCATGCTGGCCGAGGTGGGGATTGCGGTGACCCCGGGCGTCGACTTCGACCGCACGCGAGGCAACCGGTTCCTGCGGTTCAGTTATTGTGGGCCCGAGGCCGACATGGCGGCGGCGGCGGAACGGTTGAAGGGGTGGCGGTAGG
>JBFXDK010000206.1:0-4562 GCA_050181195.1 Acetobacteraceae bacterium | reverse complement strand
GTGGACGCGGCGCGCCTGTACGGCGCGGTGAAGGACGGTATTTGATGGGGACGGAGTTATAAATCTGAAGTATCTGATGGGGACGGATTTGAAATCCGTCCCCTACCACCGCAGGAGGGGACAGATTACAAATCCGTCCTCGGAGTGCAGCGATTTGATTGAGGAGGCGGAGGACGGATTTTAAATCCGTCCCCGAGACATGAACAGCCGGCGCTATTTCGGAACCGACGGCATCCGCGGACGGGTTGGCAGGGAGCCGATCACCGCCGACTTCGTCCTCAAGCTGGGCTGGGCCGTCGGCCGCGTGCTGGCGCCGCACCAGCACGGCAAGGTGCTGATCGGCAAGGACACCCGCATCTCGGGCTATATGTTCGAGTCCGCCCTGCAGGCGGGGCTGTCCGCCGCGGGCGTCGACATCCTGCTGCTCGGGCCCATGCCCACCCCGGCGATCGCCTACCTGACGCGAACCCTGCACGCCCAGGCCGGCATCGTGATCAGCGCCTCGCACAATCCCTATTACGACAACGGCATCAAGTTCTTCTCCGCGCGCGGCCACAAGCTGCCGGACGAGACCGAGGCGGCGATCGAGGCGATGCTGGAAGAGCCCATGGTGACGCGCGATTCCGCCGAGCTCGGCAAGGCCGAGCGGGTGGTGGACGCGGCCGGGCGCTACATCGAATTCTGCAAGAGCACCATCGCCTCCGGCATCGAGCTGCGCGGCCTGAAGATCGTGGTCGACTGCGCGCATGGCGCCACCTATCACGTCGCGCCGAGCGTCTTCAGCGAACTCGGCGCCGAGGTGGTCAGGATCGGCGTGGCGCCCAACGGGCTCAACATCAACGAGAAATGCGGCGCGACCCACCCGCAGGCCATCCAGGCTGCCGTGCTCGAGCACAAGGCCGACCTCGGTATCGCGCTCGACGGCGACGGTGACCGCGTCATCATGGTCGACCACCGCGGCGAGGCGGTGGACGGCGACGAACTGCTGTACGTCGTCACCCGCGCGCGTCTCAAGGCCGGACACGAACTCGGCACGGTGGTGGGCACCGTCATGAGCAACCTCGGGCTGGAGCACGCGCTGGCGGAGCTGGGGGTGGCCCTGAAGCGGGCGCCGGTCGGCGACCGCTATGTGATGGACCAGTTGCAGCAGGGCGGCTGGATGCTGGGCGGCGAATCCTCCGGCCACATCATCTGCCTCGATCGCACCACCACCGGTGACGGCATCGTCGCCGCGCTGCAGGTGCTCGAATTCATGGTGCGCTCCGGCTGCACACTGCACGAGCTCAAGGCCGGAATGGCCAAGTATCCGCAACACATGATCAACGTCCCGATCGAGAAGGGCTTCAGCCATGCGCGCTCGCCGGCCGTCACCGCCGCCGTCGCCGAGGCGGAGTCCGCCCTCGGCAGCGAGGGCCGCCTGTTGCTGCGTCCCTCGGGCACCGAGCCGGTGCTGCGCGTGATGGTGGAAGGAATGGATCCCCAGCAGGTCAAGGCCATCGCACAGCGTCTCGCGGCCGTCATCGGCGAGGAGCAGGCGCGCCAGTCCGGCGGACGCGCCGGCAACGCCTGACCAACTCCCGCTTCCCGCGCCGTAACCGCCGTGCCGCCGAATTGATTTATTCCGGCGGTGGCGGTAAGCTTCAGCGTTTTCCGCGACACGACAGGATTTTTCGAGAATGCGCCGACCGCTGGTTGCCGGCAACTGGAAGATGAACGGTTCTCGTGCAGGCATCGCGGGCCTGCTCGGGGCGGTGCGCGCGGGCGCCGCGCAGACTCCCGGCGTGGACATCGCCGTGTGTCCGCCCTTCGTGTATCTCGCGGAGGTCGAGTCCGCGCTCGCGGGCGGGACGGTCGCCTGGGGCGGCCAGAACCTGTGCCAGGAGGCCGCGGCGGGCGCCTTCACCGGCGAGATCTCCGGCGCCATGCTGCGCGACTTCGGCTGCCGCTACGTGATCATCGGGCATTCCGAACGCCGCACCCTGTATGGCGAGGGCGACGCGCTGGTGGCGCGTAAATTCATCGCCGCGACTGCCGCGGGCCTGGTCCCGCTCCTGTGCGTCGGCGAGTTGCTGGAGGAACGCGAGAACGGCACGACGGAGGCGGTGATCGCGCGCCAGCTCGACGCCGTCCTCGATGCGGTGGACGCGCCGGCCGCGCTCGAGCGGGCCGTCGTCGCCTACGAGCCGGTATGGGCCATCGGCACCGGCCGCACGGCGTCTCCGGCGCAGGCGCAGGAGGTGCACGACTTCATCCGCCGGCGCATCGCGCGGCGGGACGCGGGCGCGGCGGCTGCGCTGCGCATCCTGTACGGCGGCAGCGTCAAGGGCTCGAATGCCGCCGAGCTGTTCGCCATGGAAGACATCGACGGCGGCCTGATCGGCGGCGCCTCGCTGAAGGCGGAGGAATTTCTGGAGATCTGCCGGGCGGCGCAAGCCGCCTGAGGTATCCGGCGCGCGGTCGCGCGTCATTGCATACAGGTAAATGAAATGTTGCCGTTCCTGATTGTGTTGCATATCCTGATCTCCGTTGTGCTGGTCGGCTTCGTGCTGATCCAGCGCGGCCGCGGCGCCGATATCGGGGCGGCCTTCGGCAGCGGAGCCTCGCAGACGGTGTTCGGCGCGCGCGGCTCCGCGTCCTTCCTCACGCGCGCGACCGCGGTGCTGGCGGCGCTGTTCTTCATCTCCAGCCTCGCGCTCTCCTATTTCTACAGCCAGCGGACCGAACGCAGGAGCGTCACGGAGCTGTCGGCGCCGGCACCCGGAGAGGAGATCCCCGCCGGACCCGCAGACTTGCCGCCGCTGCCGGACGAGACTCCCTCCGCGCAGGATGATTCCCCCGGGCAAGCCGGGCAGCAGTAAAGCGTCGGACTCCGCCGCGGAGTCCGCCACGCGCCGCGCTGCGGCGCGTGAATGAATTGCCGATGTGGTGAAATTGGTAGACACGCCGTCTTGAGGGGGCGGTGGCGCAAGCCGTGCCGGTTCGAGTCCGGCCATCGGCACCATCTGCGGGGGCATCGCGCCCCTATCGAACACGCAGGCCAAACACCTCCTATTTGCCTGTTTATCCAAATAATTCCAGGTTGTTTCCGGCTTGACACCGCGCGAAGCGCTGGCCTAGACTGGACAGCTCATGGCCGTAAAGATCGCGGCCAAAACATAATAAAAAGCAGTTCAGTCCATTTGCAGGGGGGAGTCTTCTTCGAGAGGTGAGCCGTGATCCGGTGCGCCTCGGCGCAAGACCATCCGGGCCTTAACAATCCGACTGTAACCATGCTGGAAAATTATCTGCCAATACTGGTTTTTCTCGTCCTCGGGCTGTTCTTCGGAATCGCGCCCCTGGCCGCGGGCTTCGTGCTGGCGCCGCATCGACCCGACAGCGACAAGCTGTCCCCGTATGAGTGCGGCTTCGAGGCGTTCGAGGACTCGCGCATGAAATTCGACGTGCGTTACTACCTCGTCGCCATTCTGTTCATCATCTTCGACCTGGAAATCGCCTTCCTGTTTCCCTGGGCCGTGGTGCTCGACGAGATCGGCATGTTCGGCTTCATCGCGATGGTCGTGTTCCTCGCCATTCTCGTCGTCGGCTTCATCTACGAGTGGAAGAAGGGTGCGCTGGAATGGGAATAGAGGGCGTATTCAAGGAAGGCGTTGTCACCACCACCGCCGACAAGCTGATCAACTGGGCGCGCACCGGTTCGCTGTGGCCGATGACCTTCGGGCTCGCCTGCTGCGCGGTGGAGATGATGCATGCCGGCGCCGCGCGTTACGACCTCGACCGCTTCGGGGTGGTGTTCCGGCCCAGTCCACGCCAGTCCGACGTCATGATCGTCGCCGGCACCCTGGTCAACAAGATGGCGCCTGCGCTGCGCAAGGTCTATGACCAGATGAGCGAGCCGCGCTGGGTGATCTCGATGGGGTCATGCGCCAACGGGGGCGGGTATTACCATTATTCCTATTCCGTGGTGCGCGGCTGTGACCGCATCGTGCCGGTCGACATCTACGTGCCGGGCTGTCCGCCGACCGCTGAGGCGCTGCTGTATGGCATCATCCAGCTGCAGAACAAGATCAAACGCACCAATACCATCGCCCGCTGACCCGCCATGGCCGATTCCCTGCAGACATTGAGCGAGAGCATGCGCCAGCGATTTGCCGGCGCGATCGATTCCTGCGTCCTCGCACTCGGCGAGCTTACCGTCGATGTCGCGCCCGCGCGGCTGCTCGAGACGTGCCGCGCGCTGCGCGACGAGCCCGGATTCGCCTTCAGGCAGCTCATCGACCTGTGCGGCGTGGATTACCTGGATTACGGTGACGGCACCCGCGGCGGCCCGCGCTACGCCGCGGTCTACCACCTGCTGTCGATCGACCATAACCGGCGCATCCGCCTGCGCGCCTGGCTCGACGATGACTACCCGCGCGTGGATTCGGTGATCGACGTCTGGGCCGCGGCGAACTGGTACGAGCGCGAGGCCTTCGACCTGTTCGGCATCCTGTTCGACGGCCACCCCGACCTGCGCCGCATCCTCACCGACTACGGCTTCATCGGCCATCCGTTCCGCAAGGATT
>JBFXDK010000205.1:0-4582 GCA_050181195.1 Acetobacteraceae bacterium | reverse complement strand
AATCCTTGCGGAACGGATGGCCGATGAAGCCGTAGTCGGTGAGGATGCGGCGCAGGTCGGGGTGGCCGTCGAACAGGATGCCGAACAGGTCGAAGGCCTCGCGCTCGTACCAGTTCGCCGCGGCCCACACGTCGATCACCGAATCCACGCGCGGGTAGTCATCGTCGAGCCAGGCGCGCAGGCGGATGCGCCGGTTATGGTCGATCGACAGCAGGTGGTAGACCGCGGCGTAGCGCGGGCCGCCGCGGCCGCCGTCGCCGTAATCCAGGTAATCCACGCCGCACAGGTCGATGAGCTGTTTGAAGGCGAATCCGGGCTCGTCGCGCAGCGCGCGGCACGTCTCGAGCAGCCGCGCGGGCGCGACATCGACGGTAAGCTCGCCGAGTGCGAGGACGCAGGAGTCGATCGCGCCGGCAAATCGCTGGCGCATGCTCTCGCTCAATGTCTGCAGGGAATCGGCCATGGCGGGTCAGCGGGCGATGGTGTTGGTGCGTTTGATCTTGTTCTGCAGCTGGATGATGCCATACAGCAGCGCCTCCGCGGTCGGCGGACAGCCCGGCACGTAGATGTCGACCGGCACGATGCGGTCGCAGCCGCGCACCACGGAATAGGAATAATGGTAATACCCGCCCCCGTTGGCGCACGACCCCATCGAGATCACCCAGCGCGGCTCGCTCATCTGGTCATAGACCTTGCGCAGCGCGGGCGCCATCTTGTTGACCAGGGTGCCGGCGACGATCATGACGTCGGACTGGCGCGGACTGGGCCGGAACACCACCCCGAAGCGGTCGAGGTCGTAACGCGCGGCGCCGGCATGCATCATCTCCACCGCGCAGCAGGCGAGCCCGAAGGTCATCGGCCACAGCGAACCGGTGCGCGCCCAGTTGATCAGCTTGTCGGCGGTGGTGGTGACAACGCCTTCCTTGAATACGCCCTCTATTCCCATTCCAGCGCACCCTTCTTCCACTCGTAGATGAAGCCGACGACGAGAATGGCGAGGAACACGACCATCGCGATGAAGCCGAACATGCCGATCTCGTCGAGCACCACGGCCCAGGGAAACAGGAAGGCGATTTCCAGGTCGAAGATGATGAACAGAATGGCGACGAGGTAGTAACGCACGTCGAATTTCATGCGCGAGTCCTCGAACGCCTCGAAGCCGCACTCATACGGGGACAGCTTGTCGCTGTCGGGTCGATGCGGCGCCAGCACGAAGCCCGCGGCCAGGGGCGCGATTCCGAAGAACAGCCCGAGGACGAGAAAAACCAGTATTGGCAGATAATTTTCCAGCATGGTTACAGTCGGATTGTTAAGGCCCGGATGGTCTTGCGCCGAGGCGCACCGCATCACGGCTCACCTCTCGAAGAAGACTCCCCCCTGCAAATGGACTGAACTGCTTTTTATTATGTTTGGCCGCGATCTTTACGGCCATGAGCTGTCCAGTCTAGGCCAGCGCTTCGCGCGGTGTCAAGCCGGAAACAGCCTGGAATTATTTGGATAAACAGGCAAATAGGAGGTGTTTAGTCTGCGTGTTCGATAGGGGCGCGATGCCCCCGCAGTTGGTGCCGATGGCCGGACTCGAACCGGCACGGCTTGCGCCACCGCCCCCTCAAGACGGCGTGTCTACCAATTTCACCACATCGGCAATTCATTCGCGCGCCGCAGCGCGGCGCGTGGCGGACTCCGCGGCGGAGTCCGACGCTTTACTGCTGCCCGGTTTGCCCGGGGGAATCTTCCTGCGCGGAGGGAGTCTCGTCCGGCAGCGGCGGCAGGTCTGCGGGTCCGGCGGGAATCTCCTCTCCGGGCGCCGGCGCCGACAGCTCCGTGACGCTCCTGCGTTCGGTCCGCTGGCTGTAGAAATAGGAGAGCGCGAGACTGGAGATGAAGAACAGCGCCGCCAGCACCGCGGTCGCGCGCGTGAGGAAGGACGCGGAGCCGCGCGCGCCGAACACCGTCTGCGAGGCTCCGCTGCCGAAGGCCGCCCCGATATCGGCGCCGCGGCCGCGCTGGATCAGCACGAAGCCGACCAGCACAACGGAGATCAGGATATGCAACACAATCAGGAACGGCAACATTTCATTTACCTGTATGCAATGACGCGCGACCGCGCGCCGGATACCTCAGGCGGCCTGCGCCGCCCGGCAGATCTCCAGAAATTCCTCCGCCTTCAGCGAGGCGCCGCCGATCAGGCCGCCGTCGATGTCTTCCATGGCGAACAGCTCGGCGGCATTCGCGCCCTTGACGCTGCCGCCGTACAGGATGCGCAGCGCAGCCGCCGCACCCGCGTCCCGCCGCGCGATGCGCCGGCGGATGAAGTCGTGCACCTCCTGCGCCTGCGCCGGCGACGCCGTGCGGCCGGTGCCGATGGCCCATACCGGCTCGTAGGCGACGACGGCCCGCTCGAGCGCGGCCGGCGCGTCCACCGCGTCGAGGACGGCGTCGAGCTGGCGCGCGATCACCGCCTCCGTCGTGCCGTTCTCGCGTTCCTCCAGCAATTCGCCGACGCACAGGATCGGGACCAGGCCCGCGGCAGTCGCAGCGATGAATTTACGCGCCACCAGCGCGTCGCCCTCGCCATACAGGGTGCGGCGCTCGGAATGCCCGATGATCACGTAGCGGCAGCCGAAGTCGCGCAGCATGGCGCCGGAGATCTCACCGGTGAAGGCGCCCGCCGCGGACTCCTGGCACAGGTTCTGGCCGCCCCAGGCGACCGTCCCGCCCGCGAGCGCGGACTCGACCTCCGCGAGATAGACGAAGGGCGGACACACGGCGATGTCCACGCCGGGAGTCTGCGCGGCGCCCGCGCGCACCGCCCCGAGCAGGCCCGCGATGCCCGCACGAGAACCGTTCATCTTCCAGTTGCCGGCAACCAGCGGTCGGCGCATTCTCGCAAAATCCTGTCGTGTCGCGGAAAACGCTGAAGCTTACCGCCACCGCCGGAATAAATCAATGCGGCGGCGCGGGAAGCGTGGGATGGTCAGGCGCTGCCGGCGCGGCCGCCGGACTGGCGCGCCTGCTCCTCGCCGATGACGGCCGCGAGACGTTGCGCGATGGCCTTGACCTGCTGGGGATCCATTCCTTCCACCATCACGCGCAGCACCGGCTCGGTGCCCGAGGGACGCAGCAACAGGCGGCCCTCGCTGCCGAGGGCGGACTCCGCCTCGGCGACGGCGGCGGTGACGGCCGGCGAGCGCGCATGGCTGAAGCCCTTCTCGATCGGGACGTTGATCATGTGTTGCGGATACTTGGCCATTCCGGCCTTGAGCTCGTGCAGTGTGCAGCCGGAGCGCACCATGAATTCGAGCACCTGCAGCGCGGCGACGATGCCGTCACCGGTGGTGGTGCGATCGAGGCAGATGATGTGGCCGGAGGATTCGCCGCCCAGCATCCAGCCGCCCTGCTGCAACTGGTCCATCACATAGCGGTCGCCGACCGGCGCCCGCTTCAGGGCCACCCCCAGCTCCGCCAGCGCGTGCTCCAGCCCGAGGTTGCTCATGACGGTGCCCACCACCGTGCCGAGTTCGTGTCCGGCCTTGAGACGCGCGCGGGTGACGACGTACAGCAGTTCGTCGCCGTCCACCGCCTCGCCGCGGTGGTCGACCATGATGACGCGGTCACCGTCGCCGTCGAGCGCGATACCGAGGTCGGCCTTGTGCTCGAGCACGGCAGCCTGGATGGCCTGCGGGTGGGTCGCGCCGCATTTCTCGTTGATGTTGAGCCCGTTGGGCGCCACGCCGATCCTGACCACCTCGGCGCCGAGTTCGCTGAAGACGCTCGGCGCGACGTGATAGGTGGCGCCATGCGCGCAGTCGACCACGATCTTCAGGCCGCGCAGCTCGATGCCGGAGGCGATGGTGCTCTTGCAGAATTCGATGTAGCGCCCGGCCGCGTCCACCACCCGCTCGGCCTTGCCGAGCTCGGCGGAATCGCGCGTCACCATGGGCTCTTCCAGCATCGCCTCGATCGCCGCCTCGGTCTCGTCCGGCAGCTTGTGGCCGCGCGCGGAGAAGAACTTGATGCCGTTGTCGTAATAGGGATTGTGCGAGGCGCTGATCACGATGCCGGCCTGGGCGTGCAGGGTTCGCGTCAGGTAGGCGATCGCCGGGGTGGGCATGGGCCCGAGCAGCAGGATGTCGACGCCCGCGGCGGACAGCCCCGCCTGCAGGGCGGACTCGAACATATAGCCCGAGATGCGGGTGTCCTTGCCGATCAGCACCTTGCCGTGCTGGTGCGGCGCCAGCACGCGGCCGACGGCCCAGCCCAGCTTGAGGACGAAGTCGGCGGTGATCGGCTCCCTGCCAACCCGTCCGCGGATGCCG
This sequence comes from Acetobacteraceae bacterium, assembly GCA_050181195.1. Lineage (GTDB taxonomy): Bacteria > Pseudomonadota > Alphaproteobacteria > Acetobacterales > Acetobacteraceae > Rhodopila. Next base: position 263 of record JBFXDK010000205.1, on the reverse strand, counting down.
TCGGTTCCGAAATAGCGCCGGCTGTTCATGTCTCGGGGACGGATTTAAAATCCGTCTCCTGCCTCCTTCAGACGAATCACCGAACCAGGAGGACGGATTTGTAATCCGCCCCCGTTAATCCGGGGACAGATCGTGAAATCTGTCCCCTCCTGCGGTGGTAGGGGACGGATTTCAAATCCGTCCCCATCAGATACTTCAGATTTATAACTCCGTCCCCATCAAATACCGTCCTTCACCGCGCCGTACAGGCGCGCCGCGTCCAC
>JBFXDK010000204.1:0-4624 GCA_050181195.1 Acetobacteraceae bacterium | reverse complement strand
GCACCGGCGCCATTCCATCGCGATGTATCTGCTCCGCGGTGAACAGCTTCGACCCATAAGCCCGCGCCGCCTCGAGCTCCTGCCGGCGCGCGCTGCCGATGCCGCGCATCCCGATCTGCGTCATCCCGGAGACGGCCGGATTCTCGCTCGCGCGACGCAGCGGATTGCTGTAGCCACGTTTCACGCCGCCCACCTCATCCCGCCAGTCGAGGTGGGCATCCACGTGAAAGATGTGCACCGGCTCCCCGAGCGCATCCATCGCATCCAGCACCGGAATCGTGACGCCATGATCCCCGCCCAGCACGATCAGCTGCGCCCGCTGGCCCCAGAAATGCCGCACCCGCTCCGTGATCGCCGCCGAATAAACCCCGTAATCGCCCTTGCCCGACCAGCCCACGTTGCCGATATCCATGCGCCGCGCGGGCAGGGCCTCCGCCGTCACCGCGCCGGTGTCGAAGTCCCAGTGCGCGGCGTTGTAGCAGAACACCTTCGACGCCTCGCGGATCGCATCCGGCGCGCGCGCCTGGTCGTTCGGAAAGGAATCATGTACGTACGGCTCGCTGTGGCGGATGCCGAGCACGGCCAGATCCGCATCCCAGGCGGAAGGGTCTGTCACCACTGGAAAGTCCAGAAAAGGACAGGAGGGAGCAGCGGTCGGAAGCAACCCACGCATGTCGGGTACCCTTTTTTTCGACGCGGTGTCTGGCCCGATATCAGCCGTGCGGCCCTACTTCGAGGCAACCATGGCGCTGGTCACCGCTTCACGAATACCGCTGATCCAGCGCTCAAGGACCAGCTCAGTATCGGCGCGCATCCTGGTGTCCCGCATCTGCTCGCCCGTCATCTCGCGCTCCGCGCGCGTGCGATCCGCCAGGCGGACCAGCAGCAGTCCGCTGACGGAATCGCGCATCTCGACGATGAGGAGGCCCTGGGTCCGGACCTTCCCAAACATCGCCGCATCGGCCGAGAACGACTGGTCGGGCACGGTGACATACAGTTCGGCGATGACCACGGAAATGCGCAGCACGTCCGGTCTGGGCTGCTCCGCCGTCGGGTAACCGCCGTGGGCGTCCAGGTCCTCGCTGAGGCGTGCCCGCATCGCCTGTGCCAGGTCTTCGCCGAATCGCTGCTGCCTGCTGGCGATGACTTTCGGGAAGTCCTTGTTCCATTCGTCGCTGAATGCAAACTGGACCGGATCTATCATGACGCTGGTGTACTCGGCGAAATTGACACCGCGGCGCCGGTACGAAAGCTGGAGCGAGCTGCCGGGCACGAGTTCCAGGCCTTCGTGCGTGTCGGGGAGCGGCTCGTCGGCCAGGCTCGTCGGAATGCAGGTAGAGAACGTGCAAACGACGATGCCCGTCAGTGCGCAGGCGGCGTGGCGAATCTCGAACATGTGGCTGGTCCTTCGTGCGCCCCGTTGTAGCAGCAGACCTTCGACGCCTCGCGAATCGCGGGCCCGGTCAGCGGGGCTGCTGACCCGACCGGATGATGTCCAGGTACCGGTCCCGCAGCTCGGTCTGTCGCGACCGCATCTCGATCGACTTTCCCGAGATCCACACCTGCAGGGCGACCGTCGTGACTTCGAGTGGATCGCCGCTCCAGAGCACGAGATCGGCGACCTGTCCCTTGGCGATCCGGCCGTGATCGGATCCGAGGCCGAAGATATCCGCAGGTCCCGAGGTTACCGCCGCAAGCGCGGCCTCCCAGGGCAGGCCGTGCGCGGCCGCATTGCCCGCAATCTGCCGGTTCTTGCCCGCCTGGTGTGTCTCGTTGCCATTGAAGGCAATCGTGACGCCCGCTTCGTGCAGGATCTTTGCGTTGTCGAGCCGCGCCGCCAGCCGGTCGAAGTCCTGCGGCAGGTTGTCGAGTGCGTTGAGGAGCACCGGCACTTGGGCCGCCGCCAGTTCCCTGGCCACCAGCCAGGCCTCGTCGCCGCCCGCGATCACCGGTTTCATGCCCTGGCGCTTCGCGTAGTCGATCACGGCGCGGATATCCGCCGCGCGCTCGACGCGAAACACCACGCGCCCGCCCGCGAGATAACCCTTGAGCGCGGCGCGACCCTCTGGCAACAGCAGCGCGCCGTCGCCCGCGGTTGACGGTTCCCGCACTTCGCGGATCGCCTGGTCGAACAGCATGAATTGTGCCGCGCGGCTGCCGCCCGAGGCATCGAGCGCGGCGCTGCCCCAATTGACGAACAGGGACCGGCCGCCCAGAACCGCGTCGTACCGGCCGTCGAGCGTCACGGCCGCGCCCTGGCCCGCGATCACGCTGCGCTCGGCGGTCGGCGCGAGCATCGCCCAGGTCATGCCCTCGACTCGCACGACCGGGAGCACGATCGAACGCGGATTGAAGGCGCGCGTGACGTCGAACTCCGGCCGCCATTGATGCATCCAGGCAGGCGCCGGCAGTTCGAGCTCGGCGTCCACGGTCGAGGGCTCGAGTTCGACTTCTTCGAGGCCGATCTTCGTCAATCCGCCGAACATGCCGGGTGTCAGCGCACGGCCCTGGGCCTCGACCACGGGCACGCCTGCGGGCGCCGCAAGGGCGGGGCCGACTGCGGTGATTCGACCCGATCGCACCAGTACGTCCGCGTTCTGGAGCGTGCCGGCGGCGGATGCCGTGTGCACGCGCGCGCCGCGTATGAGCAGGTCCTGCGCGGCCGCAGTGCCCGCGACGCACAGCGCGGCGATTGCCGACATCGCGATGAATGCGCGCTTCATAGCTCGAAATCCGAACGCGGCTGCGCCGCGGGCTTCGAGCGGTCGAAGCGCAGCGTGCCGTCGATGAATACCTGGTCCGCGAGCGCATAGACGCTGAACGGATTGCCGTTCCAGATCACGATGTCCGCCATCTTGCCGGCTTCCAGCGAACCGGTCTGGGCTTCGATGCCGAGCGATCGCGCGGCATTCGCAGTCACCCAGCGGATCGCCCGCTCCGGCGGAATGTCGAGCCCGGCGCGGATGCCGCGGGTCATCGCCTTGGCCGCTTCCTGGTTCAGGCGTTGAATGCCCTCGGACGAGTCGGAATGCACGATCGCGCAACCGCCCCGCGGATAATCGACGAACGCGATGTTTTCCTGCACGGCGTCGTAGGCCTCGAGCTTGAACCCCCACCAGTCCGCCCACAGCGCACCGCAGACGCCTTCCTGCGCCAGGCGATCGGCGAGCTTGTAGGCCTCCACCCCATGGTGGAAGGCCGAGATCTGGAATCCGAATTCGGCGGCGAGGTCGAGCATGTTCGCCATCTCGTCCGCGCGGTAGCAGTGGTTGTGCACGAGCACTTCGCCCTGCATCGCGGCGGCGAGTGTCTCGAGGCGCAGGTCGCGCTTTGGTGGCTTCGGCGGCGTCGCGTCGGGCTTCAACTTCGCCTCGAACACGGCGAGCTTGGCCTCGTACTCCTTCCACTGCTCCATATAGTCTTTCGCATCGGCGAATGCCTGCCGGTAACCGGCGACGTTTCCCATGCGCGTGGAAGGCGCCTTCTGCCGTCCGCCATAGACGCGCTTCGGGTTTTCGCCGCAGGCCATCTTCAGGCCCTGCTTGGCGCCCGGGAATTTCATCGCCTGGTAGGTCGTGGCCCAGACGTTCTTGACGGTGACGCCGCGGCCGCCGATCAGGTTCGCCGAGCCCGGAAGGATCTGCATGGTCGTCACGCCGCCCTCAAGCGCGCGCTCGAATCCCGGGTCCTGCGGCCACAGCGAATGCTCGGCCCAGACGCCGGCGGTGACCGGGTCGGTTGCCTCGTTGCCGTCGCGGTGCGCGCGGACCTGCGGTGTCGGATAGACGCCGAGATGCGAGTGGACGTCGATCAGGCCGGGCGTGACCCAGCGGCCAGCCGCATCCACGACCTGCGCACCGGCAGGCGCTTCGAGGCCGCGGCCGATGGCAACGATGCGCCCGTCGTCGAACAGGAGATCGCCGCCGTCGATTCGTGCACCCGAGCCGGTGAGGATCGTCGCGTTCCGGATCAGGATGGGCGCGTACTGGTTTGGCGCCTGGTAGGTGGAGGAGTAGGGTGCGCGAGCGGCCGCCGGCACCGGCGTCGCAGCCGGGGCATCGGCCGGCTGCGCCGCCTGCACGGCGCAGGCCGTCGTGGCCGCGGCACAGACCGCCGCCAGGAGCGGCTGCCAGCCGCATCGAACTCCGGAAATCTTGGTCCCCACCGTGCCCTTCAGTTTACGCAAAAGCATCCAGGATCGCCTGCTGATATGCGGAGCCGACCGACGGATGCAGCCTGCGTACGGTTCACGACAATCTTGTTAAGCTTCCAGCGATGTCCAGACCGGCGCCCCGGCCTGACATCAGGCACTTCAATCGGGAGGCATCGATGACCCAGGTGTCCAGACGCGGATTCTTCGGAATGACCGCCGCCGGCGCGGCGCTCACCGCCTGCGCCCGGGCCGCGATCGCAGCGCCACAATCCGCGAGCCTGCAACCGCTTACCGCCAACGCCCAACCCATCACCGCCGGCGAACGCGCTGCCCGCATCGCCAAAGTCCAGGGCCTGATGCAGCAGCAGAAGGTCTCTGCGCTCCTGGTCGAGGCTGGATCGAGCCTGGATTATTTCACCGGCATCACCTGGTGGCGGTCCGAGCGCACCACGGCCGCACTGATCCCGGTGC
>JBFXDK010000203.1:0-4666 GCA_050181195.1 Acetobacteraceae bacterium | reverse complement strand
CGGTGTCGCCGGCGGCGACGCTCGAACTCGTGAAGACCTGTTTCCAGTGCGGACTGACCGAGGCCGCGCAGGCGCTCGCGGACAAGATCGTGCGCGAGAACCACGACCGCCAGGACATCATCGCGGCGACGCTCGCGATGTTCGAAGCGCTCGGCATGCAGGCGGAAGGGGCGGCGCTCATCGAGCAGGCCCAGCAGGCCATCGTGTCCATCAACAACCAGGGCGTCACGCTCGCCAAGCGCGGGGACTACGCCGCGGCGCTGAAGCTCCTGACCCAGGCCGCGGACGAACTGCCCGGCAACCTGACGGTGACATTGAACGTGCTGCAGGCGGTGCTGCTGCAGATCCGCGCCGACGGGCTGAACGCGCAGCGCCGGCTGCTCGCCAACGAGTACCTGCAGCGCGCGATGCGCATCGCGCCGACCGCCGACAAGGTGCTGCGGATCCGCACACAGGTGCAGGCGGCGCTCGGCCAGGCGCAGAAGGCGAATACCGGGCAGGCCCTGGCGGGATGAACGCGGTGTCCGCGGACACGGACGTCACCCTGCAGGATGATCGCTTCGTGGACCTGCTTGCGAGCTCGGTCCACGACATCAAGAATTCGATCGGGCTGCTGCTCGACGCCGCAGACACGGTGTCCGACACGCTGCCCGAGACCAGCGATGCACGCGCCAGCGTGTGCACGTTGCAGCACGAGGCGCGCCGCATCAACTACGACCTGATGCACCTGCTCGGGCTGTTCAAGTTCGAGCGTACACGCGCCACGGTGCGCTTCGCGGTGGTGGACTGCCACGAACTCCTGGAGGAGCTCATGGCCTTCAACGCCGCGCTGCTCGCCCAGCGTGGCATCACGCTCGTCACCGAATGCCGTCTCGCGAACGAAGGCTACTTCGATCGTGAGCTCGTGCTCGGCGTGCTGAATTCCGTCGTCAACAACGCGTTCCGGCACGCGCGGTCGCGCGTGGCGGTGACCTGCGACGTGCGTGACGGGTACACCGTGTTCAGCATCATCGACGATGGTGCCGGCTACGCCCCCCGGCTGCTCGGCGCGGCACCCGCAGAGCCGGGCGGCACCACGTACCGCCACGGCAACACGGGGCTCGGCCTGTACTTCGCACGGCGCATCGCCGCGATGCACGAACACCGCGGCCGCCACGGCCGCGTGGCGCTCCGCAACGATCCGGAGAGCGGCGGCGGCTGCTTCGAACTCTGGCTGCCCTGACGGGCGCGCATCGTCGCCGCACTCCGCGAGGGCCAACGGGTCCCGCGTGCGCTCCTGCCATCGTCGTTCCCGCGGAAAGCCTGCCCGCCGAGAAACGAGGGCGCTCAAACGGAGTACGTCACCCGATCACGCGCCACGGAACTGAGGATCCCACGCGCACCGTGCTCGTTCTCTGCCGGGGTCAGGTGCGCCTGGTGCCGTGATGAAACATTCGCCTGCGCGCGCGTCCGGCGGTCAACCCGGCGACGCCGAGCCCCAGCAGCGCCAAGGTGCCGGGTTCGGGAACAGTGATCGGCCGTGGCGGATCGAAAACAGGCTCCGCGCCCGGGTCGCACTTCGAGTCGAGAACGATATTGTCACCGGCGCCGCCCGACAGGCAGCCGAGCCCCGTTCCGCCAAGCAGCACATCGTCTCCGTTGCCTCCGAACATCCTGTGATCGCCACCGCTTCCGATCAGGATGTCGTTGTCGTCACCCCCCAGAACCGTGAACATCAGTCCGGGAATCGCGGGGATCGCCGACAGGTCGACGACATCATCGCCGCCGAGCATGTCGATGCGGACCTCGGTCAGCCCCGACAGCTCGCACCGGATGGAACCCACGTTGCTGCAGCCGGGCGTGACGATTTCGAACAAAAAGCCGAAGAAATCGAGGCTCGTGACGGAACTCGTCACGAGCAGCACGTCGTCTCCCGGGGTTGCGAACGCGGTGAGCACCGTGCCATCGATGCCGATGGGGCCTGCGGCCGCGGGTGTGACGGGGACGGCCGCAAGGCCGAGCAGCCCCGCGAGGCATGCGATTTTTCCGCCGACGAACTTTCCGAGATTTCCTGTCACAGTGCCCTCCCAATCGATGCTCACGGTTTCGGTCGTTCGAATACGCGAGAAACCGGAGGTTTCCGCGCGGTCCAGGATTGACGCGCAGGTCGGGATCGTTCGGACCTTAACCGGAGGGTCGGGAACCGGCAAACCCCTCACCGCGTTCCATCCGGAGTCTACGGCCAGTGATTTGCAGAAATTGTTAAGAATCGCGCCGCCCGCTCAGACCGGCCGTGGCAGCGCGCTGCCGAGGCGCCGTTGCCCGCCGTTCAGCCGGCGCATCAGTTCGCGCTGCGCGCGGGCGAACGCCTGGGTGATCGCCTGGGTACCGTCCCGGTGACTGGTGTTGATGACTACCTGCCCGCGGCCGCGGTTCAGGCGGACCGACAGGCTCGCGTGCACGGCGTCCGCGAACCGCGGGTGTGCGCCCAGGCGGCCGTCTCCGCGTTCCACCACGAGTTCCACCGCGCCGCACGCGGGACCGAATGGCATCAGGGTCAGCGGGTGCACGCGGGACGCGACGCCCCGGGCGGTTTCCGCGAGTTCCGGGTCCGTGCATCGGAGCCGGAGTCCGGCGGGAAGGGCAGGGGATTGATCGGTCATGGGCGAACTCCACGCGGCAGCCTGGCGGGAGCCTAGGAGATCAGCCTGCCCCCCGGAATTCGGGATTTGCGCCCCGCCGCCTCGGAATGATCGAACCCAGGCGCGGCCGCAGGCACCGGCGTGCCGCGTCAGAGGTAGTGCGCGAGCACGATGCTCGCCGCCACGCTCGAGGCCAGCGTGGACAGCACGATCGTCTTGGAGATCTCTTCCTCGCGCAGGCCATACCGCTTGGCGAACACGTAGCCGTTGACGCCTGCGGGCATCGCGGCCAGCAGCACCGCGACGCGTGCCCAGTCCACCGGCACGACGAGCAGCGCGCAAGCCCCCCACACGGCGAGCGGATGCAGCACGTTCTTGATCACGAGCAGGCCCGCGGCCTGTCCAAGCGCGCCCCGGATGCGGTACTGCGCGAGCGAGGCCCCGAGCGACACCAGCGCGCACCCGGGCGCCGCCTGCGCGAGCTTCTCCAGGAAGCCGTCCAGCGCCCCGGTGGGTGCGAGATCGAACACGTTCGCGAGGACACCCGCGAGCAGGCACAGGATCACGGGGTTCAGCACCAGCCGGCCGAGCGCGCGGTGCAGCGGCAGGCGCCCGCCCTGCGCGCCGTAGATCTCGATCGTCCACGTGGCCAACGTGAAGAGGATTGAACTCTGCAGCGCGAGCAAGGTGAACAGGGGCACCGCGGCGGCCGGGCCGAACGCGGCGTGGCTGAGCGGCAGCCCGAGCATGACCATGTTGGAGTAGCACGCGCCCATGCCGGCGATGCCCTGGCTGGCGCGGTCCCAGCGGAAGCGGTGGCGGGCGAGCGCCACGCCGAGGCCGAACATCACGATGGACGGCACATAGAACGACAGGATCAGCCGCCACGGCAGCACGTCCGGCAGGTCGGCGCGGGCGAGGCTGCGGAACAGCAGTGCCGGGATCGCCACGTAATACACGAAGCGCGCGAGGCCGTCGCTGGTGGCGGCGTCGAACAGCCGCCCCCGCACGAGCGCCGCGCCGAGCGCCACCGCGCCGAACACCGGCGCGACGACCGGGAACACGATGTCCAAGGGGGCGGGCTAATCGAGGATCAGAGGTTATTCCTGCAGGGGGGACGGCAGCTTCCGGTGATGACGGTCGGCGCGGCACGCGCCGCCGGTCACGTGCAGGACGGGGGTATCACCAGGCATCGGGATTCACGAACGGGCCGGGCGGCGCGCTGCGCGCGTCCTCGATGGGCGGCGCGGAATCGCACCCCAGGTTGCCACGGCTCGCGAACGCCGCGCGGCCGATCTTTTTCGCGATCGGCGCGTCCGTCGGGGTGTCGCCCGGATCGATGCCGGCGCGTCCGCACAATTCACCCCAGGTGTGGAGATCCTCCACCATCCGGTGCACGACGGTCACCACGCGATTGTTCGCGGGACAGTGGTACTCGTAGGTCGGCATGGTGGCTCAGTCGAAATTCTTGGTGTTGTGGTACTGCCGGGTGGTGGTCATCGCGCCGTACACCGAGCCGCCCGAGCTGTCGCTGCCGAGGGCCTTGCGCCGCACGACGTTGGCGCCGAGATGCACTTTGCTGACGGGCGCGTCCGGCGGCGTATCGCCCGGTTCGATCCCGGCCAACGCACACACTTCGCCCCAGGTCGTCACGTCCTGGGTGATCCGGTGCATCACCTGCACCGTGCGGTCATTGGCGGCACAGTGATAGTCGTACATCGGCATGGGAATCTCCTTTCGAGTCGTCGTTGGGTGCCAAGGGTACACGATCCGGCGCGCGCCGCCGTGGGCCGTGGCCGCCCTGTGCGGCGGCGCGACGGGTCCCCGACACCCCGGCCGGAATTCCGCCCGCGCGTCTCCCGGCATGCCGGGGTCAGGTCTTGCAATGCCACAGTCAGTTGCGGGCGGCGCGTGTCGGCGGCACCCTTGTGTCCCTCGTCGCCGCAAATGGTTCAAGGAGGAACCATGGCCCGACCTCTCCGGATCGAGTTTCCGGGTGCCCATTACTATGTCTGCGCGCGCGCGGATCGGCGCGATGTCCTGTT
>JBFXDK010000202.1:0-4968 GCA_050181195.1 Acetobacteraceae bacterium | reverse complement strand
CCCCACGGCCCAGAATGAAGCCGCAACAGGAGACCGCCCGCGCATGCCCGACCTGCTGACACAGGTGACCGACCTGACCGCCGACCTCGTGCGGCTGGACAGCCGCAGTTCCGTCTCCAACCTGCCGGTTGCCGATCGGGTGGAAGCCGAGCTGGCGGGCTTTGACGTTGAGCGGATCGACTACACCGATGCCGCGGGCGTGGCGAAGCGCGCGCTGGTGGCGAACCGCGGCGGGGCAGGCGGGATCGCGTTCTCGGGCCATATGGACACGGTGCCCGACACCGGCTGGCAGGAAGACCCGTGGTCGGCCCGCATCGACGCGGACGGCGTGATGCACGGCCTGGGCACCACCGACATGAAGGGTCCCGTCGCGGCCGCGATCCTGGCGGCGCACGTCGTGCCTTCAAACGTGCCGATCACCCTGCTGATCACCACCGATGAGGAAACCACCAAGCAGGGCGCCCGCCTGATCGCGCAACGGTCCGAACTGGTGAAACGGGTGACGCCCAAGGGCATCCTGGTGGTGGAACCCACGGGCATGATCCCGGTGCGCGGGCATCGCAGCCACATCTCCTTCACCTGCGTCGCCAAGGGCGTGCAGGCGCACAGCAGCACAGGCAAGGGCTACAATGCCAACTGGGACCTGATCCCGTTCATGGTGGAGATGAAGGCAATCTACCAGCGGCTGCGCAGCGACACGTCGCTGCAGGACCCGGAGTACGACCCGCCGTTCAGCGACTTCAACCTGATCATCGACAATCATGGCGCCGCGGTGAACGTCACCGTTCCCGTCGCGACCGCCCGCATCAAGTTCCGCTACTCGGCCAAGGTGGATCCCGCGCCGGTTCTGCAGGCGGTGCAGGCGGCGGCCGAACGCACCGGTGTCACGGTGACCGAGGCGCGGGAGGGATTCCCGCCGGAACTGCCCGTCGCGCATCCCTTCGTCCAGCTTTGTGTCGGGCTCGTCGGCGCCGCCCCGCGCACCGCGCCCTATGGCACCGATGCATCAGAACTGCAGGCGATCGCGCCCTGCGTGGTGATCGGTCCCGGCGATATCGGCGTGGCGCACACGCCCATCGAGGCGGTGCGCCTGTCCGAGCTTGCGGAGTCCGTGCCGATGCTGGTGCGGCTGGCCGAACGGGGCGCGCAGGACTGGTAGCGGCGGGTCAGGGGGCGAGCAGGCGGTAGTCGTCCGATGCCTCGCCCCGCAGCGCCGCTGCCAGCCCGCGCGCCAGACGGTCGGCCGCCGCGACCGTATAGTGCTGCGGGTCCCAGTAATTGTCGTCTTCGGTGGTGATCGGGCTCGGGATCAGGAAGTCCGCGACGTGCAGATTCGGCATCGTGCGCGCCATGGCGGCGACGCGGCGCTTGCATTCGTCCCAAACCGCCGCCGCCTCGGTGCCGGGCGGCGGCAGCATCACGCGGTGATAGGGCACGAAGAACACCAGCTTGCGGGTTTGCGCGGGCAGCATGGCCAGGTGGTCCCGCAGCAGCTCCAGCGCCGGATAGCGCCAGGCGGCGGGTGGGCCGGTGCGGATGCCCGGCGGCACCGACACGCCGGCGGCGCGCAGGTTCGCCGCGACCTTCGCGCGATCGTACGCGCTGTCCGGCGGCACGAAGCGCGTATAGCCGTCACGCCCGTACACCGCCGGCTTGATCCCCGCCAGGATGCCGAACAGCTGCCCGGCCGACTGCACGGCATACAGGTTCAGCATCTCGCCATATCCGGCCCACGGATTGTCCTGGTACAGCCAGTCCGGGAACGTTCGGCCGGTCAGGCGCTGATAGGTGTCGCCGGTGACGCACCAGCGCACATCGAGCCCCCACATCACCAGCTTCGGATCGGGATGCGCGCGCAGGAACACCTGCATCAGTCGCGCCTGTTCCCAGACCGTGGCGTCGTTCATCGACAGGTTCGCGAGCCGCGTGCCCAGCAGCGGATCCAGCGCCGCGGGACGCAGCAGCCGGCTGGTGGAGGTGCCGAACAGCGCGCTGTCGAACCGGTGGGATCGCGCCAGCGATGGGAACGCGAAGCGGGCGTTGGATGCCACCTGGATCCGGTCGGCGGGCGGCGACAGCGGCAGCGTGTCGAACGGATCGAGCAGCACCACGAACGCATAGACGACCGCCACCACCAGCGCCCCGGTGCCGGCGGCCAGGCGGAAGAACCGCCGCCAGCGGTCAGAACTGGAAATAGATGAAGACATTGGGCAAGCGTCCGCCGATCACCAGCACCAGATAGGCGAGGCCCAGGCCGACCGGCACGGCCACCCAGGCCTCGGGCCGCAGCACGTCGAACGCCGCCTTCTGGCTGGTGGGGCCGATCAGCGCGACGGCCGACCCGATCGCCAGCACCGCCAGATCGTCGCGGGTCAGGGCAACCGACCCGGCGCCGTGCAGCCCCAGCATGGATGCCAGCACGTCCCCCGCCGTGGCGAAATCGGGGGCGCGGAACAGCACCCAGCACGCCATGACGAACAGCAGCGTCAACGCCCAGGCGACCGGCGTGGGCAGGCGCAGGCCGCGTTCCGCCCAGACATGGTTCACCGCCAGCGCGACCCCGTGCAGACCGCCCCAGACCACGAAGGTCCAGGCCGCGCCGTGCCACAGCCCGCCTAGCAGCATGGTGACGATGACATTCGCCGCCTGCCGCAGCGGCCCGCATCGGTTGCCGCCCAGCGGAATGTAGAGGTAGTCGCGCAGGAAACGGCTGAGCGTCATGTGCCAGCGCCGCCAGAAATCGCGGACCGACACGGCGCGGTACGGCGCGTCGAAATTGAACGGCAGCCGCAGCCCGAACATCAGCGCGAGCCCGATCGCCATGTCGGAATAGCCGGAGAAGTCGAAATAGATCTGCAGCGTATAGGCGCCGGCGGCCATCCACGCCTCGGCCGCGTTCAGGGAGACGCCGGCGGCCTTGTCGAACAGCGGATCGGCCAGCATCGCCAGCGTATCCGCCAGCGCCACCTTCTTCGTGACGCCCACCACGAACAGGTAGAAGCCGCGCGACAGGTTTTCCCACATGTCCGGTCCGCGCGGATTTTCGCGGAACTGGTGGATGATCTCGTTGTGGCGCACCAGCGGGCCGGCGATGAGCTGCGGGAAGAAGCTCACGAACATGCAGAAGTCGAGGAAGCCGTAGATGTGCCGGTCGCCGCGCTTCAGGTCGATCAGGTAGGAGATCTTCTGGAAGACGAAGAAGCTGATGCCCAGCGGCAGGATCAGGCTCCAGGGCTGCCAGGGCGCGCCGGCGAGGCCGAACATGGTGCCGCGCAGGAAGTCGGCGTATTTGAACAGGCCGAGCACGGCCAGGTTCATGGCCACGCCCAGCACGGGAATCCACCCGGCCCGCCAGCGCCCGAACCAGACCGCGACCAGCCAGTTCGCGACGGTCAGGCCCGCCAGCAGCGGCACGAAGCGCACATCCCACCAGCCGTAGAAGGCCATGGATGCCAGCACGACCAGCGTCTGGCGCGCGGTGCGCCGGGCGGCAAGCGCGTAGTAAAGGCCGAGGACGACCGGCAGGAAGAACAGGATGAACGCCTGGGAGTTGAACAGCATGCGCGCCGGCTAGGACCGTTGGCGCCCTGACATGGTGGAAACCCCCTGCATGGCCGGGATCATGCCCGACCGTTGCCTCGCCGTCCATGCCGGACCGCCCGCTATTGTGGTGCCTTGCGCCGGAGAGTCCGCTATGGTTGCGGCATGTCCGACACGCTCCGCATCAACCTGCACCTCGTTTCCGACGCCACCGGCGAGACGCTGAATGCCATCGCCCGCGCGACGACGGCGCAGTTCGAGCATGCCCACATCATCCATCATCGCTGGAGCCTGATCCGCACCCGGTTCCAGTTGCATCGCGTGCTGGAAGGGATCGAGCACGAGCCGGGCCCGGTGCTCTCGACGCTGGTCGACCGGGCACTGCGAGACGAGCTGGAGACGACCTGCCGGCGGCTGAACGTGCAGATCGTCAATGTGCTGGACCCGGTGCTGAACGTGCTGCAGGAGTGCATCGGTGAGCAGGCGACGGCGCGCCCGGGCCGGCAATACGTGCTGAACGCCGACTACTTCCGCCGGATCGATGCCATGCACTACGTGCTGGCGCATGACGACGGGCAGGCGCAGCCAGGCCTTGCCGAGGCGGACGTGATCCTGGTGGGCGTTTCGCGCAGTTCGAAGACGCCGACCTGCTTCTATCTGGCGAACCGCGGGATCAAGGCGGCGAACGTGCCGCTGGTGCCGAACATATCGGTGCCGCAGGGCCTGGTGGAGGCGCAATGCCCGGTGATCGGCCTGAGCCTGGCGCCCGAGGCGCTGATCGACATCCGTCGCCACCGGCTGCGGCTGATCGGCGGCGGCGCGCAGACCGGTCCGGTGCGGCAGAACAGCACCGATTACGTCGATGAGGACGCAGTAAAGGCCGAACTTCTGTGGGCGCGGCGCTTCTGCACCCACCATGGCTGGCCGGTGATCGACGTGACGCGCCGCTCGATCGAGGAGACCGCGGCGACGGTGCTGCAGTTGATGGAGGCGTGGCACGACCGTCGGGCCGAAGCCGAGGCGGCGGCTGCCGCGGCGGCGGCAGAGGGCAATTCCACGCCGGCCTGAGTGGCCAAAGCTGTGATCAATTTGTCACATTCTGGACATTCGACAAGAATGTGCTGCGACGCAGCAAAAAATCCCTTGCATGCTGCACCTGCGAAGAGCATTTTCCCCCTCGGCAGCCGGCGCTTCGGCGCCCTGCCTTCTTGGACGTTTCCTCCCTAAACTTGGCGGCGCTTCGTGCGCCGCCTTTTTTTTGCGGGGTGGCCGCGATCGATCGGCCGTGACGCGTTCAGGGCGAGAAGCGACTTGCCCACCCCGAGCGGCGCGGCTATATGCGCGCCTCGGCCGGAGTGTAGCTCAGCCTGGTAGAGCACTGTGTTCGGGACGCAGGGGCCGGAGGTTCGAATCCTCTCACTCCGACCA
>JBFXDK010000201.1:3281-5013 GCA_050181195.1 Acetobacteraceae bacterium | reverse complement strand
GGTGGCCGCGGCGAGCAGCGTGCACGCGACGCCTTCCCGCCGCCGCAGCCCCTGGAACAACTCGTAACCCACCTGCTGGGCACCGCCGCAAACCAGTTCCGGATGGTAGTGAGTGACCACCAGGGCTTTCAGGGGAGTGGCCGGCATGGCTATGGCGCGTCCGGGCCCGGGCTGGAGCGCCGGCCCCGGCGGGGGGCGCGGGCTACGGGCAGGGTATCGGGTTCCGCCGCGATCGCGTGCCCGGGGGCCGCCAGGGCGGGATGGCTCGGGTGGCGGCCGAGCAGGTCGGGCGTCATGAATGATTGCCACCGGGTGGACAGCAGCCACTGGTTCATGAGGGTGAAGTCCGAGGTTTCACCGGGGCCGGGTGCACCCGCGGGTCCGAACTGCCTCATCATTCCCTCCTGGATCCAGGCGGGATGGCCGCGTTGCAGGCTGCGCAGGCAGAAGTCCAGGTCGGCATATCGACCGGCGATGTAGTCGCTGGAGAAGCAATCGAGATCCTCGAACCAGGCTCGGTCGACCGACATGAAGGCCCAGCCCACTGCGGGCACCGGATGGCGGCCGCGACAGCGACGGGCGCCGATGAACTGAACCGGCATCTGCTCTGCCGGCCGCAGGACCGTCCGGCGCAGGATGTCCTGGCCGGTGCTGGCAATCAGGTTCTCGGGCTCGAAATACACGCCGCACTGCATCAGGGTACCCTCGCTGCCGCAGACCGGCAATCCAAACAGGCGCGTCTGTGCACATGGCTGTGCCTCGATGATTTGGGTGTGGCACGCGGCCCAGGTCTCATCGCCGGGGAAGACGGTTGGGCCTGTGCAGACCAGGCGATCGCTGCGTGCGAACGATGCCCCGATATTGAATGCGCCGCCCGTGCCGACGTCGCCGGGGCACAGGACGAGCGTCTGGCACAGGCCATAGGTCAGTTGTGCGATCCGGGCTTCACGGGACAGCGGTTCCATTAGGTCGGGGCTGTCGATCACGTAGACGAACTCGTAATCCTCGATCCCCCGGCAGGAAGCGTATGCGCAGCTCTGCGTGAAGAAGCCCTGCAGACGGTTTCCGAGGGGTATAATGATGGATCCCCGCAGCCGGGGCGCCTGGGGTCCGAACCGTTCGGCAACCGCCTTCGACGCCAGAACGCCGGAAAGCGATTTCTGAATGCCGAGGACTGCGTCTCCCACCCCCGCGTCGAGGATATCCAGCTGGGCCATGCGCCGGTTGGTGGGATAGTCTGCCTCGCGCAAAGTCTTAAGGATCCGGGCGAGCAGGCCTGCATCGGTGTCGGTGGTGGCGGCCTGGTCGATCTCCTGCCGGTGACCGCTGCCAAACACCAGCGTCATAGAGCAGGGCTGCTGCGCTAGGGCGTTGGCCGGCCAGCCGCCCGGCTCGGCGCCCGAGATCGCCCAGAAGCCAAACTGGAACCGGGAGCCGCCGGCAACAATGGTTTCCACGTCCGGCCGGCGGCAGCGGACAACCTGGCGGAGAACCTGTGGCGCGGATCCCGGGCGGCGAATTTGGATTTCCCGCAATGGATCCTGGCGATCGTCTACCCAGCCCATGACCAGCGTCGCTCCGCAGGGGGAGCAGACAAGCAGATCGATGTTCACCCGCGGCGCCGCCTGGACAGGTCGACCCCTGACAGCGTCACGCGCCGCTCGATAGGCCTCACTCTGCAGGCGGTCTTCGGCGCGTCCCGCCAGTTCGTAGTGCTGCCAGCCGCTGGCGA
>JBFXDK010000201.1:0-3181 GCA_050181195.1 Acetobacteraceae bacterium | reverse complement strand
AATGGGCCCGGCATCACGAGCGAGCCCATTCGTGACGGCCGAGAGGAGGATTGTCCTTTACCTGGCCCGTTCGGTCGAACACGCCGGCCGGCGCGCGCAGGGACTGGGTAGGAGCGGCAGGGGACCGCAACGGGCCGTCTGCAATCCGGCCTTGAACGTGCAGGTCCGCTCGCCGCTGCACCGGGGCCTTCGGCGTGGTCACAGGACGGACGGCCGGACGCTATGCCTGTTTCCGCTCGATCAGGCTGCGGCGGATCTTCCGGCCGCGCTCCACCTTGTCCTCGATATAGGCGGCGTCACCCCACCGGATGGCACGTGCCATCGCCTGGGCGTCCTCAGTGAACCGCGCCAGCATTTCCAGCACGGCCTCGCGGTTGTTCAGGAAGATGTCCCGCCACATCACGGGATCGCTCGCCGCGATGCGGGTGAAATCGCGGAAGCCCGAGGCGGCGAAGTTGACCACCTCCTGCCGGCTCTCGTCCGCGAGGTCGTCCGCGGTGCCACAGATGGTGAAGGCGATCAGATGCGGCAGATGCGACACGATCGCCAGTACCCGGTCGTGGTGCCCGGCCTCCATCCGCGCGACCATGCTGCCACAGCGGCGCCAGAGTTCGGCAACCTTTTCAACCGACTCCTCATCCGTGCCGGCCGGCGGCGTCAGCAACGTCCAGCGACCCTGGAACAGTGTGGTGAAGCCGGAATCCGGTCCGGAGTGCTCGGTGCCCGCCACGGGATGCGCCGGGACGAAGTGCACGCCTGCCGGAATCAGCGGCCCGACATCGCGAATGACCGACTGCTTGGTCGACCCCACATCGGTCAGCACCGCGCCCGGCATCAGGTGCGGCGCGATCCTCTCGGCCAGTTCGGCGAAAGCCCCCACCGGCGCGCAGAGCATGACGCAGTCCGCGCCTTCCACCGCGCGGGCCGGGTCGATTTCCACCCGGTCGGCGATGCCGAGTTCCATGACTCGGTCGAGCGTCTTCTGCGTCCGTGCATTCACGACGATCTCGGCCGCCAGGTCACCCCGCTCCTTCGCGATGCGTGCGACCGACGACCCGATCAGCCCGATACCCAGCAGCGCTAGGCGCCTGAACAGCGGTTCAGCCACGAGCCGCCCCGCCGTCCTGCGCCATGAACGCCGTCAGCCCCTCGATCACCAGCCCGATTTCCTCGGCCGTGCCCACGGTGATCCGCAGGCAGTGCGGCAACCCGTACCCGGCCACCCGGCGCACGATAATGCCGCGCCCGCGCAGGAACGCATCCGCGGCGTTCGCCTTCTCCACCTGTTCGAAATCGGCCAGCACGAAATTTCCCTCGCTGGGCCACACCTTGACACCGGCTGCCTGCAGGCCTGCCGCCAGTTTCGGCCGCCATTCGGTATTGTGCCGGACGCTCATCTCCACCCAGCCCGGCTCCTCGAGCGCGGCAATTGCGGCGGCCTGGGCGGCGACCGAGACGTTGAACGGCCCGCGCACCCGGTTCAGCACATCAACCACCCTGGGGGGCGCATAGCACCAGCCGATCCGCATGCCGCCCAGCCCGAACACCTTGGAGAAGGTGCGGGTCATCACCGTGTTGTCGGTCGCGTCCACCAGCCTGATGCCGGCATCGTAGTCGTCCCGCGTCACGTATTCGGCGTAGGCGGAATCGATCACCAGCAGCACCTCGGGCGGCAGGGCCGCGCGCAGCCGCGCCATCTCGGCATGCGGGATCATGGAACCCGTCGGGTTGTTGGGATTGGCCACGAACATCAGCCGCGTGGATGGGGATACCGCGGCCAGCATCGCGTCCACGTCCATGGTCAGGTTGCGCTCGGGCACCTTGATCACGCGGCTGCCGGCATAGGTCCCGGCGATGTAGTAGATCGAGAACCCGTGCTCGGACATGATGATGTCGCGGCCCGGCCCGCCATAGGACAGGCAGAACTGGTACAGCAGGTCATCCGACCCGGCCCCGCAGACGATCCGATCCGGATCCAGGTTCCAGCGCCGGCCGAGTGCTTCTCGCAGTGCGTCGGCCCCGCCATCCGGATAGCGATAGACCTCGGTGGCAGCGCGCCTGATGGCTTCCTGCGCGCCGGGCGGCACGCCGAACGCCCCTTCGTTGGAAGAGAGTTTCAGCGTCCGGTTCACGCCAGCCAGGCTCGATTCCCCGCCGACATAGGGCTGGATCGTCAGGACTTCCGGACGCGGCGAGGGAGAGGTCATGAAGCAGCTCCGCCGATCGGCACGGCATAGGCCCCCAGCACGATGGGCCGGCCTATGGCGGGACTGAGACGAGCCAGCCGCGGATCGTCCTCGGCCACGAACCCATCCACCTCGACCAGTACCTGGTTTCCCAGCACGACCATCGCATCCGGCTTCAGCCCGGCCGCCGTCAGTCCCGAGACAATACGCGCTCGGCTGGTTTCCTGTTCCAGTTCGATGCCCAGAAAACTGCGGTCCTGGCCGCTGGCGTCCGGGGCCGTGGATGCGACGACCAGGGCCTGGATATCAGGCGCGCCTTCGGACCGCTTCGTCCAGAACGGCAGGCGCGCGATGACGTGCACGCGGGGCTCGCGATGCAGCAGCGTGGTCCACCACGCGGTATCCTCCGACGGGAACGGCAGCACGGCGACCGACGCCGATCCGTTGCTGACCTCCGAAAGCGCGCGCGCCGGACCGCCATGCACATGAATCGGCGTCAGCGTGCCGAAATGCTCGCGCGACAACGCGGTCATGGCCCCGCCGGGGTCGGTTTCGCACACCGCCACAACCACGGGCGCCTGCATGGCGGTGGTGCCCGCCAGCATTTCCCGCCACATGCGGAACAGCGTCTGGGCCGGGAGCGACCCGCCGTGCCGCGCCACCAGACGCCGGATGATCGATGCCTCCCGCCCCGGGCGGAAAGCCGATGCCTTGCCCGAGCGGGCAACATGCTCGACCACCTTCGCCCGCCGCATCAGCAGGTCGTGCAACGTATCGTCTATTCTGTCGAGTTCGGCGCGGAGAGCAGGGAGGCCGCCAGGCCAGCCATCCTGGGGCGGCGGCTCATCCCGGGCCTCGGCTGCGGAGGGTGTGTCAACGGTCGGTGCGGAGCTGGACATCGTTCTGGCCGGAAGGAAGGCTGGAACATCTAGCGGATGCACGCTGCCATGCAAACCCGCCGGTTGCGATGGCGGTTGGCGCGCACTATGCAGTGC
>JBFXDK010000200.1:0-5515 GCA_050181195.1 Acetobacteraceae bacterium | reverse complement strand
CCATCGGCTCCACGATGTTCAGGTCGATGCGCCGCGTCCACATGCGGGTCTCCGCCCGCTCTTCCGGCGTCGATCCGATCAGCGTCTTGCCGGCCGGCCCGACCTCATCGAGGTATTCGCAGATGGCCGTGATCTCGGCCAGGATCATGCCGTCATCCAGGGCAAGAGCGGGACACTGGCCCGACGGGTTCTTCGAGAGATACGGCTCCCGCCGGTTTTCCCCGCCGCGCAGATCGACCGTTTCGGTTGGGATTCCGGTGATTCCCCGCTCGGCCATGAACATGCGCACGACTTTCGGGTTTGGGCCGATTGAATCGTAATACAGCATGACGGTTCTCCCTTGAACGACACGCAGGTTAGCACGCCCCGGCCCGCACGCTATCATGGGTGGAAAGGAGCCGTATGCATGATCTCACGACGCGTCGCCCTGGCCGGATTGGGCCTGTTGCCGCTGGTTCGTCCCGCGGCCGCGCAGACGATGCCCTCGCCCGGGAAACGGGCCTGGGCCGAGCAGGTGCCGGTGATCCGGACGGGGCTGCTCGGGGGGGAGAATGATGCGGACCGGCTGGCGCGGGTGGACGGCTACAAGAAGCTGCTGGAAACAACCTTCCAGGTTCCGGTCCGACTGCTTGTCGCGGCGGACTACGCGGGCGTGATCCAGGCCTTCGCCGCGAAGCAACTGGAGATCGCCTACATGAGCCCCGCGGCCTATGCGTCGGCCTGGCTGCAGAGCAATGGCGACGTCCGCCCCCTCTCCGTGACACAGGAGCAGGACGGCAGCACGTCCTACATCGCTGTCATGTACACCCGCGCCGGCAGCGGGATCACGTCGCTGGCCGACATGAAGGGCAAGTCGCTGGCCTGGTCGGACCCGAACAGCGCCTCGGGCTATCTGATCCCGCGGTCGGAGTTCCGCGCCCAGGGCATCGACCCCGAATCCGGGCGGTATTTCAGCCGCACCGGGTTCGCCGGTGGGCACGAGCAGGCGGTGATCGCCGTGCTGAACGGGCAATACGATGCGGGCGTCACCTGGGTGTCCGGGATCGGCGACCCGGCCGAGGGCTATACCCGCGGGGCGCTGCGGATGATGGTTGACAAGAAGATGCTGGACATGAAGGACCTGCGCATCATCTGGAAGTCCCGGCCTGTGCTGAACGGGCCGCTGACAGTGCGCAAGAGCACCCCGGAGAGCTTTCAGGCGGATATGCTGGCCTTCCACCTGGCGCTGCCCGTCACGCATCCGGACATCTACCATCAGGTCGACATGGGAAAGGGCAAGGGCTGGGTGCCCGTGACGCACGCGGACTTCCAACCCTTCATCGACATGCTGCAAGCCGAGGCCGCCCAGCGCCGGCGGCGCTAGCTGGCCATTCCCGTGACCGCGTCGGTTGCCGCACAGGAAGCCGCGTTCCAGGCGCGCCGCCGCGTCCGGACGCTGGCCGGGCTGGGCGGCGGGTCGGTGCTGCTGGCCTGCCTGCTGGTCTCGGCGTGGATATCGGAGGCATCCCCGGCCGCGGTCCTCGCCGGCCTGCCGCGGATGGGGGACTATTTCGCCAAGCTGATCCCCGATCTGCGCTTGGCGGTCCTGTTCACCGGGACAGAGACCGAAGGTTCGCTCGCCTACTGGATGTACCGGCTGGATTCCTGGCTGTGGCTGCTGTTCGAGACCAGCCAGATGGCGGCGCTCGCCACGCTGGCCGGGGCGATCGGCGCCGGTCTGCTGTGCTTTCCGGCCGCCGCGAACCTGGCCCCGAACCGGGCGGTTTATCGATCCTGCCGCCGGCTGCTGGAGCTGTTCCGCTCGGTGCCCGATCTGGTCTATGCGCTGATCCTGGTCTGGACCTTTGGCGTGGGGCCGCTTGCCGGCATCCTGGCGATCGCGCTGCACACCACCGGCGCCCTGGGCAAGCTGTTCGCCGAGGTGGTGGAGAACGCCGACATGCGCCCCTGGGACGGGGTGCGCGCCGGGGGCGGTACCTGGGCGCAATGCGTGCGCTACGCCATCCTGCCCCAGGTGCTGCCCAATTTCCTGAGCTATGTCCTGCTGCGGTTCGAGATGAATGTCCGCGGCGCCACCGTCATCGGCTTCGTCGGTGCCGGCGGTATCGGACAGGAGCTGTACACCGTCATCAGCTTCAACTATTACCAGGAGATCAGCGCGATCATCGTGCTGATCATCCTGACCGTCAGCCTGATCGACCTTGCCTCCGAGCGGTTGCGGACCTTCGCCATCGGGCGGGCGGAATGACGGTTCGGCCCGACATTGTCCGCCTGCAGGGGCGCTATCCGCGCGCATTCGGCCCCTCCCCGTCGGTGCGGACGGCGCGGATTGCGGGCGGTGTCCTGGTGCTGGCCTGGCTGGCCGCCCTGTGCTGGTGGTTCGACATCACGCCCGCCCGCTTCGCCAACGGGATCTCCGGCCTGTTCGTGATCCTGCGCCAGATGATCCCACCGAGCCCGGGCGCGCAGTGGGCCGACATCCTGCGCGGCCTGGCCGAGAGCGTCGCCATGGCCTTCCTGGGCACGTTTACCGCCGCCTGCATCGCTTTGCCGCTGGGCTTCCTGGGCGCACGCAACATCGTGGTGAACGCGCTCGCGCATTTCTCCGTCCGCCGGCTGTTCGACGGATTCCGTGGCGTGGACCAGCTGATCTGGGCGCTGGCCTTCGTCCGCGCGGTCGGCCTGGGGCCGCTGGCCGGCGTGATGGCGATCGCGGCGGCCGATATCTGCGTGCTGGCCAAGCTGTTCGCCGAAGCGATCGAGAACGCCGATCCGCGCCAGCCGGAAGCGGTGAAGGCAGTTGGCGGCTCCCGCCTGATGGCCATCCGCTTCGGGCTGCTGCCGCAGGTGCTGCCGGTGCTGCTGGCGCAGGTGCTGTATGCGTTCGAGAGCGCCACCCGCAGTGCCGCCATCCTGGGTGTGGTGGGCGCCGGCGGGATCGGGCTGCAGATCGCCGAACGCATCCGCGTGCGCTACTGGCACGAGGTGGCGTTTATCATCATCCTGATCCTGATCACCGTCGCGGTCATCGACTTCCTGTCGGCACGCGTGCGCAAGCGGCTGATCGGTGCCTGATCACGCATCCGGCCGCGTCCGCAGGTCCTCCGCCAGACCAGCCCACATCGTGTCCTTCAGCCGGCCGAGCAGCCGCCGATCGGCGGTGACCAGAGTGGCGGCCTGCTGTTCGGCCAACGCGAGATAGAAGCAGTCATAGGCCGGATGATCCAGCATCTGTGCCAGCGCGGACGCCCGCGGCGCCAGCGATCCGGTCGGAACCAGGGAGTCCAGGGCGGATGGCAGCCTTGCGGCAATCGCGCTCTGTTGCGACGGGTGGATCAGCCCGGCCCGCAGCGCCTTCCAGGCGGCATTGCAGACCTCGGGCACGATCAGGTCGGGGGCGATCAGCGTATCCCCCGACCGCAGCAGCGCAACGGCCTGGGCGGTCCCGTCCTCCTCAATGAACCATTTCAGTGCGACCGAGGCATCGACGACGCGGATCACCGCTCATCCCGTCCCTCCCGCACCAGGTCCTCGGCCAGGACCCGCTTGCCAGGGGGAGTCTGGGCGCGAATGGTGGCCAAATCCGCCAGAAGATCGGCCCGCGGCCGGCGGGCAGCCTGGGTGAGAACCTGCCGCAGCTCGGCTTCCAGGGACTGGCCGTGTTCGGCGGCCCGCTGCTTCAACGCCTGAAGCACGTCTTCTTCCACCGCGCGGATCAGAACCTGGCCCATCGGAACATCCTTTCTGATAGCAATTCTGCTATCACGCCCTCGACGCGGGGGTCAAGCAAATTGCCGCCGCAGTTCCCGCTTCAGCAGCTTGCCGGCGGTGTTCTTGGGCAGGCTGTCCACGAACAGCACCTTCTTCGGCAGCTTGAACGCCGCCAGATGCGGGCGGGCATGGGCGATCAGCGCGTCCTCCTCCACCGACTGACCCTCGCGCAGCACCACGAAGGCCGTCACCGCCTCGATCCACTTGTCATCGGGCAGACCCACCACCGCGACTTCCGAGACCGCGGGATGGGTGAACAGCACCTCCTCCACCTCCCGGCTCGCGACCAGCACGCCGCCGGTGTTGATCACGTCGCGGATGCGATCGACGATGTAGAGGTAGCCCTCGTCGTCGAAATACCCGACATCGCCGGAATGGAACCAGCCGCCGCGGAACGCTTCCTCGGTTTCCGCCGGCTTGTCCCAGTAGCCGGTCAGCAGTTGCGGCGAGCGGTGCACGATTTCCCCATGCGTGCCCGGCGGCACGTCGTTCATGTCGGGGTCCACCACGCGGGTTTCCACGTTCAGCACGGGGCGCCCACAGGAGGCAGGGCGTGCGTCGTGTTCCTCGGGCCGCAGGATGGTGGCGACGGGGGCGATTTCCGTCTGGCCATAGGCGTTGAACGGGCGCGCCTTCGGCAGCCGGGCACGCAGTTCATGCAGCACCGGCACCGGCATGATCGAGGCGCCGTAATACACTTTCTCCAGGCAGGTCAGGTCGCGGGTGGCGAAATCCGGATGCCGCAGCAGGCTGATCCACACCGTGGGCGGGGCAAAGAACGACGTGATCCGCTCGGCCTCGATCAGCCGCAGCACGGTGGCGGGGTCCGGCGCCTCGATCAGGATGGTGCGCGCGCCCACCAGAAGCTGCGGCATGGTGAAGGCATGGGTCTGCGCGGTGTGATACAGCGGCAGCGCGGCCAATGCCTGGTCGGTTGGCGCGTATTCCATGTTGTGGATGCAGGAGTAGTACTGCGCCATCATGGCGCGATGCGTCATCATGGCACCCTTGGGCGCCGCCGTCGTGCCGGACGTATAGACGATCTGCGCCAGCGAGTCGTCCTCCAGCTCCGGGTCCAGTCCCATCGGCGCCTTCGGATCGCGCGCGACCGGCAGCAGGTCGTCGAACAGTGCCGTGTGCTCGACCGGAATGCCGGCGAGATTCCCGGCAAGCGCGGGGGCCGCGAGGACCATCCGCGCGCCGGACTGGCGGACGATGTAGGACAGTTCCTCGCCGGTCAGCGCGTAGTTCACGGGAACATGCACGAAGCCGCCGCGCACGCAGGCGAGCCAGGCGATGAAGTAGGCGTCCGAGTTCCGCCCATAGGCCGCGATCCGGTCGCCATGGTTCAGGCCCCGGTCGGCGAAGTGGCGGGCGACACGATCCGCGGCGCGGTCGAGGTCGTGGAAGCTCCAGCGCCGGTCCCCGAACACCAGGGCTTCCCTGTCCCGGAACAGGCGGGCGGCGCGGCGGACCCCGTCCCCCACCGTGTTGCGCCTGGCCTTGGCGATCGCGTCCATCCCGCCCCCTGTCCTTCGTGCTGCCTGTCGGATCAAGCCACGGCTTCGCCTTCGATTTCCACCATGAAGCGCGGATCAGCCAGACCCGAGACGAACAGCAGCGTCGAGGCCGGCACCTTGTCCCCCATGACCTGCGTGCGCACGGCGCGGAACGATTCCAGCAAGGCGCGGTCGGTCAGGAAGACGGTGGTCTTCACGAGGTTGGCGGTGGTCATGTTGGTGGC
>JBFXDK010000199.1:0-5557 GCA_050181195.1 Acetobacteraceae bacterium | reverse complement strand
TCTACTGAGGGCACAGCCATTTGATATCTCCGAAAAACACGCACGGAATACCTGAATACAGGCGTAGGTCAACGCCGATTTGCCGCAGTGATGATCACAATGCACGTGAAGCTGTACTGGTTGCGATCTTCAGAATATTATATAGTTTCATTGAACATGTTAAAGTGAGCCGAACCTGACCAGTCTGCCCGCAACAGTGTTTTGTAATTGCAACATAAAGTCGGGTGCCGTCCGGTCGCAAACCGCAGGAAACTGTCATGCTTGGCCGCTAACGGGCCGCCTGCAGCACCGAATCACAGACATGCGAGACGGCGGCCTCGCTCAGGTCGGGATGGATCGGTAGCGCCAAAATCCGCTCCGCGAGGTCCTCGGATATTGGCAGCGCCGTGCCGTCGTGGTGGTCTCGATAGGCTGGCTGGAGGTGCAGCGGCCGGGGGTAGTAGATCGCGGTCGGCACGCCGTCCCCGCGCAGCGTCTCCTGCACGCGCGCCCGTGCCGCGGCGTCCCGGAGCAGGATCGCATAGATCGCCCAGGCGCTCGTGCTGTCCGGCACGCGCGCCGGCGTCACCACCGCGTTGCCCAGCCGCGAGTCATAGATGCGCGCGATCCGCTCCCGCGCCGCTAGTTCCTCGGGGAAGACCGACAGCTTCGCCAGCAGCACCGCGGCCTGGATCGAATCGAGTCGCCCGTTCATGCCGGTGCGCAGCACCTCGTACCGGGTCGTCCCCTCGCCATGCGTGCGCAGGCTGCGGTACAGCGCCGCCCGCTCATCGCTCTCGGTCAGCAGCGCGCCGCCATCGCCATAAGCGCCGAGGGGCTTGGAGGGGAAAAAGCTGGTTGCCGTCGCGTCCGCCTGGCTGCCCAGCATGCGGCCGTGCAGGGAGGCGCCGAAGCTCTGCGCCAGATCATCGATCGTCATCAGCCCTTCGCGTTCTGCGATCGCGCCCAACGCTGGCCAGTCCGCCGGCTGGCCGAACAGGTCCACGCCGATCAGGGCCCGAGGACGCAGCCGACCCGCCGCCCGCACCTCGGCGATGCGTCGGGACAGGTGCCCGGGATCGATCTGGTACGTCCGCGGATCGACGTCGATGAACACCGGTGTCGCGCCCAGCACCAGCGGCACCTCGGCGGTGGCGGTATAGGTGAAGGCCGGCAGGAACACCGCGTCGCCGCGGCCGATGCCTTCCGCCATCATTGCGATCTGCAGCGCATCCGTGCCCGAACTGACGCCGATGCAGTGTTTCGCGCCGCAGAACCGGGCCAGCTCCGCTTCCAGTTCCGCCACCTCGGGCCCCAGGATGAACTGGCAGTGCGCCAGCACGCCGTCCAGCCGCCGACGCAGATCCTCAGCAATCCGCGCCTGTTGCGCCTTCAAGTCGAGAAACGGGACGGACGGGCGCGCGGATTCGGTCATGGAGCCTCACGGAAAAAATCAGGCGCGAGCCTCGCCGACGGATCCGTCGGCATTATGCTCGAATTCGGGGACAAGCCGGCCCAGCAATGTCAGTGCGAGCCGCACCTGCCCGCCGCGGCAGGCGGTCGCGATCTCCTCCAGCGCTCGGCCAACGATGGCCGGGTCGGCGGTGCGCGGCGTGGCCATCAGCAGCCCGGCATAGCCGGTCGGCACCGGCGGTTCGGTGCCATGGAACAATTCCTCATAGAGCTTCTCGCCCGGGCGCAGGCCGGTGAAGCGGATCTCCACGTCCTCCTCCGGCCGCATACCCGCAAGGCGGATGATCTGGCGCGCGAGATCGACGATCTTCACCGGTTCACCCATGTCGAGCACAAAGATGCCGCCCTCGCGCGCCGATGGCAGGTCGGCATCGCCGACGCCCAGCACGCTGGCCTGCAGCACCAGGCCCACCGCCTCGCGGACCGTCATGAAATAGCGCTGCATGTCGGGATGCGTGACGGTCAGCGGCCCGCCCTTGGCCAATTGCCGTTGGAACAGGGGCACCACCGAGCCGGTGCTGCCCAGGACATTGCCGAAGCGGACGGTGATGCAGCGCATCCCGTGCCCGGCATTGCGCGCGGCGATGTCCAGCGCCTGACAGTACATCTCGGCCAGCCGCTTCGAAGCGCCCATGACGCTGGTAGGATTGACCGCCTTGTCGGTGGAAATCAACACCATCGCCGTCGCGCCCACTGCCCGCGCTGCATCGGCGACATGGCGCGTGCCCGCGGCGTTGGTGGTGAGGCCTTCCAGCGGATTCGCCTCCACCATCGGCACGTGCTTCAGCGCCGCGGCGTGGAACACGAGTTCGGGGCAGAATGTCTCGAACACCGCGCGGATGCGCGTCTCATCCCGGATATCGGCAACCAGCGTCTGGCGCGGCACGGCGGGATGTGACTCGGTCAATTCGAGATCGATTTGCCACAACGCGTATTCCCCGTTGTCCAGCAGCACCAGCAGAGCCGGCCCGAATGCGGCGACCTGACGCGCCAGCTCGCTGCCGATCGTGCCGCCGGCGCCAGTCACGATCACCCGCCGGCCCTGAATCAGACGCGCCATGCCGTCACGATCGAGCGGCACCTGCGGGCGGTTCAACAGGTCCTCGATGACGATCGGCTTAAGTTCCATCATCGGCCGCCGCCCGTCGGGCATCGCGGCGTCCAGCGCAGTGGGCCGCGGCGCGCGCCGCACGCGCAGCCCGAACCGGTCGGCCTGCTCGACCACCAACGCGAGCGGCGGGCCGGACAGATCGGGCGTTGCGATCACCAGCGTGCCCGGCAGGCGTCCTTCGTCTCGAAGGCGCTCCAGCACCTGGGCGATGTCACGGACCGATCCCAGAATCTGATAGCCCTGGATGCGCCGGCCGATCTGGCTGGTGCCCGAGGACACCAGCCCTTCCACCCGGAACAACCGGCGCCGGTCGCGTGCGAGCGCGCGCAGGAACAGGTCGGCGTCCTCGGTTTCCCCGATCAGCAGCACCGAAGTCGCATCCGTCTCCGGGCTGTGGCCGTTGCCACGCCCACGCGCCCAGCGATAGGCCACCCGCGGAGTGCCCAGAAACAGCAGCAACGTCAGGGCATGCACGAAGGCAAACGCGGGATTGGCCGAGGCGGGCCCCACGATCGCGCCAAAAAGTGCAAAAACCGCGGCGGCCAGTCCGCTGCTGGCGGTGACGGTGATAAGGTCGCCCAGGGCTGCGAAGCGCCAGTACTGTAAGGACAGGCGGAACGGAACGCCGGCCACCAGCAATGCCACCGCGCCAGCCGGAATCAGCCAGAGCGGATGAAAGACCGGTCCGGACGGGTCGGCGACCCAGCGCGCGATCGGCACCGATGCGGCCGCCAGGCTTCCATCCAGGGCGACATTGACAACAATACGAATCAGGGAACGCCCGGCGACCATGCGACACCTATAACCCAGCGGCCGCGGTCGTCATACCCACCGCGCCCGCAGTATGCCGAGGCATGGTCGCGCTAACATTTTTCGCAATCGCACGATAACCGCCCTTGTTTTCCGCTCGCATGCGGGACGAAACTGCATCCGTGCGGTCCTCCTGGGGACCATAGATCAGACCGGGCGGACGTAACGGCGGGGCTACCCGCGGCGAACCCTGGACCGGGAGACGACCCATGTAACCAGGTACGCTTAAACAGGGAGACGTTCGCCTTGGAGAAGAAGCCGATAACCCGCCGCCGCGCCCTCAAGCTGGCGACGGCCGCAACCGCCCTTCCGCTCGTGCATGTCAGCACCGCCGGGGCTGCCGGGAAACTGTCACTCGCGCTGTGGGACCACTGGGTTCCCACCGGCAACGCCGCGCTGCGCAAGATCGTCGCGGAATGGGCCGAAAAAAACAAGGTCGACGTCCAGCTCGACTTTCTCACCGGCATTGGCGAGAAGATCAACATCACCATGGCAGCCGAGGCGCAGGCTCGCACCGGCCACGACATCTATGCCTTCGACATGTGGACGGTGCACGAATACGCCGACAAGCTGGAACCGGTCGACGACCTCATGAAGTCGCTGATCGGGAAGTACGGCAAGATCAGCAAGGCCTACGAATACCTGGGCATCGCCGAGGGCCACTGGCGCGCGGTGCCCGTGGGCTGGGGATCGGCGCCGCTGACGCCCTGCGCCCGAATCAGCCTGTTGCAGAAGTTCGCCGGGGTCGATGTCCGCCAGTGGTATCCCGCTGGAAAGTCCACGCCGGAAGCGGCGAAGGACTGGACCTATGACATGCAACTCAAGATTGCCGAGGCGAGCCACAAGAACGGCATGCCGCTGGGCCTGGGCTGCGGCAACGGCAGCACCGACGCACGCCAAACCTGGGGTGCTACCTTTGGTGCCTTCGGCGCCGACCTTGTCGACGGCAAGGGCAATATCGTTGTCGACAACGATAACGTGAAGACGGCGATGGAGTTTTGTAAGCGGCTGATGGCCTACCTGCCGCCCGATACCGTCAGCTGGGACGATGCGTCCAACAACCGCGCGCTGATCTCCGGCCGCAGCGCGCTGATCTGGAACCCGCCCTCGGCTTGGGCGGTGGCCAAGCGCGACGCGCCGCAGATCGCAGAGGATTGCTGGACCTTCCCCAACCCGAAGGGACCGAAGGGTCGGTTCGTGCCGATGCGGCCCTATTACTGGGGTGTGTGGAACTTCTCCCGCAACAAGACCGCGGCGAAGGAACTGCTGCTGTACTTGTCGCAGCGCGAGCAGGTCGAACCGATGGGCGCCGCCGTCGCGGGCTACGACATCCCGCCGTTCCAGTCGATGACCGACTTCAAGATCTGGGAGGAGGTAGAGCCGCCTAAGGGCACGATCTACAACTATCCGATCCGCCCCTGGCACGACGCCGACTACTACATCACCGGCTCCTCGGCGCCTCCCGGCATTGCCGTGCAGATCTGGAATCGCAGCATCATCCCCGGCATGGTGTCCCGCATGGTCGCCGGCGGCACAATCCAGCAGTCAATCGACTGGGCCAAGAGCGAGCTGGAAGGCTTCCGCTGAGACAGCACTGAGCCGGATCCGCCCTGGCGCCGTTCAACGCCGGGGCGGGTCGGCGGGAAGCACCTGCATCCGGACCACCGGCTGACCGTCGCCCCGCAACAGGTTGGCCGGCGGTGGGCCATGCAGCACATCGCCGGGCGGACCGTGCAGAATGTCCCGCGGGCCAGGCGGCGCCGGCTGCGTGCATTCCAGCGCGCTCTGGTTGCCGACCGGCAGGTCCACATAGGCTTGGCCAGTCAGACCCCGCGGCACGCCGGGGCGTCCGCCAAGGTCGATCGCCAGCGGCAACACGCCCTGTGGCGCGGCCTCGATTGGACAATCCGCGGGCTGCGCCGCGGCGGCCGAACACGTCAAAACGAGCACCAGCGCATTTCTCATGCAATGCATCTTCGTGCCGACGAATGAACATTCCGTTGACGGCGCGGTCCCCTGTCGCAACGTTCCTGCATGAGTTCACGGCGGAACGTTGCCGCCATCGGGGGGACAGTGAAGATGCGGATCCGATCGTTGCTAACGTCCCTGGCGCTGCCAGCAAGGGCCTTGCCCGCACTGGTCCTGTTGGCCAGTGTTGCGCTTGCTGACCCGCCCGGCAAGTCC
>JBFXDK010000198.1:0-5586 GCA_050181195.1 Acetobacteraceae bacterium | reverse complement strand
GAACTTCGCCGCCAGCGCGTCGTAGAATGGCAGGTCGTCCGGCGTGCCGATGTCGTGGTGCAGCACCAGCACCGTGGGGCCGCTGCCGGCGCGCCTGAGATACACCTTGCTGCCGGCGATTTCCTTGGTCGTATCGTTCCAGGTGATGGCCATCCGATCTCCCCTTTGGACGATTTCCGTGGGCGACTCTATCCACGGGCAGGGCCTGCTGTCCAATCGCGGGCGTCCGGGGCACGGCGATCGCGCGGGCGTCCGTCAGGAAGTTCCGGGCGGGTTCGCCGTCCCTGATGGTCGGCCGGGGGCGTCAGGCCCGATGGCGGCGTGGGATGCCAAATCTGTGCCCGGGTGATCCTTCGTGCTGCGCCTTCGTCCTTGATGAGTAACGGTCGCCCGCTGATCAACGGCATGGAATCACGCGTGCCGGCGGCTGTTTCGGTGATCCTGCCACGTCGCCGGTCATACCACGTCGTTGGGACGCAGGCGGCACAGGGCGGCATCGGCGTCGCTTTCGATCTGCAGGGTGGCGTGCCCGATACCGAATTCCTGGCGCAGCCCGGTCGCGACATCATGCAGGCGGCGGTCGCTGTGCTCGCCCTCATAGACCAGGTGTGCGGTCAGCGCCGTTTCTGTCGTGCTCAGGCCCCAGATGTGCAGGTCGTGCACCTCGGTCACGCCGGGCAGGCCGGTGAGCCAGTCGCGCACGGCCTGGTGTGAGATCTGCTCCGGGACGGCGTCCATCGCAAGGTCCATCGACTCCCGCAGCAGACTCCAGGTGGCGATCGTGATCACCACGGCGACCCCGAGGCTTGCCAGCGGATCGATCCATTGCAGGCCGGTCAGGTTGATCGCGAGGGCGGCGAGCACCACGGCGAAGGAGATGGCGGCATCACCGCCGAGGTGCAGGAACTGCGCGCGGATATTGAGGTCGGACTCGCGGTTGCGCATGAACAGCAGGGCGGTGCCGCCGTTCACGAGAATGCCCACACCGGCGACGATCATGACGATCCCCGAGGCCACCGGCTCGGGATGGAGCAGCCGCTGCACGGCCTCCAGTCCGATCGCGCCGACGCTGATCAGCAGCACCACGGCGTTGGCGAGCGCGGCGAGGATGGAGCTGCGGCCCCAGCCATAGGTGCGCCGCACCGACGGCGGACGGCGCGAGAGCCACACGGCGCCCCAGCCCAGCAGCAGCGACAGCACGTCGCCCAGGTTGTGGATGGCATCGGCGATCAGCGCCATGGAGTTGGCCGCGAAGCCGAAGGCGATCTGCGCGATCACGAATGCGAAATTGACCGAGGCCGCGATCGCGAAGGCGCGGTCATGGGTGACCGGTCCGTGGTGGTGATGCCCCCCGCCGTGACCGTGCCCATGGCCGTGCCCCCCGCCGTGACCATGGCCAGGGGGATGATGGCCGTGGGCCTTGTGGTCGTGACCCTTATGATCGTGGCTTTCGTGGTCATGCCCTTTGCCGTCGTGGTCGTGGGCGTGATCGTGCCTGTGCGGATCTGTCTCCATGGAATGCATGTATCGCACGGACGGCGGCTGCAAAGGGAAGCACCTTGCCAGGACAGCTGCCGGAACGCCGCGCCTGGAGGTCGTGGGGCTCCGCGGCATCGGTGCCTGTGCCGGAGAAGCACACTGGGCCGGCATCTGCCAATGAGGCGCCGGGGCCCGGTGTGCGCGGACGCGAGGGCTGCGCTACGGTGAGGCAATGCCTCTGATCTATTTCATTGCCGGCGAACAGAGCGGCGACGTGCTGGGATCCCGGTTGATCGCCGCGCTGCGCCGCCGCCGGCCGGATCTGCGCATCGCCGGTGTTGGCGGCGAGGCGATGACGGCGGAGGGGCTGATCACCCTGTTCCCGATGCGCGAACTGGCACTGATGGGCCTGTTGGAGGTGGCGCCGCGTGTGCCGCTGATCCGTCGGCGGCTGCGGCAGACGGCTGCCGACATTGCCGAACGCCGGCCGGATGTCGTGGTCACGATCGACGCGCCCGGCTTTGCGCTGCGGGTGCTGCGTTCCATCACACCGCTGGGCCTGCGCCGGGCCCATTACGTCGCGCCGCAGGTCTGGGCGTGGAAGGAAAAGCGGGTGAAGCAGTATCCGGGCCTGTGGGACCGGCTTCTGTGCCTGCTGCCGTTCGAGCCGGCGTTCTTCGCGCGTCATAACCTGCCCGCGATGTTCGTGGGTCATCCGGTGCTGGAAAGCGGCGCCGAGGCGGGCGACGGCGTGCGGTTCCGGGCCCGGCACCGGATCGCGCCCGATGCAAGGATCCTGACGCTGATGCCCGGCAGTCGTCGCACCGAGGTTTCGCGGCTGCTGCCGATCCTGGGCGAGACCCTGCGACGCCTGCCCCAACCGGTCACGCCGGTCGTGCCGCTGGCGGGGCCTGTCGCGGAAACCGTGCGCGAGGGGACGCGCGCCTGGCCTGTTCCGCCGATCCTGGTGTCCGATCCGCGGGAGAAATACGACGCCTTCGCCGCGTCGACGGCCGCCCTGACGAAATCGGGCACGTCGACGCTGGAGCTGGCGCTGGCGGGCGTGCCGATGGTGGTGACATATCGCGTCAATCCGCTTTCGGCGTTCGTCGGCAGACGGCTTCTCACGGTGAAATACGTGTCGCTGCTGAACCTGCTGGTGGATCGGCCGCTGGTGCCGGAACTGCTGCAGCAGGACTGCAACCCCGACCGCCTGGCGCGGGAGGTGGGTGGCCTGCTGACCGACCGCGACCTTGCCGCGCGTCAGGTGGCGGCGTTTGCCGAACCCCTCTCGATGCTGCGGGCGCCGGCCGGGCTTCCGTCGGAGGCTGCGGCGGAGGCGGTGCTGGGGTTGCTGCCGCTGGGCGGGCGGTGAGACCGGTGGCGGCCCCCACGGGGGCCGTTGCTTGTTGGCGGGTGGCGGCTTTGGAGTGCGGCCATCCGGCGGCCCGCCTGTTTTTTGGGCAATGATGAATGCCCAAAAGGCAGGCGTTTGCGGATGATTTGATCCCACCGCAAGTCGAAACGAACCCCCGGCAGTTCCGCATGGATTTGCAACGAGCCCCTGGGGGTTGCGCATGATTTTGCAACGATCTGCCGGGACGGCGCTGTTGGGCCGGAATTGCGCTCGTGTCCGGAATTGGGTGCGATTTCCGCTACATGACAGTGGATTTTATCATATGACGGAAGCCGGGGGCGGTCGGTTCGGCCGGGAAATTCGTTGCATATTCCATTTTGTCCCAAATGCTGAAATTGTAGTCATTCTGGCCTGAATCGGCCGCAAAAGCCGTGAAAATCCGTGAAAATGCCCGCCGCGGCGGATTTCGCTTGGCGCGGTCCCGGCGTCCCGACTACCGAGTGGCGCCGTGTGACCCGGAGTCCGTGCGGGGAACGCAGGGCAAAAAAACGCACGCGTGTGTGCGAAATGGTGTTCTCCCGCGGGTGCCGCGGGGATGCCGGGAAGGAAAGAGAAGCCACCGGGCCGCGTGCTGGCCGGTGCGCGTCCGGCCTTTCGGGGCTACGGCCGCGGGATCCCTGGGGTCCAGTGCGGCGACAGGGAACCGGCCGCCCGGGCGCCATTGTGTCAGGCCGGCCAGCGGGTCATTCTGCGGGCATGACCTATACGATCGGCATCGATGTCGGTGGCACGTTTACCGACGTGGTGGTCTCCGGCCCCGACGGGCGGACGATCATCGCCAAGGCGGCGACAACGCCGCAGGATCAGTCCTCGGGCGTGCTGGATGGCGTCGCGCTGGCGGCCGAACGCCTGGGCCTGACCACGGCGGCGCTCCTGGCGCAGACCGGGCGAATCGTGCACGGCACGACGGTTGCGACCAACGCCCTGCTGGAAGGCAAGGCGGCCCGGGTGGGGCTGCTGACCACCGAGGGCCATCGCGACGTCATCGAGATGCGCGAGGGGCTGAAACCCGAGCGCTACAACCTGCGCATGGCGCCGCCGGACCCGCTGGTGCCGCGCCGCCTGCGCCTGCCGGTGCGCGAACGCATGCGGGCCGACGGTTCTGTGGAGGTCGCGCTGGACCAGGCGTCGCTGGACGCGGCGGTGGAGCACCTGGCGCAGGCGGATGTGCAGGCCGTGTCGATCTGTTTCCTGCATGCTTGGCGCAATCCCGAGCACGAACGGGCCGCCGAGGCGGCGGTGCGCGCCCGCATGCAGCAGGCCTATGTCACCGCGTCCTCGGACGTGCTGCCGCAGATCAAGGAGTTCGAGCGTTTCTCCACCACGGTCGCGAATGCCGCGGTCGGACCGGTGATCCAGAACTATCTCGGCTCCCTGCGCACGCGGCTGGAGGACGCCGGCTATGGCGGCGAGTTGCTGGTCATCCTCTCGCATGGCGGCGTGGCGTCGGTGGCCGAGGCGACGCGGCTTGCCGCCGGCACCGCGCTGTCCGGTCCGGCCGGCGGTGTGGCGGCGGCCGTGGCCCTGGCGCGGGAGGGGGTGGCGCGCGA
Source organism: Acetobacteraceae bacterium (assembly GCA_050181195.1). GTDB lineage: Bacteria > Pseudomonadota > Alphaproteobacteria > Acetobacterales > Acetobacteraceae > Rhodopila. Next base: position 1,140 of record JBFXDK010000198.1, on the reverse strand, counting down.
CCTGATCGCGTTCGACATGGGCGGCACCTCCACCGACATCGCCCTGGTACGGGATGGCCAGCCGACGCTGTCGGACGGCAAGACGGTCGCGAATGCGCGCATCGCGCTGCCCAGCCTGGACATCGTGACGCTGGGCGCGGGCGGCGGGTCGATCGGCAAGACCGACCGGGCCGGGCTGCTGGCGGTGGGTCCGGAAAGCGCGGGCGCCGATCCGGGACCCGCCTGCTATGGCCAGGGCGGGACGCAGCCCACGGTGACGGACGCCAACCTGGTGCTGGGCTATCTGGATCCCGCCAACTTCCTGGGCGGGCGGCGGCGGCTGGACGTGGCGGCGGCGACCGCGGCCGTGCAGCGACTGGCCGAGGCGCTGGGGATCGGGGCAGCCGAGGCGGCGGGCGGCATCCACCGCCTGGTGAACACCCGCATGGCGGATGGCGTTCGCGTGGCGACCGTGCGGCGCGGCGTCGATCCGCGCGGCTTCGCGCTGCTGGCCTTCGGCGGCGCGGCCGGGCTGCATGTGACCGCGGTGGCGGCGGAGCTTGGGATCGCGCGCGTGGTGGTGCCGGTCGCGGCATCGGTCCTGTCCGCCTGGGGCATGCTGAACACCGACCTGCGGGTGGAACTGACCCGCAGCCAGGGACAGTTGCGCGGCATCGACCTGCCGGCCCTGACGGCGGCCTTCGCCGAGATGGAGAAGGAGGGACGGGCGCGCCTGTCGTGGTTCGACGGCGAGGTGATCGCCCACCGCTCCGCCGACATGCGCTATGGCGAGCAGGTGTTCGAGATCGCCGTCCCGCTGGACGGGCTGGACTGGAACGCGGCGAGCCTGGGTCGGGACATCGAGGAGGCGTTCCACCAGGCGCACGAGCGGCTGTACACCTACGCCCTGCGCGACCAGGACGTGGTGCTGGTGAACGCCAGGCTTTCCGTCATCGGGCGCCTGCCGGCCACCAGTGGTTCAGCCGGCGGCGGAACGACCGAACCGGCGGCCCCCAAGGGGCAGCGGCGGGTGCATCTGGGCGGCTGGACCGAGGTGCCGGTGTTCGATTTCGCCGCCCTGGCACCGGAGCAGGTGGTGGCGGGGCCGGCGATCGTGGAATCGGATACCACGACGGTGCTGTTGCGCGCCGGCGACAGGGC
>JBFXDK010000197.1:0-5656 GCA_050181195.1 Acetobacteraceae bacterium | reverse complement strand
CAGAACACCTGGCTGCGCGGGGCGACGAATGCGGACTGGGTGTATGGGTATGACGCCTGGACGGTGCCCTTGGCCGCGGTGTGATCCGGACCGGGTGCGCCATGTCCCTGTACGGGTTGGGGCGGGGTGACTGGGACCTGGCTGTTTGCGCCGCCGGTCGGCCGGGTGCCGCCCGCTGATACCGGTGTTTTCGCACACGCATGTGCGAAGTGTGCATGGGTGTTTTGGGGTGCGGGCGTGGGTTTGCCTGTTTGCTGGGCGGAATCCCGGCGCTTGGGGCGGTGCGCAATCGGTAGGCAGGGGAGGGGTGCGGGCATGGGATCGGTGCCGTCTGCTGGACTGTCCCGGGGATGCGGTGTCCGCGTTTGTCGCGCCAAGGGAAAAGCGGGCTGGTGGCGGGGCGGCCTGGGGCGGGTTCGGCCGGTGTGGGGTGAGCAGTGGTGGGGCGGCTGCGCGGGCTGGAAGCGGCGTTGAGGGCGGAATCCGGCCGCTTCCCGGGACTTGGCCGGGGTGGCTTGGTTGGGACGGGCCGAGCGGGGAGGGGGTGAAGAGGGTGTGGTGGGTGTTGCGGGTGTGTCGAAGCGGGTGGCGGGGGCGATGGCAGCAGGACGGCTTTGGGCGGCGGCGCGGAGTGGTGAGGTGGTAGCTGGTTCGGGATTGCTCTTCCGTTTGTGGCTGGTCTGCCTGTTTCTTGGGCAGGACAAGAATCCGGGATTCGTAACGAAATTCTCTCCGGGGCTACGGATTTCGTTTTGATGGTGAGAGTCGGGTCTATTCGGTAACAGTTTGGCGGGTGGGGGTGATTCCGCCATTCGGGGCTACAGCCGCGTCTTGTGGATTTTCTGTAATCTGTTGCAAATCCATGCGGATACGGCGGGTATTCGTTACGAATCAGTGTGGAAGGCCGGGGTGTTTGCTGCGTTTTCCGTCGTGATGAAAGGGTGGGCAGAGTCGGGCGCGGTGTCGACAAGCCCCTGAAGTAAATGAATATTCAGGCCGGGACGACGCGTCGGGTGGTTGCCGCCGTTTGTCGCTGCGGCGTCTATCATGACTGTTCAGGCGCGACGCACCGATAAGGTCTGCGTGCCCCAGTCGGCATTGGGGCGTTGCACGCGCTTACGTGCCGCGTGGTGCGCGACAAAATCGGACATGGGCCTGGGTGATCGCATCTCCCCCTTCATACGCCGCCTCGCCGCCGGAGACCGGGCCGTCGCCGTCCTCTGTGCAAAATACCTGCGCCCGACCCTTTGCTTTGGCGGAGTGCGTGTAATCGTGACTTTAAAAGACCTGACCCATTACTGGTTCGACTGACTCCACCCCACCCCACCTGACACGCCGCCGCCCCTGTGCCAGTCTCGGCCCCCCTGACCGGCAACCAAGGAAACGTCCCATGGCCCAGACCGTCGCCCGCCTGCTGGTGGACAGTCTCGAAGCGCACGATATCGACCTGATCTACTGCGTCCCCGGCGAAAGCTACCTGGGCATGACCAACGCGCTGGCGGACAACAACCGCATGCGGCTGATCGTCTGCCGCCACGAAGGCGGTGCGGCGTTCATGGCCGCGGCCGACGGGCGGATGCGCGGCGGGCGCGCCGGCGTCTGCGTCGTCTCCCGCGGCCCCGGCCTGTCCAACGCCATGATCGGCATCCATACCGCCTATCACGACGCCACGCCGCTGGTCGTGTTCATCGGCCAGGTGGAACGGTTCGAGGCCGGGCGCCTCGCGTTGCAGGAGCAGAACTACTCCAAGCTGCTGGCCGACATCACCAAGGCGGTGATCGAGGTCAACGATCCCACCCAGGCCAGCGAAGCCGTCGCCCGCGCCTTCCACATCGCCGAAAGCGGCACGCCCGGCCCCGTCGCGATCATCATTCCGGAAGACGTGTTCGACACTGAAACAGATGCCACGCTCTGCCGCCCCCGTCCCGCCGCGCAGGGCGGCCCGCTGCCGCCCGACGTCGACCGCCTGGCCGGCATGCTCGCCGCCTCGGAACGGCCGATGGTGTGGGTGGGCGCGGCGATGCGCGAAGCCGGCATCCCCGCCCTGACGCGCCTCGCCGAGGAATGGGTGCTGCCCGTCTCCCCCACCCATCGCCGCCCGCATCTGTTCGACGCCGGCCACCCGAACTATGGCGGCTACATGGCCAGCCGCGTGCATCCGGACATGCTGGCCGAGATGAAGAAATCCGACCTGCTGGTCTCCCTGGGCGAGCGCATGACCGGCAGCCTGAGCCAGGGCTTCACCTTTCCCGCGATCGAGCCGCAACTGCCCTTCGTGCATGTCTGGCCGGACCCGAACGAGGTGGGCCGCGTCTGGCGCCCCGAGATCGGCATGGCCTGCGAACCGGCCGCGGTGGTGGACGCGCTGCTTTCCCGCGGTGCCCCCGCCGGGGCGGAGAAACGGCGCGCCTGGGTGCGGCAATTGAACGCGGTGCACCAGCGCGTGACGACGCCGGAATGGGAACGCATGGGCGACGGCGTGAACTTCTCGGCCGTGATCGCCGCGGTGAACCGGCATTTGGACGACGATGCGTCGGTGACGTCGGATGCCGGCAATTTCGCGACCTTCGTGCACCGCTATCTGCTGATGAAGCCCGGGCAGATGTTCCTGGCATCCGTCGTCGGCGCGATGGGCAGCGGCATGCCGATGGCGGTCGCCGCCTGCCTGAGGCGTCCCGGCACGCAGGTGATCGGCTTCGCCGGCGATGGCGGCGCGCTGATGACAGGCAATGAACTGGCGACCGCCCGCCAGTACCGGGTGAACCCGGTGTTCATCGTGTCCGACAACAACTGCTACGGCACGATCACCCAGCATCACGACATGCGCTATCCCGGCCGGCCGTACCAGGCGGCGACGCAGCTCACGAACCCGGATTTCGCGATCTGGGCGACGGCGTTCGGCGCCAAGGGCATGACGATCCGCACCGAGGAGGAGGTGGAGCCGGTGATCGCCGAGGCGCTGTCGGTGAAGACGCAGCCCGTCGTGGTGCATGTGCATACGTCGCTGCAGCAGATCAGCGCCTGGCGCCGGCGGAACCTGTAGCGCCGTCGCGTGCGCTTCGGTCGCGGCATCCTGGCGGGTGGACCCGCCAGGGGCGATCCCATGCCGTGTTCGCGGGGCGCCGTGGCACCGGCCGTGTCGATGGCGATCCGGCTGATTGCGATCCCCCTCGCCGGCGCATAAAGTCGCCCCCGGTCTGGGATCATGTGTCAAATCGCAAATAAGTCGAGGGAGGAAAAATGACAAACGTCCTCACACAGGCGTGCCGCAGCCTGGCCGCCGCAGCCGCCTTGTGGGCCGCGGCAAGCCTGTCGGCGGAGCCGGTCCGCGCCGAGATCAAGGCCCAGGAATTCACGGTCGTCGGAACGCCAAGCAGCCTCGACCACTGGAAGCTGCACGAAAGCAAGCTGTTCAAGGAGATGATTCCCAAGGCATCCGGCGGCAAGCTGACGGCCAATGCCAAGCCGCGCGACGAACTCGGCCTGGCCGGGTTCCCGGTCATGCGTCAGTTGCGGCTTGGCGCCTTCGACTTCGTCTTTGGCGACTTCACCTATGTGGCCGGTGACAGCCCGATCATCGAGGGAACGGAACTCTCCGGCCTGGCACAGAGCGTCGATCAGTACCGGCAGATGCAGGAAGCCTATAAGCCGGTCTTCGACAAGATCTTCAAGGAGAAGTTCGGCGCGAAGATCCTGCTGATGTACGCGTGGCCCAGCCAGCAGTTGTGGTGCAATTTCGGCGATCGCAACCGCAAGGACATCAGCCTGAAGGATCTCGCCGGCAAGAAGGTGCGGACATTCTCGGCGCCGCAAGGCGATTTCGTCACGGGCCTGAAGGCCAGCCCGGTCAGCATCACCTTCGCCGAGGTCGTGCCGGCCCTGCAGAAGGGCGTGGCGGACTGCGCGCTGACCGGCACGCTTCCGGCATACAGCGCCAAGTGGTACCAGGTCATTACGCACAACATCCGCATACGCCTTGGGTATATCGGCTCCTTCCTGGCGGTCCGCAACAAGGTGTGGAACGGCCTGAGCAAGGAAGCGCAGGACGTCATTACCGGGCAGATCGACGCGATCCGCGAGGACATGTGGACCTGGACGAAGAACGCCGACCAGCTGGGCATGGACTGCAACGCGCAGGGTCCGTGCCCGATCGGCCCCGTCGGCAACATGACCGCCATCGAGCCGTCGGACGCGGACAAGGCGCTGGTCAAGGATATCGTCGCCAACCGCGTCGTGAGGAACTGGGTCCAGCGATGCGGCGACCAATGCGCGGGCGACTGGAACGCGACGGTTGGCAAGGTCCTGGGCATCAGCGCAAGCAAGTGATCTAACCGGAGGCCGGGCCTGACCCCGGCCTTCCGCCTTCCGCATTCGGAAACGCACCGCATGTTTCACCGCATTCACGACATGCTGCGCGGGGCAGCACGCTTCGCCGTATGGCTCGGCGGCGGCAGCTTGATGCTGTGTGCCGTGATGATCACCGTGGACGTACTCCTGCGCAAGTTCCTGAGCATATCGATGGGCGGCGCGGACGAAATCACCGCCTACGCCTTCGCGGGCGCAACCACCTGGGCATTCGCCTACTGCCTGCTGAACCGGGCGAACATCCGTATCGACGCACTGTATGACAGGTTCCCGCGCGGGGTTCGTGCCGGGATCGATGTGCTGAACCTGGTCATGCTGATCATCTTCGCGGGCGTCCTGACCGAACGCGCCTTCTTCGCCCTGACCGAGTCCATCGCCAATCAGACGACATCCATCACCCCTCTCGGCACCCGGATCTGGATCCCCCAATCCGTCTGGGCGGCCGGGTGGGCGTTCTTCCTCGTGACCGCAATCTTTCTGCTGATGCATGTCACGCGCGCCTGTCTCCGGGGCGATCTGAATGACGTGACCAGGATCGCCGGGCTGCGGTCGGTGGAGGAGGAAGTGTCCGACGAATCCCGAAGTTTCGGTGCATCCCGCTCGCCCGGGACTGGAGATTCCTCATGCTGAGCACGATGATTTCGCTTCTGCTGCTGCTGGTCTTCTCCGGCGTCGCGGTCGCGGCCGTTCTCGGCAACCTGGGCCTGATCCTGGACGGGTTGTTCATGGGCGGCCGCCTGCAGCTCGCGCTGGGAGAGTTCATCTGGGACAAGAGCCAGGAATTCATCCTGGTCGCGGTGCCGATGTTCATCCTGCTTGGGGAAATCATCCTGCGGGCAGGCATCGCCGAACGCATGTACGCGGCCGTCGCGCAATGGCTGTCGTGGCTTCCCGGCGGGCTGATGCATGCGAATATCGGCTCCTGCGCCCTGTTCGCGGCGTCGTCGGGATCGAGCGTGGCGACGGCGGCGACGGTCGGGACGGTGGCTTATCCCGAAATCCGGCGGCGCGGCTACAATGAGCGGCTGTTCCTTGGCAGCCTGGCGGCGGGTGGCACGCTTGGGATCCTGATCCCGCCGTCCATCAACCTGATCCTGTATGGTCTGCTGACCGATACATCGGTGCCCGAACTCTATCTGGCGGGCATCATCCCGGGCGTGCTCCTGGCGGTCTTGTTCATGGTCACCATCGTGATCGGCTGCCTGATCCGGCCCTCCTGGGGCGGCAATGTCGTCGCGATCAGCATGCGCCAGCGCATCCGGACGCTGCCGGACCTGCTGCCGCCAATCGC
>JBFXDK010000196.1:0-5826 GCA_050181195.1 Acetobacteraceae bacterium | reverse complement strand
CCCAGGTCGACATAGCGCTTCATCAGGTCGACCTCCTGACGCGGGAACCACACCGTGATCGCGATACTGGCCGGGTCGCGTCCCGCCTCTGTCGCCATCTTGCGGAACTCGGGGATCATGTCGGCAATCTCTTTATACATCCCGCGTGACGCCTGCGGAATCCATCCGTCGCCATAGCGGATCGCCCGACGCGCCGAATACGGGAAGGCCCCGCCGACGATCACCGGAGGATGCGGCTGCTGCACCGGCTTCGGCCAGGTCATCATCGGGTCGAAGTTGACGAACTCCCCGTGATACTCGGGCTTCGACTTGGTCCAGATCTCCTTCATCGCCTCCACGCGTTCCCGCACCAGCTTGTGGCGCGTCTTGAACACGGTCCCGTGGTTCTCCATCTCATCCTGGTTCCAGCCGTTACCAATCCCGAACAGGAACCGCCCGCCCGTCACCTGGTCGATCGAGGCCACCAGCTTCGCCGTCTGGATCGGATCGCGCTGGTTCACCAGGCACACGCCGGTGCCCACCTTCAGCGTCTTCGTCGCCATGGCCGCCGCCGTCAGGGTCACGAACGGGTCCATCGCGTCATAGTATTTCTTCGGCAGGTCGCCGCCGCCCGGGAATGGCGACTTGCGCGACAGCGGGATGTGGGAATGCTCGGGTGCCCACACCGACTCGAACCCGCGGCTTTCCAGCGCCTGACCAAGCTCGCCGGGCGACATGGAATAGTCGGTGAAGAACATCGATGCGCCGAATTTCAGCATGGTCTCCTCCTATGGCTGACCCCGCGATGATGCGGGATCGCTGGCGCCCCGGCCAGCCCCGTGCAGGGACCGTGGGCCACGGGCCGGACCGCCGCCAGCGTCACGACAGCCCTGCCCCGGCAGCCCCGCCGGACGGCGCCGCCCGCCCGCCGGCACGTTCCGCTCAGCGTCCGCATGCTCTAAACCTGCCCGCCACGCCGGGCGCATGGTCGACCCGCTGAACGGGGAGGACGATCATGGGTGATCAGCGCACCACGCGCATCTGGGCCGCCGTCGCGGCCGTCACCGTCATGAACCTGCCGCTCGGCTCGATCTACGCGTTCAGCGTGTTCCTCAAGCCGATCGAGGCGGAGCTCGGCCTCGCCCGCTCGGAACTGTCGCTGGTGTTCGGCCTGGCGTCCATCGGCTTCACCGTGGGCATGCTGGCCGCGCCCTACGCCTATGGCATCATCACCGCCCCGCGCCTCGCCGCGCTCAGCAGCGGCGCCGCCGCGCTCGGCATCGCGCTGTCCGCGACGGCCGGCGGGCTGGCGCAACTGCTGGTCGGCTACGGCGTGCTGTTCGGCGTGGGCGGTGGCGCGGCCTATATCGTCGCGCAGCAGAGCGTGAACATGCTGCTGACCCGCAACCGCGGCCTGCTGAACGGTTACATCGTCGCGCTCTATCCGGCCGGTGCGATGCTCGCCGCGCCGCTGTTCGGCTGGGCCAATGCGGCATACGGGTATCGCTGGACGCTGGGGGCGCTGACCGTGGTGCTGGTCCTGACCGGCGCGGTCGCGACGGCGCTGCTGGTCCACTCCGGGGTCGTGCTGCCGCGCTACGCCGCGTCCAAGGGATCGACCGGCGGGCGCGCCGCGATCTTCATTCGGCTGTTCATCGTGTTCTTCGTCGCCGCCGCCGCGGGGCTGACGGTGCTCAGCCAGGCCGCTGGCATCATCGCCGCCTATGGCGGCACCACGGCGATGGCCTTGGGCGCCACCACCGCCATCACCGGCGCTATCGCCATCGCCCGCGTCAGCGGCGGCTGGCTGACGGACCGCTTCGCCGTGCCGTCGGTCGCCGCCTTCGCGCAGGCCTTCGCGCTGGCGGGCGCGATCTCGCTCGCGCTGTGGCCCAACCCGCTCGTGGCGGCGGTGGCGCTGGGCATGGTGGGAATGGGCTACGGCTTCATCTCCGGCTGCACCGCCGGCGCGATCGCGCGCTATTGGCCACCGGCCGCCTATGGCCGGATCGCGAGCCGGATCTATATCGCCTGGTGCATCGCCGCGATCAGCCTGCCGATCCTGGCCGGACATCTGTATGACCTGACCAAGGGCTATGACACCACGATCGTCATCGCCGGATGCGGCAACCTGATCGGCGTGATCGTCGCGCTGGGCCTGCCGCGGCGGGTCTGACCGGCCCTAACGCCGGCGCGCCTCGAACCGGTAGGGCGTCGCACCCGCCGTCATCGGGTCCAGGCTCAGCCGGTGCTCCAGCGGCGGAAAGGCGCGGCTGCGGCAGTCCGGGCGGTCGCACAGGCGGCAGGACAGGCCGATGCCCACCCTGGACCGATCCAGGTCCAGCCCGTCGGCATACGCGACATCGCCGGCATGCGCCACGCTGCAGCCCATCGCCACGACATGCACCGGGCGCGGATCACCCCAGCGGGTGGACGGGCGCGCCACGGCGCGGGCGAAGCACAAGAAGGCGGCGCCGTCCGGCAGTTCCGCGACCTGCACCTGCACCGTGTTCGGCTGGGCGAAGGCGGTATGCACCACCCAGCGCGGACACGACCCGCCATAGCGGGCGAACGGAAACCCGGCGGCCGAGAACCGCTTCGACACATTGCCCGCGGGATCGACGCGCAGGAAGAAGAACGGCACCCCGCGCGCCCCGCTGCGCTGCAGCGTGGACAGGCGGTGGCATGCCTGCTCGAAGGAAACGCCGAAGCGCGCCGCCACCGCCTCCATGTCATGGCGCAGCGTCCAGGCGGCCGTCATGAACGCGTCGTACGGCATCAGCAGGGCGCCGGCGACGTAGTTCAGCAGGCCGATCCGGATCAGCATCGCGGCTTCCGGCGTCGACGGTGCCGCCTCGGCCAGCACGGCTTCCACGGCGTCGCGCGCCTCCAGCATCGCCAGCTGAAAGGCCATGTGGAAGCCGCGGCTTTCCCGTGGCAGGGTTTCCGACAGCGCCAGGCTGCGCGTGGCGGGATCGTAGCGGCGCAGCGCCACGTCCAGGGGCTGCACCAGCACCGTCACGCCATGCACCCGGCGCAGGCGTTCCGCGATGGCATGGTTCATCTCCGCCGGCACGCCCGGCGCCAGGTCCGCCGCCAGCGCCTCGGCTGCCGATTCCAGCGTGGGGAAATGGTTGGCGCGGTCGTCGAACAGGTCCCGCGCTTCCTCGTTCGGCAGCAGGATGCGCCGTCCCGACGGCAGGGCGATGCCGCCCGCGTCCTCCCGCGCCACCCGCCAGGCCCGGTACAGCGCCAGGACAGCACGCGCGGCATTGGGGCTGCCGGCGGCCATCGCTGCGATTTCGGTGTCGGGCACCGCGTCGGCGCCCAGCAGCGGATCGGTGAAGGCTTCGCGCAGGCCAGCCTCAAGCTGGCGTTCCTGCGCACCGGACAGTTCCCGCAGGTCGACCTGCAACGTCTCGCCGAACTTGATCAGCAGGGAGGCGGTCACCGAGCGCTGATCGTGCTCGATCAGGTTCAGGTAGCTGGCGGAAATGCCCAGCCGGGTTGCCAGCACCTGCTGCGTCAGGCCGCGTTCCGTGCGCAGCCGCCGCACGGTGCGACCGATCATCGTCCGGCTCAAATTTACATCCTTTACAAAACCGACGCTGACACGGTGAAGCCGGCAACCTGTTTGCGGCGTGTTCACCCAGATTACGCTTCTCCTTCGCAGGTGCAATGTCAATTATTCACGCCATCCAAGGCCGAACGAAGGAGAAGCACGATGCGTCCCACCCCAACCCATGCCCCGGACGGCATGTCGATGGCCGGCGGCGACCCCGAGCGGTTCGCCGGCATCCGCCGCGACTACACGCCCGGGGATGTCGAGCGGCTCGCCGGGTCCTTCCGCGTCCGCCACACCCTGGCCGAGATGGGCGCTGCCCGCCTGTGGCATCTGCTGAAGACCGAACCCTTCGTTCCCACGCTGGGCGCACTCACCGGGAACCAGGCGGTGCAGCAGGTGAAGGCCGGGCTGAAGGCGATCTACCTGTCGGGCTGGCAGGTGGCGGGCGATGCCAATACGGCCGGACAGATGTATCCGGATCAGTCGCTGTATCCCGTCGACTCCGTGCCCAACGTTGTGCGCCGCATCAACAATGCGCTGCGCCGCACCGACCAGATCGAGCGGTCCGAGGGCACGCGCGACGGCACCCATTGGATGGCGCCCGTGATCGCCGATGCGGAAGCCGGGTTCGGCGGGCCGTTGAACGCCTATGAGCTGATGAAGGCGATGATCGAGGCCGGTGCCGCCGGCGTGCATTTCGAGGACCAGCTGGCGTCCGAAAAGAAGTGCGGCCACCTCGGCGGCAAGGTGCTGGTGCCGATCAGCCAGCATATCCGCACGCTGAACGCCGCCCGCCTCGCCGCCGATGTGGAAGGCGTGCAGACCGTGCTGCTGTGCCGCACGGACGCGCAGTCGGCGCAGTTGCTGACCAGCGACGTAGACGAGCGCGACCATCCGTTCATCTCGGGCGAGCGCACGGCCGAGGGCTTCTTTCGCATCAAGCCCGATGTCGGCAACGATTATGCGATCGCCCGCGGCCTGGCCTATGCGCCTTATGCCGACCTGCTGTGGTGGGAAACCAGCGAACCCAACCTGCACGAGGCCGAGCGGTTCGCGAATGAAATCCATCGGCAGTTTCCGGGGAAGATGCTGGCGTACAACTGCTCGCCGTCGTTCAACTGGAAGAAGAAGCTGGCGCCCGGGAAGATTGCCGCCTTCCAGCGGGAGATCGGGCGGATGGGCTACAAGTTCCAGTTTGTGACCCTGGCCGGGTTCCACAGCCTGAACCTGTCGATGTTCAACCTGGCCCGCGGCTATCGCGACCGTGGCATGGAAGCCTATTCCGAGCTGCAGCAGGCCGAGTTCGCGGCCGAGGCCGAGGGCTATACCGCGACACGCCATCAGCGCGAGGTGGGCGTCGGCTATTTCGACGCGGTGGCGATGGCGATTTCCGGCGGCAAGTCGTCCACCACGGCGCTGGCGGGGTCCACGGAAGCGGCACAGTTCCACGACGACGGGGTCGGCCATGGTCCGGCCTCGCATCGCGGCGCGGAAGACGGGCAGGTGCACAACAAGGGGCGGGCAGTGGCCGCGAAGTAGAGCGACGTCCGGGGGCGGGCAGCTGGCCCGCCCCGGCTTGTCAGGCGACGGGGTGAAGGGCACTTGCTCTTCACCCCGCATGGGCATGGCGTCCGCGCCATGCGGACCGTAACGCCACGGGGGACGTCAGAACGGCCCGATGTTCGCGGGATACTTCCCGGCATATGGCTGCCACGGGCCACGCTTCTGATCCCACGGCCGGTGCCACTTCTGCTCACCGGACCACTTCGGATCGCCGGACCATTTCTGGCCGCCGGACCATTTCTGATCACCGGGCCACTTGTGGTCACCGGACCATTTCTTGCCGCCCGGCCATTTCTGATCATCGGGCCATTTCTTGCCGCCCGGCCATTTCTGATCATCGGGCCACTTGTGGTCGCCAGACCACTTCTGATCGCCCGGCCACTTGTGGTTGCCGGACCATTTGTGGTCGCCGTTCCGGCGATGATCGTCGGGACGTGGCTCACCCACGGCGATCTTCGGCGCCGGAGAGGTCGCACACAGCAGGACGCCCGCGCAGGTCATGCTGGGCGATTTTGCCTTGGCCTGGTCCGCATGAGCCGATCCCGCGGCAAATCCGGTTGCCAGCGTGACGGCGGCGGCGGCGATGACGAGTTTGATGGACATGATGGTCTCCTGATTGGGTTGTCGCAGGCAGGAGACTGGACGGCCAGGCAGATCCGCGCTGTTGACCAGTCCACATGAAATACATGTCATGTGTTTCTTGGCATTTGCCAAGGATG
>JBFXDK010000195.1:0-6253 GCA_050181195.1 Acetobacteraceae bacterium | reverse complement strand
CGCGGATCTGGCGCGAGGTGACGAACTTGCCGTCCTGGCCGGCGAAGGGCGAATTGTTGACCTGGAAGGTCATGCTGACGGTCGGCTCGTCGACGCTGAGCGGGGCGAGCGCGTCGACCGCGGCGGGATCGCACAGGGTGTCGGAGATACGCAGACCGTCGATGCCGGTGAAGGCGATGATGTCGCCCGCCTGCGCCTCGGGGATCTCTATGCGCTCCAGCCCCATGAAGCCCAGGATCTGCAGCACGCGTGCGTTGCGGCGCTGGCCGTCGTGATCCACCACCACCACCGGGGTGTTGGTCTTGATGCGGCCGCGCACGATACGCCCGATGCCGATGACGCCGACATAGTTGCTGTAATCGAGCGAGCTGACCTGCAGCTGCAGCGGGCCGTTGGGGTCGACCTCCGGCGGGGCAACGCGGTCGACGACGGTCTGGAACAGCGGCGTCATGTCGCCGGAGCGTACGTCAGAGGTGAGCCCGGCGTAGCCGTTGAGCGCCGAGGCGTAGATGACCGGGAAATCGAGCTGCTCGTCGGTCGCGCCGAGACGGTCAAACAGATCGAAGGTCTGGTTCAGCACCCACTCCGGGCGCGCGCCGGGGCGGTCGATCTTGTTAATCACGACAATCGGGTGCAGTCCGCGCGCGAAGGCCTTCTGGGTGACGAAGCGCGTCTGCGGCATCGGGCCGTCGACGGCATCGACCAGCAGCAGCACCGAGTCCACCATCGACAGCACGCGCTCGACCTCTCCGCCGAAGTCGGCGTGGCCGGGGGTGTCGACGATGTTGATGCGATAGCCGTTCCATTCGATGGCGGTGTTCTTCGCCAGGATGGTGATGCCGCGCTCCATCTCGATGTCGTTGGAGTCCATCACGCGCTCCTGCGCCTCGCCGCGCGTCTTGAGCGTCCCGGACTGCTGCAGTAACTTGTCGACCAGCGTGGTCTTGCCATGGTCGACGTGGGCAATGATGGCAATGTTACGTATCTTCTCGATCACAAGGGTCACCCGGCTGAATGAAAACGGACCATTGTACAGGATGTGCGGGGAATTTGTATGTCGCCCCCCAGCGGCGGGGGCCGTGCCGGGGCCAGACGGAGGGAATGCGCGGAAACTTAGGCGGTAGGAAGATTAGTACCTACGATGGAAATGGCGTAAAATCCCCACACGCGGTCCCGCCCGGGTGCTTTCCGGGCTACAGTATCAGGCCTTCACGGCGGGCCGGACGACCCGCCGCGGACATTGTCCCATCCATTTTAAAAATGTTAGGAGGCGCGACCATGACCCAGCCAACCCTCATCGCCGGCCTGCTCGGCGCCCTGCTCATGACCGCCTGGCCGCTCGGCGCCAGCGCGCACATCCATATGGAAAAATCCGATCCCGCCGACAAGGCCTCCCTGTCGGCGGCGCCGGAATCCGTGCAACTGTGGTTCTCCGACAAGGTGGCGGCGGAATGGAGCAAGATCGTAGTGACTGACGCCGCCGGCAAGCGCGTCGATCAGGAGCAGGTCGCCGTGGACGAGACGGACCCGAAACACATCCGGGTGGACCTGAACCCGATCGCCTCCGGCACGTACAAGGTCGACTGGAACGTGATCTCGGGCGACGGCCATCGCGTCAAGGGCAGCTTCTCCTTCAGCGTGCAGTGACCGCGCCCCCTTGACGTTCGAACTGTTTCCCTTTGCGGTCACCGCCCTCGACCGCGCCGCGCTCGCGCTGGTGGCCGGCGCAGCAGCGGTCTGGATCTACCTGCTGCCGGCGCAAGCCGGGCGCGGCGCGGGCGGGCCGCGGCCCCTGCTGTTCCTCGCGCTCGCGCTGCTCGTGGTAACGAGCGCCGGCGATCTGCTGTCGCGCACCGCCGCGCTCGCGGACGTCGGCCTCGGCGAGGCCTGGCCTTACCTGGGCCGCGCCCTCACGCGCAGCGATTACGGCGCCTACTGGCAGCTGCGCGCGGCGGCCTGGGCGGTACTGCTGGCGCTCGCCCTCCTCATCGCGCGCCGCGGCGCGGGGCCCCCCGCGGCCTGGGGGCTCGCGGCTGGCGCGGCAGTGATCATCTTCGCGGCGAGCGCCACCGGCCATGCCGGCGACGGCGGCGCCCTCGCCCTGCCCAACCTGGTCAATGTCGTGCACGTGGCCGCCGCCTGCCTGTGGGGCGGCAGCGTCGTTGTCTACGCCCTGCGCGTGCTGCCGGATCTGTGCCGGCCCGGGGCGCCGGCGCAGATCCTCGCCCGCAGCGCCGCGCGCCTGTCCACGCTCGCCGGCGCGGCGCTCGCCGCGGTGCTGGCAAGCGGCGTCTACAATGCCTGGCACCAACTGCCGGACTGGCCGGCGCTGTGGGAAAGCGGCTATGGGCGCGTGCTGCTGATCAAGCTCGCGGCGGTCGGCGTGATGATGGCGATCGGGGCCTGGAACCGTTTTCGCATCGTACCCGCGATCGAGGCCCGGGCGCGGCGCCCGGAAGCGGGACCGGACGACGGCGCCATCCCGGCGCTCGGCTTCCTGCGCGTGTTGCGCGTCGACGCGGCGGTGTTCCTCTGCGTGCTGGCCGGGGCCGCGCTGCTGGGCATGCAGACGCCGCCCTCGCATTGACCCGCGCGGCCGGAATGGCCGCGCGCATGCGCATGGAATGGAGATGCCGGAGACCGGATCGCGGGGCGGGTATCCCCGCAAACAAAAACCCCCGCTTGCGCAGCGGGGGTTTTTAAAGGACTACATACAACACATTTTAATTATTTATCTAGCTTGACCTGCGTCGCCTGCAGTCCCTTGGGTCCCTTCTCCACCTCATACGTCACCGCCTGACCTTCGGCGAGGGTACGAAAGCCATCGCCGACGATCGCGGAAAAATGCACGAACACGTCCGCGCTGCCGTCCGAAGGAGTGATGAAACCGAAACCCTTGGATTCATTGAACCACTTCACTGTACCTGTAGCCATGCAAATATCCCCTATCACTATCAACCATATAATTTACAAATCATGCGAGGTAGTTGACAGAAAGACCACGAAAAAACGCGCCTCTGAAACGAACCTGGATGAATTGTAATACCGGGCAATATATCCCTTTTATTATTTGGAGCACTAATAAATATACGCGATACAAACCGCTGGGACAAACACCCGGAATGAAAAAACTCGGGCGCACGGCGCATCGAGTCCGCATTTTGACACCCGGTGCGATTCCCATGCATGCGCTAGTCCGCGCGCGCGCCGGGCCGTCCGCGCAATAACTTGGTTTTTCCACGAAGTTTTTTCTGGTCCAGGCGCCTTTGCCGGGCGCCCTGAGTCGGCTTGGTAGGCACGCGCTTCCTGCGCTGCGCGGCGACGCTGCGGATGAACTCGCCCAAGCGGGCGAGCGCCGCCTCCCGGTTGCGTTCCAGGCTCCGGTACTGCTGGGCCTTGATCACCACCGTGCCCGCATTGTTGATGCGGCTGTCGTCCAGCCGCAGCAGGCGCTGCTTGTAGCTGTCCGGCAGCGACGATGCGGGGATGTCGAAACGCAGGTGCACGGCGCTCGCCACCTTGTTGACATTCTGCCCGCCGGCGCCCTGCGCGCGGATCGCGCTGATCTCGATCTCGTGAGCGGGGATGGTCACCTGGGCGGAGATGCGCAGCCCCGCGTCCATTCCTCCTCGTCCGCAGTCCCGCGGCGTCCCGTTCAGGCCTGCCTAAGCATGGCGTAGATCTTGTCCTTGAGCAGCAGACGCTTCTTTTTCAAGTCCTCCGTGTAACTGTCGGACGGCGTCTCGATCTCCTCCTCGATCCGGTAGATCTCCTTGTCGATGTCGACATATTCCTCGAACAGCTTGGCGAAATGGTGATTGCCCAGCTTGAGCTGGTGGATCTGCTGTTTGAATTCGGGAAATTCTTCGTCAAGCCGATGGTGCTCACCAAACATAACTCTCCTCCTGTGCGGAATCTTAAACCTTATGAAGCCTGATGATATCGCTTCCGGGGCCAAAGCAAAACCGGGCACATGCCATGCGGCCTGCGGCGGCGTTGATTGACACCGGAATCCGGCGGGTGGCACACTGCCTCCATGACGTACTGCGCCGGCACTTCCGCACGACAGGCCCCCGCCCTCCCGCTGTGGGCCGTACGATGTGCCGCGGCTGCGCGCCGGGGGTGCGGACTGACGTCTTGATGCAGTAGCAGATATCACAACCACACGACCAGGGCCGCGCTTCCGCAGGGAACCGCGGCCTTTTTCGTTTTACCAGGAGCGCATGCGGACATGTCGATACACGCCGCCTATCTCGGGATCATACTGATCTGGTCAACAACGCCGCTCGCGATCAAGTGGAGCGGCGAGGGACCGGGCTTCCTGTTCGGGGCGGCCGCGCGCATGGCGATCGGCGCCGTGCTGTGCCTGCTGATCCTGCGCCTGCTGCGCATGCGGCTGCCCTGGCATGGCGCCGCGGTACGCAGTTACCTGGCGGCCACCGTCGGCATCTACGGCGCGATGGTATGCGTCTACTGGGGCGCCCAGTACGTGCCCTCGGGCCTGATCTCCGTGCTGTTCGGGCTGACGCCGATCGTGACCGGCGTCCTTGCCGCCTGCTGGCTCAAGGAACGGGCGCTGACGCCGGCGAAGATCGCCGGCAGCATGATCGGCCTCGGCGGCCTGTGGCTGATCTTCGGCGGCGAACACACCGGCGCCGGTGCGGGCCTCGGCCTCGCCGCGGTGCTGGTCTCGGTGTTCCTGCATTCCCTCAGCACGGTGTGGGTCAAGCGCGCCGGCGCCGGACTGCCCGCGCTGACGCTGACCACCGGCGCGCTGCTGTTCGCCCTGCCGTGCTATCTGCTGACCTGGCTGCTGCTCGACGGTCAGCCGCCGCCGGAACTGCCGCGGCGGGCCGTGCTCTCGATCGTCTATCTCGGCGTCTTCGGATCGGGGGCGGGTTTCATCCTGTATTACTACGCGCTGCAACGCGTCACGGCGGCCCGCATGGCGCTGCTCCTGCTGGTGACGCCGGTGATCGCGCTGCTGTTCGGACACCTCCTCAACGGCGAGACCTTCGGCGCGAAGGAGATCGCCGGCGCGGCGCTGATCCTGTCCGGACTGCTGTTCTACGAGACGGGAGAACGGTGGTTCAGGCGCCCAGCAGGGACGGAACCTGAATGACGGCGAACAGAAAGCTGGGCGACAGGACCAGCAGATAGAGGTGAATCGGTTGCTTGACCATGGCCTGCTCCTCGCGGCATCTTCTGTTATTTACCCGCTGATGCGGGGTTGAATATCCGCCCCGGCCCCCCCCCTTCGGAGGGGGAAGAGGAGAGGTGAGGGGGAGACCGGGACGGATAACCGGTGTGCGACCCGCCCGCCGGAGGCGGGCCGCGAAATTACGGGTTCTGCTGCGCGATCCTGCTCACTCCTCACCGGCGGTTTGCACCGCGGTGACGATGATGTCCGAGGCGGCGAGACAGCCGGTCAGTTCGAAGCGGCCGTAGACGTCCGCCGCCAGGCCGTCGCTCAGTTCGCCGAGGGTGACGGAGTGGCTGGTCCGGGTGTCGCCGTCAGTGCCGATCAGGAAGATGTCCGCATTGTCCTTCACGCGCACGCACACGTCGCCTTGGGCGGTGCCGAGCAGGGCGAAGGTGCCGTTCGCGCCGTCGAGGGCGCCCAGGGTACCGCTGAGTTCCGTCTCGGTGTTCGCGGAGTCGTTGACGAAGACCACCGCGGCCTGCAGCTCCGGCGTCGCGCCGGTCGGCACGCCGAACACCTTCACGCCGAAGCCGGCATTGATGTCGTCCAGCGCCAGTTCCGCGCCCGAGCGGGTGAACACGCGGGCGCCGTCCAGCGCCGCGACCGTGATGCTGGCGCCCGTATCGAACCCGCCGCCGCGCGTGACGTCGAGGGCGAACTCTCCGGTGCCGGCGTCGTAATCCGCCGTGGCCGCGCCCCTGACGCTGGCGAAGTCCCCGTCCGCGCCGACCGCGATGACCTGCGCCTGCATCGTGAAGGCGTCGTCACCGGCGCCCCGCACCAGGCGGCCGAACACGGTGACCTCGGTGTCGTCGACTACAGCGGCGAACGTTGCCGCACCGAGCGCGGTGAAGACCGCGGCGTCCGTCGCGGCGGCCACGTCGATGCAGCGCGACTCATCAGCCACCCCGCCCGCATTGTTCCCGTTCGCGCGGTCGCCCCGGCCCCATTGGCCCCAGCGGCCGTTGCGGTGATGGCGGAAGGTGGTGCGGGAACCGCACAGGCTGAAGGTTCCCGCGTCGGCGTCGACACCGGAGACCGTGCCCTCGA
>JBFXDK010000194.1:0-6272 GCA_050181195.1 Acetobacteraceae bacterium | reverse complement strand
CGGCGCGCGTTGTTGATCCGGTGCCGTGATGCACATCGTCATCCTGATTTGCGGCGCGTTCCTGGTGCTTGCCACGCTGCTGTCGATCGTGAGCGGGCCGGCCTGGTGGATCCGCATCTTCGACTTTCCCCGCCAGCAGATCGCCATCGGCTTCATCTGCCTGATCGTGGCCGAAATGGTTTTCCTGGGTCAGTGGAATGTCGTGGATTACGCGTTCCTGGGCGCGTTCGTGGCCGGAATCGCTTATCAGTCCGTCCGGATCTTTCCGTTCACCCCGCTGGCCTCACGCCAGGTCCAGGACACGGTGTCGCGCGACGACAACCGGTCACTGCGCCTGCTGATCGCCAACGTGCTGATGCACAACCGGCGCGCCGAAGACTTCCTGGCGCTGGTCAGGGAGTACAAGCCGGATCTGGTGCTGGCCGTTGAGACGGATGCGTGGTGGGACCATCAGCTGGAACCGCTGCGGCAGACCTATCCGCACGTGGTGACGTGCCCGCTTCCCAACACCTACGGCATGCACCTCTCTTCACGGCTGGAACTCGGATCACCGGTGCTCCGCTTCCTGGTGGAAGACGATGTGCCGTCCGTCCGTACGGGCGTGCGACTTCGTTCCGGCGACTGGATCGACTTCTATGGCGTGCATCCGCGGCCGCCCACGCCGGGGCAGGATACCGAACAGCGGGATGCCGAACTGCTTCTGGTCGGCAAGGAGGTGAAGGCGCGTGCGCGCCCGGCGATCGTGGCCGGCGACCTGAACGACGTCGCGTGGTCGCACACGACCCGCCTGTTCCAGCGCATCAGCGGCCTGCTGGACCCGCGCGTCGGGCGCGGGATGTTCGGCACCTTCCATGCCTCGTATCCGTTCTTCCGCTGGCCGCTGGACCACGTGTTCCATGACCGGTCCTTCCGGATCGCCGCGTTGCAGCGCCTGCCCTGGTTCGGGTCGGACCATTTTCCGGTGTTCATGGAGTTGCGCTACGAGCCTCAGAACACGTCGAACGAGATGCCTGAGCGAGCCGATGCCGAGGATCGGCGGGAAATCGAGACCCGCATCCAGGAGGGGCTGGAGGCGGGATCGGGCGCCGGCCGGTCTCCCATGCCGACATGAAAAAACCCCGCCGGCAACCACCGGCGGGGTTCATAGTCACGCCCGATCAGATCAGGTCGAGTAATCCGAGAACGCCACACCGGCGAACCGCGCGCGATAGTCGGTGCGCACGTTCACCAGTGCGACCATGCCCTCATCCACCTTCTTCTGAGCGCGTTCCAGCGCCGGCCGGATGTCCTCGGCCTTGTCGACGTATTCGCCGTAGCCGCCCAGCGCCTCGCAGATCTTGTCGTAGCGGGTGTAGCCAAGATCGCGGCCCGGCTTCTCGCGCTTCGGATCGCCCGTCCAGCCGCCGTTCAGGCTGATCACCACCAGGATGGGGATCTTGTGGCGGATGGCGGTGTCGAGCTCCATCGCGTTCAGGCCCATCGAGCCGTCGCCATGCACCACGATCACCTGCTTGTCCGGGCAGGCCACCTTGGCGCCGACGCCAAACGGCATGCCCACGCCCATCGTGCCGAACGGACCCGAATTCAACCGATGGCCCGGCGCGAAGGTCGGCATCGTCTGGCGGCCGTAGTTCAGCGTCTCCTGCCCGTCGACGCACAGGATCGCATCGCGCTTCATGAAGTCGCGCACTTCCTCCAGCATGCGGACGGGGTGAATGTCGCCGTCTTCCGCATACTTGTTGGCGCCGGCGGCGCTGCGCTTCTGCGCCTCGCCGTCCGCCAGCTTCTGCCGCCAGGCCTTGTAGCTGTCGGTCGTGACCTTGCCCTTGATCCCGTCCAGCAGCTGCAGCAGCACGGCCTTGCAGTCGCCCACGATGGGGATATCCACATACCGTGCCGCGGTGGCGATTTCCGCGGAATCGATGTCGATGCGGGCAATCTTCGCATTCGGCCCGAAGCGCGGCGGCGAGGCGTGGCCGATGATGTAGTTCATCCGCGTGCCCAGCACGATGATCAGGTCGGCATCGCGGAACGCGCCGGACCGCATGGTCATGTAGCTGTACGGATGATCGTCGGGCACCACGCCACGACCCTGCGGGGTGGTGTAGAAAGGAATGCCCGCGGCTTCGACGAACTGGTGCATCTCCGCCCAGGCGCGCGACCAGATCACGCCGGACCCGGACACGATGATCGGCTGGCGCGCTTCCTGCAGCGCCTTCACCAGCGCATCGACCTGGCGCGGATCGCCCAGCGGGCGGGAATCCACCAGCGGCCGGCCGGCATAGGACCAGTCCACCAGGTTCTCATCGATCTTCTGGTACAGCATGTCGCCGGGGCAATCCAGGTAGACCGGGCCGGGCTTTCCGGTCATCGCCTTCTGAATGCCGAAATTGATCTGCTGCGGGATGCGCTTCAGGTTGATCAGGCGATCGACATGCTTGGTGCAGCCGCGCATCAGCTCCACCTGGTCGATTTCCTGGAACACCTGCCGCCCGAACTGCGACAGCGGGCTCGATCCGCCCAGCGCGACGACCGGGCAGCAATCGACCAGCGCGTTGGCGACGCCGGTGATCAGGTTCGTCACGCCCGGGCCGGACGCCGCCATGCAGACCGACGGAACCTGCCGCAGGCGGCTGTACGCCTGGCATGCGAAGGCCGCCGCCTGTTCGTGGCGGACGTCGATCATGCGGATGCCTTCCTTGATGCAGGTGGCTTCCGCCAGCAGCATCGGGCCGCCCATGATGTAGAAGAGATCCTCGACCCCCTCCTTCTGCAGACACTTGGCTATGATTTCCGAGCCGGTCAGTTCTGCCATGTCAGTCAGTCTCCTCTCGCGCGGGCACCCTGCCCGCCATGGGTGGAAAGTCCAGGCATCATCCGGCGGAGCGCCGCAGGCGCGGAGCCGGTCGAATGATGCGCTCTCGTCGTGTGCTGCAGGCAGTCATACGTGGCCCAGGCCGCGAATGCCTGCCTAGCCAATGATGCCGCTGCCGCGCATGGCGGCGACATCGTTCGCCCCAAGGCCCAGCCAGTTGGTCAGCACGTCCTCGTTGTTCTCGCCAAGCAACGGCGAGGGCTTCACCGGCGGCGGATTGCCGGAGAAACGAACCGGCCAGGCCACCATCTTGAACGGCCCGGCCTTCGGATGCTCGATCACCGGCATGATGCCGCGCTGCTCGAACGTGGGATCGTTGCTGAGTTCCATGGTGTCGAGCACTGCCCCGGCGGGGATGCCGGCGGCACCGACGATCTCCATCGCCTCGTGCTTCGTGTGCTGGCGCGTCCAGGCCGAGATCATCTCGTTCACTTCGGCCGGCCGCTCGCCGCGGGCTTCCGGCGTTTCGAAACGGGGATCGCCGATCAGGTCCTCCCGCCCGATCACCTGCAGCAGCCGCCTCCAATGTTCCGGATTTGCCCTGCTGGTAAAGATGTAAACGTAATCATTGGAGCCGCCGCCCTTGCACGGGAAGGTGCCCATCGGCGGCGGCGTGTTGGAAACGCTGCTGTCGGCGGCACGCATCGCGGGCTTGCCAGTGCGGTACTGCGCGGCGAATGCGATACGGATGTAGTGCAGCATCGCATCCTGCATCGCCACCTGCAGGTGATCGCCCTCGCCGGTTTCCCTGCGGCGGTACAGCGCGCCCAGGATCGATACGGCCAGCAGCATGCCGGTGCCCGTGTCGCCCAACGAAGGCCCGGGCTTCAGCGGACGGCCGTCACGCTCGCCGGTGATCGACATCGTGCCGCCGCAGGCCTGCGCGATCATGTCGAACGCCAGGTTCTTCTCGTACGGGCTGCCTTCGCCGAAGCCCTTCACCTGGCAGAAGATGATCGAGGGGTTGATCGACTTGATCACGTCATAGCCCAGGCCCAGGCGCTCGATCGCGCCGGGGGCGAAGTTCTCCACCATCACGTCGGCCTTGGCCGCCAGATCCTTGACCAGTTGCAGGCCCTTCGGATCCTTCAGGTTGACGGTGACGGATTTCTTGTTGGCATTGAACAGCAGGAAATACGGGTCATCCACGCCGGGCTTGCCGCCCAGGGCGCGGCCGGGGTCGCCGCTGCGGGGGTTTTCCACCTTCACCACCTCGGCGCCGAGCCAGGCGAGGGCCTCGGTGCAGGATGGGCCGGCCTCGAACTGGGTCAGGTCGAGAATCCGCACGCCGGCAAGGCAATTCTGGCCGCCGAAGCTCGATGTCATGCGTGTTTCCTCCGTTCGGGTCTGCCGTGATGACGGTTCAGATGCGCCGGCGGGAACGCTACCCCGATTGGCGGGATTGTGTAAGCCCCGTGTCGGCGTGACACTCGCCCCGATGATAGACAAGCTGGAGATGCTGCTGGCCCTGGCGCGGGAACAGCATTTCGGACGGGCGGCCGAGGCCTGCGGGGTCACGCAGCCCACGCTGTCGGCCGGATTGAAGCAGCTGGAGGAAGGGTTCGGCGTGCTGCTGGTGCAGCGCCAGTCGCGCTTCATCGGCTTCACGCCCGAAGGACTGCGCGTGCTGGACTGGGCGCGGCGCATCGTCGCCGACACACGCGCGATGCGCGATGAGATCCGTGCGCTGAAGCGTGGTCTCGCCGGCCATCTGCGGATCGCCGCGGTGCCGACGGCGCTGCCGATCGTGGCGTCCCTGACCACGCCGCTGCATGTCGGGCATCCCGAGGTGACGTTCACCATCCTCTCCCGCACATCGATCGAGGTGCTGGCGATGCTGGAGAATCTGGAGGCGGATGCCGGCCTGACCTATGTGGACAATGAGCCGCTGGGGCGGGTGCGCGCGGTGCCGCTGTATCACGAACGCTACCGGCTGCTGATCTCCACCGAGCGGCCGCTGGGCGACCGGGCCAGCGTGACCTGGTCCGAGGTGGGGCAGATTCCGCTGTGCCTGCTGACGCCCGACATGCAGAACCGCCGCATCATCGATCGCCGGTTGCGGGAAGCGGGGGAGGAGCAGGCGCCGCGGCTGCAGTCGAACTCGATGGTGGTGCTGTTTTCGCATGTGCGCACCGGGCGCTGGGCCAGCGTGATGCCGGCGGTGCTGGCCGAGACGATGGGGATCACGGCGCCGATCCGCGCAATCCCGATCGAGGATCCCGAGCCGCCGCCGGTCATCGGCCTGGTGTATCCGCAGCGCGAGCCGATGACGCCGCTGACCGCGGCGCTGGTAGCCGAGGCGCAGCGGCTGGGGCGGGGGTGGATGGCGGGCGGTTGACCCTGCGTCACCCTCCCTTCCACATATCGGCATCAGGCCGGAGGAACCGCCATGTCCTACACCCAGATCGAATACACGGTGCAAGGCGCCGTCGCGCGCATCAACCACAACCGTCCGGAAGCGCGGAACGCGGAAAGCCAGACGCTGCTGGATGAGATGGATGCCGCGCTGCAGGCAGCCGTGCGTGACAACGACGTGCGCGTCATCATCATCGGCGGCAACGGCCCGCATTTCTCAGCCGGCCACGACCTGAAGGAGGCGCAGGCCAAGCGCGCCAACTTCACCGCCGAGGACCGTTACGCGTATGAGGAACTTCGTTACCTCGGCTACTGCCTGAACATCTGGGACTGCCCGAAGCCCACCATCGCGCAGGTGCAGGGCGCGGCGGTGGCCGGCGGGTTCATGGTGGCCAACATGTGCGACCTGATCGTCGCGTCCGACGACGCGTATTTCGCCGATCCGGTGTGCCGCACACTGGCCGCCGCGGCGGTCGAGGTGCTGATCCACCCCTGGGTGATGGGCCTGCGCACCGCGAAGGACTTCCTGTTCACCGGCCGCCGCATGGGCGCGGAGGAAGCGCATCGCATCGGCATGGTCAACCGCGTCGTGCCGCGGGCGGAGCTGGAAGCGGCGGCGATGGCGCTGGCCGAGGAGATCGCCGCCGCGCCGCCCTTCGCGATCAAGCTGACCAAACGGTCCCTGAACCGCGCGTTCGACAGCCAGGGCTTCCGCAATTCGCTGATGGCGCATTTCGATACGCACCAGCTGGCGCACCTGACCGAGGAATTCCGGCGCGTGAAGGAAGCCGGCCTCGCCAGCGCGATCCGCCGCGCGGGGTAGCGGCAAGGGCGAGGCTCCGCCTCGCGCTCCGCCAGGGGCGTTGCCCCTGGACCCCACCAAGGCCTCGGGCCTTGGAACGCGATTCCTTTGGTTGGATGTCTGGCTGGGGGCCTACTCGGACCGACAGAGGTCTGCGTTGGCCCCCAGCCAGACATCCAACAAACGAGTTGGGATCAAAGGGCCTGTGGCCCTTTGCGGAGGTCCAGGAGGCGGCGCCTC
>JBFXDK010000193.1:4066-6297 GCA_050181195.1 Acetobacteraceae bacterium | reverse complement strand
TCCACCACCATGTCGCGGCGTTCCTCGAACACCTTGCGCATGTCCTCGACGCTGTCCTGCGGACCGGACACCGCTTCCACCGCCGCCGCCATGGCGATGGTGGAGGGGTTGGAGGTGGACTGCGACTGCAGCTTGTCCATCGCCTTGATCAGCGCCACCGGCCCGCCGGCGAAGCCGATGCGCCAGCCGGTCATGGCATAGGACTTGGACACGCCGTGCACCGTCAGCGTGCGGTCGCGCAGCCGCGGCTCCACCGCGACGATCGTGCCGGGCTTGAACCCGCCATAGGCGAGCTTGTCGTAGATGTCGTCGGTCAGGATCCAGACATGCGGATGGCGCATCAGCACCTCGCAGATCGGCTTCAGCTCTTCCGCGCTATAGGCCGCGCCCGTCGGATTGCACGGGTTGTTCAGCATGAACCAGCGGGTCTTCGGCGTGATCGCTGCTTCCAGGTCCTCGGCCCGCATCTTGAAGCCGTTGTTCTGCGGGCAGGGCACCAGCACCGGCTTGCCGTCGGCCAGCGTGACGATGTCGGGGTAGCTCACCCAGCAGGGGCTCGGGATCACCACCTCATCATCCTTGTTCAGGGTGGCGATCATGGCGTTGAACAGCACCTGCTTGGCGCCGGTGGAGATGATGATCTCCTCGGGCTTGTAGTCCAGGCCGGCGTCGCGTTTGAACTTCGCCGCCACCGCTTTTCGCAGCGCGGGCGTGCCGGAGACGTCGGTGTATTTGGTCTCTCCCGCCTCGATCGCCCGAATGGCCGCATCCTTGATATTGCGGGGCGTGTCGAAGTCCGGCTCGCCCTGCGACAGGCTGATCACGTTTTTCCCCTCGGCGATCATTTTGCGCGCCACGGTGGAAATCGCGATGGTCAGGCTGGGCTGGATGCGGTCGAGCCGTTCGGCGGTGAGAGACATGATGGGTTCCTGGTGGAGAGAAGCGCGGGAACCTAACGTTGTGACGGTCCAGGGGCAACCTTTTGCCCACGGGAACGGTTGCGGGGCTGGTCTGTCCAAGGGGCGGGCTGGGGCCGTCCGCCGCCTTGCCTCGCCAGCGGATGCGCCACGGCTTGCCGTTCTCCATCCCGGTCGGATGACGCCCGTCGTGACTGGCCAGCCGAACCGGCCTCAGCCATACTTGCGGCCGATGCGCGGCTTATCTCCTCCTGGCACGCTGTTCCAGCCCGCTGCCGGCTGCCGCGGCCGAACCCGCGGGCACGGCGGCTGCCGGCACGGGACGCGCTGCAGGCGAACCACCGCCTCGACGCCGACAATCCATGATCAGCCAGTGCCAGAGACGCGCGATGCCGCTCACGCCCTCTTCTCCGGTCCGGCGCGCCGATCCCGCAGGCTCATATGAACCACCTCGCCCCCTTCCCTCCCCGCCTCGATCCGGTGAAATTCCAGCACCCCAACATCACCGCCAAGGGCGAGACCCGGGCCACCGTCTCGCTCCGTTCGCTGGAAACGTTGTGGTTCAACACCGGCACGCTGTGCAACATCACCTGCGACCATTGCTATATTGAATCCTCCCCGCGCAACGACCGTCTCGCCTACATTACACTGGCCGATGTGCGTGAGTACCTCGACGAAATTGCCGCAAGCCGACTTCCCACCACGACGATCGGCCTGACGGGCGGGGAGCCGTTCATGAACCCAGCCATCATCCCCATCCTTACGCTCTGCCTGGAACGCGGCTTCCGCACGCTTGTCCTGACAAACGCCATGGCACCGATGCGCCGACACCGCGCCGATCTGCTGGCCCTGAAGAACATGTACCCGGACCGGCTCACGATCCGCGTCTCGCTGGATCATTACACGCGCGACGTCCACGAAGCCGAACGCGGCCCCAACACCTGGGACCAGGCGCTGAAAGGCCTGACCTGGCTTGCTTCCAACGGCTTCGGTATCGACATCGCCGGCCGTCATTTCAATGGTGAACCGGAAGCCGCCCTTCGCGCCGGCTATGCGCGCCTGTTCGCGGAGCATGCAATCCCGATCGACGCCAACGATCCCGTACACCTGATGCTGTTCCCGGAAATGGACCCGGATCGCGACGTGCCGGAGATCACCACCGATTGCTGGGGCATCCTGCACAAATCGCCCGACGACGTGATGTGCGCCTCCGCCCGCATGGTGGTGCGGCGGAAGGACGCCGCCCACCCAACCGTGCTCGCCTGCACCCTGCTCGCCTACGATCCTCGGTTCGAACTGGGCCGCACGCTGGCG
>JBFXDK010000193.1:0-3966 GCA_050181195.1 Acetobacteraceae bacterium | reverse complement strand
CCGACGAAGATCTCCCGCCGGTTCGATCTGGCCGCGAAGACGATCGCCTCGGCGGCGACTTCCGGCTGATATACCGGCGCAACCGGCCGAGCGCGGTGCGGCATGCGATTGAGCGCCCAGTCGAACTGCGGCGTGTTCATTCCGGGCAACTGCACCATGGTCAGGGTGATCGGCATCCGGTCGTGCAGCAGTTCCACCCGCAGCGCGTCGGTGAAGCCGCGGATGGCGAACTTGGCCGCGCAATAGGCCGATTGCAGCGGAATGGCACGATAGCTCAGCGCCGATCCCACCTGGATGATCGCGCCGCGACGACGCGCGCGCATGCGCTTCATCGCCGCCAGCGTGCCGTGCACATAGCCCAGGTAGGTGACCTCGGTGACGCGGCGGTACTCCTCGGCCGTCGTCGAATCCACGGGCGCGAACACCGTGACCATCGCGTTGTTCACCCAGACGTCGATCGGCCCCAGATCCTGCTCCACCTCCTCGGCCGCCGCATCCACCGCGGCGGCGTCGGACGTGTCCAGCGTCACCACGCGCGCGCGCTGGCCCAGGGCCTCGACCTCCGTCGCCGCATCCTGCAACCGCTCGGTGCCGCGGCCGAGAAGCCCGACATCATAGCCGGCGCGGGCGAACGCAAGAGCAGTCGCGCGTCCGACGCCCGCGCCCGCACCCGTGACGACGGCGACACGCTTGATGAGTCCCGCGGGGACCAGATCCGAAAGCATCCGTGAACTCCTTTCTGAAAGCCGCAGAGATCGAACCATGCGCCGCCGTCTGCGTTGCCAACGAACCACCAGGGAAAGGGCTCACCATGACGAGCGAACAGCGGAAGCAGGATCGCAAGCAGGACGAAGCGGTGAAGGAGAGCTTCCCGGCCAGCGATCCGCCGGCCACCACTGGCATCGCCGGCCCGGGTGCCGTGGACCGCAAGCCGGAGGAACGCGAGAAGGATAAGAACGCGAAGGACACGCCAGCGCGGTAATCACGCGCGCTTGCGACGCTTGGGCGCGGGCTTGGCTTTCGTGCTCGCCCGCCGCGTCGCGGCCGGTCGTGCCGGCGATCGCTTCTTCTCTCCGGCCAGGCTTTCCTTCAGCGCGGCCATGAGGTCGACGACGTTGCTGCGGTCGGGTTCCTCCGTCTCTTCCGGGGTGATCCCCTCGCCTTCCAGCTTGGCGCGGATCACCTCACGCAGACGGGATTCGTAGCGGTCCTCGGTATCCGCCGGCTCGAACGACGCGCTCTGCCGCTCGATCAGCTGCATGGCCAGTTTCACCATGTCCGACGCCGGCGCGCCGCCGTCGATCTCGTCGAACAGCTCGTCCGAGTCATACAGGTCGCGGGGTTCGTGCAGCGTGTGGCAGATCATCCCCTTGCCCATCGGCAGGATCGCCACTGCCCGTTCCCGCCGCGCGATCACGACGCGCGACAGTGCCGCGCACCGGCTTCGCTCCAGCGCCTCACGCAGCACCACGAACACATCCGCCCCGGCCTCGCCATCGGGCGCGACATAATAGCTGCTGTCGAAGTAGATCGGGTGGATGGCGCCACGGTCGACGAACTTGCCGATCGTCAGCACCGATGAGCTTTCGATCCGCGCCTGTTCGAAATCGCTGTCGTCCATCAGGACATAGCGATCCTTCTCGAATTCGTAGCCGCGCACGAGGTCGCGCCGCGACACTTCCTGATCCGTCTCGGCATCCAGCGTGATCATGCGCACACGGTGGCCGGTCTCGGGGTTGATGAAATGGAAGTGCAGATTGCCGCTGCTGCGCACGACCGTGTGCAGGGCGATCGGGCAGGAGACGAGCGCGAGACGCAGATGCCCCCGCCAGACGGGACGCGGCGCCATGTTCACCTCTCTTCGTGCGGGCCGTGGGGTGCGAACGGGCCCGACCGTTTCCGGTTGCCATCGCCGCGCGCAAGGGACTGCGATCGGTTCACATCCGCGCGGGAAGATGCAACGCTGGAACGGACAAGCGGTTTCGGTCGCCGATGCGAAAGCGAGCAGGACGCCAGTTGACCACATCATCTTGTCCGCGGAGACCCCGCGGCACGCCCGCCGCTTGGCCCGCCTTGCCGGTCATGTATGCCTGCATCGGCTTCCGGCCGCCCTTCCAGCCTGCCATAGTGCCGGACCTGCACCGTGGGAAACGTCAACAGATCCGCCCCAGCGGACCACCCGGAGATCGCCTCGATGAATGAGGTCGGAGTCAGCGTGCCCGATCAGGTGCCGCAGCAGGCCGCGGAGCGGTTCGCGTCGATCCGGAACCACACCGAAATGCTGGCGGGCAATCTGACGCCCGAAGATCAGTGCGTGCAGTCGATGCCGGATGCCAGCCCGGCGAAATGGCACCGCGGCCACACCACCTGGTTCTTCGAGCAATTCGTGCTGGTGCCGTCCGCACCCGGCTACGCCGTGTTCGATGAAACGTTCCGCTTCCTGTTCAACTCCTACTACGAGGCGGTGGGCGCGCGGCATCCGCGCCCGATGCGCGGCCTGCTGACGCGACCTTCCTGCGAGCACGTGGCCGCGTATCGCCAGCATGTGGACCACGCGATGCTGCGGCTGCTGCGCGACGGCGTCGCGGCCGAGGTGGCGGCACTGGTCGAACTCGGCCTGCAGCATGAACAGCAGCACCAGGAACTGCTGCTGACCGACATGCTGCACGCATTCGCGCAGTCCCCGCTCAGCCCAGCCGTGCTTCCGGGCTGGCGGGAGGAGACGCCGGCCGCGGACGGCCCGGATTTCCTGACCATCGCCGGCGGGCAGGCGCTGATCGGACATCGCGGCGACGGGTTCTGCTTCGACAACGAGACCCCGGCGCACGAGGCGATCCTGCGGGATTTCGCGATCGGCACCAGGCTGGTGCGTAACCGCGACTGGCTGGCGTTCATCGCCGACGGCGGCTACCGTACGCCCACGCTGTGGATGTCGGATGGATGGGCCGTTGTCCAGGCAAATGGCTGGACAGCGCCGCTGTATTGGCGGGAGCAGGACGGCATGCGCTGGCAGATGGGACCGGGGGGGCTGGTGCCGCTGTTGCCGGACGCGCCGGTGCGCCATATCGGTTGGTACGAGGCTGATGCCTTCGCCCGATGGGCCGGCGCCCGGCTGCCCACCGAAACCGAGTGGGAAGTTGCCAGCGCGACGCAAGGCGTGCAGGAACTTGCCAGCCATGTCTGGCAGTGGACCGAAAGCGCGTACCGGCCCTACCCGGGGTTCCATCCGGTAGCCGGCGCGGTCGGCGAGTACAACGGAAAGTTCATGGTCAACCAGATGGTGCTGCGCGGCGGTTCCCTTGCCACGCCACCCGGCCATGCGCGACCGACCTATCGCAACTTCTTCCACCCGGACAAGCGTTGGCAGTTTTCCGGCCTGCGCCTGGCGCGCGACGCCTGAGAGGAAATGCTTATGGCGAACGACATCGACCCGTCGGCCACACTGCTGGACCGCGAGGTTGCCGAATCCGCGCTCGAGGGCCTGCTCGCGCCGCGCAAGTCGCTGCCCCCGAAGCTGTTCTATGACGAGGAAGGCTGCCGGCTGTTCTACCGCATCACGGCTCTGCCAGAATACTATCTGACCCGCGCCGAGACCGAGCCGTTGAAGCGCGCCGCGGAGCATATCGCAGCCGTGATGACACCCGGCGCGAGCCTGGTGGAGTATGGCGCGAGCGATGAGACGAAAGCGTTGGTCCTGCTGCGCGCCGCCCGCCCGGACAAGCGACGCGTGTTCGCATCCTATGTGCCCATCGATGTGGCCGGCCCGTCGCTGCACGCGCTGCAGGATCGGCTTGCGCGCAGCGTGCCCGATGTCGCCGTGCATCCGGTATGTGCCGATTTCACCCGCGCCGTCGCGCTGCCTTCCGCCATCACCGGCGCCCCGGCGCTCGGCTTCTTTCCGGGATCGACGATCGGCAACATGGAACCGTCGGAAGCGGCTTCCTTCCTGCGGCGCGCCCATGCGGC
>JBFXDK010000192.1:0-6403 GCA_050181195.1 Acetobacteraceae bacterium | reverse complement strand
GCCGCCGGCACCGCCCGCGCGATCGTCGCCAGCAGGTCCCGCACATCGAAGGGCTTTGCCAGATACAGGTCCATTCCCGCCTCCCGGCTGGCCCTGATCTGGCCCGTGCTGGCATCGGCCGTCACGGCAATCAGCGGGATCCGCCGCGCCGGATCCGGGCGCGCACGGATCGCGCGCGCCACCGTCAACCCGTCCATCCCCGGCATATAGACATCCAGCAGGATCACATCCGGCAGGGGCGCCCGGTCCAGCGCCGCCAGTGCCGACGGGCCGTCGGCCACTGCCTCGACCGTGACGCCGGCCTGCCGCAGCAGCACCTCGGCCAGGCGCCGGTTCGCCGCGACGTCGTCCACCACCAGCACGCGCACATCGCTCCTGCAGGCAGGCACAACCGCCGGCACAGGGGTGCGATCGACCGACCGGGGCGGCACCGCACGCGCCAACGGGATTTCCACGACGAAGACGCTGCCGACGCCGTCCGGACCGGGCTCATACCAGATCCGCCCCGCCATCGCCTGAACCAGCGAGGCGCTGATCGCAAGCCCCAGGCCCGTGCCTTCGGTTGTCCCGGTCCGCACGGGACACATCATGATGTCCTGGAACAGATAGGGCACGATGTTCGGTGCCACGCCCGGGCCTGTGTCGCGGACCATCGCGCGGATGCCCTCCTTCCCGGACAAGGGCGAGACCGACAGCACCACTTCCCCATCCGGCGGCGTGAACCGGATCGCATTGCCCAGCAGGTTGACCAGGACCTGGCGCACGCGGACAGGGTCGGCCATCACCCAGGGCGGTGTGTCACCGGCGAAATCCGCCCGCAGGCGCACGCCCTTCCCGGACGCCGTTTCCGCCACCATTTCCACGCTTCTGTCGACGATTTCCCGCGTGCGCACGGGATGCGGCGACAATTCCACCTGACCGGTTTCCGCGCGCGCCAGGTCCAGGATGTCGTTGACGATCGCCAGCAGATGCCGTCCCGACTGTTCCAGGATCACCGCCCTTTCCCGCTGTTCCGCGGCCAGCGCGGGATCACGCGTCAGCGCCTGCGCCATGCCGAGCACGCCGTTGAGGGGGGTCCGGAGTTCGTGGCTCATGCGGGCGAGGAAGCGTGACTTGGCGATGTTCGCCTGTTCGGCGGTGTCGCGCGCCTCGGCCAGCGTGGCGAGCGCCGCTCGCTGCGCGTCGTCCTTCGCCACCGCAACCAGCAGGATGGCGGACATCATGGCCAGCATCAGACTTCCGATCGCCGGCAGCGCGAACCAGGTTGCGATGGGCAGGTTGAAGCCCGATCCATCGAAGCCGACCGTGACGGCGCCGACCAGCCGCCCCACCTGGATCAGGGCATGTCCCGCGAACATGAAGGCCACGGCCCATCGCAGCGGCGAGACCGGCGTGTCTCCCCGTCGCAGGAATTCCCGTGCCACCAGCACGTCGTAGGCCGCGATCGTCCCGGAGACGACGACGACGCGGCTTTCCAGGCTGACGTAAAACGCCGGCACCTGGCACAGCACCAGCCACGCGACCGCCCCGGCCAACGCGCCGGCGATCGAAAGCCCCCGCCGCCCGAAGCCGCGCGCCCCGGTCCAGACAAGGCCATAGCTGGAAATCAGCATCGCATTCGCCACGTCGATGGACATCCGGTGCGGCAGGACATGCCGGCCGGCCAGCAGCAGCAGGGCGAGCGCCGCCATCAGGTGCGCTGCTCCCCAGATCGCCAGCACCACCAGCGCCCGGTCCTGCCGCCACAGCCAGAGCTGCAGCACGCCAAGCGTGGCGACGAGAACGATCGACAGGATGAGAAGCGTCGGAAGGTGCAACATGATGCCCGAAAGCCGTTCCCGAACCGGAAATACCAAGACGCGACGGCAACATTATCGTTAAACGATGATCGTTGCGGCTTGACGACGCACGTACCACGTGACGTTGCCGCCTGCCAGCATTCCCTCACGGCCGGATCGTATAGTCTCAGACGTTATGAGTTCATTATTTCTACTTGCGGTTGATCTGACCATGTATCATCGCGACCGGAACGCCGGGCGCCGGGCGCCGCGGGGTCAGGCCAGGCGGACCTTCACCTCGTCGCCGGACGCTTCCAGAACCGTGCCATAGGCGTCGCTCCGCGCCCGTATATCGGCGAGTTCCGCCTGCTCGTCGGCCAGGCGGCACAGCACCGTCTCGTTCGCCGCGTTGTGGCGGACGAACTGGAACCCCGCTTCGGAAACCCCGCCCTTCCCGACCGTCGCGCGCACCATCATGCCGATCCAGTCGCCATGGGCGCGACCGCCATGGCCGGTGTGGAAGGAGAAGCTGCCCAGACCGTAGAAGATCGGCTTGCCGCGATAGACCTCGACCGCCAGCGAGTAATGCGGTCCATGCCCCACCACGATATCGGCGCCGGCATCCACCGCCGCGTGGGCGATGTCACGCATGTATTGCAGAACGTCCTTACCCAGGCCCCAATGGCAGGACGCCACCACGACGTCGGCCTGCGCCCGCAGCGCCGCCACATCGTCCGTGAAGGCGCGCAGGTAGCCGGCATCGGCCCAGGTAACGATCACCGGCGGTATGCCGGGCCGGTTCATCGGTGGAATCTCCGGCCGTGTCTTGTGCATCGGCACCTGGTACGCCGTATGCCCCCGGATGACCGCGATGCCGGCATCATGCGGCCCGGCCTCGTGATTCGTTGGCCAATAGACGGAACTGCGCTGCAGGAAGCCCATGCGCAGCCCCGCACGCTCCAGCACCACCGGTGCCCGCGCGGCTTCCAGGTTCGCGCCGGCGCCGGTATGCGGCAGGCCGGCCGCGTCAAGGCGCGCGATCGAGCCGAGGATGGCCGCCTCGCCATAGTTGACATTGTTGGCGATCCCCACCGCGCCGACCGCCGCCCCGCGCAGCGCCGCGGCCCCGACCTCGGGATCGGCGAAGAACCCTTCGGTGTGGAAGGAATGCCCCCCGGGCGGCGTGTACAGGCAGCATTCCAGGTTGGAGAACACCAGATCCGCGGCGCGGAATGCCTGCCGCACCCGCGCGAACGGGACATCGGGCTCGGTGACGTTCATCAGGTTGACGTCGCCGGTCAGGATCAGCTTGGCCATGGATCGAGAGTTCCACGAACCCGCGGCATTGCCAACCTGCCCGGCCGAGGCAACTCTGACCCGCGAAACGGGAGGCAGCCATGACCGCAGAGACCCAACCCAGGAAGGGGCCGCTCGCCGGCATCCGCATCGTCGACGTCACCACCGTGGTGCTGGGACCGTTCGCCTCCCAGGTGCTGGCGGACCTCGGTGCCGACGTCATCAAGGTGGAAACGATCGAAGGCGACGCCGTGCGCTTCATCGGCCCGTCCCGCACCAAGGGCATGGCCAGCTACTTCGGCACGCTGAACCGCAACAAGCGCAGCCTGTCGATCGACCTGAAGAAGCCGGCCGCCCGCGACGCCCTGCTGCGGCTGATCGACGGCGCCGACGTGTTCATCCACAACATGCGCGCCGGCGCGGCGAAGCGCCTGGGGCTGGACTATGAAAGCCTGTCGCAGCGCAATCCGCGTCTGGTCTATGCCTCGGCCGGCGGGTTCCGCAAGGGCAGCTCGATGCAGGAATTCCCGGCCTATGACGACCTGATCCAGGGCCTGTCGGGCATCACGTCATTGAACGCCGGCCCCGATGGCGCGCCGCGCTACTTCCCGACCGTGGTGGTGGACAAGCTGACCGGATCCACTCTGGCATCGATGATCGGGTTCGCGTTGTTGCATCGGGAACGGACCGGCGAGGGGCAGGAAGTGCACTTGCCGATGCTGGAAACGATCCTGTCCTTCATGCTGATCGAGCATCTGTGGCATGGCACGCTGGATGAGCCGGAAAAGGGCATGGGCTATCCGCGGATGCTGACGCCGCACCGCCGGCCCTACCAGACGAAGGACGGCCATATCAGCGTGATCGCCGTCAGCAATGCGCAATGGTCGAAACTGTTCGATGCCATGGGCGTCGGCCACCTGATCAATGACCCGCGCTTCAACACGCTGGAAGCGC
This sequence comes from Acetobacteraceae bacterium, assembly GCA_050181195.1. Lineage (GTDB taxonomy): Bacteria > Pseudomonadota > Alphaproteobacteria > Acetobacterales > Acetobacteraceae > Rhodopila. Next base: position 2,375 of record JBFXDK010000192.1, on the reverse strand, counting down.
GCTCGGACAATGTCGATGCGCTGTACGCGACCCTGACGGACGGCATGAAGCAGAAGACGACGGCCGAGTGGCTGGCGATCCTGCGCCCCGCCGACATTCCCTGCGGCCCGGCCAACCGGCTGGAAGACCTGTTCGCCGACGCCTACCTGCAGGAAACGAACTACTTCCAGCGGATGGAACATCCGGTGGAAGGCCGCGTCGTCGTTCCGGCCTTCCCGGCCTCCTTCTCCCGCTCTCCCGCCTCCGTCCGCAGCCTCTGGCCCACGCTCGGCCAGCACTCCCGCGAGATCCTGCGCGAGGCAGGATGCTCGGAAGCGGAGATCGATGACATCCTGTCATGACAGCAATCACGACATGGCGCCGAGGATCGCCCCCATCACCACCAGCGACACCAGCAGATAGGTCACGTTGATGGTGAACAGCATGATCGACCGGTCCTCGTAGACGAAGGCGGCGCGCATCGGCGCGGCGACGAAGCCGAGCCAGGCGAGGAAACCGGCGGCGGCGCCGCCGAGGAGGTCCTGCTGACCGGTGATGCGCAGCGCGTGCGCCAGGACGACCGCGGTGACCAGGCTCATGAGCAGGTCGGTCACCATCGCGCGCCCCATGCGCTCCTTCATGCGTTCCGGCGTCTGGCCGATCAGTTCCTGCCAGCGCGTGCCGAACACGGGCGGCGCGTACCATACGGCGCCGATGGCGAACTTTACGACCACCGCCACCAGGACCGCGATCAGGTTGATGTCGGCCGCGAACATGCGATGTCCTTCCCCCTTGTGGCCGGCTGGCGGCGCCGCCTTTCCCGTTGCCGGCCTTCATGCCCGTGACGATCCCGCGGCGGCGGGGGGCCGCATCGTCCGTCCGCTATGCCGGGAATGCCGCCTCCATTGCTTTCCGATACTGATATGCGGATTCCGCCGTGTCGATCCGCACGTCGTCCCAGGTCACCGCCTCACCCGCCTTCACGTCACGCACCAGCGGCACGCGGTTGGCGAGGCCGATCGGCAGGCCGCCGATTCGCAGGCTCTCCGCCGCCGGAAACAGCTTGCCCCACACGCAGGCGCCGCCCTCACCATCCAGCACTTCGCCCGCACGCAGGTCGCGCTTCGCCACGGACACGACATCGCCACGGAACCCGTCCGCGACTCCCGTCGCCTCGCCGCGCAAGGCGGCCGACAGGATGGACACGTTCAGCTCCAGCCCGATCAGGTGGAACGGCCGGTACAGCGCGGAAATCCGCCCGGACGGATCGGTCACGACGCCATATTCCTGGAAACAGCGCACAGCGTACTCGTTCGGCGCCTCGAATGCCACGAACACGCCCCAACGCAGGTCGTTCGCCACCGGACTGCCGTCACGGTGTACAGAGGAAATCACCTCCACCTGGCCCGCATGGTGCAACGCACCGGCGTTGCCGGGCCGCAGCACATCCGCCAGTTCATGGGTGCCACAGGGCGGAAACAGCAGCCCGGTCGGCGCCGGCGTCAGGCCCGTGGCATTGGCGACGGCGGCCATCTCGATGCCCGACTTCGTGCCATCGAGGAACGAGTTGAACATCTGCGGATTCATCCCGCCCAGCCGCGCCTGTTCGGCGGTCAGCCCGTAATGGCCCCACACCGTGTCCGGGGTGGAGGCGTGGTATTCGGGCATGTATTTCGTGCCCTTGCCGGCGGCGATCACCGGGAAGCCGCAGGCGCGCGCCCAATCCACCATTTCACAGATCAGCGCCGGCTGGTCGCCATACGCCAGGCTGTACACCACACCGGCCTGGGCGGCCTCGCGCGCCAGAAGCGGCCCTGCCAACACGTCCGCCTCGACATTCACCATGACGATGTGCTTGCCCTCGGTGATCGCCCTGCGCGCATGCGCGATGCCGGCGGGGGCGTGGCCGGTTGCCTCCACCACCACCTCGACATCCGCGGCGGCGATCATCGCCATCGCGTCGTCGGTGATGCGGGTCGCGGCGATGCGGGTCTCATCCCAGCCGACGTGTCGGCATGCCTCCCGCGCGCGGTCGGGCGACAAGTCGGCGATTGCCGTGACCGCCAAGCCAGGGGTCGTGGGGACCTGGGACAGGAACATCGAGCCGAATTTGCCGGCGCCGATCAGGCCGACGCGCACCGGCCGCCCGGCGGCGGCGCGCTTCTGCAGCAGGCGGTAGAGGTTCATGGCGTGCGGTCCGCGTGTGAAGGAAGGGCGAGGCTCTGCCCCGCGCTCCGCCAAAGGGGCGTTGCCCCTTTGGAAACCCCACCAAGGGCACAGCCCTTGGAACCGACTTTTTGGTGCCGGGGGAGAGGGGGCCAACTCGGACGGTCAACGGGCAGGGTCGCCCCCCTCTCCCCCGGCACCAATGAATCGCATTCCAAAGGCCGTGCCTT
>JBFXDK010000191.1:0-6503 GCA_050181195.1 Acetobacteraceae bacterium | reverse complement strand
CGTTCACCGCATCCACGACCGTCACCACACCATCCAGCCGGTAGGCGCTCGCTGCCACGGGATCGCTCATGAGCGTTGCAAGGATCGGCGCGGGGTCCGCCAGCCCCGTCGTCTCGATGATGATGCGGCTGATCTCGTCACGGCGTGCCCGCGGCAGCATCTCCCGCAGCACGCGCGCCAGGTCGCCACGCACGGTGCAGCACAGGCAGCCGGCGTTCAGCAGCACCGTGTTGTCGTCCAGTTTCTCCACCAGCAGGTGATCAAGCCCGATCTCGCCGAATTCGTTCACCAGCACTGCCGTCCGCGCCAGCGCCGGCTGGCGCAGCAGATGGTTCAGCAGCGTGGTCTTCCCGGCGCCCAGGAACCCCGTCAGGACCGTGATCGGTGTCGCTTCAGCCATGCTTGTGGCCCGCGCCGTACAACGCTTCGGGGGAAACGAGCGGTTCGGCGATCTCCACAACCGCGCCGTCGCGCACCGCCCGGAAGAAGCAGTTGCGTCGCCCGGTGTGACAGGCCACGCCGTCCTGATGCACCAGCAGCAGCAGCGTATCGCCATCGCAATCGACGCGCAGGTCCTTCAGCTGCTGCACCTGGCCCGAGGTCTCGCCCTTCCGCCACAACCCGCCCCGGCTGCGGCTGTAGTAGCAGACGCGGCCGGTCGCGAGCGTCTCCGCGATCGACTCGCGGTTCATCCAGGCCATCATCAGCACCTCGCCGGTGTCGTGCTGCTGCGCGATGGCGGGCACCAACCCGTTCGCATCGAACTGGATCGCACCCAGAACAGGATGGTCATGCATGGCATGTTCGCTCATGGATGCTATCTAAGCTGCCGCGACCGCGCCGCAAAGGAGCCGAGCATGGGGTTCTCCCCCCAGACGGAAGCATTGCTGGATCGTGCCGGCCAGATCTGTGAAGGCCGGGGCGCCCGCCTGACCGACCTGCGCCGTCAGGTCCTGGGCCTGATTCTGCAATCCGACTCGCCCACAGGCGCCTACGACCTGCTGGACAAGCTGCGCGCCACCCGCCACGGCGCCGCGCCGCCCACGGTCTATCGTGCGCTGGAATTCCTGCTGGAACAGGGCCTGATCCATAAGCTGGAGCGTCTGTCGGCCTTCGTCGGCTGCATCGCGCACGATGATCACGCCCATGCCGCCCAGTTCCTGATCTGCCGCTCCTGCGGCCGGGTGACCGAGCTTGAGGATCACAGCCTGGCGCATGCGCTGGAAGATGCCGCGCGCCGGTTGGGTTTCACGGTCGGGAAGGCTACGATCGAGGCCGAGGGACAGTGCGCGAGATGCGCCGCGCCCATGAACACGGAGACCGCCTGATGCCTGTCGTCGCGTCCACCCAGGCTGCCAGCGTGAACCGCCGCCGCGGCTCCGCCGCCGACGGGGTGACGTTCTGGCACACGCTGTATATCGGAACCAGCCGCTACAACATGGCGCCTGGCACGCCCGATCCCGAACCCGGGGCACTGTTCCCGATGGCCTTCCTGGTTGAGCAGGACCCGGGCAGCACCGCCAACGCGCACTACCACCAGCAGGACCAGTTCCAGCTTGTGGTGAACGGCCACGGCACGATGGGCACGCATGAGATCGGCGCCGTGACGGTCCATTTCACGGCCGCGCATACCGCCTATGGCCCGATCAGGGCCAGCAAGGATGCCGGCGTGTGGTATTTCACGTTGCGCAACGGCTTCGATCCCGGCGCACGCTTCATGACCGCGCCCGAGAACCGCGCGGCGTTGCGCAACATCCCCGGGCGCCGACATCGGGAAGCCGTGACAGGCCCGCTTCCCCCGCCGTCTGTCCCGCGCGAAACGCTTCTCGGCCCCGATGCGGACGGCATGGCGGCGTGGCGTTTCCACTTGGCACAAGGCGAAGCCGTCACCGGACCCGATCCGGCGCTGGGCCGCGGACAATACTGGGTGGTGACCGGCGGGAGCATGGTCAGCGAGGGCGAGGCGCTGCCGGTCCGCTCCTGCGTGTTCGTCTACCCGGATGAGCAGCCGTTCACGGCGATTGCCGGTCCGGACGGGCTGGAGGTCGTGGCGATGCAGTTCCCGCGTCGCGGCGACGCGATGCAGTTCCCGCGTCGCGGCGACGCGATGCAATTCACGCGCCGCGGCGACGCCTGATCGGCAGAACAGCCTGATTGGATGGTCTGGTGAACGACAGGCGGACGATCACTTGGCCGCCGGGCTGACAGCGCCTTCCCGACGTGCCGCCTTGGCGCCGCCGCCCAGGTTGAACCAGGAACTGATCATCGCGCCCAGGTCACGCTGACGCATCGTGTCGATGTCGACGGTGGCCGTCATGCCGGCCCGTAGCGGCGGCTCCCCGGAATGCGGCAGCAGTGCGACCTTCACCGGCAGACGCTGGACCACCTTCACCCAGTTACCCGAGGCGTTCTGCGGCGGCAGGATGGCGAATTCCGACCCGGCGGCCGGGCTGATGCTCTGCACCACGCCGTCCCAGACCACGTCGGGGTAGATGTCCAGCACGACCGTCGCCTTCTGCCCCACCTTCACATGCGTCAGGGTGGTTTCCTTCAGGTTCGCCTCGACCCAGGGCCGCTTGTCGGACACCAGCACGAACAGCGGGGTGGCGGCCTTCACCTGCTCGCCCACCTGCAGCTTCACATTCACTGCGATACCGTCCAGCGGCGCCTTGATCGTCGTGCGTTCCAGATCCAGCGCTGCCCGGTCCCGTGCCGCCAGCTTCTCCCGCACCCACGGGTGCTGGTCCCGTGGAATCGCCGCGTTGCCGCCCAGGATGGTCAGCATCCGCTCCATGCGCCGGCGCACGACGTTCAGCCGCTCGCGGGCGACCGCGGCGTCGTTCTGCGCTTCCTCCAGCCGGGATGCGGACACCACGCCAGAACCCGCCAGCGACTCCTGGCGCTGCAATTGGCGGGCCTGATAGGCCGCCCGGCTCTCGACCTCGGCCATTTCGCTGGCCGTTTCTCGGTATGTCGCGCGCGCCGTTTCCACCTGATGACGAGCGAGTTCCAGTTCGGCCTCAGCCTGCGCCAGGGCCAGGCGATACGGCTCCGGATCGAGTTGCACCAGAGGCGTGCCGCGGGTCACGTGCTCATGGTCATGCACCGCAACCTGGATTACCCGGCCGGCCACCTCCGGGGCGATCTGTGCGATATCCGCCTTCACATAGGCGTTTTCGGTACTCACATACCGGCCACCCTGCTGCCAGATGAACGCCCCGCCGATCACCACCGCGATCGGAACACCAACCAGCAAAACCAGACGCAGCAACCTCGTCTGACCTCGCGTCATCACGCCACCCCAGGTCCGGCGTCAGCAGGCTTGGCAACCACGCGATTCAATCACTTACATAGCTTACGATAGCGGAGCCTATATTCCGCCAAGCCGATCGACTCAAGATAATGCACCGCGATACAGCTATGTCACTTTCGCTGGTGCACCAAATCTTGGTGACACCCATGTGGTGGAAGCGGTTTGCGCCCGGGTCGCCACAACAGTGACATCTCTGCCCCGTGATCGCCAAACGCGCCGGCGCGGGATCATGCGCATCGGGATCATGCGCATTGGGTATACCCAGGACGGTTGGCGAAATCCCGGCATTCGGTTTCAATGGTCCCAACCAGTCGTCGCCACCACGACGAACATGCGACAGTCCGGCGGCCGAAAATCTGCCGCATCAACCGGGGGAAACATCATGGCAACCTACGTCCTGCTGCACGGCGCCTACCAGGGCGGATGGATCTGGAACCGGGTGACACCGCATCTGCGGGCCGCCGGGCATACGGTCTTCGCCCCAACCCTGGATGGCTGCGCCGAACGCCGCCATGCGCTGCGCCCCGGCATCAACACGGAAACCCAGGCCGCCGAGGTGGCGGAGATGCTGTTCTTCGAGGACCTGAAGGACATCGTCCTGGTTGGCACAAGCTGCGGCGGCATGGTGGCCTGCCGCGTGGCCGAAACCGCGCGGGACCGCATCGGCCGGATCGTGCTGGCTGATGCGCTGGCGCTGTTCAACGGCGAGGCGGTATCCGACCACGTGAAGCGCCCGACCGCGGTCACGACCGATCTGGCCACCGGCCCTTCGCGTGAGGACGCCGAGAACCGGATGTTCATTTCGTTGACGGGCGAGACGAAGGAATGGGCGCTCGCCCGTTATACGCCGCATCCGATCGCAGCGATGCAGGCGCCTGTGAAGCTGGACAGCTTCTGGCAGCAGAGTTGGAACGCCTCGGTGATCTGGTGCAAGCAGAGCGTCAATCCGCCGGTCGCACACCAGCGGCGCGCGGCCGACACGCTGAAGGCGAAATGGCATGAGCTGGACACCGGACATTACCCGATGCTGACGGAACCGGCGAAGCTCGCCAGCCTGATCATGACCGAGTAGCACCGGTCCGCGACAACGAACGTCTGCACCATCCGACTCCTATGCGGGAGCCCGGAACCCGGCCCTGCGCGAGGAGATCGCGCCAGGGTCGGCACTGCCAGAACAGTTTTCACCTGCAATCAGCGTGTCGGCTTGGCCACACCAACCCCGGAAAGTATTTCATCCGGACAGCAAGCCGACATAATTGTCGCCGCGCATTCCCGGACCCGATCAGGATGCGATCACGAACGGCGGTATCTCCCGGGTGAGGGATCATGAGCGACGTCAGTAAAGCGCCCAAACTACGGCACGCCGTCGCTCGTCCGTCGCGCCGGTTGCCCGTTATCTGGGTCATCCCATTCCTCGCCGTGGCGATCGGCGCCTGGCTGGCGTGGGAAACGCTATCCAAGCAGGGACCAACCATCACCATTACCTTCGAGTCTGCCGAGGGCCTGCAGGCCGGGCAGTCACAGCTCAAATACAAGGACATCGTCCTCGGCACCGTCAAAAACCTGAGCTTCACGCCGGACCGCGCGCGCGTCATCGTCACGATTGGCACGAGCAAGGAAGCCGACCCTTTCCTGAACGACAAGACCATCTTCTGGGTGGTGAAGCCCCGGCTGTTCGCGGGCAACGTTTCAGGCCTCGAGACGCTGCTCTCCGGCGCCTATATCGGCATGAGGCCCGGCAACGGGACGGACACCTCGGTCCGGAACTTTACCGGTCTCGAAAACCCGCCCGTCGTTGATTCGGACGTTCCCGGTCACACCTTCCTGTTGAAGGCGAGCCGCCTCGGCTCGATCTCCCTCGGCTCCCCCGTGTTCTTCCGGGACCTGACGGTGGGCGAGGTCCTGGGGTGGGACGTCGCCGACATGGCCGACAGTGTGACGATCCACACCTTCGTTCGCGCGCCGTTCGACAGCTATGTCAACGACCAGACCCGATTCTGGAACGCGTCGGGGCTTTCGGTGAAATTCGGCGGCACCGGCGTCGAGTTCCAGCTCGAATCGGTCCGCGCCCTAGTCCTGGGCGGGATCGCCTTCGACAACAGCACGACCGACACCGCCGAGCCGACCACAAGGACCCGGAAAGAATTTCCCCTGTTTTCCGACCGGGAAACCGCGATCGCCGCCAGCTACAGCCGCAACGTTTCGGTCCTCTCGTATTTCCCCGGTTCGATCCGCGGCCTCGCGCCGGGCGCCGAGGTCACTGTGCGCGGCATGAAGGTGGGCGAGGTCACGGACGTGCGGCTCGCCTACGATCCGGTGACGGACGCGATCGTGGCACCGGTCCGCTACACCATCCAGCCCGAGCGGATCCTCGGCGTCGGTGTCAACCAGGTGTTCCCGAGCATGCTCGACGCCGCGAATTCGATGCTGCAGCGGGGCATGCGGGCCAGGCTCGACACCGCCAACCTGCTGACCGGACAGAAGCTCGTGGCCCTGGTCGTGGTTCCCGACGCGCGGCCGGCCCATGCCACCATGGACGGCAAGGACATTGTCTTTCCCGCGGTTGACAGCGGCGGCATTTCAGACCTGCAAGCCTCGGCCGGCGACTTGCTAGCCAACATCAACGCCATCCCATTCGCCCAGATCGGCAAGAATCTCGATGGCATCCTGGCCTCGATCAATGAACTGGCCAATTCCTCGCAATCGAACCAGGCCTTGGCCGACCTCGCGACCACGATCGGCAGCGTCCAGGCGCTCGTCCGGCGGCTCGACAACGGGCTTGCGCCGGTGATGAAGCAGTTGCCGGAGATCGCGACCGGACTGCAGAAGACGACCATCGGCGCTGCCCGCCTGATGCAGTCGGTCGACAATGCCTATGGCGACAACACAAAGTTCAGCCGTGACCTGGACCGGTTGCTGCTGCAGCTGAACGATGCGGTCCGCTCGATCCGCTCGCTCGCCGATCTGCTCGCCCGCCACCCGGAAGCGCTGGTGAAGGGGCGTCCGGGAGCACGGCTCGAATGATCCGCCGGCTGTCGCGGTCAGGCCGGGCGTGGTTTCCGTTCGCGCGCAGCGGTGCAAAGCCAGCGCGCCGTGCAACGCATCATGTGTCCTGGCCGATACGCCAGACGGCGATGACGGTCCTTCTGGTGGCGATGCTTGCGGCCTGTTCGGGTTCGCCCAACCCGGT
>JBFXDK010000190.1:0-6544 GCA_050181195.1 Acetobacteraceae bacterium | reverse complement strand
TCGCCTCCTTCTCGGTGCTCGACAACGCAGCGAACCTCATTGCCTACGCCCGCGTGCTCAATACGCGCACCAAGCTCACGGGCGTCACGGCCAGCGACACCGGCGCGACTGTGCTCGCGAACCTGGATGGCCTGACCGAAATCACAAAGCTTTCATCGGTCATCCTGACCGACACGGACGTCCTGACCGTCAGCCTGGCGCAATATCAGACCTATGGTGGGCTGTTTGCGAAACTGGCGTCAGGCGAGACACTGGCCGTGACCGGCGTGAGCGCGGCGACCGCGGCGTCAATCGACGCCCAACCTGGAGTGGTCGTGACCACGGTCGAGGATACACTTGCGAATATCGGCGCCAATTTCGCCGAACTGGAAGCGATGGCCGCGGCCGGGACGCTGACGGGCATCGTGGTGACGGATACTGGACAGACGCTGGTACTCACAGCCGAACAGTCGGCCGCCTACCAGGTCGCGATCGCGCTCATGAGCGGATCGTTTGCCATCACCGCGCCCCAGCCGGACCCGGTTCCCGCCCGCCCGCCGGTCATCAACCTGATCTGGGACGAGAGCGTCGCGCTTGCGCCCACGGGCTTCAAGGAAGCCGTGCAGTATGCCGCAAGCATCTATGACCGTTTGATCACCAACGAAATCACCATCAACATCGAGGTCGGCTGGGGCGAGGCGCGGGACACCCCGCTCGCCACTGGTCTGGTCGGCGAAGCCTATATCACGTCGGGCGTGTTCCGCTCTTTCACGCAATTCCGCGACGGCCTGGCCGCGCACAACAGTTCCGCGACCGTGCAGTCGGTGCTGGATCACCTGGTCAATCCGGGAAGCACGATGTTCGTCCCGGGCGCCCAGGCCAAGGCGCTTGGCTTCTCGGCGGCGAATGCCACCACGCTGGACGGCGCGATCGGCTTCTCCTCGACGGCGTCCTATACGTTCGATCCCGCCAACCGCGCGGTCACCGGCAAGATCGACATGATCGGGCTGGCCGAACACGAGTTGGCGCATGTGCTGGGGCGCGTGACCTATGGCTGGGTGACGCCGTTCAACCTGCTGCGCTACAGCGCACCGGGCGTGTGGCAGCCCACCGGGACGTCTGTGCAGACGTATTTCTCGATCGACGGTGGCGTAACCAATCTCGGGAACTTCTCCAGGACGGGTGATTCCGACGATTGGGATTACGGCATGTCCGACGACGTGTCGGCGGCATTCATCAGCAAGGGCCTGGAACTCGTCTTTTCCGATGCCGATCGGACACTGATCAACGCCCTGGGCTATGCGGTCTCGCCGACCGGCGGGGTGACCGCGGCAAGTGGTGACCTCTCAACGGTCGCTCCGTCATTCCTCAACGAGAGCAGCGCGGCGAGGCTGCTGCCGTCCGACCTGCAGGACGCGACACTGGCGTCGTTGCTGGCGGGTGAAATGCCCGACCGGTTCCTGGCCGACGCGGTCATGGCGGGAACGAGCCCTGCCGGGTCCTGGATCTCCGGCGAGGGGAGTGGCGGTCTGTTCGCCGCGGCTGGCGGATCGGCTGCGTGGGACGATCCAGCCAGGATCAGCCGCGGATCGGGCTGGCTGAGCGGGGGCGAGACCATCTGACGGCAAACCGCCTGCCCCGGGGCGCCTGGTTCACGCCGCGCCGAACAGATCCTCTACATCCGTCTCCGTCAGCTTCAACGCGCCACCGTGTTCCGCTTCCACGACGGAGGACACGAGGGCGCGCTTCTTCTCCTTCAGCACTTCCATCTTCTCCTCGATCGTGCCCAGCGTGACGAGCCGGTGCACGAACACCTTCTTGTCCTGGCCGATGCGGTGCGCGCGGTCCGTCGCCTGGTCCTCGACCGCCGGATTCCACCAGGGATCGTAGTGGATCACCGTATCGGCGGCGGTCAGGTTCAGGCCGACGCCGCCCGCTTTCAGGCTGATCAGGAACAGCGGCACGTCGCCTTTCTGAAAGCGCCGCACCGGTGTCGAGCGATCCTTGGTATCGCCCGTCAGCATCACATAATCGATCTTCTCGTCCCACAGCCGCCGCTCGATCAGCGCCAGCATCTCGGTAAACTGCGAGAACAGCAGCACGCGCCGCCCCTCGGCCAGCATGACCGCGAGCATTTCCATCAACCGGTCGAGCTTGGCCGATCCCGCCTTGGATTTCGCCACGCTCTTGAGCTTCAGAAGGCGTGGATCGCAGCAGGCCTGCCGCATTTTCAGCAGCGCATCCAGGATAACGATGCCCGACCGTGCCACGCCTTTTTCGGCGATCGCGGCCTTCACCCGGGCGTGCATTGCCAACCGGATCCCCTCATAGATCGCCTGCTGGCCCGATTCCATTTCGATCCGTTCGGTGATCTCGGTTTTCGGCGGCAGATCGGTGGCCACTTCCTCCTTCGTCCGGCGCAGCAGGAACGGGCGCACCCGACGGGTCAGCAGGGTGCTGCGGTCCTCGTCGCCATATTTTTCGATCGGCGTGCGGAAGCGGGCCTTGAACCCTTTCTGCGTGCCCAGGAACCCGGGTGCGAGGAAGTCGAACAGCGACCACAACTCGCCCAGATGGTTCTGCAGCGGCGTGCCCGACAGGCAGAGGCGTTGGCGCGCCTTGAGGCGGAGTGCCTGGCGGGTGGTTTCGGCGTTGGGGTTCTTGATGGTCTGCGCCTCGTCCAGGATCACCACGTGCCAGTCCTGCGCCGTCAGCGCCTCGTAGTCGCGTGTCAGCAGCGGGTAGGTCGTCAGGACCAGGTCGACCCTGGAAATGGCCTTGAAGTGCGCCTTGCGCTGCGGACCGTGCAGCGCCAGCACCTTCAGTGCCGGCGTGAAGCGTTCCGCCTCATTGAGCCAGTTCGGGATCAGGCTGGTCGGGCAGACGATCAGGGCGGGCTTGTCGAGGCGGCCGCTATCCTTCTCGATCATCAGGTGCGCGAGTGTCTGCACGGTCTTGCCCAGGCCCATGTCGTCGGCCAGCACACCGCCGAGCCCGGCACCGCGCAGGAACTGCAGCCAGTCGACCCCCTGCGCCTGATACGGCCGCAGCGCGCCCTTGAAGTCCGCGGGCACGGTCGCGCGCGGGATGGCGCCGCCCGCCTCGCGCAACTGCCGGCCGAGGTCACGCAGCGCCTCGCCGCCGCGCCAGATCAGGCCGGCACGTGCTTCCAGCGCCGCGAGATCAGCGGCATCCAGCCGGGTGAAGCCGATCTTTTCCGTGCCGGTGCCGATGACGCCGGAATCATATAGCTCGATCAGCGCCTGCAGGGTGGGCCGAATGCGCCCGAGAGGCAGGGCGAGCTTGCGCCCGTCCGCGAGCGGCAGCAGGAAGGGCGCGTCGTCCGCGCCTTCCAGCGTGACCGCCAGGTCGGTGCGGCCCAGCAGTTTCACGAGCGCGGGGACGAGATCGATGCGCTCGCCATCCACCATGACGCCGAGGTGGAGTTCCAGCCAATCGATGCCGGAGCCTTCGATCAGTTCGGCGTTGATGTCAGCTTCGGTGGTGATGATCTGAAGCGGGAAGTTCTCGTCGATCTCCACCCTCCAGCCCTGCTCGCGCAGCGCCGGCGCCTCGCGCATGACGATCGTCACCCAGTCGGCATCGTCCTCGCCCTCCAGCAGCGCGAAGTCGTCGGTATGCGCATGCTGGTAGTAGACCGGCACCAGCCGATCCACACGGCCGAACCCCAGCATCGCGAGACGATCAACCGCGCCCGCCTCGGCCTCATGATCGCGCGCCGGCTCATAGAGCGTGCCATCATGGACGAACAGGCGCGGTTGCGGCCGCTGGGAGCAAGGCACCGCGATCGGGCCATAGTCGAACGTCAGGCGTGCCAGCGGGACGGCGTACAGCCCCATCGACAGCAGGCGGGCGGAGCCGCGGCCATGCGCGGGGTCCATCGGCAGTGTGCCGTTCATCAGGCGCAGATGCGGCATTGGCGGTCCGTCGATACGGGTCGGCGCCGGCAGGTCGCGCGGTCCCGGAATGGCGATCGACGGCAGGCGGCGTGCCAGTTCCTCGCGCACCTTGGGAACGGCGTCGGCCGGGATCGGGGGCGCGGACAGCAGGCGCACCGCAAGCGAGGCCGGCAGGTCCAGGCTGACCGGCCCGACGAGGCCCGTGGCGGGGTCGATATACCATGGCGCCGGAACCCGGACTGGCAGCAGCCCGTCTTCGAGGCTCAGCGTGGCGTTCTGCGTGCCGTTGCGGCCGATATCCCAGGTAATCTGGCCAGGCCTGGCTGGTCCCTCGCTCAGGGGCGGACCATCATGGGCAAGCCAACGGGCCCGTCCCGTCGCCAGCACCCGGCGCAGCGTATCATTCGGGTCTTCCTCGGCCGTTCGGGTGTAGGCGGTCGTGCGCCTGGCAAGGCGAGGCAGGATCAGTCGGTCGGACGGGCGCAGGAAGCGGGTGCCGCTGGCGATCTGGTGCGGCGGGAACTGCCGCACGTTGCTGAACCCGCCGTTCTTGCGCAGCGTGATGGAATAGGGCTGCACGACCAGGGATGGCGTGCCCTGCTGTGACTCATCGCGGCTGAGGACATAGTGCAGACGATTGCGAACGTTCGGCGGATACTCTTCGGAATCGTCATCGACGCCGCTCTGCAGGTCCGACAGCCAGCCGACGATAGGGTAGGGCAGTTGCTCCTCGGCTGGTGGCTGCACGGCCCGAAGCTTTTGGGCCGGCGGGCTGGCAATGCTTTGGGCGGCCGCCTGCAGACGATGAGCGGCGATCAGGACGGCGGCGACATGCTTGCACTGGCGGCCGACCGGGCAGGTGCAGGTGCCGCTGATGACCAGGGACATTGGCCGGATCAGGCGCAGCGTAATGCGCTGGCGATACGGATCGGGCGCCGTGCCCAGGGTTTCGGCGGTGATGACGGATCCGTCGTCGGAAACTTCGAGATTGCGCACCCGGCCGCGTAGTTCATAGATCCTGCCGGCCTCCAGCGTATTCGCCGTGAACGCATGACGAATGTCCGCGTCCGACAAGGCGAAGTTCGAGCGGTTCGGTGGAAGCTGCACGATGAACATTGCCCCAGAATGCCCGGATTGCCCGAGTCGGCGCCAGCCCTGTGGTGGGGCGAGGCTCCGCCTCGCGCTCCGCCAAGGGGCGCTGCCCCTTGGATCCCCGCCAAGGGCGACGGCCCTTGGAACGCGATTCCTTGGTTGGAATGGGGACAGGGGGCCGACTGAGACCGGGAGAGGTCCGTGCCGGCCCCCTGTCCCCACTCCAACAAGCGAGTTGGGATCAAAGGGGCTGCGCCCCTTTGCGGAGGTCCAGGAGGCAGCGCCTCCTGGTGGGGTCCGGGGCGAAGCCCCGATCTTGCGCGACCCGCCCCTGGGATGATCTGCTGCCGGCGACGCTTCCAGGGAGAGTGCAGATGGCGGAGTTACCTCGCAGCGACAAGGAAATGGCCCTGGTCGCCATGGCGCGCCGGGTTCTTCCGGGCGGCAGTTTCGGCAACCTGTCGTCGGACATCGTCATCGCCGAGGGGCGCGGCGGCCGCGTCTGGGACGTCTCGGGCAATGAATATGTCGATTTCCTGCTGGGTTCCGGCCCGATGTTCGCAGGCCATGCGCATCCCGATGTCGTCGCGGCCGTGCAGGCGCAAATCCCTCGCGGCGTGACCTTCTTCGCCAACAATGAACACGGTATCCGCCTGGCCGCGGCCATCGTCGACGCGATGCCCTGCGCGGACCAGGTGCGCTTCACCTCCACCGGGACCGAGGCCGACACCTACGCGATGCGCGTGGCCCGCGCCTTCCGCAAGCGCGACAAGATCCTGAAATTTGAGGGCGGCTTCCATGGCATGAGCGAGTACAGCCTGCAAAGCATGGCGCCGAAGCGACCCGGCAACTTCCCGCAGGCGGCACCCGATTCCCCGGGCATCCCCCGCTCCGTTGCCGGGGATATGCTGATCGCGCCGTTCAACAATCCCGACCTGGCAGCGAGCATCATCCGCGAGCATCGCGACGAACTCGCCGGCGTGATCGTGGAGCCGTTCCAGCGCCTGATCCCACCGAAGCCCGGCTTCCTGCAGGCTTTGCGTGCCGTGACAGAGGAGTGCGGCATTCCCTTGATTTTCGACGAAATCGTCACGGGATTCCGTTTCGCCTACGGGGGCGCGCAGGAGTATTACGGCGTTGTTCCCGACCTCTGCACGCTGGGCAAGATCGTCGCCGGCGGCTTCCCGCTGGCCGCGGTGGCGGGGCGCGCCGACATCATGCGCCACTTCGACCGCGGTGAGGTGGGCGACGAGGTGCTGCCGCAGATCGGCACGCTGTCAGGCAACCCTGTCGCCTCGGTGGCAGGGCTGGCGACGCTCGAGGTACTGCGCCAGCCCGGCGTTTATGAACGCGCGTTTGCCACCGGCCAACGGCTGATGGATGGCCTGGCGGAGATGGTCCGCAAGGCCGGGCTGCCGGCGCAGGTGATCGGCGTGCCCGTGCTGTTCGACCTGATCTTCGCCGAGGGCGAGGTCGCCGACTACCGCGCCACGCTGCGCCAGGACATGGACGCGCTGCGCCGGTTCAACCGCGTGGTACGGGAGAACGGTGTG
>JBFXDK010000189.1:0-6650 GCA_050181195.1 Acetobacteraceae bacterium | reverse complement strand
AACGGCAGCAGCAGCCGCCAGACGATATCGCGCCACAACGCAAGCACCGACAGCATCTGGTTGGCGACGCTGCACAGCAGGATGATTTCCACGACAGTGACCGGCGCGTGCAGCAGATGGAACAGCAGCGCGCCGCTGATGGCCGAGAAGGCGAACCCCGCCAATGACGACAGCGACGCGGCGACCAGCACCGCCAGCAGCGGCGCAATCCCGGCGGGCGCAAGGGACGAGCGGTCGATCAGAAAAAGATAGGCCGCAGCAAGGGAAATCACCGCGCCGCCGCTCAGCAGAAGACGCGCCGCCTGCGCGGACACCGCTCCGGCGGCATGCGTCTGGACACCGCTGGCTCCCGGGATGCTCCACCGCCCTTGCCCCGCCATCTCGCGCTCCTGCCGTTGCACGCGTCGTCTGATCGTAGGCACGTCCTTCCGTTCTACAATCCGACAGCAGGAATTCCGTGTGACGTGGCTCACACACCGCGCGGAACGACTTGGCGATACTTGGTGATGATACCAGGCAGCGTCGGTATCGACGTCCCGGCCCGGCCCCATCGTCATGGCCCGCGCAGACGGACCATCCGCTGCTTTCGTCGTCTGCATCAGCAAGGTCACCAACGCCAGGACAACACCCCGCCACCGCGACGAGCGGCCACGACCATCACACGATCATGCCAAGCCCCGAAATGATCAGCAGAAGATTGATCACCATCGTGAACTGCCGGTCGGTCATCCCGCGGAAAACCTGCAGCCCGCACCACGTGCCAAGCAGCGAAACCGGCAAATAGGCCAAATGCCCGGGCTGGTGCATCGCAGGGACGCTCCAGTTTCCTTTCATTGCGAACATCAGCAACAGCGACAGGACCTGCATCAGCAGGATGAATGGCTGGAACAGCGCGCGTTGCCGCAGCTTGTCCCAGCCCTGCATGTTCAGCCAGATCGCCACCGGCATGCCGGCCAGGCCCGCGAAGCCGCTGCCGACCCCGCCCGCAAAGCCCGCGGCGATGTCGCCGATCCGTGCGTGCGCGGCGGGGCGCCTTGGCGCCGCGGTCCGGCGCAGAAACTGGTACAGCCCATAGACGACAAGGACGGACCCGAACATCACGAGGTAGACGCGCGGATCGCAGCGCAGCAGCAGGATCACGCCCAGCGGCGCGCCCAGCACGCCGGCCACGACGAAGGGAAGCAGCAGGCGCCAGACGATGCTGTGCCACAACGCGATCACGGACAGCGTCTGGTTGGCGACGCTGCACAGAAGCATGATCTCGACCACCGCGAGCGGCGTGTCGAGCTGGTGGAACAGCAGCGCCCCGCAAATCGGGGAAAATGCGAACCCGGCGAGCGAGGCAACCGACGCCGCCACGAAAACCGCCGCCAGCGGTGCGGCGCCATGCGGTGCAAGACCGGTTGCGGCCATCACAACAATATAGACGATGGCGGCAAGCACGACGCCGCCGTGGGCCAGGTTTGCCTTCAGCAGGCGCCAACCGGGGATGCAAAGCCTGGGGTTGTATGCCCGCAGCCGCCCGTCCCCGGTCCGCGTCGCGGACCCGGTCCGACAATCATATAGTTCCAGACGCATCAGCCCGCCCCGACCGACGTTTCCGGTGCTTATAGGCGCTTCACCGCCGCGAACCTGTGAAGTTACTCACACGGCGAAAAACAAGCATGGTTGCTGCAAGCAAGGCCCCGGATCGCACCAAGTCACGCGCTGACGAATTATTGAAGCTATGCCGTTCCCGGGAAGAACGGCTCCCAGGCCGCGCGACAATGCGCGGCCTGCGCCGGCGGCACGGGTCCCGCCGGACCCGCCTATTTGGGCGTATGCCGGTCCAGGAACGCGCGCACGCGGCGATACTGTTCGTCCAGGTGCTCGGGGCCGCGCCACTGCTCCACCACCTCGACCCCCGGCAGCAGTTCCGCGAGTTCGGCAGATGTCGCCGCCGGATGCGGGATATCCGTGCCGGGCAGTAGCATCGTCGGCACCGGGCAGTTGCGGGCGAAATCACGATCGACGCAGAACACGAAGTCCCGCCCCCACATGTTGCGGCCGAACGCCTCGATCTTCTTCTCATCCAGCTCCGGCCTCTCGGCCAGCTTTTCCCTGGTCCATTCGCGATGGCTGTCGGGGAAATACGCGGGATGGTCGGGATGCACGCCGATCGGGTTCTGCAGCACGCAGCTCGTCACACGGTCGGGCGCCATCCTGGCGATGTTCAGGCAGTAGCTGCCGCCGATGCAGCCGCCCAGCGTGTGGAAGCGCCGGTGCCCCAGATGGTCCATCAGCGCCAGGTGATCGCGGGTGTAGGTGTCCCAGCCGTGGTCGGCCTCGATCGCGCAGCGGGACTGCCCTGCGTTGCGCTGGTCCATCGCCACCACGCGATAGCCGTCGGCCAGCACCTGCGTCCAGTCGCACCAGCTGCGCGGCGGCCCGCCCGCCGGCGCGTGCCACATCTCGGCGCGCGACCGCAGCCCGCCGGGTGCGAACAGCAGGATGGGGAAGCCCTGGCCGTATTCCTCGTAGTAGATCTCCCCGTCGGGGCGCTGCAGAAACGGCATGGGTTCCTCCCGTGAACTGGTCTTCAGACGTTGGCCAGCAGCCGCCTCGCTTCGGCCGCGTCGGCGGCGATCTGCGCCTTCAGCGCGTCCAGGCCCGAGAACTTCACCTCCGCCCGTATATACGCGTGCAGCGCGACGGTGATCTCGGTGCCGTAGATGTCGCCCTCGAAGTCGAACAGGTTCACTTCAAGCCGGCTTTCCGGGCCGGCATTCACGGTGGGGCGGCGGCCGATATTCGCCACCCCCCGATACACCGCGCCAGTGTCCAGCCGGATCGTCACCGCATAGACCCCGCGCGCCGGCTCCAGATGCCGGCCCAGCGCGACATTGGCGGTGGGAAAGCCGATGGTGCGTCCGCGCTTGTCGCCATGCGCGACCTCGCCGCGGATCGCCCAGGGGCGGCCGAGTTCCGCCGTCGCGCGTTCCGGATACCCGTCCTGCAGCACGCGGCGGATGCGCGTGGACGACAGCGGCCCCTGCGCATCCGTCACCGGCGGCACCAGCGTGAGCCCCATGCCCACGGCCTCGGCCTGTGTGGCCAGGAAGCCGGTATCGCCGCCGCGGCGATGGCCGAAGGCGAAATCCTGGCCCGAGACCAGGTGGCGCGCGCCCAGGCCCTGGTGGAGCACGCCCGAGACGAAGTCCTCGGCCGTCATCAGGCTGAACTCATGGTTGAACGGCAGTTCGTACAGGATCTGCACGCCCAGCGCCGCCAGCGCGTCGGCGCGTTCCGCCGACAGTGTCAGGCGGAACGGCGGATCATCGGGGCGGAACACCTCGCGCGGATGCGGCTCGAACGTCAGCACGGCCAGCGGCGCGTCGGGGCGGGCGGCATGTGCGGCGCGGATCACGCTGGCATGGCCCAGGTGGACGCCATCGAAATTGCCCAGGGCGACGGTGGCGCCGCGTGCATCGGCGGGCAGGTCCCGCCAGTCCCGAAAAATCCGCATCACGCGCGCGACGGGACCTGGACGTAGGCCTCGCCCTCGATCACCACGGTATCGCCAACACAACAGGTCGTCTTCAAGGTCGCACGCTTCTTGTCGGGGTTGAGGGACGTGACTTCCACCGCGGCCTTGACGGTATCACCGATCTTCACGGGTGCTGCGAAGCGCAGGCTCTGGCGCATGTAGATCGAACCCGGGCCGGGCAGGCGGGTGCCCAGCAGGGCCGAGATCAGGGATGCCGAGAGCATGCCGTGGGCAATGCGCTCCCCGAAGATCGAGGATTTCGCCGCCTCGGCGTCCTGGTGGATCGGGTTGGTGTCCAGGCTGACGGCAGTGAACATCAGGATGTCGGCCTCGGAGATGGTCTTGCCGAGGCTGGCGGTCTGGCCGACCCGAAGGTCCTCGAAGAAATATCCGCTGCACATTCGGTGGGTGATCCGCGGTGGTTTGCGCCCTTTCTGCGGGAAGTGGTGCGGCGGATCAAGCGCGCCGCCGCCCGGCTGCCGCCCGGCTGCCGCCCGCCCGCACCCGCCGGCGCGCGCCCGGGCGGCTACATCCGCTTGCCGGCGGTCCAGCCGCCATCGATCGGCATCACCGTGCCGGTGATGAAGCTGTTCTCCTCGTCCGCCAGGAACAGGATGGCCCTGGCGATTTCCCGTGGTTCCGCCCAGCGGCCCACGGCGTGGATGTCGCGGATCGCCTGGGCATAGGCGGGGTCCTGGAAATAGCGCTCGGTCAGCGGCGTGCGCACCACGCCGGGCGCGACGGCGTTCACGCGAATGCCCTTCTCGCCCAGTTCCAGCGCCATCTGCCGCGTCAGGCCGACGACGCCGTGCTTGGATGCGGTGTAGGCGGCGCGGTTGGGTGCCGCCATCAGGCCCAGGGTGGAAGCCAGGTTCACGATCTGCCCGGTGCGGCCCAGCGCGATCAGGCGGCGCGCGAAGGCCTGGCTGGGCAGGAACGTGCCGGTCAGGTTCACCGAGATCACGCGCTGCCATTCCTCGAACGGCAGGTCGACCACGCTGACGATCTCCCGGATGCCGGCCGAGTTCACCAGCACATCCAGCCGCCCCAGCGCGGTTTCCGCGGCCTGCACGAAGGCGGCGGCCGAGGCGGGGTCGGCCACGTCCAGCTGGATCGCCACCGCCTCGCCCTTGCGGCGGCGGATGTCCGCGGCGGTGGCTTCGGCGCGCTCCAGGTCCAGATCGCCGACCGCGACGCGCGCGCCTTCCTCGGACGCGGCGAAGCAGACCTGCTGGCCGATGCCGCTGCCGCCGCCCGTGACCAGCACCGCACGATCCTGGAAGCGCATGGGTTTCCTCCCGTTGGTTGTATCCTGACCCTGTACGGGCGCGGACGGCGGGGTGCAATGCTTCCGCGTGCGGGACCCGTGTGGCAACGTCGGGTTGTCAGATCATCAGGGAGAGAAACGACATGAGACTGACAGGCAAGGTGGCGATCATCAGTGGCGCGTCGTCCGGCATGGGCGCGGCGACCGCGCGCATGTTCGTGCGCGAGGGGGCGAAGGTGGTGATCGCGGATGTGCTGGAAGCCGAAGGCAAGCGCCTGGCCGACGAACTTGGCGCGTCCGCGCGGTTCGAGAAGCTGGACGTCACCAACGAGGACAGCTGGAAAGCGGTCTTCGCTGCGACGCGACAGTATTTCGGCAAGGTGAACGTGCTGGTGAACAATGCCGGCGTATCGGGCAGTGCCGAGGAGGATCTGTTCAGCACCGACGCCTGGCACCGCATCATGGCGATCAATGCGACCGGGGTGTTCCTGGGCATCAAGCACGCGGTGCCGGCGATGAAGGCGGCCGGGGGCGGGTCGATCGTGAACATGTCCTCGGTCGCGGGCGTGATCGGCAGCATGGGCATCCACATGGCCTACAACGCGTCCAAGGCGGCGGTGCGGCTGATGACCAAGTCGGTGGCGGTGCAGCACGCGCAGGACGGGATCCGCGCCAATTCCGTGCATCCGGGGCTGATGCCGCCGATGCGCACATCGGGCCGCACCGCCGACCCGGCAACGCGGGAGAAGCGCCTCAGCGTCGTGCCGATGCGCCGAGCGGGCGAGGTGAATGAAGTGGTGTATGCGGTGCTGTTCCTGGCTTCGGATGAATCGTCGTACATGACCGGGTCGGAACTGCACGTGGACGGGGGTGCGATCGCGATCTGATCCCGGCGGGCATTGGGATTTGCGTGACGGGCTTTCCCCGCGTCATGGCGGGCGGAGGCCCGCCATCCACGACGTGTGTCGCTACACGCGGCGCAGGTCGTGGATGGACCGTCTGCCCGGGCCATGACGAAGGGGGACGTGGATGGCCCGCCTGCGCGGGCCAAGACAACAAGGTCGAGGGTGGCGTGTCTACGAACGCCATGACGATGGGCGTGGCGGGTGGCCGGCCCGCGCTTGCCATGACGATGGCGGGCGGCTGCGCATCCTATCCCGCCACGATGAAGCGCTTGGCCTGGGCGTCGTAGTCGCCGTAGCCCAGAAGGGTGCGCAACTCGGCGGGGGGCAGGGCGCTGGCCGCTTCCGCCTCGCCCGCGGCAAGGGCCGCAAGCCCTGCCTTCATTCCCGCCGCGGCCGGCGACAGCATGCCGGTGGGATAGGTGCCGATCTTGAAGCCCAGGTCCGCGGCCTGGGTCTGCGACGGCGTCGCGCGCGGGGCGCCGGGCGACAGCACGACGAAGGACGGCCGCCCCTGCGCCGCGGCCACCGCACGCCGGATCTCGTCGTCATCGGCGGGCGAGTCCAGGAACAGGATGTCGGCGCCTTCCTCGACATACATCTCGACCCGCGCCACCGCCTCGTCGATGCCCTGGGTGGGGCGGCAATCGGTGCGCGCCAGGATCAGGATGCCGGACTCCTTCGCGGCCTCCACCGCGGCGCGGATCTTCATGCGTGCTTCCTCCCGCGGCAGGCAGGGCTTGCCGGCCGAGGTCAGCGCCCGCGGCGTGATCTTGTCCTCGATCAGGATCGCCGCCGCGCCCGCTCGGCCGTACGCGCGGACCGTGCGCTGCACGTTCATCGCGTTGCCATAGCCGTGGTCGCCATCGGCCAGCACCAGGGTCTGCGGCGCCGCGCCATGCACCATGGTGAAGGAATCATACATCTCGGCGAAGGAGAGCAGGTCGAGGTCCGG
>JBFXDK010000188.1:4612-6737 GCA_050181195.1 Acetobacteraceae bacterium | reverse complement strand
GCGACCGAACAGGCTTCGTCCATCCGATGGACCGGCGCGCGACGAAATGATAGAAGCCGGCCATGCGCCGGTTCGTCGCGTCCCTGTTCCGCGTTGTGCTCGCGATCGGCTTCCTTGCCGGCGCAACCGCGGATCTTGCCTGGGCTGCCACCCTGCCCCACGCCGCCGCCATGCCCCATGCCGCGCCGGTCGGGGGTCATGCCGGCCAGGTTGGCCATTGCCCGGAACAGCCCGCGCAGGACATGCCCGGCCATCCGCACGACAGATCGGTGGTCCCGCCCTGTTGCGTGGCCATCGGCGCCACCGCCCCGGCCCTGCCGGATGTCCTGACGATCCTGCCCGCGCCATCCGGCCGGGGACCGGTCGTCTACGCGGCGCTTACCGCGCCGCTGCGCGACCGCGCCATCGCCCCTCCGCTCGGCCCACCCCGCTTCGGCTGACGCGCCTCCGGGCGCCATCCCCGCATCTTCCCGAACACTTTCATACCGGCCCTGCCAGGCGCGATGCGCCGCGGGACGCCGGACGGAGCCCTTTGCCATGTTGATCCACCGGATCCTGGCGTCCTCGCTGGTCGCCTCCATCCTCGCGCTGGGTGCCTGCGCGCCTGCCTCCCCCCCCACCACGACCGCCGCGGCGCCGCCCGTCGGCATCGACCTCGGCGCCGCGCCAGGCCGGATGCAAACGGCCGCAACAGCGGCACCGGCCGGAATGCCGGCGCCGATGGCCTCCACCCATGATCACGGCGGACACACCGCACAGGCCGGGGCGGATGGCATACCCGGCCACGGCATTGTCGATGCCATCGATGTCGCCAATCGCCGCGTCACCATCAGCCACGAGCCGATGCCGGCCCTCGGCTGGCCCGCGATGACGATGGTCTTTCCCGCGCCGCCGTCGGTCGACCTCGGGCGCGTCCAGCCGAAGGACCATGTCGATTTCACCCTGAAGCCCGGGTCCGGCGGCACGTACGACCTGACATCGCTGCAGCCGGCCTATCACTAGGGGCACCACGATGAAGACCAGCATTGTGAACCCGGGTCGCCGGCGGTTCATCCACGGCCTCGCGGCGGCGGCCGCATGGCCACTGCTGCCGCGCTCGGCGTCGGGCGCCACCTCGCCAGGCCTGCTGCGCGGCACCGACTTCGCGCTGGAGGTCGCGCCGATGACCGTGAACATCACCGGCCAGCCTCGCACCGCGATCGTGGTGAACGGCCAGCTGCCCGCCCCCATCCTGCGCTGGCGGGAGGGCGAGACCGTGACCATCGCCGTCACCAACCGGCTGCGGGAGCCGACATCGATCCACTGGCACGGCATCCGCGTGCCGTCCGGCATGGACGGCGTGCCCGGCCTCAGCTTCCCCGGCATCGCGCCGAGCGAGACCTTCACCTATCGCTTCCCCGTGCCGCAGAGCGGAACGTATTGGTACCACTCGCATTCCGGCGGGCAGGAACAGTTGGGGCATTACGGCGCCCTGATCGTCGATCCCAGGGACGGGTATGCCCAGGGCTTCGACCGCGACTATGTCGTGCTGCTGTCGGACTGGACGGATGAACAGCCGGCCGCCATCGTCTCCAACCTGAAGGCCCAGCCGGACTACTACGCCCGCCAGCGTACTGCCGGCGACTTCTTCGCGGACGTCCGGCGCGCGGGCCTCGGCGGCGCGCTGGCCGAGCGGTGGGCGTGGGGCAGCATGCGCATGAGCCCCACCGATATCCTGGACGTCACCAGCGCGACCTACACCTATCTGGTGAACGGCCATCCGCCGGCGGCGAACTGGACCGCGCTGTTCCGCCCGGGCGAGCGCGTGCGGCTGCGCTTCATCAACGGCTCCGCCATGAGCATCTTCGACGTACGCATCCCCGGCCTCGCCATGACGGTGGTGCAGGCGGACGGGAATGAGGTGCAGCCGGTCGAGGTGGATGAATTCCGGATCGGCACGGCCGAAACCTACGACGTGATCGTCACGCCGCGGGACGACCGCGCCTATACGATCTTCGCCCAGGCACAGGACCGCGGCGGCTATGCGCGCGGCACGCTCGCGCCCCGTACGGGGATGGCGGCGCCCGTGCCGCCGCTCGATCCGCCACCGCTGCGGACCATGGCGGACATGGGCATGGACCATGGC
>JBFXDK010000188.1:0-4512 GCA_050181195.1 Acetobacteraceae bacterium | reverse complement strand
CATGGCGGCATGGCCCATGGCGGTGCGGCGCAGCAGGGCATGAGCAGCCCGACACCGCCGCTTTCCCTGGGCGTGTCGGTCGATAACGTGGCCGCTACGCCCAGAGCCAGGATCGCCGAACCGGGCGCGGGCCTGGGGGAAGGCGGGCGGCGCGCGCTGCGCTACACCGACCTGCGCGCCACCCGGACGGGCGACGATCCGCGGCCGCCATCGCGGGAAATCGTGCTGCGCCTGACCGGCAACATGCACCGGTTCATCTGGGGCTTCGACGGGCGCAGCTATGCGGAATCCGAACCGATCCACCTGCGGTTGAATGAACGGGTGCGCTTCGTCCTGGTCAACGACACGATGATGGATCACCCGATCCATCTGCACGGCCTGTGGAGCGAGCTGGAAAACGGCCAGGGTGCGTACCGGCCCTACAAGCACACCGTCCTGGTGAAGCCCGCGGAGCGCACCAGTTTCCTGGTCACGGCCGACCTGCCGGGCCGCTGGGCGTTCCACTGCCATCTGCTGTACCACATGGACACCGGCATGTTCCGGGAGGTGCGCGTGGCATGAGCACCCTCCGGATGGTGTGCCTGGCCGCGCTGCTCGCCGCGCCGGCGGCGGCGCTCGCCCAAGGGCATGGAGACGGGCATGCGGGCATGGACGTGGACGGGCCGGCGCACGACATGGGTCCCGGCATCCAGGTGCACGGTATCCTGGAGCAGTTCGAAGGCCGTATCGGCGGCGGCGCGAATGCGTTCCGCTGGCACGGGCAGGCCTGGATCGGCACCGACTACGACAAGCTCTGGCTGAAATCCGAAGGCTTCGCCCTTGGCAAGGGCGGCGTCGAGGACGGACGCCAGGAGGTGCTGTACAGCAGGGCGATCGGCACCTGGTTCGATTTGCAGGCGGGTTTGCGGACGGACCTGGACTCCGGCACCGGGCGAAGCTGGGCCGCGCTGGGTGTGCAGGGGACCCTGCCGCAGTTCATCGAGCTGGAAGCAACCGCCTATGCCAGCGATGCCGGCCACTTCGCGGCCCGCCTCGCCGCGGCCTATGACCTGCGGCTGACCCAGCGCCTGGTGCTGCAGCCCGAGATCGACCTGAACCTGTACAGCAAGGCCGATCCCGGGCGGCATATCGGCCCGGGGCTGGCGAACCTGGATGCCGGGATCCGGCTGCGCTACGAGATCGATCGGAAATTCGCGCCCTATATCGGCGTCGCCTATTCCGCGCGATTCGGCCAGACCGCCCGTTACACCCGGGACGAGGGTGACGCAGCCACCGCGGTGCAGTTCGTGTTCGGCATCCGAAGCTGGTTCTGACGCGCGATCAGCCCGCCAGTCCATAACGGGCGAATAGCTCATCCGGCGGGATGGGATCCACCGCGACCCGTCCCGCCGCCCAGGCTTCCTCGTAGGCCTTGCGCACACCCGCCAGGTGCAGCCGGCGGAACTCCGGCAGGTGCTTGCACCGTTCCAGCAGGCGGGCCAGCGAGAAATGCGTTCGAATGGCATCCTCGGCCTCGAAATATGCCGCACGCACCCACCGTTCGGCTTCCACCAGATGCTGCAGCCGGTAGCGATCCAGCCGGTCGGGGTCCACGCCTTGGCGTTCCGCTTCCTCGAACAGATCGGGCATGCGTTCCAGGTGCCACAGCAGCGCCCAGCGCAGCCAGGAGACATTCATGTTCACGACAAGCGCCGGCTCGCCCACCCACCAGGCCGGGCGGTCCTGCAGCGCCGCCAAGGCATAGACCGACGACGGCACGCAGGTCGCGAGCGAGCTGAACGGGCTGCCCCGCGTATCGATCTGGTAGGCGCGCAGGGCATGCTCGCGGCGGAACGCGCAGGCATAGATCGCGGTGAACAGGTTCTCGTTCAGGCCCGAGACCGTCCGCAGTTCCGCAACGTAGCGGTTCGGCCCGCCCGCCGCGATCGGCGTTGCCCCGGCGATCACCTCGGCCGGGTCCGCCAGCCGCTCGGGTGCGTCGAACCGGGTGTAGGCGTAGTTCATGTAGGCCATCTCGACGTCGGGATGGCGGGCCAGGCCTTCCAGCACGTTCTCCAGCGCGCCGTCCACCAGCAGGTCGTCATCGCCCAGCAGCCAGACGAAGGCGCCGTTAGAAACCCGCGCCGTCGCGCCCAGATTGCCCAGCATGCCGACGTTCTGCGCATTGCGGTGGGCGTGGAATCCCGGCTCCCCGCGGAAACGGGCGATCACGTCCGGCGTGGCGTCCGTCGAGGTGTTGTCGCAGACCACCACCTCGACCACGTCGCGCCAGGGACGGGATGCCTCCAGCAGGCGCGGCAGGCTGTGGGTCAGCCAGCCGGCGCGGTTGTAGGTGGTGATCGCGCAGGAGAGCAGCGGGCGGCGGCGCGCGATGGCGGGCAGCGGCCAGCCCGGCGCCGCGCCGGTGCGCGACAGCGCATGCAGCACGTCCTGGGCGTAGGCATCCCAGGTGCGGATCGGGCGCGTGACGGCTTCCTGCCCCAGGCGTTCCAGCAGCCCGGGTTCGTCGGCCAGCCGGACGAGACCGCGGGCGATCGCATCTTCGTCCAGCATGTCCACCAGCAGGGCGCCGCCGCCGGGCGCGACCTCGGCCAGGGCCGATCCGTGATGGCAGAGGCAGGGGCGGGCCAGCCACAGGCTTTCCAGCACCGGCAGGCCGAAGCCTTCCTCCCAGGAGGCGAACACGGTGGCGTCGGCCTGCTCGTAGAGCGTCTGTAATTCCCCATCCGAGACGTGATCGCGCAGGGTCGTGCCGGTCGCATCGGCAAGATCACTGATTTCGGCGTCCAGTTCCGGGAAATCAGACCGCCGACCGACGATCGTCAGTGCAATCGGCCGGGTCGCTGTTTCCTGCGCTTTGGCCAACGCCCGCAGCAGGCGCAGATAGTTCTTGCGCGGCTCAAACGTGCCGACAGCCAGCAGATTCAGTGTCCCGCTGTCGGAAGAGCGCGCGGACCAGGCCGTTATCCGGCGCCGTCCACCCACATCGCCGGCCAGGGCACAGGGCACGATCTGGCATGGCGGCAGCCCTTCGGCCTGCCGCCAGCGCTGCAGATCAGCCGCAACGGTCCAGGAAATCGGAAGGACAACGTCCGAGCTGACCACGCCCCGCCAGTAGGCATTGAAATATTCCTGGGCGAGCGGCGGATACAGCTCGGGCATCTTGGCCGGGATCAGGTCGTAGAACACCGACGCGACACGCATGCCAAGGCTATGACCCAACGCAACGACATTCGAGTTGGGAGGAACGACCGGGACGGTGACCTCGGGCAGAAGAAGCCACTCACCCGCCAGCGTGTCCGGAAGAGAAACAGGCTGGCGAGCCGACGGGCCGCCCATCCGCGCCAGGGACTGCGCCTCGTCGTCCGTCACCGGCACCATGGACTGCTTGACGTCGTCCCATTTCACCAGCACGACCTCGACGCCCAGACGTTCCAGCCCCGCCGCCAGAAGCCGCGTGACCCGCTGAATGCCGGTGTTGAACGGCTGCGTCACCGTCAGCCCGACCCAGTAGTAGACGCGCGATGGCCGCACCGGCGCATTCGCTGCGGCGATCCGGGGCCGGTCCGGAGCCAGAGCATCCAACGCGGCCGAGCGGGTGCCGGTGCGGAAGCGCTCGCGCAGGGTCACCGTCCGCGGCAGATCGCGGAGAGCAATCGCCAGCGCGGCGTCTCTTGCCGCATCGTCCGGGAACAACGCGACATCGGCCGCCGCGAGCAGCGCAGGCGGGGTCTCTGCCCCGGCTTCCAGTGCCACGCGCAGACCCAGGCCACGGGCGACATCCAGGATCTCACGCAGTTCGGCCGGTCCATCCGCGCTGTCTTCCGGCAGCACCGCCCAGAGCCCCCGCAGCAACCCGGCCCCGACCGGCGGCGCCTCGCCCGCCCCCACCCTTCCGGGCAGCAGCGCTCGGCTTTCCACCCGCCAGTGCAGGAACCGCAGATCCACGCCGGTGTCCGACAGGTGCCGCGGCGCATTGCCCGCGCCCCGGGAACCCTCGATCATCACCAGCCGGTCCAGGATCGGCGCCGACGCCAGGGCCGTCCGCACCGCCGATGCGTAGTCCGCCCATGTCTCCAACGGCCGCGAACAGGCTTCGCGCGACAGGCGCAGGCGCAGCGCGGTGTCATCGGCCAGGCGTTCGAAGCCGCGCTCGAGCGCGTCGCCATCGGCGGCGGGCACGGTGAGGCAGCCGCCGTCCGCCGCGATCTCCGCCATCGACCCGTGATCCGAGCACAGGCACGGCCGTCCCAGCCACAGGCTCTCGGCGATCGGCAGCCCGTAGCCCTCTTCCAGGGAGACGAACACGGTCGCATGGGCAGCCGCGGTCATCGCCCGCACGGCGTCGTCCGACAGGTAATGGTGCAGCTGGATGCGGGGCTGGCGCGCGGCGATGGCATGCACGTCCGCCGCCACCGCTTCATGCACGCCGCCCACCACGTCGAAGTACAGGTCCAGATCGGGGCGTCGCGCGCACAGGCGGGCGAAGGCGCGCATCGCCGCGACCTGGTT
>JBFXDK010000187.1:0-6827 GCA_050181195.1 Acetobacteraceae bacterium | reverse complement strand
ACGCGCTGGGCCTGATCCTGGGCCTGTCGAAGAAGATCGCGGTATCCGAGCGGGCCATGCGCACGGTCCCCAACATGGACCGGCGCGGCTATGCCGGGAACGATATCCGCAACAAGACCCTGGGCATTGTCGGGATCGGAAACATCGGCACGCGCGTCGCCGATATCTGCCGCGCGGCCTTCAACATGACCATCCTTGCGCATGACCCGTACCTCACGGCCGAACAGATCGCGGCGAAGGGCGGCACCAAGGTCTCGCTGGAGGAGCTGCTGCAACGCGCGGACTACGTGACGGTGCACTGTCCCCGGACCAGGGAAACCTTCGGCATGTTCGGCGCGGCGCAGTTCGCGCTGATGAAGCCGACGGCGTATTTCGTGAACACCGCGCGCGGCGGCATCCACGATGAGGAAGCGCTGGCCGATGCCCTGCGCGAAGGCCGGATCGCCGGCGCGGGCCTGGACGTGTTCCTGAAGGAGCCGCCGGACCTGGATCATCCGCTGCTGCACCTGCCGAATGTCATCGTTACGCCCCACAATGCCGGCATGACCGATGAGTCGGTGTTCGAGATGGTCACGGCTACAGCGCACCAGTGGATCGACATCTTCGACGGCAAGGTGCCGCCCCGTCTGGTGAACCCCGAGGCCTGGCCGCGCTACGCCCAGAGATTCGCCGAGGTGCTCGGCTTCCGGCCGGCGGAACTGCCGTAGGAGATCCGCGATGACCACCACCTGCACCGGCCTGCTGCTGGCAATGATGGAGCCTCCCGCCTCGCTGGAGGAAGAGTTCCAGGACTGGTACGACACCGAGCACTTCCCGGAACGCCGTGACTGCGAAGGCTTCGTTACCGCCGGCCGGTATAGCTGTATCGATGGCTGGCCGCGCTATCTCGCGCTCTACGACCTCGCCGACACCGAGGTCCTGCGCGGGCCGGGCTATGCCAGGATTGCCGGCGCCCGCTACTCGCCCTGGACACATCGCATCATGTCGCGCGTCTGGGGTCAGTACCGCGCCGATGGGCGCCAGGTTCATCCGGGCAACGCACTCCTCGGCGCCCAGGGCGCGTCGAGCCGCATCCGGCTGCTGCGGTTCCGCCAGGCAGAACCCGGGTCCGAACAGGCGATCCTCGACGGCCTTCGCGCCGCTTATGAAGGGCAAGCCGAAACCGCGCAGGTCCGGCTGTTTCGCGCCGACCAGCCGGACGGCATCGACTTCATCGCGATTGTGGAACTCCGCGGCGCTGGCAGCGGTCAGGCCGACGCAGCCGTGTTCGGTCCCGCGGCCCGGTTCCTGGACCTCGTGAACACCTACGTTCCCTATACGCGGCGGGTCGCCGGGTCCTTCCCGGCAACGCGGTGACGCGGCCCGTCGTCCTGCTGACCGATCCGTCCATCCACCAGGACGCCGTGGCGCGGCTGCGCGGCACATGCGATGTCCGCATCGGGCCGGCATACGCCGACGAAGCCACCCTGATCGGCGCGGCACGGAATGCCGACGCCATTCTTGTCCGTCTGGGCATGATCACCGCCGCCGTGATTGACGCCGCGCCGCGCTTGCGGATCATCGCCTGCCACGGGTCCGGCGTGGACTGTGTCGACCTGCCGGCCGCCGCCGCCCGCGGCATCGTCGTGACCAATGCCGGCCCGACCAACGCCGGCGCCGTGGCCGAATATACCTTCGCCCTGCTGCTGGCGCTGCTGCGGAAGGTGCCGCAGGCCGACCGGGTCATGCGGGAAGGCGCGTGGGCACGCGGCCCGCAGATCGGATATGGGCTGGAAGGACGGACCCTGGGCATCGTGGGCCTCGGCCAGATCGGCGCGCGGGTCGCCCGCATCGCACTGGGGTTCGGGATGAGGGTGGTGGCGACCGATCCGAAGCCCGGAGTGCCGGGCGGGCTCGACCTGCGCCTGCTCCCTCTGCCGCAGCTTCTGCAGGAGGCCGACATCGTCTCGGTGCACGCACGATCCACGCCCGCGACCCACCGATTTATTGACGGGCGGGCGATGGCGCTGATGCGCCCGGGGGCATGGCTGATCAACACGGCGCGGGGCGATATCGTCGATCAGCCCGCCCTGATCGCCGCGCTGCAATCCGGGCGCCTGGCCGGGGCGGCACTGGATGCGCACGACCCCGAGCCGCTGCCTTCGGACTCCCCGCTGCGGCGGATGGAGAATGTCGTCCTGTCACCGCACGTCGCGGCCCAGACCCACGATTCTATGCGAGCGATGGGACTGGTGGCGGCCGAGGCCATCCTGGATGTGCTCGCCGGACGGCGGCCACGGCACGTCTATAATCCCGCGGTTTATCGTGACGTAGCGGAACCGCAGGGACTGTCGTGACAATCGCCGATTGCCCTGTCCGGACCGTCATCCGGCGGCGCGGATGGGCGGTGATGCGTGCCCAGGGTGGCAGAGGGTGCGGCGGCAGGCGCTTCCGCTGAGCATTCCGTTCTCAGCAAGCGCAGGGCCTCCAGCGACGAGCGGCCGGACGACAGAACGGCACGGGCTTCACAGGTGCGGGTTTCAGCGGCACTCAGGGCGCGTTTGGCGTCCGCCTGGTCGGATCGGATCAGCCGCAACCAGGCGGCGAAGGCCTCCACGACATCATCTCCGCCTGCCGCATCACTGGCAGCCTCGGTTTCGCGGGAGATCGCGGCCTCGATGGCCAGCAGCGCGTCTGTCGCCCTGGCTTCCTCGGCCAGCCGCTCAGCCAGGGCCTCGCGCGCCTGCTCGACGAGTTGCGTCCGCAGGTGCAGGAGGTTCAGAATCTGTCTTTCCGTGGGAGCGTCCATCGCGGCGTGCCAGGCTGGAAGTCGGCGTGGGGTCGGCCCGGCCCCTCGGCCGGTTGCCTCCACCTATGCAGACCCGCGTTTCCAGAAGATGAACAGAAGAACACGCCGGCCCGCACCGGGGCGGATGGCGTCGGAAACCCCCGTCATCCAGCCATTGAACCGTTCCCGCGCCTTCCCTATCCTCCCGTGAAACAGGAGGAGCGCCGGTGACAACTCCCGCGCCAGGGGCGATCGACTGCGACATCCATCCGGCTTTGCCCGGAACCCATGTGCTTGTCCCGTATCTGGACGAGTACTGGCGCGCGCACATCAAGATGCGAGGTCTCGACCGCGACAACTACAATGCCGCCGCGTTCCCGCCCAATGCACCGATCAATGTCCGGCCTGACTGGCGGCCGACCAAGGGATTTCCGGGCAGCGACCTCGCGACGCTGCAGGCGCAGGCTTTGGATGCGTTCAAGACCCGCTATGCGATCTGCAATGTGCTGCACGGGTCGCCGGCGATCTTCTCGGAAGACCTCGCCGCCGCGTTCTGCCGAGCGATCAATGACTGGATGGCGGCGGAGTGGCTGGATAAGGACGATCGCCTGCGGGCCTCCATCGTCGTTCCGATGCACAGTCCTGAACTGGCTGCGAAGGAGATCGAGCGCTGTGCGGCCGATCCCCGCTTCGTGCAGGTGCTGGTGTGGGAGATGACGGAGATCCCGCTGGGACGCCGGATCAACTGGCCGATCCTGCGTGCCTGCGAACAGCATGAGCTGCCGCTGGGCGTGCACGCCGGCAGTTCATATCGGCATCCGCCGACGAATCTCGGCTGGCCGTCCTATTACCTGGAAGACTACGTGTCGTGGTCGACGGGCTTCGCCGGTGTGCTGAACAGCCTGATTTCGGAAGGCGCGTTCGTTGAGTTCCCGCGCCTGAGGGTCGTGCTGATGGAGTCCGGCGTCACATGGCTGCCCGGCTGGATGTGGCGCGCGAACAAGACCTGGCGCGGCGTCCGGGCCGAAGTGCCCTGGCTCGACAAGTCCCCGGCCGAGTATGCACGCGAGCATGTGCGCCTGACGATCCAGCCGTTCGATGCGCCACCGCGCGCCGATCAGTTGCTGCGGATCATCGAGGAGATCGACTGCGAGGATATGCTGCTGTTTTCCAGCGACTACCCGCACTGGCACTATGACGGCACGGATGCGTTGCCGGACGGGTTGCCGGAACGCCTGGTGAAGGCGATTTTGATCGACAATCCGCTGAAGACCTACACGCGGCTTGCCCCGTGAACCAACAGGAGTCCATCCGATGAACGTCACGGTGACCGAACGCCAGCCCGACACGTCCAATCAGAGCCGGTTGGGCATCGTCGATTGCGACGTCCACCCCTACACGAAATCGCCGGCCGACCTGGACCAGTTCCTGCCGGAGCGCTGGCGCAGCCTGCGCCAGTCGGTCGGCGCACGCTCCCGTTCCGCGTTCGCGGCGGCGCCCAATTATCCGCGCATGTCGCCCGGCACCGGGATGCGCATTGACGCCTGGCCGAAGGACGGCAGCCATCCCGGCTCTGACCTGCCGCT
Organism: Acetobacteraceae bacterium; assembly: GCA_050181195.1. GTDB lineage: Bacteria > Pseudomonadota > Alphaproteobacteria > Acetobacterales > Acetobacteraceae > Rhodopila. The sequence continues at coordinate 2,474 of JBFXDK010000187.1, read as the reverse complement.
GATGCGCGAGCAGCTCCTGGACGCGTTTGATGTAGCCTACGGCATGATGATGCCGTTGCTGGGCCGCGGCGGCGACGAGCGCAACGTCGAATTCGGCGCGGCGCTGTGCACGGCTGCGAACGACTGGGAAGCGCAGGTCTGGTGCGACCCGGAGCCGCGGCTGAAGGCGGCGATCCAGATCACGACGGAATACACCGAGGCCGCGATCAAGGAGATCGAGTTGCGGGCCGGCGACCGGCGCTTCACCCATGTAATGATCCCGCCGCGGGGGCTGGAGCCGCTGGGCCGGCGCCGCTACTGGAAGATCCTGGAGGCTTGCGCCGCGAATGGCTACCCGATTGCCCTGCACCTGGGCGGCACGTCGGGCCATCCGTCCACCGGCGGAGGCTGGCCATCCTTCTATCACGAGGAACATCCGTCCTATCCGCAGAGCAAGGAAGCCCTGCTGACCAGCCTGGTGGTGGAAGGGGTGTTCGAGCATATCTCGAACCTGCGCGTGGCGCTGGTGGAAGGCGGCTTCGCCTGGATCCCGTCGCTGTGCTGGCGACTGGACAAGCACTACAGGCGGTTGAAGGAGGAAGTGCCCCACCTGAAGATGCTGCCGTCGGAATATGTCCGCAGGAATGTCTGGGTGACGACACAGCCGATCGAGGAGCCGGAGCGGCCCGACGATCTGCTGGCCACCTGCGAATGGATCGGCTGGGACCGCATCATGTTTTCGACCGACTATCCGCACTGGGACCAGGACGATCCGCGCTATGCGTTCAAGGTGCACGTGCCGAAAAAGGAGAAGCAGATGCTGTTCCGCGACAACGCGCTGTCCTTCTACAACCTGGCCTGAGGCGTCCGCCGTGGCTCGTCATGTCGTTGCGACCGTGGGAGAGATCGCGCCCGGGACCTGCAAGATCGTCACGGTCGCCGGGCGGGAGATCGGTGTCTACAACGTGCATGACGAGTACTACGCACTGATCAATCGCTGCCCGCACGAAGGTGCGGCGCTGTGCTTGGGCCCGATCATGCCGCGTTTCGAGTCGGATCATCCCGGGGAATACCGCCTGACCCATCACGGCGAGATGTTGCGCTGCCCCTGGCATGGCTGGGAGTTCGACATCAGGACAGGCCAGTCCTGGTGCCATCCCGAGAGCGTCAAGGCCCGCGCATACAAGGTGGAGGTCGTCCCCGGTGAGACGTTGGCCAAGGGGCCGTTCAGTGCAGAAACGATTGCGGTTCTGGTTGAATATGAATATATTGTTATTGAGCTTTGACCTAAGTTCGACTTTCCGTATTTTGACTGATCTGATCGCGGCTCTGCGGCGGGTCTGGATCGCGACTTGAGACGTTGAGGGCGGTTCTAGCACGACGGCCGCGGACTCTTGCGCGGTCTGGGAACGTAGATTTTAGGCTACGATGAGACTGAGCCGCACCGCAGCCTGTACCGCCCCGCCAGCGCCCCCGATCCCTGTGGCCTATTACCCGCCGTCATTGATTCTGCGGTGAATATCTGACTCGCTACTTCCGGCAACGCCGGAGATGCATCGTGACCGCGCAACAACCTGCCGTGAAGAAGTACATTGTCGACCTCAGCACCGAGGAGCGTGACCAGCTTCAGGCGCTGATCCAGAAGGGCAAAGCGCCGGCCCGGCAGGTGCTGAAGGCGCGGATCCTGCTGAAGGCGGACGCCTCGGACGCCGGCGATGCCTGGAGCGACAGCCAGATTGCCGCAGCCTTGGAAACCAGCATCGACACGATCGCCCGCACCCGTCAGCAACTCGTGGAGGGTGGCATCGAGGCGGCGCTGACCCGCAAGCCCTCGCCCAACTCAGCCCGCCAGCGCATCTTTGACGGCACCGCCGAGGCCAAGCTGATCGCACTCGCCTGCTCACCACCGCCGAAAGGACGCAAACGTTGGACGTTGACGCTGCTGGAGAGTGCCGTGGTGGAACTCGCCATCGTCGATCGGGCCAGCGACAATACGATCAGCCGGACGCTCAAAAAAACACGCTCAAGCCGCATCTGAAGAAGCAGTGGGTCATTCCGCCCGAAGCCAACGCCGCTTTTGTCGCCGCCATGGAGGACGTGCTGGAGGTCTATAAAAGGCCGCACGACCCGGACTGCCCCGTCGTCTGCCTGGACGAAACAAGCAAGCAGTTGATCAAGGAGACCCGCGTGCCGATCCCTCCGAGGCCAGGACAGCCGGCGCGGCACGACTACGAATACGAGCGCAACGGCACCGCCAATCTGTTCATGCTGTTCGCCCCGCTTGAGGGCTGGCGTCACGTCGAGGTCACCGATCGCCACACCGCTCTGGACTACGCGCAGATCCTCAAGGCGCTGTCGGACCAGCACTTTGAAGTTACCCCGGTTTGGTGGACACCCCGCCCGCTTTCGCGAAAGGTGTCGTCATGCCGAAAACCCGTCCACCCTATTCACCTGAGTTTCGTCGCCAGATGGTCGATCTTGTGCGTTCCGGCCGC
>JBFXDK010000186.1:0-6881 GCA_050181195.1 Acetobacteraceae bacterium | reverse complement strand
CAGAGGACATGCCGAAGCTGGAGGCGCTGGTGAAGGACATGGACCGCGCCGCCGCCCTGGTGCGCGGCCCGCGATCCTATGCCGATGAGCCGCTGAGTGCGCTTCACCTGAAGAAGGCGTCGTAAGCGGGACTTTCGGGTTTTCCCCCGCACAGTCAGTGTGAAGATGCTCTGGACTGGCGTGGGGCAGCCGCGAAACTCGTCGTGGACCCGCGTGGGCTGCGACGAGGGCGGTGCCGCGGCCCATCCGCGTCACCGTCCCGAGGGATCATACCACGCGCTGTCGGGTTCGACACGCCGGCGCTTCTTTCCCCCGTCATGGCGGGGTTCGGCCCCGCCATGACGACGTCGCTGATGCATTCCACAAAAGTGGCGGATCACCGGCCTGCGCTGACCATGATAAGGCGCCGGCTGCATGGGAGCATCAACATCCCCCGATACCAGCCTTTTGCCGTCCCCTCGCGATTCGGCGCGCAACGTTCATCTGAAGTACAGTTGCGTTTTTATCCTGTCGGAACCGGTATTCTTCTTGCGTTGCCACCCGAGAGCGGGCCGCATGAGGCGGCACCGGGCGCGATCTCACTTCGCGCCGAGTACCGCCGAGGCGTGACGGGATGCGGTCAGCGGCGCCGGGACTTTGTTTCCGTCGTCAGCCACCACTTGACCGGCTCGGGCTCCGCCAGAGCGAGCGAGGACTGACGCGGCTTGCGGGCTACGCTGGCCTTGGCGGGCGATCGCGAATCATCCGCGGGGCGCCGGCGGGTCCGGGGGATGTCGGCCGCAGCCGGCGGTTGCGAGAGTTCCTGCACCAGCCGTTCCGCGGACTGCCTGGCATCCTCGGCCTGGCGGAGCTGCTTTTCCAGGTCCTGGCGCGCATCGCGCTCTTCCTGCAGCGTGTCCGCCAGCTCATGTGCGTTGCGTTCCGCGGTTGCGGCGCGGTCTTCGGCTTCGTGGCGCAGGCGTTCCGCCTCGTGCATCGCCTGGCGTGCCTCGGTGGCGGACTCCTCGGCCTTGCGGGCCGCCTCCACCGCCTCGGTACGAGCGAGATCGGCATGGCCGAGTTTCGTCTGCAGGTCGCGGATCTGGTCCTGCGCTTCCGACAAGGATTTCTCCGCGCGGTCCCGGGCCGCATTGGCCGTCGCGAGATCCGCTTCGAGCCGCTGCATCCGGTTCGACGTCGGTCCGGTCGCGGCAGCGCCGGGAGCATCGCCGGACGGGTCGCGCCGGACGACGGTGACGGGCACATCGCCGTCCTGCACGAAGCGCCGGCGATGGCCGGACGGAAAACGGTCCGCCGGGCGGGACAAAGATTCGATGCGTTCCGGTTCCGGCCGCGAACGCGACGAATCCGACAAAAGGCCGAGCGCTCGGCGCATCTGGGCTTCGTCGGTGTCGATGGCGGTGTCGGGGCGTGCGGTCAGGTTGGAATGACCCTCCGTCGCTCCGCCAGGAGAGAGACGCAGCTTGGCGTTTTCAGACAATGTATCGACCACTCCGGAAGACAGGTCATGTTTGCATTCGAGACGCCCAGCATGATCCACGCGTCATGATCCACGCGTCATGATCCACGCGTCGTCCCGTGACGGAGCGCCCACGAAGTCTGCGAGCGAGCCTGGGAGACACATAGTGTGAACAACTTACAATAGCAAGAGACACGCTGGATCGTCTCGTTCCTGATCCGCTCCGCACCGTGATGGAAGGCTGGCCCGCGAACCTCGTGAACAATGCGTATCGGTGCACATTGGAACAAGTCCTATCCGCGGCGGCGTCGAGAATGTGAACGAATGATGCTGAATGTGTGTCTCACCAGGCGAAAAGCCGCAGGCCGCCACTTGGCCTTTCGCCGGATCGTCGCTGGAATCATGGTTTCGCTGGCCATGCAGGACGCCCCGACGGCATCCCGTTGTCTTGCCAACATGTAACCACCGACCAAGTATCTGGACGAACATCAAACGACCGCGATCTTCCTTGCGGGATACTTTACCGATCCGAACCGGAGGCATTCCAACGCGCGACTCGGGCACTGGTATGCACGCGGACTGCCGAACCGCGCGCATCGCAGGCGTGAGGAAATGCCTTGCCGCCACGTCCGGAGCACACTGCCTTATCGGTCGCAAATACTATTCTTTGCCGCCCGCAAGATTTGCTGCGGTGCGGCAAGAATGTTTCACGGCCGATCGAGTACACGGTCCAGAATACTATGCGCGTATGTGCCTCTGTTTCACAGTGGCGCACCACCCCCCCTGCGGCAAACGCCGGCGACGATGGAGCGCAGCGAACCGGGTCCAGAGTACCTTCGGTTTGCATGTCAACGCTGCAGGCACTCTGGCGTTCCAGGCCGGCTGGTTTATTTATGACCGGGCATGTCCCGGCCCCTAGCCCTTTGCCGAAGCACGGTCCTGCGGCGCCGGAAATCGGCCGGGCACTCCCTGCATGGGTGCCGTTCGACTTCGCGCGTGTGCTGCGGATCGGCAGACGCGGTCCGGTGGCGCGGACGCGGTCCGGTCGGGCGTATGCGGTCCGGGCCGCGTCGTCACGCGTCAGGACCGGCCCCTGACCAGCCTGTCGTAGTCCTGCATCAGTGTCTCGGTGATCCGCCCCGGCTGGAAACGTCGCCCGCCGATCGCCTGCACCGCGGTCACCTCCGCCGCGGTGCCCGCCAGGAACACCTCGGTCGCGCGCGCCACCTCCGAGGCCTCGATCGGCCGCTCCACGACGCGCATCTGGCGCTGACGCGCGAGGCCCATCACCGTGCGGCGGGTGATTCCGTCCAGGAACCCATCGGGCGCCGGCGTGTGCAGGTCGCCATCGATCACCAGGAAAATGTTGGCCCCCGTCGTCTCGGCCACCAGGCCGCGCCAGTCAAGCATCAACGCATCCGCGCACCCCTCGGCCTCGGCTTTCTGCTTGGCCAGCGTGCCGATCGCATAAAGACTGGTGCACTTCGCCGCGGTCGGCGCCGTGTCGGGGGAAGGCCGCCGCCAAGTGGCCTCGGACATCCGGATGCCGCGCATCCTCTCGGCGCCATAGTAGTCCGGCCAGGCCCAGGCAGCGATCGCCAGATGCACCGAGGTGCCGGCGGGGGACACGCCCAGCGTCTCGGACCCGCGCCAGGCGATCGGGCGCACATAGGCATCCGACAGGTTGTTGGCCGCCAGCACGGCGTTGCAGGCGGCGTCGATTTCCGCCGCGCCATAGGGAATGGCAAAGCCCAGCACGCCGGCAGAGGCGATCAGGCGGTTCGTATGCTCCGTCAGTCGAAAGATATTGCCTTGATATGCCCGTTCGCCTTCGAAGACGGCGCTGGCATAGTGCAGGCCATGAGACAGAACATGCAGCCGGGCGTCGCGCCACGGGATCAGCGAACCGTCGAGCCAGATCCATCCGTCGCGCGCATCGAAAGGAACGATCGTCATGGCGATGATTTCCGTTATTTTGTTGCGTGGAACGAGGGAAGATTAGAATGCCACTCGAATTGAGTCAATATTGCTGACCTAATGCGCGCAGCTCGGGAAGACATGCCTGCCATGTCCGCAAAGCCGGCGGCCGACTCGGCGGACCTGTCCCGCTGCCTGAGCGAGGCGGAAATCCGTTTCGCGCAGGACCTGCTGTTCTTCGCCTATCGCGACTTCACCAATGCCGCCGACGTCATCCTGGAGGAGCTCGGCCTGGGGCGCGCGCATCACCGCGCCCTGCATTTCATCGGCCGCAACCCGGGCATCACCGTATCCGACCTGCTGTCGATCCTGCGGATCACCAAGCAGTCGCTCGCGCGGGTGCTGAGCACGCTGGTGGAGGAGGGCTACGTGGCCCAGACCCAGGGCGCCGAGGATCGCCGCCAGCGCCTGCTCACGCTCACCGACACGGGCGAGGCGCTGGAGCGGCGGCTGTTCGAGCGCCAGCGGGCTCGGCTGGCGCCGGCGTTCCGGGCGGCGGGCGAGGACGCGGTGGCCGGGTTCCGCGCGGTGATGCGCGCCATCATGGACGATGCGGCGCGGCACTATGTGGACGGAGACGGGGATGCCGGATGACCCGCATATCCTGGTGGTGGAGGACAATGCGCCGCTGCGCGAACGCCTGTCGCGCTATTTGTCCGGCGAGGGATTCCGGGTCACCATCGCCGCCGACGCAGCCGAGGCTCGGCTGAAGCTCCGCGCCATCAATCCGGACCTGATGGTGCTGGACGTGATGATGCCCGGAGAGTCCGGCCTGGAACTGACGGAATCGCTGCGGGCGCAGCAGAGCGAACTGCCGGTGCTGCTGCTGACCGCACGCGGCACGCCCGAGGACCGGATCGCGGGGTTCGAGGCGGGCGCCGACGATTACCTGGGCAAGCCGTTCGAGCCGCGGGAACTCGTGCTGCGCATCCGCGCCATGCTGCGGCGCGCCCCCCCTCCGCCGCCGGAGGCGCCCGCCGGTCCGCTGCGGCTGGGGCGGGCCGAATTCGATCCGGTGCGCGGCGAACTGCGCGATGCCAAGGGGCCGATCCGGCTGACCGGCGGCGAGGCCGCGCTGCTGACCGCGCTCGCCCGCAAGCCGCACGAGGTGCTGTCGCGTGAGGACATCGCGGCCGCCCTGGGCATGGACGATTCCGGCGAACGCGCGATCGACGTGCAGGTGACGCGCCTGCGCCGCAAGATCGAGACTGATCCGCGCGACCCCCGATTCCTGCACACGGTGCGCGGACGCGGCTATATCCTGAAACCCGGCCCCTGACGGACAGGACCATGCGCGCTCGCATCCCCATGGTTGGCTGGATGAAGCATCTGCTGCCCCGCTCGCTGCTGGGGCGCAGCCTGCTGATCATCCTGATCCCGCTGGTCACGCTGGAAGCGGTCGCGCTGCAGATCTTCTACGGCAACCATCTGGACGTGGTCTCGCGCCGCCTGTCCGGCGCCATCGCCGGGGAGATCGGCTACACGATCGACCTGCTGCGGCGCTTTCCCGGGAGTGCAAACCGCGAGTGGATCCTCGCCACCGCGCACCAGCAGTTCAACCTGATCATACGCCTGGAGCCCGACGCCAGGCTCGCCCCGGTCCGGCCGGTGAATGTCCTAGGCCCCATGGACGATGACCTTGCGTTCGCGCTGCACGAGCGTCTCGGCCGGCCGGTGGAGATGGACTGGACCTCGGACCCGCGCTCGATCCTGATGCAGATCGAACTGCCCGAGGGCGTGCTGCATGTCGTCGCACCGCGCAAGCGCCTGTACACAAGCACCATTTTCCTGTTCGTGGCCTGGCTGGTCGGTTCAGCACTGCTGCTGTTCGGGATCGCGGCGCTGTTCATGCGCATCCAGGTGCGCGCCATCCGGCGCCTGGCCAGCGCGGCCGAGGCATTCGGGCTGGGCCGTGATGCACCGCTGATCCGGCCGGAGGGCGCGAGCGAGGTGCGGCAGGCGGCGGTCGCCTTCAATCGCATGCAGGAGCGCATCCGCCGCTTCCTCGCGCAACGCACTGAAATGCTGGCCGGCGTATCGCACGACCTGCGCACGCCGCTGACCCGTTTGCGCCTGACGCTTGCGATGCTGCCGCAGCATGAGGAGCTGCGCCAGGACATCGCGGAAATGACCGCGGACGTCGAGGAAATGGAGCGCATGGTCCGCGGCTACCTGGCCTTCGCGCGCGGCGAAGGCACTGAACAGTCGCAACTGGTGAACCTGACATCGGTGCTGGAGGATGTGGCGGCCGGCGCCCGGCGCGCGGGGGCGGTGGTGGCCGTGACGGCGCCGCCGGCGCTCACGCTGCCGCTGCGCGCGGACGCGATCCGGCGCGCCATCACCAACCTGGTGGACAATGCCCGCCGCCACGCCAAGCGGATCGTGGTGGCCGCGGTGGCACAGGAACGGTCGGTGCTGGTGATGGTCGATGATGACGGGCCGGGCATCCCGTCCGCTCGCCGGGAAAGCGTGTTCCGTCCGTTCGAGAGCGACGCGACCGGCGGGACCGGCCTCGGCCTGACGATCGCGCGCGATATCGTGCGCGCCCATGGCGGCGAAATCCTGCTGGAGGAAAGCCCGTTGGGCGGCCTGCGGGCGCAGATCCGGCTTCCCGTCTGATCCCGGCGACACCGCATCCGGCACCAGCAACGACGTTCGGCACGCGACGGCACGGGGTGCGTCCTTTCCACAGCGGCTTGATGCGGCGTTGCACCGCGGCCATAACGATGCCCATGTCCCGCGCCGGCATGCGACATCTCAGTTCGGACCCGCGCTTCGCCGCGCTGATCGGCCGGATCGGGCCGCCGCGGATGGACATCCAGCGTCAGCGCAGCCCGTATGAGGCGCTGGTCCGGGCGATCGCGCATCAGCAACTGCATGGCAACGCCGCGCGAACGATCCTGACGCGGTTCGAGGCCCTGTATCCCACCGGCGGCTTTCCCGCCCCCGAACTGGTGCTGGCCACGCCCGATGAGGCGCTGCGGGGCTGCGGCTTCTCCGGCTCCAAGATTGCCGCGATCCGCGACATCTGCGCACACGCGCTGGACGGCACGATACCCACGCGCCACGCGGCCGCCAGATTGACCGATGAGGAACTGATCGCGCGTCTGACCACGATCCGGGGTGTCGGCCGCTGGACGGTGGAAATGCTGCTGATATTCACCCTGGGCCGGCCCGACGTGCTGCCGGTGGATGATTTCGGCGTCCGGGAAGGCTATCGCGTGCTGTTCGATCTGGAGGCGCAGCCGAAGCCACGCGTTCTCGCGGAAATCGGGCTGGCCTGGGCACCGCACCGTTCGCTCGCCACCTGGTATCTGTATCGCGCGGTCGAGGAAGCCCGCCGGCAGACACCGGTGAGCCGAGCATAAAGGTTTGAATTGATCTATTATTTCGCGTCCGGTCGCGGTATTGAGCAGGCGTCGTTCCGCCGGGGGCATGCCGGACT
>JBFXDK010000185.1:0-7026 GCA_050181195.1 Acetobacteraceae bacterium | reverse complement strand
GGAATCATCAGTCCGCGGCGCGCGCGAGCGCGACGGCGGCCTCGATCGCGGCGCGGGCGCGCGGGCTGTTGCGCCAGCATGTCGAGCCGGTCAGGGCGGCGCCGAGCGCGAGAATGTCGCAGGCTTCCGCTTCGCGAAGCTGCGCGAGCGAATGGAATCCCATCTGTTCCAGGCGCGCGATCACGGTCGGGCCGATACCCTTGACGCGCAGCAGCGTGGCGCGCTGGTCGGGCGGGAACGGCATGGCCCCGCGGTCAGCTGGCGCCCGGCACGCCGGGTCCGGTCGGTGGATACTTCAGAAATGGCGGCAGTGCTTCCATCCGCGCCGACAGTGCGCTGAGCGCCGGGTGAGCGGCGGCGGGCAGGATCGACGCGAGCTCGGACTGGGCGAACTGCCAGACCACGGCCGCGGTGATGCTGGCATGACTCGGGCCGGCAAATGCGCGCGGCCGTGCGTTCACCGCCAGTTCGAGCGCGGCAAAGCCCGCGCTCATCTGCCCCTGCACCCGCGTGAGCCAGGGCGCGTACCGGGCTTCCGGCGGGCGCAGATTGCATTCATAGACGATCTGCACGCTCTTCTCGCACGCGGCCAGGGCCAGGCTTACCGCGCGGAAATCATGCTGCCGTTCCAGTGCGTCGGCGGGCCACAGCGTGCGGCCGCCGCTGCACGTCGCCTCGACGAACTGCAGGATCAGCGAGGAATCCATCATGATTTCGCCGTCGTCGCAGACGAGCGTGGGTGCCTTGACGACGGGATTGATGCGCTGGAACGCCTCGAACGTCGTGAATACGGACAGGGGTTCGTGCACGAACGCGACGCCGAGGCAGTCGCACGCGACCGCCACGCGGCGGACGTACGGGGAATCGAGCATGCCTACGAGTCGCATCGCCGGTCTCCGCGGGAAGATCGCCGCGCACTGGGCGGAGGGAGGCTCCGGTTCGCGCGCGAACCGCCGGCATGGTTGCGAATCCTGGTCGGGTTGCGCAAGCCCCGTCCGCCGGGTCAGCGCGACATGTCCGGCGGCTGCAGGACCCCGAGCTGGATGAGGAACCCCAGGTTGTCCGGAATGACCCAGTCCGCCGCAATCCGGCCGTCCGCCACGCGATAAATTGAAATGCCCGTCAGTGCGATCTCCTTCTGCGTCGGCGTCTCGCCCATGAATGAGCCGACATGCCGTCCGCGGCCGCGCCAGCGCACCGCGATCCGGTCACCATCGCAGAACTGGTCATGGAGTTCGAAGTGCCAGCCCGCGAAGCTCGCGTTGTTCCTGGTCACGAGTGCCTTGAGTCCGGCGATGCCGGGCGGAAAATTCGGATCGTGGAATTCGAAGGCGGGACTGAGGACTTCGTCCAGCACGGCCATGTCTGCCCCGGTGAATCCCGCGTGGAACAGGCGCGACACGAGATGACGCTGCGTGGCGCTGCAGCCGCTGCCCTGCGTGGGATACGCCAGCGGCTCGGGCAGGCGATCCAGCACCTCGGCGGGGACCCCGTGGGTGCGCGGCCCGAATGCGCCGAAGCCGGGCCCCCGCGTCCACCAGAGGATCTCGGGCGCCTGCAGCGCCGGGAACCGGGCCGTCATGTGGCGCACGATCTCGGGCAGCGGAACGCCGACGGCGGCGACCGAGGCGTACTCGCGCATGTAGTCGATCGCGTGCTCGAGCAGCGACGCGTCCCCCGGCGGACCGTGGCCTGGATAGACCTCCGTGGGCGCAAGATCGCGCAGCTGTTCGAGCGCCCCGATCCAGCCTTCCGGGTTGTCCAGGTCCGCGAAGTAGGCGTGCATGCCGGAGAACACCACGTCGCCGCCGAACACGGCGCGCAGCGATGGCACGTGGAACGCGGTGGCATGCAGGGTCTCGGCCGGCGGCATGTCGATCCACTTGATCTCCTCACCTTCCAGCAACGTCCGATCGCCGGTGAAGGTCTCCGGCACCACCGGTGCGCGCGGCAGCTGGTCACCGTATACCGGTTGCCAGTGGCGCGACTTCGCGCGGAACTCGGTGACAATCTCGCGCCGGACCTCGGGGCGCGCCAGCACCCGGGCGTCCGGAAAGCGGGTGATCACCGGTCCCAGCCCCATGTAGTGATCGGGATGACCGTGCGTGATCAGCACGTGCTGCAACCTGCGACCCGACGCGGCAATCCGTTCGGCGAGCGCTTCGCCGTCCGCGCGCAGCCAGGGGCCATCGATCAGCACGGCGCCCCGCTCGCCGAGGATGAGGTAGGCGTTCTCGGAGATCCCGCTCACGCGCGCCGTGAACACCTCGACCGAGAGCGGGGATGCCGTGCAGCCGAGAGTCCACAGCCACAGCACGGCGGTCATCACCATGTGCGACGTGGCGCGGGGATCGACGTTCATCCGGGTGCTTCCTCCGTTTGACCCGTCCGGAGTATAAGAACGCAACGCCGGGTGTCTTGCCTCCGGCGGCACCAGTGATTGACCGGGCGGGCAGTCCAGGCAGGACCATCGATCGGAGCGCGGATCATGCAAACGGATCGGGAAGGGGCAGACGCGGTGGACGCGGTTGGACTGGGCGCATGGCGCGCACGCGTCGGCACCGCCTTCATGCGGTTCGAGATGGAGGCCCCTTCGCGCCGCGGGTTCGTCGGCAGGCTCGCGCAGCACGCACTCGGCCCGCTCAGGCTGTACGATTTCAGCGCGCCCGCACACGATGTCCGGCGTGATCCGGACGCCGCGCAAGACGGCCCCGCAGCGACGATACTCGCGGTGATGCAGATCGAGGGAGAGTGCGACTACAGCGCTGCAACGGTCTGCCTGACGCTGACCCCTGGAGACATCCTGTTCCTCTCACCCCGCCAGCGCTTCGCGATGCGCTTTCCCCGCGCGATGCGGCTGCGGGTCGTGGCCATTCCGGCGCCGCGGTGGGCGCATGGGTTGCTGGTCGACACGTGTTCTCACGGGGTTGTCGCGCGCGCCGACGTCGGCTCGACCGCGATCGGACGGTCGTTCTTCGACGGCATCTTCGCGCACGTCGAGCGCCTGTCGGACAGCGAACGGGGTCGCATGGCGCGGCTCGCGCTCGACGTGCTCGAGACCCTCTCAGAGGTCGCGCTCTCGAGTCGCGGGATTCCCGCCTTCGGCACGCGCGCCGCGCAGCAGGCCCGTATCCTGGCCTACGTGCACGATCACCTCGCCGATCCGGATCTCGATGCGCGGACGATCGCCCGCGCACTGCGCATGTCGCCGCGTTACGTGCGCGAACTCCTGCGCGCCGCCGGCGCCACGCTGCGTGGGCTGCTGCTCACGCAGCGGCTGGAGCGTTGTCGCGAGGAACTTCAGGACCCGCTGCGTCGACATCGCCCTGTCAGCGACATCGCATTCGATTGGGGCTTCAACAGCGCGGCGCACTTCACGCGGGTGTTCCGCGCCCGATATGGCGTGCCGCCGGCACGATACCGGCGCGCGCAGGGCGCGATTCAGTCTCAGGCAACGTCATACGAGGCTTAGCGCGCGGCGCGGTATCGCGAGAACCCGAACTGCCGCGGCATCGTTTTCGTGCCGCGGGGAGAGGGTGATGGCGCGGACCGAGAGCGTTCGAGACCTGTCGGGTCAATCCCCCGGGACTCCGCCTGGATGAAATCCTCCTGACTTCAGCCGCGCGCAACGGGCGGGTTCCTGGCCGCGTAGAAATACCAGATGCCACCCGCGAACACCGCCAGCATCGTCGCGAGGCCCAGCCACAGCATGGTCGGAAGTATCCATGCCGGTTCGGTGACTGCCGTGTGCCAGTCGACATGCGGCCGCATCTGTTCGCGCACCGCGAGGAACAGCGCGGACTGTCGCTGGAAGGACATCACCAGGAACAGCGACGTGCTCGCGTAGATGCCGACGACCACCCGGCTCAGCAGCACGGGGAGGTTGGTGCCGGCGAAATAGGCCACCACGAGCAACGCGGAGGTCGCCGAGACGAAGGCCATGAAGTACGTCAGCAGCAGCCCGGCGTGGGAGAGGAAGGCGTCGGTGAATTCGTATTCGGTCATCGGCTGTGAGAACGTTCCATGAGGGCCGCGCGGGATTGCGACGGACGGAGACGCGTCCTCGCTGGTGCGATGAAACACCCCAGTCGTCGAACGTGGCCCGCACGCCAAGACTGACATGCGTCCCGGGACAAAGCCACCACCCGGGTGGTTCCTGACCGCGACCCGTCGGAGGGCGTCCGGCGACGTCGGCGTGCCGCGCGACCGGCTCCGTGACAATGCGACGCTCAGGTTCCCGCGCATCAGTCACAATAGTTTTACATTGCTGGCGTTGCGCGGCGCATGAAGCGCAGGCTACGGTCCATGAAAAATAACGAATCCATGGCAGGGGTCAGGTGATGCTCACAAGAAAACAAACGGCTCCCGGGTCGTTCGCGGGGGCGATCACCATCGTGGCCGCGATGCTGTCCGCCCCCTGGCAGCCGGTGCTCGCGCTGGAAGTCTTTCCGCTCGATCCAGGCGCCCCCCTGCCCATCGACGTGGACACGGACGCCGGCACGATCAACTTCCAGGGCAGCGGGAATTTCCTCAACGGCACACGGTTCCACGTGTCGACCGAAGGCGATGTCACCGTGTTCACGTTCGCCGGCGACCTGGTGATCCCGGCAGGCCAGCTGGTGCAGGGACGGGGCAGCAAGGCGGCAGCGTTCCGCGCGGCGAACAACGTGGTGATCGGCGCCGGTGTGACGTTCGACTTCTCCGCGCGCGGCGCGACGGCGGGCGCGGGCGGCGGGGTGGGGGGAACTGCCTCTGCCGGGGGCAGCGGCGGTCGGTTTGGTGCTGGGTCCGACGCGCCCTTCTTCGGATCAGGCAGCGGCGGCGCCGGTGGCACGGCGGGTCCGTGTGGAGGCTTTTTCTGTACGTTTGTCGTGGAAGCGGAAGCCGGTTCTGACGGTTTCTTGAAAACTGCCATGGATTTCGAGTCTGCGCTCACTTTCCGGGCCGGTTCCGGGCTCTCCGGCGCGACAGGTGCCAGTGGGACGGCGGGTGTCAACGGGGGAAGCGGTGGCGTGGGCGGTCTGGGGGGCCAAGGCGGTGCGGGCGGCAGCAATCGCCTGGCGATTGCCGTGGAATCGGGTGACATCGCGACACTGGAGCTGATCCGGGCAACCATCGATACATTGATGCCCCAAGGCGGCGCGGGTGGTGCCATCTATGGCAACGACGGTACGCGCGGGGGTGACGCCCCGCCTTTGCCGACGCTGTTAGGCGGAACCAATGGAGGTGCTGGAGCACGGGGCGCCGATGGCGCTGCCGGCGTGAACAATGGGGCCGACCGGACCCTGACTGGCGGTGGTGGCGGCGGCGCGGGTGGCAGCGGCGGTGGGGGCGGCGGGGGCGGCAGCGGGATTATCGGTTTCAGCGGCGGGGGCGGAGGCGGGGGCGCAGTGCAGCCATTCGTCCTGACCCCGCTCGCCGGTGGATCGGGAGGGGATGGTGGCGCCGGTGGACTTGGCGGGCGTGGTGGCAGTGGCGGCGGCGGCGGCGCGGCCGGGGCAGGCGGCTCCGGCGGCGGCGCGTTCGAAATCGTCGCGGCGGGCCGATTGACCGTCGGTGCCGGCACCCAATTCACCGCGGATGGCAGCGCGGGCGCAGCTGGCGTGGCCGGCGGCAACGCCGGCCCGCGCGTGGCACCCGGCGCGGGCGATCCGAGGAATCCAGGCAGGCTTGGTCGCTGCGAAGGGGATGTCTGCGGGGGGAACGGTGGCAGCGGTGGTGCCGGTGGTCGCGGGTCGGACGCCGGGTTCGGCGGTGCGGGTGCCGCCGGAGGCGCGGGTGGCGGTGGCGCTGGCGGCACCGTCAAGCTCGTTGCATCGACGCTCCAGGCAGCGGGAACCCGCGCCTCGGCGGGCGGGGGATTGAATGGCGCCGGGGGTGGCGCCGGCCAGGCCGGTCGACTGCTGATTGGCAGCAATGCCGGCGAAGGGCCGCTGGCGGGCCCAGGCCGCGTCTCGCGTTTCGAAGGTCCGCGCGACACCAATCCGTACCTGCGCGATGGCGCAGAGACACCCTTCATTCCGGACCTGGCGGATGGCGCCGAGCTGTTCGGGTTGCTGGACGGTGTCGATGCCCACGATCCGTTCTTCGCAGACGCGCTGGGGTCGCTGCCTGGACGCAGCACCGCCGCACTGCTGCGTCTCTCGAGTGGGCCGGGTGAACGTTACGGGTCGCTGTTCGGCGGATTCGACTGGCTGTTCCTCGTCAACCTGACGGATACACCACTCGCGAACCCACAACTCGGCGTCGATTCCTCGGAATCGGACAGCGATTTCCTGGTCCCCCTGGCACGCGGCGGCTGGACGCGCGATGCGGCGTTCGGCGGCACGGGAGATCTCATGCTCGACGCACTGGGTGGCTTCGAGGTATTCGCCACGCTGATTCCCGCCGAGGGCACGCGTTTCAACCTGTCGCTGGGAGGACAGCGGGTAAGCGGCCATCTTGGGTTGGGTGAGGTCATGGCGCTGACCACCGTGCCGTTGCCTGCCGCGGGCTGGTTGCTCGCCAGTGCGCTTGCAGGACTCGGGATACGCGCGCGTCGTCGTTGCGATGGATAAAGGGGTATCCACGATGAAGATGTACACAGAACATGGGCATTCGCTGCGCGTCTTCGCGTGCCTCCTGATCGGAATGGCAGGCACGGCGCAGGCTGGCGTCATCACGTTCGATACCGACGCGGGCACGATTGATGGCGTCGGGAGCGGCGGAACGTTTGCCGGCGTGCAGTTCTTCACGGAGATGTTGCCGAGAGGCGTCACCCAGTTTCGTTTCGCGGGTGACCTGGTGATCGGCGACGACACCACCGTGCTCGGTGTGGGAGCGCGCGGCGCATCCCTGTTCGCGGGCAATAACGTTCTCATCGGAACGAACGTGACGTTCGACTTCAACGCGCAGGGCAGCACGGCCGGGGCCGGCGGTGGCAGTGGTGGAGTCAGCGCGTCAGGCGGGGCCGGTGGCCTGCCCGGCGGTGGGGGCGCTGGCGGCCGGGGCGGCCACGGCGGCAACGGCAGCCTTCTCGGGGGGAAC
>JBFXDK010000184.1:0-7159 GCA_050181195.1 Acetobacteraceae bacterium | reverse complement strand
ACTATGGTATGAATCCGGGGCGCACTGGTGCATGCACGGGCTTCGCGCTCGCCGCAGTGGTGAACCGCCTCATCGAACGCAATTTGCCATCAGATCGTGCGGGTCCGGCGCGGCGGGTCAGCCCGCACATGCTGTACGCCATGGCGCGCCTGTACGACGAATGGCCAGGTGAAAAATATGAGGGGTCCAGCCTGCGTGGTGCGTTGCGTGGGTTCTTCAACTCCGGGGCCTGTGCAGAGGGGTTGTGGCCGGCGGGCGCGACGAAATTTGGGTCTTTGGCCGCCGCAAAAGACGCCCGGACAACGGCACTCGGCGCTTATTATCGCCTGCGTCCGGTGTTGTCGGATTATCATGCGGCCATTGCGGAAACCGGCGTGATCTACGCCTCCGCTGGAGTTCATGCCGGGTGGGACAGGCCGAACGACGGCAAGATCACGCCGCAGGCGGGCGGGCCTCTGCATGCCTTCGCCATCGTGGGCTACGACGCGGATGGCTTTTGGGTTCAGAACTCCTGGGGACCGAATTGGGGCAAAGGCGGTTTGGCGCATTGGTCGTATGAGGACTGGGCTGCCAATATACAGGATGCGTGGGTGTTGCAGCTTGCCGTTGAGGCTCCAAACGCATTCGGACTGGTCGGGCGGAGTGCCGCGATCAAGGGCGGCGCCGCAATGCCGGATGTGCGCCGCGCTCGTCCCGCGCGTACGGATATTGCCGGTCACTTTGTTCACTTCAATGATGGCCGCTTTTCCGAAGAACAACCATATTGGAGTAACGACGAGGATGTGAAGGCAACCGCTGGCCTTGTTGCGAGAGAACAGAAGCACCGGCACTTGCTGATCTACGCACATGGGGGACTGAATACAGCGGATGATGGCGCAGCTCGGATGTCGGCCATGGCAAAAGTATTCATGGCTAACGAGATATATCCGTATGGCATTCTCTATGATACTGGGCTGGCCGAGACTTTGGCGGATGTCATCCGCGGCCGGGGTGGCGACATCACCGCTCGCACAGGGGGGTTGCTCGATCTTACGGACGACCTTGTAGAGAATGCGCTGGAAGGGGTAGGCAAGCGTCTCTGGGCAGCGATGAAGGACGAAGCCAGACTGCCGTTCGAGAGACATCACGACGGCGAACGGGCGATTAAGGCGTTTGTTGAAGCGCTTGCCGCACCTTCCCACCCACCGACAAGCCTTCATGTGGTTGGCCATTCCACCGGTGCGATTCTTGTGGGTCACCTGCTCGCGGCGATTGATAACGTTGCGCCGGGCAAAATCGAAGTCGCGACGTGTTCGCTGATGGCGCCCGCGTGCAGCATTGACTTTTACCGTTCGATGTATCGACCTCGGCTCGGCCCTGGTGCTATGACGAAGGGTACAAAAATCAAAGAAATGACGATCTACAACTTGCGAGACAATGCCGAGCAGGACGATACCGTAACCCGCTTCTACAATAAGTCGCTACTTTATCTGGTTTCGAATGCCTTCGAGGGAGCGCCTCGGGTGCCCTTGCTTGGAATGCAAAAATTTGAAGATCGCGTCATGGGTGAACCGTTCGAGATCTGCTATGCGGACGCGGGAAATCCTCGCTCTCGCAGCACCACGCATGGCGGATTTGATAACGATCCGGCTACAATGAATGACATAGTACGTCGCGTGCTCAAAGCCGCTCCAGCCCGGCCGTTCACCGACCGGGACCTCGACTACGGTTGAACGCCCGGGTAACATGGCTGGGTGATGTACAAGATTTTCCGGCCCCGGCCATTGTTTCCATGCCACCCAGCCGCCAGATCCGCCTGAACGCGTTCGACATGGCCTGCGTGGGCCATATCCAGCACGGGATGTGGACCCATCCGCGTGACCGGTCCCCGGACTACACCTCGCTGGAACACTGGGTGTCGCTCGCGCGCCTGCTGGAACGCGGCCTGTTCGACGGGCTGTTCCTGGCGGACATCCTGGGCGTCTACGACGTGCTGGAAGCCAGCCCGGCGCCATCGCTGCGCCGAGCGGTGCAGATCCCGCTGATCGACCCGATCGCGCTGGTGCCGGCGATGGCGCACGCGACCACCAACCTGGGCTTCGGCGTCACCTGCAACCTGGCCTATGAGCCGCCCTTCCTGTTCGCCCGCCGCATGGCGACACTGGATCACCTCACGAAGGGGCGCATCGGCTGGAACATCGTCACGGGGTACCTGGACAGTGCCGCCCGCGCGGTGGGCCTGTCCGGGCAGATGGCGCATGACGACCGCTATGACCTCGCCGACGAATACATGAGCGTGGTCTACAAGCTGTGGGAAGGCGCCTGGCGCGACGATGCGGTGATCCGCGACCGCGACGCCCGCGTCTACACCGATCCCAGCCGTGTCCGTGTCGTGCACCACCACGGCAAGCAGTTCCACATGGACGCGCTGCCGCCCTGGGAGCCGTCGCCGCAGCGCACGCCGGTGCTGTATCAGGCCGGCGCCTCGGACCGTGGGCGCGTGTTCGCGGCGAACCACGCCGAGTGCATCTTCGTCAACGGCGTCAGCCGGGTGAATGTCGCGCGTCTGGTGAAGGACCTGCGGCAACGCGCCGCCCCGCGCCCGCTATGCATCTTCGTCGGCGGCACGGTGGTGGCCGGACGCACCGAGCGGGAAGCGAAGGAGCGGCTGGAGGACTACCGCCGCCACGCCAATGTCGAAGGCGCGCTGGCGCATGCCTCGGCGTCCATCGGTGTGGATTTCGCCCGCTATGGCATGGACGACCCGATCGACGCCTCCGGCAGCCAGGCCGTGCGATCGAACGTCGATGCCATCGCCGTCGCCCTGGGGCCCGGCTGGACCAAGCGGCAGCTGATCGACCGGTTCATCCTGGGCAGCCGGCAGTTGCCGATGGTGGGATCCGCCGAACAGGTCGCGGACCAGCTGATGGACTGGGTCGCGGAAGCCGATGTCGACGGGTTCAACCTCTCCCGCACTGTGATGCCGGAATGCCTGGAGACGTTCGTCGAGCTGGTCGTGCCCATCCTGCAGGAACGCGGAGTGTACAAGCGGGACTACAAGCCCGGCACGCTGCGGCAGAAGCTGTTCGGGGCAGGGGATCGGCTGCCGGCGGACCACCCGGCCGCGCTCGAACGCTGGGGCTGACCGGCGGACCGGGCGAACCCGGAAGCAGCGGCCATATTGCACAAACCCAGAGAGGCGCGTACCCGGACACCATGGATTCCATCTTTCGCGGCGACGTCAACACCGCCCGCGGGCGGGCGCTCGCCTGGGTCGACGCGTTGTTCATCGACCATGCCGTCTTCCGCCTGGTCTGGAGCAACGAGGCCGTCGTGGTTCCCGGCCGGCTGTATCGCTGCAACCACCCCACGCCGGCGCGGCTGGGGGGCCTGGTGCGGCGGCACGGGCTGCGGACCGTGATCAACCTGCGGGGTCAGGCGCGCAACGGCTCGGATGCGCTGTCACGCGACGCCGCTCGGCGGCTGGGCCTCGCGTTCCATGACATGTCGCTGGAAAGCCGCGGCGCACCGCAGGTCGACCGGATCATGCGGCTGCACGAGATCTACCGGACGATGGAAACGCCCGGCCTGATCCACTGCAAGTCCGGCGCCGACAGGGCCGGTCTGGCGGCGGGGCTGTGCGTGCTGTTCGAGGGCGGCACGGCGGCCGACGCGCTGAAGCAGTTGTCGCTGCGCTTCGGCCATATCCGCCAGGCGCGCACGGGTATCCTGGATGCGTTCTTCCTGCGCTACCAGCGGGAAGGCGAGGGGCGGAAGCCGTTCCTGCACTGGGTGCAGGAGGATTACGACGCCGCCGCGCTGCGGCGGGATTTCCACGCCAACGGCCTCGCCAGCTTCATCAACGACTGGGTGCTGGCGCACGAATAGCGGCGGGCGCCGCCAACGACAGGCCGGCGAACAACGGGCGGCGCGCGACCGGATGGCGGCGCGCCGCCCCCGTGTTCATGACGACACCGCCGGCGTCGGCCGGTGGACCAGCCTATACCAGCCATACACCGCGACGATGATCCCGGCCCCGATCAGGTCGCTGTAGAGCCCGGGCTTCAGCAGTCCGGCCGCCGCGACCAGCAGCGCGGCGCGCGCGGCCCAGCCGACGGTTCCGACGCCGTACAGCCATCCCTCCATCGCCGACGCCAGCATCCACACCGCCACGACAGCCGTCGTGACGTCGTGCGCGATGGCGAACGGCGTGCCGATCAGGATCAGCGTCGGGTTCAGCACGAACAGGAACGGCACCACGAAATTCACCGCCCCCAGCCGCATCGCCCAGATGCCGGTCTGCCAGGAATTGGCTCGCGCAATGGACGCGGCGGCGATGGCCGCCAGGGCAACCGGCGGGGTGATGAAGCTGATCAGCCCCCAGTAGAGGATGAACAGATGGCTCGCGATCGCGTTCAGCCCGCCGCCGACCAGGGCCGGTGCGAGCGTGACGGCCAGGAAGATGTAGCAGGCGCTGGAGGTCATCCCCATGCCCAGGATGAAACTGGTGAAGGCACCGATGATCAGCAGCAGGATGACATTGCCGCCGGCGAACTGCAGCAACTCGCGCGCGAAGGCGCCGCCCACGCCCGTGTAGGACAGTGACCCCACGATGAAGCCCACGCCGGCCAGGATCGCCACGATGTTGACGATGTTGCGCGTGGTATCGATCGTCAGGTCGCGAAATCCCGCGAGCCCGAACCGCTTGGCACCGAACAGCATCGTCGTCACCAGCAGGACGGCGGTGGCGATATAGGGCGCCAGCGCCTCCTGCTTCATGACCAGCAGCAGGTAGGTCAGCAGCACCAGGCTGAACAGGAAGTGCCATCCCTGGCGGAACACCGCGCCCAGCGCCGGGATTTCGCTCGCCGGCTGACCGCGCAGCCCGTTCTTCGCCGCGTAGTGATCCGCCTGCAGCAGCAGCGCGCCGTAATACAGCAGGGCCGGCACCACCGCCGCCAGCATCACGGTGGCATAGGGCACGTTCAGGAACTCGGCCATGATGAAGGCCACCGCCCCCATCACCGGCGGCATCAGCGCGCCGCCTGTCGAGGCGCAGGCCTCGATCGCACCGGCGTAATGCGGCGGATAGCCGGTGCGCTTCATCGTCGGGATCGTGATCTGCCCGGTCGTGACGACGTTGGAGATCACGCTGCCGGACAGGGAGCCGAAGAAGCCGCTGGAGAGGATGGCGACCTTGGCCGGTCCGCCACGGCTGCGGCCCATCAGCGCGGTGGCCAGCGCCATGAAGAACTCGCCGCCGCCGGTCACTACCAGGGCGGAGCCAAAGATCAAAAAGCCGACCAGCAGCGAGGCGACGGTGCGCATCGGCACGCCGATGATGCTCTCCACCCCCATCGCATGCGCCCGCACCGTCTCTTCCAGGCTCATGCTCGGCCCCCACAGGAAGCCCGGCATGTGGTCCGAGAACAGGGGATAGACGGCGAACACCAGGCACAGCCCGAACAGCACGAGACCGCCGGCGCGCCGCAGCGCCTCCAGCGCCAGCAGGCAGACCACGCCGGCAATCAGGGTGGCATCCCCTGGGGCGGCGATGTCCCAACCTTCCGCGATGATCCGACCGCCGTTCCAGGCCAGGAACCCCGTCGCGCCGAGCGTGACCAGGAACAGGCCCCAGTCATACAACGGTATCGATCCGCGCGCGGCGCGGTGCGCCGGGTAGGCCAGGAAGGCCAACGCCAGGAACAGGCCGAGAAGGATGTAGAAGAACGACGTGTCGATCATCGGCTGGCCGAACACGCCCAGATTGAACGTCTGGTTGATCGTCAGGCCGATGCCGATGGCACCGAACACGATGGCGACCCAGAAGGACAAGCCGCTCAGCCGGTCCCTGCCGCCATCCTCCGGCGCGAGATCAAGCTGAACGTCCGAAGCACCCGATGTGGTTGCCGACAAGGCAGCCTCCCAGATTGTCAGAGAATGGACGCCTGCGCGCCGGCCAACGGAACTCATCGTCCTCGCGTCGAGGCTGTTTGACTGCCGTGGATCGGACTGCCTATAGCGATGTCGTCGGCCAGATCAATGCCGGGTGCACGACAGGGAGAGTTTATTTTGCGCAATATCAAGAGACGGACGGTACTGGGCTCTTTCGCGGGCGTGCTGGCGGCACCTGCATTCGCTCAGAAGCTGCCGTCGAGTTCGGTATGGACCGCATACGATCTGGGATCGTCCGGCTATGTCGAAGCCTCGGCCATTGCCGAGGCACTGATGAAGACGAATGACATCAAGGTGCGGATCGTGCCGTCCGGCACCTCGATCGGCCGCATGCTGCCGCTGAAGCAGGGCCGCGCCACCTACGGCTATCTGGCGAACGAACTCTACTTCTCCACCGAGGGGCTGTACGACTTTGCCGCCCAGTCCTGGGGACCGCAGGACGTGCGCATCGTCCTCGGCCGGCCGTCGACCAACGGCCTGGCGATGGCCAAGGACACCGGTGTCGTGAAAATGAGCGACATCAAGGGCAAGCGCATCGGCTACGTGAAGGGCAATCCGTCCGTCAACGTGAAGAACGAGGCCTATATCGCCTTCGCCGGCTTGACCGAGAATGACATCGAGAAGGTCTGGTTCGGCAGCTACAACGCGATGAAGACCGCGATCATCAACAACCAGCTGGACGCGTTCAGCAGCGTGACAACCTCGGCGAACATGCGCGAGATCGAGGCGAGTCCGCGCGGCCTGACCTGGCCGCCGTTCCCGGCCGAGGACAAGGAAGCCTGGGCGCGGATGAACAAGGTGCTGGACTTCCTGGAGCCGCGGCGGGAAACGCTGGGGGCCGCCATTCCGCCCGGCGGCGCCCAGTTGATCGGCATCCGCTATCCGATGATCACGACCTACGCCGCGACGAGCGCCGATGAGGTGTACGCGATGTGCCAGGCGGTCGAGGCGAACATGCCGGCGATCAAGGCCGCGACCGGCACCGGTGATCAGTGGAACCCGAAATATTCCGGCCTGCCGCGCGGCGACGCGCCCTGGCACGAGGGCACCATCCGCTACATGAAGGAAAAGGGATGGTGGACGGACGACGCGCAGAAATGGCAGGACGCCCGCCTGGCGCGCCTGAAGCTGCTGCTCGCCGCCTGGCCCAAGGCGCAGGAAGAATTCAAGAAGGCCGGCAAGGGATCCAGTGACGAGGCCTGGGAGGCGTTCTGGCTGGATTACC
>JBFXDK010000183.1:0-7266 GCA_050181195.1 Acetobacteraceae bacterium | reverse complement strand
TCCTGGTCTCAGTCGGCCCCCTGTCCCCATTCCAACCAAGGAATCGCGTTCCAAGGGCCGTCGCCCTTGGCGGGAGGGTCCAGGGAGGGCAGCGCCCTCCCTGGCGGAGCGCGAGGCGGAGCCTCGCCCTACCCCTTCAGCAGCGCCGCCGCGATCTTCTCCCGCGTCAGAGGCATATGCCGGATACGCACGCCCAGCGCATGCGCCACCGCGTTGCCGATCGCCGCGGCGGTGGGGCCGAAGGTGCATTCCCCCATGCCCAGCGTCGGCTGGTCGGGGTTGTGGATGATCTCCGTGTCGATCTCCGGCAGTTCCGAAAAGCGCAGGATCGGGTAGCTGGTCCAGTCCAGCGACGTGATGCCGTCGCCGTCCATCGTCACCTGCTCCTTCAGCGTCATGCTGGCGGCGTGGACGATCCCGCCATCCAGCTGGTTGCGCGCGCCGTCGGGGTTGATCACCAGGCCGGCATCCGCCGCGCACCACACGCGGCGCAGCCGCACCTCCTGGTCCACGTCCAGTTCCACCGCCACGGCGGCATAGGCGGCGCGGTTCTTGTAGCGGCTCCAGGCGATGCCAAGGCCGCGCCCTGTGCCGACGGGTCCGCGAGACGCCCAGTCGCAGCGTGCCGCAACGGTCTCCAGCAGCCGGC
Source organism: Acetobacteraceae bacterium (assembly GCA_050181195.1). Classification (GTDB taxonomy): domain Bacteria; phylum Pseudomonadota; class Alphaproteobacteria; order Acetobacterales; family Acetobacteraceae; genus Rhodopila. The sequence goes on along the minus strand of JBFXDK010000183.1, from coordinate 6,617 downwards.
GGGCACGCGGCTCGGTCAGGATCGACAGGCGATAGGCCAGCGGGTCCATGCCGGCGCGTTCGGCGAGTTCGTCCATGAAGCATTCCATGGCGAACACGTTGGGCAGCGCACCCAGGCCGCGCAGGGACGAGGTGCGCACCGGCGTGGTCAGCGACAGATGATGGATGATGCGCTTGGCCGCGATGTCGTACAGCGGCGTGCCGTTGCGGGTGCCGCCGCCGCCGTTCGCCTCGGGCGGGTCGTTGGGCCGCGGGTCGGGCGGCGGGTTGGGCAGGGCCTCGTGGGTCAGCATGTTGCCGCCGTAGATCGGACGCTGGACGTGGGAGCCGGCCCAGACCTCGGTGGTCCAATCGACGGGGCGTCCGGATTCGTCCAGCGCGGCGCGAATGCGCGTCATGTGCGCGGTGCCGACGGGTTCGAAGCCGAACTCCTCCTCGCGGCGCCACTGCACACGGATGGATGTGTTCGGCAACTGCATGGCGATCACCGCGGCGTCGACGGCGGCGTCGTCGGCGCCGTTATGGCCGTAGCAGCCGGCGCCATGGGCGTGATGCACGGTGACCTGATCCCGCGACAGGCCCAGGATCTCGGCGATGCTGTTGCGCAGCGGATAGACGCCCTGGGTATGCGACCAGACCTCCAGGTGGCCATCGCGGTATTCAGCCAGGCCGCAGGATGGCGCCATCGCGGCATGGGCGACGAACGGGCGGGAGTAGGTGGCTTCCAGCACGTTCGCCGTTGCCGCCGGCGGGTTCGGATCGCCGACATGGCGGTCGTCCGCCGGCTGGGCCCGGTACCACGCCGCTTCCTGGTGCGCGGGCGTGAGTTGCCGCACATTCTCCCAGCGCGCGTGCGCGGGCGCGGCGACGGCGGCGCGCTGCACCACGGTTTCGTCCGGCCCGACGAAGGCCACGAAGTTGCCCACGCGCACGACCTGGAAATCGCCGCGGGCGGCGCGCCGCACCGGCGCTTCGTCGAACGCCGCCAGGCGTGCCCCGCGCGCGGGTTGGCGCAGGATGCGCGCATGCAGCATGTCCGGGCGGACGATGTCATGGATGAAGGCGGCGCCCGAAACCTTTGCCGCCAGGTCGCGCCGCGGCACGGGCTGGCCCACCACCTTGTAGGCGCTGGCCGGCTTTGGCGGTGCGGTTCCGGTGATCTCGGCCTGGAAGTCGGCGTCGCTGGCGAAGTTCCAGTAGTCGTGGCCGGTCGGCTGGTCGTCGTGCAGGAAGGCGCCGTCTTCCACGGTGATGTCGGACGGCGAGCAGTTCAGCCTTTGCGCGAGCCGGCCGATGATGCGCGCGCGCAGTTCGGCGGAAACGAGTCGCACCGAGCGGCCGGAGACCTCGATCGACTGGCTGGAACTGGTGGAGCCTTCGTCGGGCGCTTCGGCCGTGTCACCGGCGACGATCGCGAACCGGTCGATGCCGATATCGAGTTCCTCGGCCGCGATCTGGGTCAGCGCGATCAGCACGCCCTGGCCGATTTCCACCTTGCCCACGGACAGGCGCACGGTGCGATCGGGGTTGAACCGCAGCCACTTCGCCATGGCGCGGTTGTTCTGGATGCTCAGCGGCAGTGTATCGCTCATGCGCCTGCTCCTTGTCCGGCCTGGGATCGGATCATGGCGGCGGCCTTTTCGACCGCGCGCAGGATGCGCGGATGCGCGCCGCACCGGCAGAGATGCTTGTCCAGTGCGGCCACGATGTCGGTTCGGCTGGGTGAGGGGTTGCGGTCGAGCAGCGCCTTGGCGGTCATCAGGATGCCGGACAGGCAATAGCCGCACTGGCCGGCCTGTTCCTCGAGGAAGGCCTGTTGCAGGGGATGTGAGCCGCCCAGGCCCTCGATCGTGGTGATGGCGCGTCCGGCCACGGTGCCGACCTCCCGCGCGCAGGAATAGTCCGGTTCGCCGTCGATCAGGACCACGCAACTGCCGCATTGTTCCTGGCCGCAGCCATAGCGGCTGCCCTTCAGGTCCAGGTGGTTGCGCAGCACGTCCAGGAGCGGCGTCGTGGCATCCGCCCCGATGCTGACGTGTCGTCCGTTGACGGACAATTCGACGGCCATGGTCCTTCCCCTCCCGTTGCCGTCCTTATTGTGGCGGCATCAGCGGCGAGGGGAAGCCGGAAAATCGCCGTGCCGGTCGGGCGGGGGCACTGCCCGGCTCCCGCCTGTGTCGGCGGCCTTGCGGGGTGGGTGTCTGCGTCCCGACACGGTTTCCGGTCGCGGTTGGGCGATAACGGTGGGGCTTAGAAACGGAACTCCGTTGGGTTCAGTATCGATCGCGACAATTCATGTCACGATATTGCACTTGGGATTTTCGCGAAAACCAGGGGAATTTGTTGATTCTACTGGTGAATCCTTATTTGCTGAATGGCATTTCTGGTATCGTCATACCGCTACACATATGTCGCGAGACAACGTCGTATGCTCTGCAATAATTTTGTATTCGAAAATGAAGCGAACCTCGCTTGACGTGTGATCACCAAAACGTGATAGCCAGATCGCACGTCAAATTGCAGGGATCGGCGAAACCATGAGCGAAACTGTAACGGGAACTGCAACATCATCCGGACATATGCTCTCATCCGGGTATCTCAGTACGAAAGGTAATCAAATAGTCGACGCGAACGGCAACGCCGTCCGGATCGCAAGCGTCGGCTGGAACCAGATATACAGTAACGTTATCGGAGACATTTCACAAAACGTTAAAGCAATGAAAGAGGCCGGGTTCAACACGATCCGCGTCTCCTGGGTGAATGCAACCATGGCGAACGACCTGCGCACCATCGATCAGGTGGTCGCGGCAGCGAAGACATATGGTCTGAAGGTCATCCTGGACAACCATACGAACGAAGCCGGCACCGCGGGCGACGGCTGGGGCGCGCAGCAGCAGAACGGCCTGTGGTACGACGTCGGCGGCGTGTCCGATGGCACCAACGGCGCGGGCGTCCGCGGCACCGTGACGGACGCAAAGTTCCTGTCCGACTGGGTTGCCGTCGCCAATCACTTCAAGGGAAACGACACCGTCATCGGATTCGACATCCGCAACGAGCCGCTTGCGTATGGCGGCATGTGTACCTGGGGCGATGGCAATATCAACACCGACATCCGCCTGATGTACCAGCGTGTCGGCAATGCGATCCAGGCCGTCGATGCGGGCAAGCTGATCATCTGCGAGGGGCCGCAGAACTACAATTCCAGCTTCGCCGGCACCGGGCCGGCGCCCTGGGGCGACCTGTCGCTCGCGGGCAGCAAGCCGGTCACGCTCAACGTCGCGAACAAGGTCGTCTACTCCGTACACGACTATCCGCGCTACGTGATGGGCGGCTCCCATCCCGAAAGCGGCGACCAGAAGGTCGCGATGATGAACAAGGCCTGGGGGTACCTGGTCACCCAGAACATCGCCCCGGTCTGGATCGGCGAGATGGGCGCCAACTTCGACGGTTCCTATGCCAACGAGAATATCGCCGGCAGCAAGGCATGGGCACAGACGCTGCTGGATTACATGAATGGCAAGCTGGGACACCTTGGCGGTCCCACGTTCAAGGCAGGCGAACAGGGCATCGGCGGCGACTGGTGGGCCTGGGGATACCTCAATGGCCAGCAGCTCAACGGCACGCTGAACGCCAACGGTAGCTTCCGCTCGGTGCAGCAGGAATACTGGTCGCAGATGGTCATGCAGTCGGTGCCCGGCGGTGTAATCACCGATCCAGACCCCAACCCGCCGATCATCGACCCGGTGACCGCCGGCACCGGGCCGGACAAGCTGGTGCTGAAGATCACGGGCGATGCCTATGCCAATGGCGACGGCACCTCGGACGCGGCTGGCCATGCCAGGTTCACCGTCAGCGTGGACGGCAAGCAGATCGGCGGCACCTTCACGGCCCTGGCCGCGCGCGGCACCACGCCGCAGACCTTCACGCTGAACGGCACGTTCGGCACGGGCACCCACAACGTGGTGGTCAACTTCGTCAACGATGCCTGGGGCGGCACCTCCAACACCGATCGCAACCTGTATGTCGAATCGATCACCTATCGCGGGGTGAACACCAACCAGTCCGCCGAAATGTATGGTGGCGGAGCGAGATCCTTCACCATCACGGGCGGCACCTCGCCCACAGATCCTCAGAACCCGGTCAATCCCCCCGCGGTCACCGTCGGCACGGGGCCGGACAGGCTGGTACTGCGGATCAGCGGTGACGCCTATGCCAATAACGACGGCACTTCGGATGCCGCAGGCCATGCCCAGTTCACCGTCAGCATCGACGGCAAGCAGCTCGGCGGCACCTTCACCGCGCTGGCCGAACACGGCAAAACCATCCAGCCATTCCGGTTCTTCGGTTCATTCGGCACGGGCAACCACAACGTTGTGGTGCGCTTTCTCAACGATGCGAGCGGCGCCGGGGGCAATCGCAACCTGTATGTCGAATTGGTCAATTATCGTGGCGTGAACACCAAGCAATCCGCCTCGCTCCTGACCAATGGCAGCAAGACGTTCGCCGTATCCGGCGGTACGCCGCCGGCGCCCGAGCCGCCGCCCCCGCCGCCAGTCCCCGGCGCGATCGGCAGCGGGTCCGACACGATCGTGGTGAAGATGTCGCAGGATCCCGACGGGCCGGCGGGGGCGGCGGGCCGCGATGCACAGTTCACGCTGAACGTCGACGGCAAGCAGATCGGCGGGCTGCAGACTGTGACGGCCTCGCGCGCCGCGGGCCAGACCCAGACCTTCACCTTCCAGGGCAACTACGCACCCGGCGCACACAAGGTGACGATCACCTTCGCCAACAACTCGATGACCCAGGGCGACAAGGCGGCATTCAACACCGGCGGCGACCGCAACCTGTATGTCGAGGGGCTGACCTACAACGGCACCGTCGTCTCTTCCTCACGCACGGGCATCTACGAATCGCCGCTGTATCCGCCCGAGGCATGGGACGGACAGCTGCATCCCGGCAACGCCGTGTTTACGGTGAACGATACATCAGCCATTCCCGCCAATGCGCCGTCGACGCCAACGACGACGCCCGGGCCGGTCACCGTCGGGTCCGGCGCCGACAAGCTGGTTCTGATGATGGCCGAGGACCCGTACAACGGCGATGCACAGTTCACCGTCGCCGTGGACGGCAAGCAGGTGGGCGGCACGTTGACCACCAGCGCCGTGCAGTGGATGGGCCAGGCGCAGCAGTTCAACCTGCTGGGCAACTGGGGCGGGGGCACCCATACCGTCACGGTCCGCTTCCTGAACGACGCGGCCAAGCTGGACGCGAACGGATGGGGCATCGATAACGCCGATCGCAATCTGTACATCGTCGGGCTGTCCTACAACGGCAAGACCGGAACGGGCGCGCCGTGGGAAATCCCCACGAACTCGTCCCACGATTTCACGGTCTCCGGCACATCGGTATCGACGGCGCTGAACACGACCACCCAGATGGCGTTCGCCACGACCGGGGACGCCAGCGCGTCCGACCCTGGCACGCAAACCGGCCTCGCGCCGGCCAGCGCCGCGATGATGACGACGAACGACCTGCCAGGCGTCCCGGCCGCCACGGCAGCGCCGCAGGACCCGGTCAGCCCCGGCTCGGGTCTGGGGCTGATCGGCAGCCTGGACCAGACGGCGGCGCCGGCACTGATGGATACACGCCTGGCCGGCTGACCTGGCCGGGAAAGGCGGCGCGGCGCACGGATCAGTCCGTGCGCCGTTCCGACTCCCAGGGCAGGTCCCACATGTCCCGATTGCACAGCTTGGTCGCGAGCGCGGTGGAAATGGCCTCGAGCAATCGTTCGCCCTTCTCCGCGCTGGCCGCTTCCGGATTTCCCACCACGCCCGACGCCGACCGGCTGCCGATGCTGCGCCAGCGATACACCCCGCCGCCCACCAGATCGTCCACGTTCGGCGTCGTGTTGGATTTCGCCAGCGGAATCCGATCGGTCGCAACCAGCTCTGGCCGCAGCGCCATCATCATCGACGTCTCCGCCTCGCACGCATGCGACAGCCCGCCCTGTGTCTCCAGGATCTTCGCGATCGGCACCGCGGCGGCATACCAGTAGGTGAACTGCACGATCGCGGCGCGATACTTCGGCGTCAGGTCGTCGGTGATGGTGCGCAGCGCATTCTCGTTTCCGCCATGCGCGTTCAGCAGCACGATGCGCTTGAACCCATGCCGCAGGACGGACCGCACGACACCCTCGACCACCGCCGCGAAGCCCGCGTTGTCCAAGGTGATCGTCCCGCCGAAACTCATGTGGTGCTCGCTGAGCCCCGTCCACAGCACCGGCAGCACCAGCACGGGCTGTCCCTGGTCCGCCACCTTCGCAGCCGTACGGGCGGCGACCGCCTCGCCCAGCATCGAATCGACCTCCACCGGCAGATGCGGTCCGTGCTGCTCCAGCGATGCCACCGGCAGGATCACGATCGCGTCCTGGCGCGCCTTCTCCCGCAACTGGTCGGCCCGCAGCCGTCGCCATTCGATCTCGTCGGCCATCGCCATGTCTCCCTGCCTGACGCTATATCGGGCCACGAAACCTGGCGGCAGGGAAGGGCGTGCGCATGGGTCAGCGGTTGATGCAAGAGCGGGGCTTTGCCCCTGCACCCCAGGGGGGGGGCGGCGCCC
>JBFXDK010000182.1:0-7764 GCA_050181195.1 Acetobacteraceae bacterium | reverse complement strand
CCGTTGCACGGTCCGGGTCAGGCCCCCCGCCGGACATCCAACGAACGAGTTGGGATCAAAGGGGCTGTGCCCCTTTGCGGAGGTCCAGGAGGCAGCGCCTCCTGGTGGGGTCCGGGGCGAAGCCCCGATCTTACCTCACGCCGCCACCGCCGCCGGCGTCTGCTCGGCCTCCGGCCAGCGATAGGTCCGGATCGCCGCGACAAACGCCGCCAGCGGCGACGACCACCGCCGTCCGGCGACCGTCACCAATGACACCGTTCGTTCCACGGGCGGGTCCACCACCGGCCGACGGATCACACCGGGTATCGTGGCGCAGAACTCCGGCAGGAAGCACACCCCCATCCCCGCCGCGACCATCGTCAGGATCCAGTCCTCCCGCTCACTGCGGTAGGAGCGGACGATGTTCGCGCCATGCGCCTCGCAGAGTTCCCGCAAGTGGTCGCGGTACTCACAGTTGATGCGCTGCAGATACATCTCTCCGTCCATGTCCGCGATCCGCACCCCATTGCTGCGGGCGAACCGGTGCCCGCCCGAGCAGGCGACGGCGAAGCGTTCCGTGTAGAGCGGCTGCGACTGCAAAGGCGGTTCAAACCCTTCGGGACGGGCCATCAGGGCAACATCGATCTCGCCCTTCGTCAGCAGTTCCGAAAGCGTGGCCGGGGTCTGTTCGGTCATCGTCAGTTCCACGCCCGGATTGTCGGCGCGGAAGCGGCTGAGGAAACTCACGAACCGCATCGGCCCGATCGTGCACATCACGCCCAGCCGCAACGGCGCGTCATCCAGCCGCAGAAAACGCTTCGCGGTTTCCTTCGCCACCTGCGTCCGGTTGAGCACCTCGGTCAGATGCGGCTCCAGCATCCGCCCGAGTTCGGTCAGATGCGTGTTGTTGCGTTCGCGGGAAAACAGCAGGCCGCCCAGCTCGTCCTCCATCTTCTGGATCGCACGGGTCAGCGCGGGCTGGCTGACATGGCACATCTCGGCTGCCTTGGTGAAGTTCAGTGTCTTGCTGAGCGCCAAGAAGTAACGGATCTCGTGAAGTTCCATCGTCTTATTCTCCTGTAACGCGACGTTTCCACTCATCCGACTCGTCTGGGGTGTGGGCGTTACAGGCGCACGATGACTTTCCTGCATGCTGCCGATCCGTGAACGGCATTGGCGTGGGGCGGCGGCGGCCGGGCAGAACACCGGAATGTCCGGACCGTCCCCGGACAGGAGGGAAGGCGAGATGAGCAGCACTCTGGCCGCGGCGGGACTGGCCCGCGCGGGAGGATCGCGACCGCTGGAAGGCAAGGTCGCGCTGGTGACGGCATCAACCTACGGCGTGGGCCTGGCGGTTGTCCGCGCGCTGGCCGCGCAGGGCGCGGGAATCGGGCTGAACGGCGGCGGCGATCCGGACGCGATCCGCATCCTGTGTCAGACCCTGGCGGCCCGGTTCGACGTGCCGACCTGCCACGACATGGCCGACATGGCTGATCCGGACTCGGTGCGGATCATGGTCGAACGGGTGCGGCGGTGCCTGGGCGCGGTCGACATTCTGGTGAACACGATCCCCGGGATCGCGCGCCTGGCTCTGGCCGACGCGCCACGGTCGGGCGACTGGGAGACGATCGTCGCCGTTCCGCTGACATCGGCCTTCCATATCACTGGCGCCGTGCTTCCCCCAATGCGTCGCCGCGGCTTCGGACGCATCGTCCACGTGGCCTGCACGGTCGGGGCCGACGCCGAGCCCTTGCCACGCATGGGCCTGGTGATGCGACACAGCCTGGTGGGTCTGACGCGCACGGCCGCGCTGGAAGGGGCCGCCGACGGGATCACCTGCAACATCGTCTTCCCCGGCCCGGTGAGGCACCGGGGTCTGGCCGGCGGGACCGGGCCACGGACCGGGCTCGTGCCGCCGGACGACGTGGCCGCCGCCGTTGCCTTCCTGTGCGGCGCGAACGCCGGATCGATCACCGGCGCCGTTCTGCCGATGGGGCGGACCGGGGGCGGGGACTGATCCCTGCCGCCTACCAGGCCTCGCGTCCCTTCTGCGGCCGGACCATCTCCGCCGCGGCGGCTTGCCTGGCCTTCATGTCCGCTTCGTGCTTGTCGAACATGGCGCGGGCGGCGCTGGATCGCTTCTCGGTCAGTTCGTCGCGATGCTCCGTGCACCAGTCGAAGGATTCGATGCGCGGCCGGTTGTCGCCGGAGAAGTGCGGCATGACGTAGCGTTGATACAGTTCGTAGGACCGCTTGGTCGCCTCGAAATCCGCCCAGTTGTGCACCTGCTGCAGGAACACGCCGAAATCGCCCTGCTTGTCGTACAGGCGCTGGATCAGCGCGATCGCGTCGTCAGGGGTGCCGATGACGCCGAACTTGTTCTCGACGAACCATTCCGCCGCGTCCTGGCCCTGCGGCACGATGAAGCGCGGCTGGTTGTTGTTGAGGTAGTTCAGGTAGGCCTCGAAGCCGAACTTCACGTTCTTGAACGCCTGCTCGCGGGTTTCCGCGATGTGCATCGGCCCGACCAGGCGCAGCTTGGCGCGGTCCATCTCCCGCCCGTCCTCGGCGGCCATGTCGTTGGCGATCTTCCAGTTCGCCGCCAGCGCGTCATAGCCGAACGGGTTGGTGGCGGCGACGCAGATCATCGACAGCCCGTACTTGCCGGCAAGCCGCCCGCCGGACGGTGTCACGGCGCTGACCACCGCCACCTCGGGGTGCGGCTTCGTGTAGGGCAGCAGATGGGCACGTGCATTGACGAACGTATACCAATCCGTCTTTTCCGTGACGATTTCGCCGTTGAAGAAGCGCAGGATCACGTCGAGCGCCTCGGCCATCCGGTCGCGTTGCGTGTTCGGGTCGATGCCCAGCATCAGCGCGTCCGACGCCAGCAGCCCTGGTCCCGCGCCGAACATCACCCGTCCGCGCGTATGGTGATCCAGCTGGATGATCCGATTCGCGGTCATCAGCGGGTTGTGGTAGGGAAGCGAAATCACGCCCGTGCCGAACTTGATCCATTTCGTGCGTTCGGCCGCGACCGCGATGAACAGCTCGGGCGAGGAAATCAGCTCCCATCCCGCGGAATGGTGTTCGCCGATCCACGCTTCGTGGAAGCCCAGCCGGTCGAGCCATTGCATCAGCTCCAGGTCGCGCTCCATGCAGGCGGCGGGATTCTCGTCCATCGGATGGAAGGGCGGCAGGAATACGCCGTGTCGAAGCGGGATCCGGGCCATTGAGGTTCCTCCTGGGTCTGTGTCGCCTGGGACAGGTCGATGGCCGCATGTTAACAGGGTTCAAGCCGCCGCACAGCAAGCCGCCCCGCCGCATGAGCCAGACCCAGGACCGTATCGACCCCCGCGTGTGGATCATTGCCGCCGCCTGCACCTGCGGGCCGCTGATGTCGGGCCTCGATTCCACCATGGTGAACGTCTCGCTCGCCACCATCAGCACGGCGTTCCAGGCGCCGCTGGGCGTGGCGCAGTGGATCACCAGCGCCTATCTGCTGGCATTGGCTCTGTCCCTGCCACTCAGTGGCTGGCTGGTCGACCGGTTCGGCGCGCGCCGCGTGTTCCTGGTGGGGTTTTCGGCATTCATCGCGGGATCGGCGCTGTGCGGCAGCGCCGGATCGCTGTCGACGCTGATCGGCTGCCGCGTACTGCAGGGCATCGCGGGCGGGCTGCTGGCGCCGATGATGCAGCTGATGATGGCGCGCCATGCCGGCCGCCACATGGCCCGCGTCATCGGCATCGCCGCCATGCCCGTCATGGTCGGACAGATGCTGGGCCCCAGCCTGGGCGGCCTGATCCTGACCTGGCTGAGCTGGCGCTGGACGTTCTTCGTGAACGTGCCCGTCGGCCTGCTGGCGATCGCCTTCGCCTGGCGCGTGCTGCCGGCAGACGAGACCACGACGCCGCGCCGGCTGGACCTGCCGGGATTCGCGATGATCTCGCCGGGCCTTGCCCTGCTGCTGTACAGCCTGGTGGCGCTGGCGCATGATGATCCCGGCGCCGTGGCCGGTCTTGCGGCGAGCCTTGCGCTGCTGGGCGGCTTCGCCTGGCATGCGCTGCGCCGGCCCGCGACCGCGCTGATCGACCTGCGGCTGTTCCGTGGCCGGATCTTCCGGGCGGCCGCGGCGACGCAGTTCCTGTCGAATGCCATCAACTTCGGCGGGCAGCTGCTGATGCCATTGTTCTTCCTGAACGTGCGCCACGCCTCCCCCGGTCTGACCGGGCTGATGCTGGCGCCCATGGGCCTTGGCGTATTCTTCGCGCTGCCGATCATGGGACGCCTGAGCGAGCGATTCGGTGCCCGCGCCATATCGGGATCGGGTGCCACCATCGCGCTTCTGGGGACGCTGCCCTTCGCGGCGGCGGGGCCGGACACGCCGCTCTGGATCCTGGCCATCGCGCTGTTCGTGCGCGGTTTCGGTGTCGGATCCATCACCATTCCCTCGGCCGCCGCCGCCTATGCCTCGGTGCCGCGGGAATCGCTCACCAGCGCCACCACGGCCATCAACATCTGCCAGCGCTTCGGCGGGCCGGCCGGCACCACCGCGCTCGCAATCTTCCTGCAGCACATGCTGGCAGGTGCGCCGGTGCCCGAGACAGCCTATACGATGACGTTCTGGTTACTGGCGGCACTAGCCGCCGGCGGCGCGCTGGCGGCCTCCCGCCTGCCGGGACCGCGGAAGCCGAACTGACAGGAGGCCGAAAGGCACGATGGATACCTTCCTGGATACCAGCATGGCGCTTGCATTGTTGCCCTTTCCGCTGGCGTTCTTCGTGCATTTCCGGATCTTCTACATCAACGAGAACGCCTCGACGCCGATCAGCCTCAGCTTCGGCTGCGCCGTCGTCGCGATCGCCATTACCCTAGGCTTTGTGGCCCTCCGGGTCCTCAACATCACGGTCCCCTATGCCGCGCTGACGGTGTGCGTGGCTGAAACCGTGCTGTTCGCCGTCGGCATCTACCGGCTGCGCTGGGGATAGGCGGCTCGCGGGATAGGCGGCTCGCGCGACGGCAGCGCGATCACGCTGAGCGGAACGTGCCAGCGTGTGAATCACGCGATCAAACAGCACAATGGCGCATGATCGCCCTGCGCGGTCAGGGTGGAAATGCCCTGGCGGCACATACGCGCCGGCTATCGACACGATGCCGCACCGGCATTTCCGCCTGACCTGCCCGGACGATACGGTCCTCTTGCTGACAGACAGCAAACCCGCAGGAGGACACAATGAAGAAGCTTTCCACGATCACTGCCGTTGCCGCCCTGGCCCTCGGCCTTGGTGCCCCAATCGCCACCCATGCCCAGACCGGCGCCATGAAGGATGTCATGACGGGCGACCAGAGCATGCGCAGCAGCAAGCTGATCAACGCTGCCGTCTACAATGAGCAGGGTGACAAGATCGGCTCGATCGTCGACATCCTGGTGCGCTCGAACGGTGCCGAACCGGTGGCGCTGGTCTCGGTTGGCGACTATATCGGTGGCGGCACGAAGCTGGTTGCCTTCCCGGTGAGCAAGCTGCACCTGGATGGCAGCAAGGCAATGATGCAGGGGGCGACGCGGGCTGCTCTCGCTGCCATGAGCAACTACACGTTCCTGAACACCGGGGGCTGACCGACGGTGGTTACATTCGAAACCGGCCGAGCGTGATATGGCCGGCTGGACCGAGCGCAGGGAGACGCGTACACGAATAAGGCCCGCACCAGCCATGGCGCGGGCCTTAATCGCATACGCGGCATCCGTTCCGCGGCCGGGAAGACCGCGTCCTGGTTCCCCATGGCCTACCGGTCCGGATGTATTGCAATCCGCATCACGGCGGCACCCAGGGCGGCCGATCCGAAGGTGGTGGCGAAACCCAGGGCGAGCAGGAACAGCGCGATCCAGCCGCCTCGGGTCCGCAGCACAAGATCCTGCAGACTTGCCGTGTTGGTCGCGAACAATGCCGCGACCGCGATCAGGCCGCCAATGATGCCGGCACAGGTCGGCGGGATCAGGTAACGGACCAGTTCCATCGATAGGAGATGGGTCAGATGCGTGGTTCCTCTCCACACGGCTGCGTCATCTCCCGTTTACGTCATGACGGTGTTCGTCCCTGGGACCGGCCCAGGGACGGCCAGCGATCAGATGTCCAGCGACCCTGCCTTGGCAGCGGCATAGCGCTTATTGATCTCGGCCCAGTTCACCACGTTCCACCAGGCGGACAGATAGTCGCCGCGGCGGTTCTGGTATTTCAGGTAATAGGCGTGCTCCCAGACGTCGTTGCCGAACAGCACCCGGCCGCCATCCATCAGCGGCGTGTCCTGGTTCGGGCGGGAGACGATCGCCAGCTTGCCGGACCGATCCACCGACACCATTGCCCAACCCGAGCCGAACTGGGTCGCGCCGGCGCGGTTGAATGTCTCCTTCAGCTTGTCGAAGGATCCGAAGTCGCGGTCGATGGCCGCCGCCACATCGCCGGTTGGTGCGCCGCCCTTGCCGCCCATCACCTGCCAGAACATCGTGTGGTTGGCATGCCCGCCGCCATTGTTGCGCACGGCCGTACGGATCGAATCGGGCAGTTCCTGCAGCTTCGCCAGCATGCCGGCCAGGCCCATCGCGGCAACCTGCGGGTGGTCCTTCACCGCGGCGTTCAGGTTGTTGACATAGGCGGCATGATGACGGTCGTGGTGGATGGTCATGGTCTGCGCGTCGATATGCGGCTCGTTGGCATTGGCGGCATAGGGCAGTGGCGGCAGTGAAAACGGCCCGGATGCGGCCTGTGCGTACACACGGCTGGTCGCAAGCAGGGTGGCGGCGCCGCCCAGGAACAGGCGGCGGTTGAGGCTGATCGGCATGGGATTCTCCTCGTCTCGTTGCTGGAAGTCGTCAGGGTTCGAGGCGGTCCTTCAAATCGAAGGCCGCTGTCATGAGGGTGCGCGTATAGTCCTCCCGGGGCGTCGAGAAGATGGACTGGGCCACACCTTCCTCGACAATCCGCCCGTTCCGCAACACGACGACGCGATGCGCCAGGGCGCGCACCACTTTCAGGTCATGACTGATGAACAGATAGGCAAGGCCATGCGCGCGCTGCAGATCCCGCAGCAGCGTGACAATCTGCGCCTGCACCGACATGTCCAGCGCACTGGTTGGCTCGTCTAGCACCACGAACCGCGGCTTCAGGATCATCGCGCGGGCGATCGCGATCCGCTGGCGCTGCCCGCCGCTGAACTCATGCGGATAGCGGATCGCCGTATCCGCCGGCAGTCCCACTTCCTCCAGCTGTTCGGCCACGCGACGCTCGCGCTGCGGCCGCGTCAGGCCAGGCTCGTGCACCGACAGGCCTTCGGCGACGATCTCACCCACGGGCAGCCGCGGCGACAGGCTGCCGAACGGGTCCTGGAACACGATCTGCATGCGTGCCCGCAGCCGCCGCATCGTCTTCCGGTTGAGCGTGGCGATGTCCTGCCCATTGAACCGGATGTGGCCCGTCGCCCGCTCCAGCCGCAGGGCGGCCAGGGCCAGGGTCGTCTTGCCCGAGCCCGATTCGCCAACCACGCCTACCGTCTCGCCCTCGCGCACCGCGACCGAGACGCCGTCCACTGCACGCACATACCCGACGGTTCGGCGCAGCACGCCGCGGCGGATCGGGAAATGCACGCGCACCTCCTCGGCCTGCAGCAAGGGGCGCGCCCGGTTGGGCAGTGGTGCCGGTCCGCCCCGCGGGACGGCGTTCAGCAGCATGCGCGTATAAGGGTGGGATGGCGCGGCGAACACCGCGTCAACCGGGCCGGTTTCCACGATCC
>JBFXDK010000181.1:0-7963 GCA_050181195.1 Acetobacteraceae bacterium | reverse complement strand
GTGCCCCTTTGCGGAGGTCCAGGAGGCAGCGCCTCCTGGTGGGGTCCGGGGCGCTGTCAGCGGCGATGCGCTCAGATTTCGATGGCAGGCTCCGAACTGGCGCGGACCTTGTGAACACGGCGTCCGTCCATTTCCAGCACCTCGAACCGCCACCCGGCGAAAACGATCCGGTCGCCGGTGCGCGGCAGGCGGCGCAGCAGCGCCAGCACCAGGCCGGCCAGCGTGTGATAGCTTCCCTCGGCCGGAAGGTCGGGCAGACTCAGGCGCGCCTTCACCTCATCGACCGGCATCATGCCGTCCATCACCAAGACCGCGTCTCCATTCACACCTGCCGTTCCCATGTGAGAATCCGCATCGTTCGCGTCGCCGACGATCGCTTTCAGTACGTCGGCCGCTGTCACCACGCCCTCGAAGCTGCCGTACTCGTCCATCACCAGGGCCAGGCCGAGTTCATCGGACTTGAGGCGCTCCAGGGCGTCGAGGGCGCTGACGGTATCAGGGATGACATGCGGCTGGCGCAAGGTGGCGGCAACCGAAATTTCCTCGCCGCCGAGGAACCGGTCCAGCAGGTCCTTTGCCTGCACCACGCCGACCACATTGTCGATGGACCGGTCGCAGACAACGATGCGGGAGTGGGAGGTGGATTTCAGGGCGGCCGTCACGTCGGCCCGCGGGCTGGACCGGTCGATCCAGGCGAGTTCGGTGCGCGGCGTCATGATCGCCCGCACCGGCTTGTCGGCCAGGCGCAGCAGACGCTCGATCATGTCGCGTTCCTCGATTTCCAGAATGCCGCTCTGGGCGCCTTCGGCGAGCAGGGCCTTCAGGTCTTCCTCGGTGACCGTCTGCTGTGGCGCGCGGTGCATGCCGAACAGGCGCAGCACCATCCCAGTGGACTTGCCCAGCAGCCAGACCGCGGGGCCGCTGGCCCGCGCCATCCAGCCGATGGGACGAGCGACCCAGACGGACATCTGCTCGGGCTGGCGTAGCGCGAGCTGCTTGGGCACGAGTTCGCCGAGGACGAGGGTGAGGTAGGTTGTCACCACCACCACGGTCGTCAGGGCGATGGTTTCCGCGGCCGGTGCCACGGATGGCCAAGTCGCCGCCAGCCAGGCCTGCAGGCTGCCCGCGATTCGCGCGCCGCCGAACACGCCGGTGAACACGCCGACCAGGGTGATCCCGACCTGCACGGTCGGCAGGAATTGCTGTGGCTCGTCGGAAAGCTCCAGCGCGGCGCGCGCGCCGGTGACACCTTTCCGTTCCAGGACGGCGAGTCGCGCCCGCTTGACCGAGACCAGGGCCATCTCGCTCATGGAAAAAAGGCCGTTCACCAGGATCAGCAGCAGGATGATGACGGCTTCCAGACCTATTCCCATCTCTTGTTTGGCATCCGCATGTGTGTCGTGGAGAATACCCTAGCACGAGCCGGGAGTTCGCGTGATGGGACGCACCGCGGCCGGCCAGGGGGACGGGCCATGCCACCGATCGCGATTCTGCTGACGCTGCTGGGGCTTGTCCCGTTCATTGCCTGCGGCCTGGCCGCGATCGGCAGCAATCCGGATCCGGCGGACCGGATGCTGGGGGCACTGATCGACTATGCCGCGATCATCCTGGCGTTTTCCGGTGGCATCTACTGGGCGTTGTCGCTGCTTTCCACGCAGCCCGAGCCGCCGCCCCAGCGCTGGCGACTGGCATTCGGTGTCGTGCCGCCTTTGTTGGGATGGCTGGCGCTGCTGCTGGGTGCGTGGCTCGCGCCCTGGATCGCCCTGGTGGTGTTGATTGCGGGCTATATCCTGACGGCGGTGGTGGAGCGCCAGACCGGCCAGCACAGCACGCTGCCGCGTCAGTATGTCTGGCTGCGATGGGGGTTCACGATTGTGTCCGTCGCGATGATGACGACCGTACTGACCTTGCGACTCCTGGGTCAGACCATTGTATTCTAAAGGAATTTTGTTTTGATGGCTGATTCATGCATCGTTAACCATCATCGGGAGATCGGGTGGAGGTTAACACATGCCGCAGTCAGCGAGTGCCTTGGTCATCCCATTCCCGGCGCGAGGAACCCGCGCGGCGCCGGCAACATCCCAGCCGCCGGCCGGCGCATCGATTTCAGCCTTCCCCGTGCCCGCCCCGTCAGCGATCGCCACGCCGGCGTCGGACGAACCGGCCGGATCGCATGACCGCCTTGCCCGGGCGCTCGCATCGCTCAATGGGGCGCTGCAGGAGCAGCGGGCGGCAATGGCCCACTGGCGCGAATCGCTGGATCAGTTGAAGCGCTCCACCCAGGGGCTTGGGCGAAGCATGAAGCGGTACAGCGGCAGCCTGGACAAGCTGCACGAGGATGTTGGTGGCCTGAACCGCCAGGCCAAGGCGTTGGAAAACTGGGCGGACTCGGCGCTCGCCGGCCGGGAGTAGAGGGATCGGCATCGCCGGGCTTGCGCGCCGCCGCGTCAGACGGTTTCGTCCGACTGGAGGAAACGCCTCCGGAGTCATCCCATGCCGGACCCTGACCTGATTGGCCGATTGAAAGCGGCGCGCGTCGTGCCTGTCGTGCGCACATCCAGCACCGCGCACGCCGCCACCGGCGTTCGCTGGCTGCGCGAGGCCGGACTGACAATCTTCGAAATCACCCTCACCGTGCCGGATGCGCCGGCGCTGATCCGGGATCTGGCCTCGGACCCCGCGCTGCTGGTCGGGGCCGGCACGGTGCCGGATCGCGCGTCCGCCGAGGCCTGCCTGCGCGCCGGCGCGCGCTTCATCGTCGCGCCCTGGGTGGATGCCACCTTGGCCGAACCCGTCCATGACGCAGGCGCGCTGCTGATGCTGGGTGCGGTCACGCCCACCGAAGTCCGGTCGGCGCTCGCGGCCGGCGCCGATGTGGTGAAGGTGTTTCCCGCCGCCTCGGTCGGCGGTCCGGGGCATATCCGCGCGCTGGCCAGCGTCCTGCCGGACGTGCCGTTCTGCCCGACCGGCGGGGTCGATCCGGTGAATTTCTCCGCCTATCTCGCGGCCGGCGCGGCTTTCGTCGGCATGGGCGGCGCGTTGGTCGACGAACGGCGCATTGCCGCCGGCGACCAGGGGGCGATCCAGGGCGCGGCGCACCAGGTGATGGCATGACCGTCGACCTGCTGTGCATGGGCGAGCCGATGCTGGAATTCAACCAGCTTCCGCCTCAGCCGGACGGCAGCCTCCATTACCTGGAGGGACATGGCGGCGATACCTCCAACGCCGCGATCGCCGCGGCACGACAGGGCGCGCGCGTCGGCTACATCACCGCGCTGGGCCAGGACATGCCGGGTGACAGCTTCATGGCGTTGTGGGCGCGGGAAGAGGTGGACACGTCCACAGTGCGTCGCACCGAGCGTTATTTGACTGGCGTTTATTTCGTCACGCACGACGAGCGGGGTCATCACTTCCTGCATTACCGGGCGAATTCGGCTGCCGCGATGTATGCGCCGTCGGACCTGCCGGTGGACGCGATCGCCGCCGCGCGGATGTTCTATGTCTCGGGCATCAGCCAGGGCATCTCCGCCAGCGCCTGTGATGCGGTGTTCGCCGCGATCGGGATCGCCCGCAGCCACGGGGTGCAGGTGGCCTATGACACGAACTACCGTCCCAGGCTTTGGCCGCCGGCGCGGGCCGCGGCGGTGATGCACGCCGCCATGGCGCAGGTGGACTACGCGTTTCCCGGGATCGAGGACGTGCAGATACTGACCGGCCTGACCGACCCCGAGGCGATGCTGGACTTCTATCTCCGCCTCGGACCAAGTGTCGTGGTTCTGAGGATGGGCGCCGCGGGGGCCTGGCTCGCGACGCCGGACCGGCGAGTGCGTGTGCCGGCGTTCCCGGTCACGGCGGTGGATGCGACCGGGGCAGGGGATACATTCTGCGGTGCGTTCCTCGCGCGGACCCTGGCGGGGGACGCGCCGGAGGCGGCGGCGCGCTATGCCTCGGTCGCTGCGGCGCTGAAATGCACCGGCTATGGCGCCGTGGCACCGATTCCGCGGACCGCCGACGTGCGGAATTTTCTTTCCGGTTGGTAAGCTATTTCGATATAGGACCCCACCGGACCGGATCGGTCCAGTAATGCATTGGTATTGTGCAGGGGGTGTCCATGTGTGAATGTTGCTTCAAATCGCCGCGTCTTGGCTTGTCCCGCCGCGGCCTGTTCGCGGCGTTCGCGGCCGGTGCGACTGCCGCGGCCATCCCCACGCGGTGGGCTGGCGCGGGCGAACCGACAAAGCCGTCGATCAGCCCGGATGCAGCGCTGAAACGATTGATGGATGGTCACGCCAGCTATATGGCCAACAAGGCCTCCGTGCACGACTACGCGTCGCGGCGGGCCGCACTGTCCAAGGGCCAGTGGCCGTTCGCTGCCATCCTGTCCTGCGCTGACTCGCGCGTCACCCCGGAACTGATTTTCGACCAGGGTCCCGGTGATCTGTTCATTGTCCGGGTCGCCGGCAATGTCGAAAACCCGGATGGCCTGGCCAGCCTGGAATACGGCGCCAAGTTCCTCGGCATTCCACTGATCATGGTGCTTGGCCATTCCAGTTGCGGGGCGGTCGATGCGGCGGTGAAGGTGTATCGCGACAAGGCCCAACTGCCTGGACACCTGCCCGGACTGGCGGATGCCATCGTTCCCGCCGTGCAGAAGGCCGCCGCCGCGAACCCGTCCGACCTGCTTGCCGCGTCGATCACAGAGAATGTCCGGCAGACAATGGCGGATATCGCCAACAATCAGCCGATCCTGGGGCCGATGGTCCAGCATGGGGACGTCAAGGTGGTCGGGGCCGTCTTCGACGTGCCGACCGGGAAAGTCGCGCTGCTCTGACCCGGACCCGGGGCGGCCGCGGCCGCCGTCTTGCGGACCCCGGGCCAGCCAAGGCCCGGGACGTCCGTCTACTGGATCTTCACCAGCTTCTGCAGCACCGCGCGCGGCTTCGGCGGCGTCACACCGGGAAACAGGTTGCCCCAGCCGGTCTTCGCGACCTCACCCACGTAGATGTCGCCGCGGGAGTCCGCCGCGATGCCGTGCGGGGAGGTGAACGGCCCCGGGAAATTGTCCGGCGTGCGGTCGCCGATCCGCGCCAGCACCCTGCCATCCGCCTTGTTGACGACAGACAGCCGCGGACCGAGATTCGACGCGTTGCGGCTGAACCCGTAGGTGGGACCGCACTCGCCGACATAGCAGAACGGGCATTTTCCCGCCGGCAGGAACAGCGCGCTCGGCCTGTGCAGGTTGCGCCACTCGGTCTCGAATCTCCCGTTGCCGTCGAAGACCTGCACACGGTGGTTCTCGCGATCGGCGACGAACACCCAGCCATCCTCGTCACAGCAGAGATTGTGCGGCAGGTTGAACTCGCCGGGGCCAATGCCGGACTTGCCCCAGGACAGGATCAGTCGTCCGTCGGGCGAGAACTTGTGCACCCGCGCGTTGCCGTAGCCGTCGGAAACATAGATGTCGCCCTGCGGCGACAACGCCGTGTGCGTGCACTGGCAGAATGGCTGCCCGCCCATATAGGGTTTCGGCTGGCCGGGTGTGCCCAGGGTCAGCAGGACCTTGCCGTCCAGCGTGCAGCGCCGCACCGAATGGTCGCCGTCATCCGTGCAGAAGATCGTGTCATCGGGCGCGATGCTCAGGCCGTGCGCGCGCTTGAACAGCCCCTCGCCCCAGGAGCGCAGGAAGGTGCCGTCGCGGTCGAAGACGGTGACCGGATGCTCGCTGCGGCTGAAGACATAGACCTGGTCCCGCCGGTCGACAGCCACGGCGGCGACCTCATGGAGGTCCCATCCGTCCGGCAGCCGCGCCCAGTCCGGAATCAGGCGGTAGCGGAAGTCGCCGTCGCCCAGGATCGTTTCCGTGTCCATGATCGTTCCCCCGTTTCCCTGTTGGCCGCCTACCACCCCGGATCGTCCGGCCGCAGCCCCATCAGCACCTTGCCCGCCGACTCGAAGTAGCTGGGCAGGGCCGCCCCGTGCTGGACCGCGACATGCACGTCGCGGAAGGCGCGCTCCAGCGGCAGGTGCATGTAGATCGCGTTCGTCCCAGCGGCATGGAATACCTTGTCGACGGCGCGCACGGATTCATGCATGGCATGCGTGATCGCCAGGCGAGCCTGCGCCACCTCGTCGTTCGTGGGGTCCCGCCCGGCGGTCACGGCATCCCACACCCGGCCAACCGTATCGAATACATAGGCCCGCGCGGCTTGCACGATGGCCTCCGCCTCGCCAACGCGGGCCTGCACCGCCGGACGGTCGCGCAGCAACTGCGTCGACAGCGTGGAGGCTTCGGTCTGAGCCAGTTCCCGCAGCGTGTCGATCGCACCACGCGCGATGCCAAGCGCGTTCGCGGCCGAGGGCGTCCAGAGCGTGACGAACCAGGCTCGGCGGTTGTACAGCGGTCCGGTCTGCGCCGGGGCCGCGTCGGACAGCACGCTGCGGTGTTCCGGGACGAACACATCCTCGACCGTGAAGTCCTGGCTGCCGGTGCCCTTCATGCCCATCACCGACCACGTATCGACGATCGTCACTTCCTCCCGCGGCACCCAGAGCGCGCGCAGCACCGGCTTGCCCGCGGCGGAAAGGCAGGGTTTGTCGTTCTCCATCATGATCGCGGTGCAGTACAGCCAGCGCGCGTTGTCGATGCCGCTGGCGAAATTCCACCGTCCGTTCACGCGATAGCCGCCCGGGACCGCGCGCACGCCGCCGCCGACCCGTGCGGAGCCGGCGGCGCGGTAGTCGGCGGGCGACCCGGCGAGTTCACGCCCGACCGAGGTCGGCAGGCGGGCGGCGTTCTGCGACATGGCGGTGGCGATCATGGCGCACCAGCCCACCGACCCGTCGACGCGCGACAATTCCTCGACCACCCGGAAGGCCGTCAGGGGCGGGATCTCGGGACCGCCCATCACCCGGGGCAGGTACATCTGATAGATACCGGCTGCGGTGATCTCGGCCGCCAGGTGCGGCGGCGTCCGGCGCATCCGCTCCGCGTCGTCACGGGCTTCCCGCACGGCGACGGCAAGCCGGATGGCATCCGCGACGATCGGCGGCGTTTCTGTGTTTTCTGCCATGCGGTGATCTCCTTCCGGCACCGTACCCCGATGCGTCCAGAGCGAACAAGCCATCAAGGCGGCGTCCTGCGGCCGCGGACGCCGGATCGGGCCGCGAGGATCCGGGCCGTGGCCGCCGCATCGACCTTCCGCCGGCCAGCATCTGGCGTGCCTGCGCGACGTCCGGAAAGTCCGGCTCGTCGTTCACCGGCGCCCGCTGCACCGGGCCGCGCATGTCACGCCGGTCGTGCGGGGTTCAGGAGCGGACGCATTCGGGTTGCGTGTCACGGGCGATCGGCTCACGCTTCCGGCCGCGGCCCTGGACGGTGTCGGGGACGCATCCCGGAACGGAAGGACAGGATGAGCAGCAGGATCGGCATCGCCATTTCGGGTGGCCCAAACCCGGCTGAAATCGTTGACCTCGTCGTCTTGGCCGAGAGCCTGGGCTACGAGTCCGCCTGGGTGGCCGAGGGCCATGGCGGCGATCAGTTCGCGATATTGGCGGCTTGCGCGATGCGCACGTCGCGCATCCGGCTGGGGACGAGCATCAGCAGCGTGTTCGTCCGCACCGCGCCGACCATCGCGATGGCGGCCTCGACGCTGGCGGACCTGTCCGGCGGGCGGTTCATCCTGGGGCTTGGCTCCAGTCACAAAGCCCAGGTCGGGCCCGAGCACGGCGTCGTCTACACGAAGCCATTGACGCGTACGCGGGAGACGGTGGCCCTGGTGCGCCGGCTGATCCGTGACGGAAATGTGCAGTTCCAGGGCGAGACGATCCGCGTCGAAAACTTCGATCTTTGGTATGCGCCGCGTCACCGCGACGTGCCGGTCTATCTTTCGGCGGTGTTTCCGAAGGGAATCGCGCTGTGCGGGGAGGTCGCGGACGGCGTCATCCTGACCCGCAGCACGTTGCG
>JBFXDK010000180.1:0-7979 GCA_050181195.1 Acetobacteraceae bacterium | reverse complement strand
TCGGCGCGTCCGGGCTCGATCAGCATGCGTGCCCCGCAGCATCCACATAGGGCACGGCGTCGTGGATCCTGGGCCGCGCCGCGCATCACTTCCGCCAGCAGCGGCCCCCTCGTCATGACAAGCGGCAGATACCTCATTCAGGATGCCTCCAGCCCTTCCGGTCGGATGACGGGCGAACGGGTTCAATATGCATCTGGATACTCGGGGAAGCCCCAGCTGAAATCAATGCCGAACCACCGCCGGCGCCGGGGAGCCCGCCTGGCGATCGCGCGCGCATGCGGCACACGGGCACCGCGACCATGGCATCGTCGCGGCCGGACCGGTCGCGCACGCACCGTGGGGTGCCGGCGCTACTCGGGGCGCTCCTTCTGCGCGGCGGCTGCGGCAGCACCGAGACCACGCAACAGATCGATCGGCACCGGGAAAATCACTGTCGAGCTCCGTTCGCCGGAGATCGCCTGCAGGGTCGACAGATACCGAAGCTGCATCGCCTCCGGCACGGCCGAGAGGGTGCGCGCCGCCTCCAGCAACTTTTCCGCCGCCTGCATCTCGCCGTCGGCATCGATGATCCGGCCGCGCCGGTTACGTTCGGCCTCGGCCTGGCGGGCAATGGCACGCACCATGCTTTCGTCGATGTCGACGTGCTTGATCTCGACATTGGCGACCTTGATGCCCCACGCATCGGTCTGGCTGTCCAGGATTTCCTGTATGTCCCGGTTCAGCTTGTCGCGCTCGGCCAGCATCTCGTCGAGGTCGTGCTTGCCTAGCACGGACCGCAGCGTGGTCTGTGCAAGCTGGCTGGTCGCTGCCATGAAGTTGTCCACCTCGATGATGGCACGGTCGGCATCCACCACGCGGAAATACACGACGGCATTGACCTTCACCGAGACATTGTCGTGTGAGATCACATCCTGGCTGGGCACGTCCAGCACCACCGTGCGCATGTCCACGCGCTGCATCTGCTGCACCACCGGTATCAGGAAGATCAGCCCCGGCCCCCTCACCCCGGCATAGCGGCCAAGCGTGAAGACCACGCCGCGTTCATATTCGCGCAGCACCCACACCGTGCTCCAGAGCAAGAGGAGCGCTACCACCAGCAGCAAAAGATAACCGCCGAAATCCTGCAGGCTGGGAATCATCGAACGTGTCCTCCGTCTTCGTCCGGCACGGCCGTCACTTCAAGTTGCAGGCCGCGCCGGGCCAGCACGCGCACGGTCTGACCCGGCGCCAGGGTGGTGGGCGCCGTGGCCGCCCAACGCTCGCCATGCGCCAGCACGGTGCCGGTGTGACCCGACCAGTTCAGCACGCGGCCATTGGCGCCGATCATCCCCTGGCCGCCAGTCATCGCCGGCCGGCCGCGGGTACGCCATACCGAGCGCAGGGTGGCCAGCAGGAGCAAGCCGCCCAGCGCGGCGACGGTGGCGACGACCACCGGCGACAGGGAAAAGCCAGGCGCGTCGAAGTCGAAGGCAACGGCCGCGCCGAGCACCAGCGCCGCCAGGCCACCGAAGCCGAGCACGCCGAAGGAGGCGATGAACATTTCGGCGATGAGCAGCGCGGCGCCCAGTCCCATCAGCGCGAGTCCGGTCGCGTGGACCGGCAGCATGTTCAGCGCGAACAGGCCAAGGATCAGGGCAATGCCGCCCACCACACCGCCGACACCGAACCCCGGCGCGGCAAACTCGACCAGCAGCCCATAGACGCCGACCATCAACAGTATGAAGGCGATGTTCGGGTCGGAGATGGCAGCCAGAAGCTGGTGCCGCCAACCCGGCTCGAACCGGAGGACGGACAGCCCGTCCGTATCCAGGACCACCGGGCCGGAGGGCAGGCGAACGCGTCGCCCATCCATGCCGGCCAGCAGCCCCGGCAGGTCGGAGGCGAGCATGTCCACGACGCCCAGCCGCAACGCCTCCTCGGCTGGCACACTGGCAGCCTTGCGAACCGCCTGTTCCACCCAGTCCTGGTTGCGGCCGTGGTAGTCGGCCAAGCCACGGAGATACGCTGCGGCGTCGTTGACGACCTTCTTCCGAAGATCGCTGTTTTCATCGCCTCCGCCGCCGCCGAGGTTCACCGGCGTTGCCGCGCCGGTCGCGGTGCCCGGCGCCATGGCGGCCACCTGCGCCGCGGAAAGGATGAAGAGCCCGGCGCTCGCCGCTCGCGCGCCGCGCGGCGCCACCCAGACCGCGACCGGTACCGGGGAGGCCAGCATGGCCTGCACGATCCGGCGTGTTGCGGCGTCGAGGCCGCCTGGCGTGTCGAGCCGGATCACCACGACAGCAGCACCCTGTTCGGCGGCGCGATCCAACCCATCCCGGACATATTCCGCAACTCCTGGGCCAATCCCGCCTTCGACGGTCAGCAGGAGTGCAAACCGGCCGGCCGGGGCCGGCGGGGAGGAGGCAAAGGCTGGAAACCAGGCGAACAGGTGAAGCGCGGCCAGCAGGGACAGCAACAAGCGGGTGGCCGGGCAGCTATTCCCGGTCTCTCGTGTTCGGCACATCCGGGTCTCCCGGCGATGGTCGCCGGCGCCTGCCGGGGGCGGCGCCTCGGATGTTAACCGAATGACAGGCAGGACGTTCCGTCAAGCCATGGGACGGATGTGATGCGCGGCCGTCACATTCGAGCGGGAGGAGATGGGGCGGACCGACAGGTGCGATCCGCTGGCCTGTCGTTCACATCGGACACCGCGGGCGCCGCGTCGAAACGGCCCGACGCGCATGCCGGACGCGGTGCGGCGGAGCCATCTTTCAACGACCAAACCCGGAGACATCGGTCCGAACGGCTTGTGTCCGCCGCGGCTTGGCGCTCATCGGAACGGCTTCTGTTCCACCCATGTCACCGGAAGCGTCAGGCAAGCGGCCTCCTGCTCGACCCATTGGCGAGCTTCCACGGCGGAGTTGCACACGCGTGTGGCCGGCGGGCGATCGTAGGTTCTGGCGCTGACAAAGGCAGCCAGGACCGTCCCGTCACCACACTCTTCGGTCCAGGCAAACAGTTTGCTGCTATCATTCATGCAGACGAAGACCCCCGATCACTTGCCGAAGTGCTATAGACCGATTCTCGATTTGTCGCCTAGATGCGGGGTGCGGACCGATGGGACCGCATGACGTCACCCTGGCAAGCCCGGGCAGTCTGCCGCCGTGCCGTCAGCGTCACGCCGGTATCCCTGGCAATTGGGCACGTTGCGGACGTGTGCCGGGGTCTTGGAATGGCTGGACCGGCAGCACCATGTCGATGCGCCTGCGATCCGGCTTATCAATCCACACACGCACCATTGTGATCCCGGCACGTCACCGCGGCTCACGAACAATCCATCTGGTTCCACTCGTAACGTCATCGTTCGGCCATCGAAGCTGAACGCCGAAGCGGCTTACCTGCCGCAGCCGCCACCGGCAAGCCACGTGCAGAACGGAGACTCGAATGCCCAGCACGACGACAGGACCATCGACGTCACAAAGTCCTTATCTGACGCCGACCGACCCGCATGTGCGTTTCGTCTCCCTTATCAGCGCCGGTGATGCCGTTGATGGTGCGAAATGGGCTGATGGCTCACCGTGGCATTTCGGCGGCATCGCGGACGGCATCGGAGCCTACGCCAACGGCGACGGCACCATGACCGTGCTGGTGAACCACGAATATCCCGCCGACGTGGGAACGGTGCGTGACACCGGCGCGCCGGGTGGGGCGTATGTCGACCGACTGACGATCAATTTGAAGACGCTGCAGGTTGTCAAGGCGGAAGAGCTCGGACAACGGCTGTTCGTCTACGATCCGAAGACCGGCACCTACCAGGAGCAGCCGGATATTCTCAGCCGGCTTTGTTCGGCGGATCTGCCGAACGAGTCGGCGTTCTATGATGCTGCCTCCGGCCTTGGGACGAAGACCCATATCTTCCTGAACGGCGAGGAGTCCGGTGCTGAAGGACGCGCGTTCGCGTGGATCGCGGACGGAAAGTCCGCAGGAGACGTCTACGAACTTCCCTGGCTTGGCAATCTGTCGTTCGAGAATGTGCTCGCATCGCCGCATTCCGGCGAGAAAACCGTCGTCATCGGCAATGATGACACCACCGGCGGGCAGCTCTACATGTATGTCGGCGAAAAGCGCGAAAGCGGATCGGAAATCGAACGCGCCGGCCTGACCGACGGCGTGCTGTATGGGATCAAGGCCGACTTCGCGACAGAATCCTCGGCTGGACAGTCCTTGTCCGGATCGTTCAGCCTGGCGCCGTTCGGCGATGCGTCGGGCCTCACCGGCGCGGAACTGCAGACGCAGAGCGAAAAGGAAGGCGTCACCGCCTGGCTGCGTCCGGAAGACGGCGCCTGGGACACGATCAATCCGAACCGCTATTACTTCGTGACGACGAACGCCTTCGACGCGCCATCGCGGCTTTGGGCGCTGGACTTTAGGGATGCGAAGCATCCTGAACTCGGGGGAACCTATCGCGCCCTGCTGGATGGCACGGAAGGCCAGAAGATGCTCGACAACATCACCGTAAGCCGCGACGGCAAGGTGGTGATGCAGGAAGATGTCGGAAACAATCCGCGCTCGGGCAAGGTCTGGTCCTATGATCCGAAGACAGACAAGCTGACGCAACTCGCTGAACACGATATCGATCGGTTCGGAAATGAGACAACGCCGGCCGGCCCGCCCTTCACGCAGGATGAGGAATCGTCCGGCGTGGTCGACGTGACCCATTTGTTTCCGCACGCGAACGGCAAGCAGATGTTCCTGCTAGACACCCAGGCCCACTACGATTACGGGGCCGACGGAAGTGCCGATCGCCAGGAGATCGTCGAGGGCGGACAGTTGCAGCTGATGGTGATCGAGGATGGGGACCGCAGGCCCGGTCATTGGAAGCACGATGACAGCCATGCCCGGATCGACCATGATGGCATCGATCTTCATCACAGGCCGCATTTCATGGGCTGGCATGACGCAGGGCATGGCATGCATGGCTTCCCCACCCTGACGGGGGAGCCGCCGCTCGTCGTCGGGCATCGCGGCGCGAGCGGCCTGCGGCCGGAACACACGCTTGAATCCTACAAGCTGGCCATCGCCCAGGGGGCCGACTTCATCGAACCGGATGTCGTGCCGACCAAGGACGGATATCTGATCGCCAGGCATGAACCGGAACTCGGCGGCACCACCGACGTGGCGGATCATCCCGAATTTGCCGACCGGCAGACGACCAAGTTCATCGATGGCACCAAGGTGACCGGCTGGTTTGCCGAGGACTTCACGCTGGCGGAAATCAAGACGCTCTATGCGCGGGAGCGGATTCCCGAAATTCGGCCGGACAACACGGCCTATGATGGACAGTTCCGCATCCCGACGCTGGATGAGATCATCGACCTGGTGAAGCAGACCGAAGCGGAAACCGGCCGGAAGATCGGGATCATTCCGGAAACCAAGCACCCGACCTATTTCAAGTACGAAGGCAAGTATCTCGACGGGTCGCCGATCCACCAGGATACCAGCCAGATGCTGGTGGACAGGCTGGTGGCGAACCACTTCACCGACTTCGACCGGGTGGTCATCCAATCGTTCGAACTGGCAAATCTGATCGACTTGCAAACGCGGATCATGCCGGAGGCATGCATCGACGTGCAGCTGGTGCAGCTGCTGAATGAAGGCGGCTACGACATCGCATTCAACTTCGACCCGTCGAAGGCTGATCAGGGCGCTGATAGCAGTATCTACGACAAGCTGGACTTCAAATTGTCGGCCGACAGCCTGACGAATGGTGACCTGTACAAGCCGGAATTCCTGAAGGCGATCCACAAGCTCTATGCCGAACTGATCGGATCATACAAAGATGACATCCTGCCGGTGACGACACTGGACAAGCCCGTCGATGGAAACGGGGACGGCAAGGCCGAGATCACCCGTCAGTTGACCGGTGAGGAAACCTCGCTGGTGCACGACGCCCATGCGGCGGGCCTGAAGGTTGTGCCCTATACCATTCGCATCGAGGAGCCATTCCTGACCTTGAGTGCGGACGGCGCAGCGCCGGATGCGACCACGGAATTCCGCAATCTGATCGCGGCCGGCGTGGACGGGTTCTTCACCGATTTCCCCGGGCTTGGGCGTGAGGTGGTGGACGAAATCGCCAAGCAGGACGGGGGCTTCGGAAAGGATGACTGGCACGGCGTGCCCCGCCATCCCTATGACATCGGCGGGTCCTGGTCGGAGTGACGGGACGGCCCCTGGGGTGAAATCCAGGGGCCGCACCACCGGGATCGAGCGTCCGGTCGGGCGCTCGACCGGGTCACGACCTGCCGGGCCGGCCGGGCCCCTGCGGGTGCTTAATTGACCAACTCCCCCGGTTCGCTGCCCCAGACGCTTGAGCGAAGCATGTAGCCGCGATGCCCGGCCGCTTCGGCCTGGCACCAGGAATCGTTCTGGGCACAATGAACGAACCGGCCGATGACGCCGGGGTCGAGCGCCGCGACCCGCCGCGATTCCGGCTGCGGGCGCCTGTATAGATAGACTCGCTTGCTGCCGACAATGAAGCTGCGCCGCCCGGTCAGGAGCGCGGTGTGCACCCAGCCCTCGACACGATCCATCGTGCGGATCAGGCGCCAATTCTCGAACTCACGCACGATGATCACCGGCAGATGGCGCCGCTTGAACACCCATTCGATCGGATACCGGGTCCCGGGGCCGCGACGGACGTTGACCGTGTCCGCCCGCAGCGAAGCGAAGCGTGGCAGCGGCAACCCCGTCACGGCGCCTTTCGTGTGGGTGATGCGCCGGGACATGTCAGCCGGTGCGGAGCGGGACGTGACCGGGGCATGCGCCCCCGCCGCTTCCGCCCCAAGGCATTGTGGCGGCATACCCCACCCGATCATCAATCCCGCCACAATCGGAACCACCAGAGCCCGCAACCGCAGACCTGCCGACCCGCCGCACGGTGCCCCGGCGCGTAGATGCGTGTGGCGTGACCTTCCAGCTTTCGCATCCGGGAAGCGCCCCCAACAGGCTTTTCCGATGCCAGCAATCATCATCGATCGAGCCTGCAACAATCCATCCCATACCTCGCGAGACCGGCACCGTGGTCATGCCGGCCGGTTGTGTCTTGATTTTGCGTTTGATGTACCCGCCCGTCCATGGAATTAGTAGCCACAATGGATGGTTTGCGGCGAGGAGAGGGCAGGAAATGACAAATGTCTATCTACGGGCCTGCCGCTTCGTGGGAAACCCTAAGACAGGCGTGCTTGTAATTGCGATTGATCATATATCACCGTTGAATAACGTCAAACGGCGGGACCGGATTGCCACTGGCCGTCGCGCGGTGGTCGTGGAAACGTGAACGCGAGGCGACGCTTCCTGTCGGCGATCTGCGCGGTCGTATTCCTGTCCTGCGCATCCGCCATGCCCGCAGAGGCCGCGAAACCGCGGCAGGAAGCGAAGACGACGCACGTCGCCAAGACGACAACCCGTGCGGCCAAGGCGTCGCACAGCGCGAAGGCGTCCCGGCAACGGACCGCTGTGCGGCATCCGAGCCGGACGCGGATCGCGAAGGCGTCCCGGAAGAAGGCTCGGGTGGTATCCCCGGCACGGACCGTGCGCAAGCCAGTGGCGCGCGGCCGGGCATCCACGCGCCACGGTGTCAGGAATGCCCGGATCGTCAGGCCCGCCGCGACGAAGCCGCTGATCATCATCGATGCCGGCCACGGCGGTGCCGATTCTGGGGCCGTGGGCGTCTCGGGGACGCTCGAAAAAACCGTCACGCTCGCAACCGCACTGGAGTTGAAGCGGCAACTCCTCGCCACGCGGCGCTACCGCGTCCTGCTGACGCGGGAAAACGACCGGTTCATCCCGCTCTCCCACCGCGTTGCCTTGGTGCGCGCTCACAACCCCGCCCTGTTCATCTCGCTGCATGCCGATGCCTCGGTGGACCGGTCAGCCCGCGGGGCGAGCGTCTATGTCAGGTCTTCCGGGACGTCCGGAAAACCGGCCGCGGGATCCTCCGC
>JBFXDK010000179.1:0-7980 GCA_050181195.1 Acetobacteraceae bacterium | reverse complement strand
GAAGCCTGCGACATTCTCGCGCTCGGCGCCGCCCTGACCGGCTCGACATGCTGGCGCAACAGCCCGCGCGCCCGCGCCGCGATCGAGGCCGCCGTCGCGCTCGCGCGCGCCGCGGACTGATGATTCCAGCGCGGCAGATCCGAACCCGACGCAGATGCGACTCCTCGCGACGCTCGATCCCCGACTGACCCGGCTGTCGCGTGGCCGCCTTCTCGCGCTGAGCGCGGGCGGGGCGCTGCTCATCGGATCGCTGGACTACGTGACCGGGTATGAAATCTCGATGTCGGTGTTCTACCTCGCCCCCGTCGCGCTTGCGGCCTGGTACGGCGGACGGCGCGCCGGCGGCGCGCTGATCTTGCCGAAGACGAACGCCGAAGAGGCCGCGCAGGTCGCCTCCAAGCTGCTTCACGAACTGCGTGACGCACGCGAGGTGGCGGACTTCGGTGTCACGTGCAGCGTCGGTGTCGTCACGTTCCTGGAACCGCCTGTTTCGATTGAACAGGCGATATCCGCGGTGGACGACCTGATGTATCGCGCGAAGCGCGGCGGCAAGAACGCCTTGGAATTCTGCGTGGCCGGTGCCACAGTCCCAGGGAGCATCCGCAGTACACCGTCTCCTGGAGGGACGTGATGATGAACGCGCCGCGGCCTGTCTCAGACGCGCAGATGCGCTATCTCAAACCCCTCGTCAAGGCGTTCTCGCGCTTCCATGTGTGGCTCTACAAGCAGTCCGGCGGACGCCTGTTCGGCCGGCTGCAGGGAACGGAGATCTGCATCGTGCGGATGACCGGCGCCCGGTCCGGCGCGGTGCGCGAGTTTCCCCTGATGTACATCCCCGACGGAGACGACGTCCTTCTCGTGGCCTCCTTCGCGGGCGCTCCCCGCCACCCCGTGTGGTATCACAACCTGGTCAAGCACCCGGAGATCGAAGTCATCGTCGGCGGCGTGGCACGCCGGATGATCGCCCGGCTCGCCGACGCGGCGGAAAAGGCCGAGCGCTGGCCGCACTGCTGCACAGCGTATCCGGACTTCAGGCGCTACCAGGCGCGCACCGTGCGCGACATCCCGGTGTTCATTTGCGCACCGGCAGGAGGCTGACATGCGGGTCCTGGGCGATATCGCGTCGGGCAACTGCTACAAGGTCAAGCTCGCGCTCGCGCAGCTCGGCATTCCGCACACGTGGCAACCCGTGGACATCCTGGCCGGGGAGACCCGCACCGGGGATTTCCTGCACCTGAACCCGAACGGCAAGATCCCGCTGCTGATCCTCGACAGCGGCGAATGCCTGTCGGAGTCCAACGCGATCCTGAATTACCTCGCGCACGGAACACCGCTGCTGCCGCCCGCGCGGCTGGCCCGTGCGCGGGTGCTCGAATGGCAGTTCTTCGAGCAGTACAGTCACGAACCGTACATCGCTGTCGCGCGCTTCATCCGGAAGTACCTCGGCCTGCCGGAGGCGCGGCGCGCGGAGTACGAGTCCAGGCAGGCGGGCGGGCTGAAGGCCCTGCACGTGATGGAGACCCGGCTGTGTCACGCACCGTTCCTGGCCGGAGATCACTACACCATCGCGGACATATCGTTGTACGCGTACACGCATGTCGCGCACGAAGGAGGCTTCGACCTGGGCGGGTTCCCCGCCATCGGCGCGTGGCTCACACGCGTCCGGCAACAGCCCGGGCATGTCACGATGGAACAGTTCCTGTAAGTGGAGGGATGCGAGGATGTCGACAGAAGACGCAGTGAGATCGGTCATAGAAGGCATCGCGGAGTCGTTCTCGCGCCTCGACGTCGATCGCTGGCTGGCACATTTCCACCCGCAGCATACGTTCGTCCACCACGACACCGTGTTCGTCGCGCGCTCGCGCGAGGAAACCCGGCAGGCGTTCGCCCCGATGATCCAGGGCCTGCGTGACCAGGGGTTCCGGCGTTCGAGCCTCGATCGCTGCGACATCCGGTTCCTCGGACCGAAGATGGCAATCGCGAGCACCTGCTGGCGCCGGCTCGGCGCGGACGATGTACTGCTGGAACGCTTTGGCGCCACCTACACGCTGATCGACACGGCCGACGGCTGGAAGGTGACCGTGGCGGCGGTGCACGACGACGTCGATCTCTTCGGCAGCACACCGGCATAGCCGCGTATCGGCCCGCGCGCGCGGTTGCGTCGCCGCAGGCGGCCGGCGAACATCACGCGCACCATTCCAACGCTTCCGGGGCAGGAATCCCGTGCCACGCACCCGCGTCCTACCTGCACTGCTGCTGGCATGGTCACTGATCTGCCCGGCAGGCGTACCTGCCGGGGAACCTGCGGGGGCCGCGGGACATGCCGCCAACCGGCTGGATCCCACCGACTTCCGCACACGCTACGACTTCCGCAACCGCTACCAGGCACCGCAGACGGGCGGCTACCGGAACTTCGCGAATTCGCGGCTGGACTACGCGTTCAGCAAGGACTTCGTGGTGCGCGCCGAACTGCCCTACGTGCACAGCGCGCCGCACCGGCCCGGGACACCGGCCGAGTCGGGACTGGGCGACCTGATGCTGCGCCCGAGCTTTCGCGTGAAGCGGACGCCGGGCTACGCGCTCGTCGTGGGCAGCGAGTTCACCTTCGACACCGCCGAATCGCGACTGCTGGGCGCGGGCAAGTATGTCATTGCGCCAATCGCGTTCCTGTCGCGCGAGGTCCCCGCGCTGCGGACCACGTTCTTCCCGACCCTGCAGTACTACCGCTCGATCGGCGGTGATGATGCGCGTCCCGACATCAACTACACCAACATCAAGCTGTTCGCGCTGACGCGCTGGCCCTGGCATCTCTATACCGGGACCGAGGCGGTCCTGTTCGTGGACCACGCACATCGCGGCCGCGTGGGGGCGACGGTCGAGGTCGAGACCGGCTGGTTCCTGAACCCGCACGTCGCGCTCTGGCTGCGGCCCGGCGTTGGCACGCATGGCGATGATATTCCGCAGGTGTACTCCTGGAACTTCGAGGTCGGATTCCGTTACCTCTTCGACTGATCTCGCGACCCGGATAGCCGGTCGACGTGTCCGCTGCGCGTGCATGCTGCACGGCACATGGCGACACGCCGCCGGACGGACTAGAGTCGATCAGAACGCCGGCCATGCCACCCGCAGTCTGGCCTCACCATCCACCCCCGGGGAGCGACCACATGAAACAGTACGATCTCGTGATCAGGAACGGCACGATCATCGACGGCACAGGGCTGCCCCGCTTCAAGGGCGACATCGCGATCCGCCAGGGTCGCATCGCGAAGATCGGCCGTGTGGAAGCGAGCCAGGGCGCGCGGGTCATCGATGCCACCGGCCTGATCGTCGCGCCGGGGTTCGTCGACCTGCACACCCATTACGACGCGCAGGTGCACTGGGATCCGTACTGCACGATCTCCGGCTGGCACGGCGTGACGTCGGTCGCCATCGGCAACTGCGGCTTCGGATTTGCGCCGGCACGTCCGGCGGTGCGTGAGCGGCTGCTGCGCATGATGACCCGTACCGAGCAGATCCCGTACGAGTCCATGGTGGAGGGCATGGGCCTCGACTGGGACTGGGAAACCCTGCCGGAATGGATGGATCACCTGGACCGCGTCCCGAAGGGTGTGAACCTGCTGAGCTACGTGCCGCTCAACCCCGTACTGGTGCACGTGATGGGACTGGAAGGCGCGAAATCGGGACGCATGCCCACGACGGCCGAGATGGCCGAGATCAGGCGCATCGTCCACGAGGCGATGGATGCCGGCATGATGGGCTGGAGCTGCCAGCGCTTCGGCAAGCAATCGATGCAGGCCGATTACGATGGCACCCCGATGCCGACGGACGTGATGCCGGACGAGACCATGCTCGCGCTCGCCGATGTGCTCGCGGAACGCGGCGAAGGCTTCATCGAGATGATCAACGCGACAACCGGCGAGCCGCTCAAGACGAACGACCCGAAGGACAGCCGGTTCGTCGAAGAGATCGCCCGCCGCTCCGGACGCCCCGTGCTCTACAACGCGATCATCGCGATGGACATGCCGGGCTACGAGACGCAGCACCGTCAGGCGCTCAAATGGCTGGACGACTGCTTCGCACAGGGCCTGCGGATCTACGGGCAGGCGGTCACCGTGCGCGCCGCGTACCAGTTCACCCTGGAACACTGGAATCTCTACGACTCCAGCCCCGCATGGAACCGGCTCACCCAAGGGACCATTCCCGAGCGCATCGCGAAGATGCGCGATCCGGAAATGCGCCGGGCGCTGATCGCGGACGAGGAAATCCTGGTCACCACCGGCGTCGGCGGGCCGATCTCGGGACTCATCGTGCAGGAAGCGCCGGATCATCCGGAGCTCGCAAAGTACCTCGGCCGCACGCTCGGTGACATCGCCGCCGAGGAAGGCAAGCACCACATCGACGCGATGCTGGACATCGGCATCGCCGGCGATCTGAAGGTGCTGTTCCGCACCAACGAACTGTCCAGCACGGATCACCGCAAGGTAGGCGAACTGGTGCGCAACCAGCACATCATGCCGGGGATCTCGGACGGCGGCGCGCATACCAAGTTCTTCACCGGCGGTTCGTTCACCACCGACATGATCACCTGGCTGGTGCGCGAGACGGGTGAACTCACGCTGGAACAGGCACATTTCCGGCTGAGCTACCTGCCGGCGCAGGCGGCCGGTTTCCTCGATCGCGGGTTCCTGCGTGAAGGCGCTCCGGCGGATATCGTGGTCTATGACTTCGAGAAACTGCGCCGCGTGCCGGAGGTGGATTACGAAGTCGCGTACGACTTCCCGGCGCACGAGTGGCGGCGCATCCAGCGCGCCGAAGGCTACCGCTTCATCCTGGTCAACGGCGTGGTGACGTTCCAGGATGGCGTGTGCACCGGCGCGACACCGGGCCGCCTGCTGCGGCTGAACCACTGGGAGACGACGGCCACCCAGCCACGCGCGGCCGCCGCGGGGTGAGGCCCGCGGGGGCGGGTACGAAGCGATCCGGCGCGTGGGTTGCAGCAAGAGTCGCTGCCGCGGGTCAGGCGGTCACCGCGTGTTCCTGCCCGAGTCCAGGGGGAACGACACTAGAAGGCTCCGCCGTGGGCCGGCCGTCGAAATCGAGCCACTGGTGGCGTTCGAAATCGTACAGCTTGCAGCGCCGCTGTACGTCGAACAGCCACGCCAGCGAAAACCGGTCACTGATCGCGGCGGGGCCGAGCAGCGCGTTCAGCCGCGCCTGCGCGGCCCTGATCCGGTAGCTTGGAATCGCCGGGTGCACGTGGTGCGCCGCGTGGTCATAGGCATGGTGGGCCAGCAGCGAGAACCAGTAAGGAAACTGGAGATGGACGGAGATCAGTTCCTGCCGCCCTTCCCGCTGGCGATCGGGCTTTGCCACGAACCACGGCACCCGCGGATGCGTGTGCTGCACGTAGACGCTGAACGCGAACAGTGACTGGAACACGTAGAACGGCACACAGAATCCCAAGCCCACGGCCATCAGCGACGAAGTCGGCGAATACAACGGGGCCGCCAGCAGCAGCGCGAGGAAGCTCGCCAGGTATGCAAGCAGGTACCAGAAATGCGGCCAGGCCTGGCGTTGCACATGCACGGGCATGCGCGCCCGGGGAAAGAACTTCGCGTGCCACCAGCGCTCCGCGATGTAGTAGAGCCCGAACACCAGCAGCGATCGCGAGCGATACAGGCGCTGCTTGAAACGTCCCCACCGACCGAGCGCGCGGTACTGCGCGAGGGTGAGCGGCGTGTAGGAATCCGGGTGGCACTCGTTGGTGTTGTGATGATGGAGATTGTGGTGGTCGTACAGCCACAGGCGATAGTTGAACAGCCCCGGCGTGAATGCCGCGATCGCGAGCCAATGGTTCAGGCGGCGGGAAGCGGTCAGCGACTGGTGTGACGCCTCGTGCCCGAGCGTCACCAGGTTCACCACCTTGATGCCCGCGAATACGCTCGCGAGCCCCTGCAACCACCCCCACGGGCTGAACAGCACCCCGGCGAGCGCCGCGAGATAGAGCACGACGTCGCCAGCGAACAGCGCCAGCCCGCGCGGCGTACTCGCAACGGCGTACGGCACCAGGGCGCGGCGGATTTCGCGGGTGTCGGGCAGTGTGTGCATGGTCGGGGAGGCGCCGGGGACCGTGACGTCGCACGCTACCGGGAGATCCGCGCCGGGCCGATCACGCAAACAGGGTAGTCCGGATGACGGGTCTGCCCGGGGGACGCGGGCCTGGCGCCCCCGCGAGGCGGGTGTCCGCGCGTGAACTCGCGCGCTACAGTGGCCGCCGCACACGGAGATCCTCATGCAGCCATCCACCACCTTCGTCGCCACCGATGGCGCGGGATACGAACAGACCATGGGCCGCTGGAGCCGGCGGCTCGCCCCGTTGTTCCTCGACTTCATCGGCCCGGCAGAACCCGCGCGCGCGCTGGATGTCGGCTGCGGCACGGGCCATCTCGCGGGCGCTCTCGCGGCGAGGACCCGTGCCACGCGCATCGACGCGATTGATCTCGCACAGCCGTATCTCGAGCGCGCGCGGGCGCAGTACGACGATCCGCGACTCGCGTTCGCGGCGGGTGATGCCTGTGCGCTGCCGTTCCCGGATGCCACTTTCGACCGCGTGCTGTCGCTGCTCGTGCTGCACTTCGTGCCGCGCACGCAGGACGCGGTGACCGAGATGTGCCGCGTCGCGACCGCCGGCGCGGTGATCGGTGCGGCAGTCTGGGACATCCGGGGCGGTTTCGTCGCGAACCGGATGTTCTTCGATACCGCGGCGGTGCTCGATCCGGCTGCCGCGGCGCGTCGCATGAAGAACTACACGCGGCCCCTGACCCGCCCGGGAGAACTCGCGGCAACGTGGCGCGCGGCGGGCCTGCACGAAGTCACGTCGACCGCGCTGCACGTGCAGATGGAATTCGAATCCTTCGCCGATTACTGGGCCCCTTACCGCGGACAGGAAGGCCCGGTGGCCGAGTACGTGCGCGCACTCGCGCCGGCCGCCCGCGCGGCGCTGGAGGATGCGGTCCGCGCCGCGTACCTCGATGGCGAGCCGGACGGACCGCGCGCGTACTGGGCGACGGCGTGGGCCGTCAAGGGTGTACGGCCCTGAGAAGATGCGCGTGCGCCGCACGCTGCGCCGTCTGATCGCGCCCGGTCTGCTGGTCGGGCTGGCCGGACTGCTCGGCATCGCCTGGGTGGGCGATACGCTGACCCGTCCCGCGCGGCGGGTGCTCGGCGATCCGCCGCCGTCGCTCGCGGCGACCTCCGTGCGCTTCGCGTTCGGACGCACGGACGTGCTCGCCGGCTGGTTCGCACGCGGCACCCGCGGCGCGGGCGCCGTGCTGCTGCTCCACGGCATCCGGGCGAATCGCCTGCAGATGCTCGCGCGCGCCGAAGCGCTGCACGCCGACGGCTACTCGGTGCTGCTCGTCGACCTGCCGGCACACGGCGAAAGCTCGGGAGACCGCATCACGTTCGGTGCACGTGAAGCCGCCGGCGTACGCGCGGCACTGCGCTACCTGCGCACCACCCTGCCCGGCGAGCGTATCGGCGTGATCGGGGTATCGCTGGGCGCTGCGGCGCTCGTGCTCGCGCATCCGACCCCAGCGCCTGCCGCGGTGGTGCTCGAGTCCATGTATTCAACCGTCGAGGTGGCGACGGCGAACCGTCTGCAGATCCGGTTCGGTCGGCTGGGCACCCTGCTCGAACCGCTGTTCACCGCGCAGATCCCATGGCGGCTCGGCATCGCAGCGGAGACGCTGCGGCCGCTCGACGCACTGGGCGAGTTGAAGTCCCCGGTGCTGATCGCGTCCGGGACGGAGGACGCCCATACGCGCTGGTCCGAGACGCGGCGGCTGTTCGCGGCGGCCAGGCCACCCAAGGCGCTGTGGCGCGTGGAGGGTGCGCGGCACCAGGATCTGCGCGCGTACGCGCCCGCAGAGTACGCGTCGGTCGTGTTCGGCTTCCTGGCAGAACACCTGCGCTGAACGC
>JBFXDK010000178.1:0-8325 GCA_050181195.1 Acetobacteraceae bacterium | reverse complement strand
CGCCTGGCTGGCGGGCTGCGAGCCGCTGGACCTGATTGTGACGATGGATGACGCGACGAGCGAAGTCTACTCGGCGTTTCTGGTGTCCGAGGAGGGCACGGCCTCGACATTGCGAGCACTGCTGGAGGTGTTTGGGACGCATGGCCTGCCGTTGAGCCTGTATACCGATCGCGGCAGCCACGACTTTGTCACGCCGGAGGCTGGTGGTCCGGTCGATCGGCGGCGTCTGACGCAGGTTGGGCGGGCGCTGGCGCAGTTGGGTGTGGAGCATATTGCGGCGTATTCGCCGGAGGCGCGGGGCCGTTCGGAGCGGCTGTTTCAGACGCTGCAGGACCGTCTGGTGAAGGAGTTGGCATTGGCCGCGATCACAACGGTGGAGGCGGCGAACCGGTTCATCCGGGAGGAGTATCTGCCGGCGCACAATGCGCGGTTCACGGTGCAGGCGGAGCAGGAGGGAACGGCGTTTGTTGCGATCCCGGGCGTCGATCTGGCGGAGGTTTTGTGCATTCAGGAGGACCGCCAAGTCGATCGAGACAACACGGTTGTCTATCGGAAGCTCCGGTTGCAGATCCCGCCGTCGCCTTTGCGTGCTCACTTTGTCAGGGCACAGGTGAAGGTGCGGCAATATGCCGATGGCAGTCAGGCCATCTTCCATGGCCGCCGGTGTATTGGCCGCTATGACGCGAACGGCGTTCCGCGAGAGGAGGGCAAACAGGCCGCCTGACCTATCGCCAGCGCGGCCGCCGCTTTGTGCCGGGGCATGCCCCGGCACAAAGCGGCAACAAGCGGTCAACTCATGTGCTACCTAAACCGGACAAGTTAATTAGCTATCGACACTGGTCGTGGCACGGCTATCGCACGTCGACGGTGGAGGTTGACGGGCGCCCGATCGAGAGCGTTTCGGGCGGCACGCATTGGGGCGGCGGGGTGCTGATCCATGCCGAGGACCAGGCCCGGATCGGGCCACTGATCCTGCGGCGCGGGGAATGGAACGGCAAACACATCCTGCCGAAGAGCTGGATTGCGGAATTGCTGCGGCCCTGCGACCTGAACCCGAACTACGGCCTGCTTTGGTGGCTGAATACGGGCCATGGCCGCTACAGGAGCGCGCCGGAGAGCAGCTTCTTCGCATCCGGCGCCGGCGGGAACATAACCTGGGTCGCGCCCGAGCAGGACCTGGTCGCCGTCATGCGATGGATCGATCCGGCCGCGATGGACACATTCACCCGACATCATCATGCAGGCAGTCGAATGAAGACCTACGAAACGATCAAGATCGAACACCCGCAGGAGCATACGGTTCTCGTGACGCTGAACCGGCCCGAGGTGCGGAACGCGATGAACACGCAGATGGGCCTCGATCTGCTGGATGCGTTCGATGGGTTCTGCGCCGCGCCGAACAGCCAGCGCTGCATCGTGCTCACCGGCGCGGGGCGGGCGTTCTGTGCCGGCGGCGACCTGAAGCAGCGCAACGGCATGACCGACGAACAGTGGCAGGACCAGCACCTGATCTTCGAGCGGGCGGTGCGCGCCATCGTTGGCTGCCCGGTCCCGATCATCGCGGCGGTGAACGGGCCCGCCTTCGCCGGCGGCATGGAGATGTCGCTGTGCTGCGACTTCATCTACGCAGCCGAGAATGCCCGCTTCGCACTGACGGAGGTCACCCTGGGCATCATGCCTGGCGCCGGCGGGACACAGAACCTGCCGCGGGCCGTCGGCTCCCGGCGCGCCAAGGAAATCCTGCTCACCGGCAAGCCCTTCACGGTGCGGGAGGCGTTTGCCTCGGGGATGGTGAACCGCATCTGCAAGCCGGACACGCTGCTGAGCGAGGCCCTGGAGACGGCCGCGGTCATCGCCGGCAATGCACCGATCTCGACCCGTCAGATCAAGCAGTCGGTCAACATGGGCATGAACATGGACCTGCACAGCGCGATGATGTTCGAGATCGAGGCCTATAACCGCATGGTGCCCACCGAGGACCGGCGGGAAGGCATCCGCGCGTTCAACGAAAAGCGCAAACCAGTCTATCGTGGACGCTAGCGCATGGAGCGCTTTGCTGGCGAATGTCGGCGGAGCGTGATCACGCGCCCCATCAGGGGGACGGGCATGGCGGGGCCACACAGTCAGTCCGGCCATGCTCCAGGTTCGGAGGAACACAACCATGAACGCCATCACCGACATCCACGCCAACGGTCTGACCCGCACCCTCGCCGAACGAGCGAGGACGCTGAGGCTTGATGACATTCCGGAGGATATCCTCGCCTGGGCGCGGCAATGCGTGCTGGACTACGTCGCGTGCACGCTGGCCGGTGCGAAGGACGAGCTGACCGAAATCCTGCTTGCGGAAATGCGTGAACAGGGCGGGGTCGCGTCCGCCACGGTGATCGGTCATGCTGGAAAGCTGCCGGTCGCCTCGGCGGCCCTGATAAACGGTGCGGCGTCGCACGCGCTGGATTTCGATGATGTCAACCTGGCGATGCCAGGCCACCCGTCGGTCGCAATCCTGCCCGCGCTGCTCGCCCTGGCCGAGGAACGCGGTTCCTCCGGGGCCGACGTCCTGACGGCCTTCGTGGCCGGGTATGAGCTGCAATGCCGCCTTGGCCGTGTCATCGCGCCCGGCCACTATGACGTGCTGGGGTTCCATGCGACGGCAACCGTGGGCAGCCTCGGGGCCGCCGCGGCCTGCGCGCATCTGCTGGGGCTGGATGCGGAGAGGTTCGCGACCGCTCTGGGCATCGCCGGCACACAGGCCGCCGGCCTGAAATCCATGTTCGGCACAATGTGCAAGCCGTTGCACGCGGGCAAGGCGGCGTATCACGGGCTAATGGCGGCGAAACTGGCGGCGCGCGGCTTCACCAGCCGCACCGACGTGGTGGAATGCGCGCAGGGCTTCGCCAGGACGCACAGCCCGGATTTCCATCCGGAGCGGGCGCTGGAGACGCCGCCGAACGGCTGGTACATCCGCAGCAATCTCTTTAAGTACCACGCAGCCTGCTACATGGTGCACTCCTCGATCGAGGCTGCCCGCAAGCTGCGCGAGCAGCATGGCGTGACGCCGGACCAGGTCGATCGCATCCGCGTCCAAGTCGAGGAAGCCTGCGACCGCATCTGCAATATTCCGGCACCCAGGACGGGGTTGGAAGCGAAGTTCTCCCTGCGCCTGGCCACTGCGATGGGTCTCTCCGGTGTGGATACCAGCCGGCTGTCCACCTATTCCGAGGAAACCACGGCCGATCCGGTGCTGGTGCGGCTGCGGGACAAGGTGGAATTCGACTTCCGCATCGGCATCCCCAACACCTTCGCCGAGATCGACCTGACCCTGACGGACGGCACGCGCCTCAGCGCCCGGCACGACGCCGGCATCCCCGCCAGCGACTTCGCCGAACAGGGCGCGCGCCTGGAGCAGAAATTCCTCTCCCTGGTCGAACCAGTGCTGGGCAATCAGCGCGCGCAGGGGCTGATCGCCGAGATCAGCCGGATCGAAAAGCTGGAGACGGTGCGCGGATTGATGGGGATGTGCGCGGAGTAGCCCGACATCCTGCACCCCGGGGAAGGTCGACGACGCGCGCGGCCTTCCCTATTCTTGCCGTCCAAACGATCAAGGGAATGCGTCCATGTCCGAGTCACCGGTCGTCCGCCTGGAAGAGGACGGCGACATCGGCATCATCATCGTGAACTACCCGCCCGTGAATGCGCTTGGCCCGGGTGTGGCGGATGGCATCATCGCCTGCCTCAACCAGGCCAACGCCGACCCGTCCATCAAGGCCATGGTATTGATGGGGGATGGGCGCAGCTTCATCGCGGGCGCTGATATCCGCGGCTTCGGCACCGGCCGCAAGCGTCCGCCGCTGGGCGAGCGCACCTATGACGTGATGGACCGCAGTCCGAAGCCCATCGTGGCAGCGATCCATGGCTTTGCCCTGGGCGGCGGCCTGGAAAACGCTATGGGCTGCCACTATCGGATCGCGGTCGCCTCGGCCAAGGTCGGCCTGCCGGAAGTGCTGATCGGCATTCTGCCAGGCGGCGGCGGCACGCAGCGGCTGCCGCGTCTGGCCGGACCCGAGGTCGCGCTGGACATGATCGTCTCCGGCCGACACGTCCCCGCCCCCGAAGCACTGAAGCTGGGCATCCTGGACGAGGTGCTTTCGGACGGCACGAACCTGCGCCAGGCCGCGGTCGCCAAGGCCCGCGCCGTGGCCGATGTCCGGCCGCTGCCGCGCGTGCGCGACCGGGAGGCGAAGGCCGATCCCGGCCTGTTCGAGGCCAAGCGCAAATCGATCGCCCGCCGTGCCCGGAACCAGAAGGCGCCCTACAACTGCATCGCGGCGGTCGAGGCGGCCTGCACGCTGCCCTTCGACGAGGGCATGAAGCGTGAGCAGGAGCTGTTCCTGCAACTGGAGAACGCCGACGAGGCGAAGGCGCTGCGCTATGCCTTCTTCGGCGAGCGCGAAGTGGCGAAGCTGCCCGACCTGCCCGCGGGCATTCAGCCTTGCGACTTCAAGCGCCCGGCCGTCGTCGGCGCCGGCACGATGGGCGGCGGCATCGCCATGTCCTTCGCCGATTTTGGCTACGACGTGAAGATCGTCGATGCCTCGCCGGAGTCGCTGTCGCGCGGCATGGCGCGGATCAAGGCGAACTATGAGACATCCGTGAAGCGCGGCAGCCTCGCGCAGGATGAGATGGAGCGGCGCCTGGCCCGCATCCATCCCGTGAACAGCTTCCAGGACATCGCCGACGCGGATGTCGTGGTGGAAGCGGTGTTCGAGCGCATGGACGTGAAGAAGGAGGCGTTCAGGCAGCTCGATGAGGTCGTGAACAAGGACGCGTTCCTGTTCTCGAACACCTCGGCGCTGGATATGGATGAGATCGCGTCCGTCACCTCCCGGCCCGAGAAGGTCGCGGGGACGCATTTCTTTTCCCCGGCCAATGTGATGAAGCTGCTGGAGGTGGTGCGGCCGAAGCGGGCCTCGCCCGAGACGCTGATCACGGCGATGGCGATGG
This sequence comes from Acetobacteraceae bacterium, assembly GCA_050181195.1. GTDB lineage: Bacteria > Pseudomonadota > Alphaproteobacteria > Acetobacterales > Acetobacteraceae > Rhodopila. The sequence continues at coordinate 3,324 of JBFXDK010000178.1, read as the reverse complement.
GGCGCAGGATCGGCAAGATCTCGGCCATGGCGGGCAACACGGATGGGTTCGTCGCCAACCGGTCCCGCGCGCCGTTCAACTCGGAGATGGTGATCCTGCTGGAAGAGGGCTGCCTGCCCGAGCAGGTCGATAAGGTGATGATCGACTTCGGTTATCCGATGGGACCGTTCGCGGTCGGTGACCTGGCCGGTCTGGACATCGGCGCCGAAGGGCGGAAGCGGCGCGCTGCGGCCAATCCAAACTACCGCAAGCTGCCGATCGCCGACAAGCTGGTGGAGATGGGCCGGTATGGCCAGAAGACCGGCGCCGGCTGGTACCGGTATGAGAAGGGCGACCGCGCGCCGCATCCCGATCCCGAGGTGAAGAAGATCATCGAGGATTATTCGGCACAGGCCGGGATCGCGCGCCGCGCGTTCAGCGATGAGAAAATCCTGCGGCGGCTGCTGTTCTCCTCGGTGAACGAGGCGCTGCGGATTCTGGAGGAAGGCAAGGCGTATCGCACGGTCGACGTCGATATCATGTGGCTGCACGGGTTCGGCTTCCCGCGCTATCGCGGCGGGCTGTTCTTCTGGGCGGACCAGATCGGCGTGCAAGACGTCTACAACCAGATCCAGGCTTGGCATCAGCAGTATGGGGAGCGCTGGGCGCCCTGCAACCTGCTGCGCCAACTTGCCGAAAGCGGTACGACCTTCCGCGACGCGAAGCCGGCACCGTTCGTCTGACAGCGATCGGCCAATCGGCGACGCGCAGTGTCTGACGAGCATGACCCCGCCGCGTCGCCGGTTAGCACGCCGGCGTTCTGGTCCGGGACGGTCGCGGACTTTATAACGACCCCGGACGCGGAGATTCTCGGCCGTCTTGCGCAAGCCCAGATCACGCATTTTCGGCAGGCCGAAGCGCAGCAACTGCGGGCATGGGAAGCCACGATCTCGATGCTGCGTCGGGCGCTCGCGACGCTACCAGAGGCGCGGACATGGTGGGTTTTGCTGGAATACCCGCTGCTGCGCCTCGGCCGCCGCCCGGATGTGATCCTGCTGGCGCAGCACGCCATCTTCGTGATCGAGGTCAAGGCCGGCAGCAAGGATCATGCGCCCGAGGATCGGCGACAGATTGAGGACTACGCGATCGATCTGCACGACTTTCGTGCTGGCTGCCGAGTAAATCCGATCGTTCCGATCCTGTTGGCGGAATGTGCGTCGCCGCCCCGCCAAGCATTGCCGCTTCTGCTCGGCCACGGCGTCACCCCGGTCATCGACGCCAACGCGGCCACTCTGCCGAAACTGTTGAAAGACCTGCATGCCGGCACATCGCGAGGCGCAGCACCGCTCGATCCTGTAGCCTGGCTCGATGCTCCCTACCGACCGGTGCCGACGATCGTCGATGCAGCCGGCATGCTCTATGCCAGGCACAATGTCGCCGACATCCGCGCTGCCCGCACCGATGCCGTGAACCTGCGGGCAACGTCGGACGCGATCCTGCGGGAGATCGATCATGCCCGTATCCATGACCAACGGGTGATCCTATTCGTGACAGGCATTCCAGGTGCCGGCAAGACGCTGTCTGGTCTCAACACGATCTTCGGGACCGAGGATGCCGGCCGAGGCACGTACCTGACCGGCAATCCGACCTTGGTTCACGTGCTGCGTGAGGCGTTGAGCCGCGATGCCGTCGATGCCGGCGCAAAGCGCAGCGACGCCCGCCGCCGCATGGAAAGCGCTGTGCAGGCGCTGCCGAAATTCCGCGATCACTATGTGTCGCGGGCAGCGCATGTCCCATCTGAGCGGATCATTGTCATTGACGAGGCGCAACGCTGCTGGTCGGCGGCGTGGGCCATCGCGAAAACACGCGACAAGGCGGTGCCCTTAAGTCAATCCGAGCCTGCGCACCTTTTGGGGACTATGGCGCGGCACACGGGATTTGCTGCCATCGTCTGTCTGGTCGGTGGCGGACAGGAAATACATGCCGGCGAAGGAGGCATGGCCGAATGGGGTGCTGCCCTGCGTGCGGCGGCCGTGGACGGGGTCGTCTGGCAGGTGCGTGCGCCGCCCGATCTGCAGTCCGTGGCGGACCCGCGTCAGCGCCTGGGCGCGCTGCCGCACGTGGCGATCATCGCCGACCTACATCTGACGGTGCCGTTGCGCCAGATTCGCAGTCGTGCCGCCGCAAGTTGGGTCGATTTCGTCCTTGCTGGGGACGCCGAGGGCGCCGCAGCGATCGCGCGGCAAGCTGGCGATCTTCCGTTTCGGGTGACGCGCGATGCCGCAGTGATGCGGGTCTGGCTTCGCGACAGCGCGCGTGGCTTGCGACGGGCTGGCTTGTTGGCAAGTTCGGGGGCTGCCCGCTTGCGGGCCGAGGGATTCGGCGCCGAATTGCCCCACATGGATGCATCCGCGGTGGCGCGATGGTTCCTCGATCGGTTTCCCCAGGATGTGCGGGCCTCCGACGCGTTGGAGGTGATCGCGACCGAATTCAGCTGTCAGGGGCTTGAACTGGACTACGTAGGCCTGTGCTGGGATGCCGATTTCATACGGGAACCCGGTCGGGTGGCCTGGCGCGTGCGCAGCTTCCGGGGCACCGATTGGACCATTCCGCGTCAGGACGAGGTCATCGCCAATCAGATTAATACCTATCGCGTGTTGCTGACGCGCGCCCGATACGAGACCATCATCTTCGTGCCGCGTGGCGACGGTCAGGACCTCACACGGCCTCCCGAAATCTATGACCGGATTGCGGCCTTCCTGATTGCCAGCGGGGCCCACATCGCCGAGGCGATGCCGATCGTCCCCGAACCTATTTCTGGGCCGCCCGTTCGTTGGCAGCCCATGCTTCTATAGTGGCCACACCCGTCCCGCGGGTTGCCAAGACCGACCGGTTCAAGCAAGGCTGTGTCGGGACAAAGCCGCCGAGACAGGAGTACGACCATGGCCGCAGTCGCCGAAGACCTCGATGCAATGACGGACGACGCGTTCCGCCTGCATGTGCGGAAATGGATTCTGGAGAACTACCCGCCGGAACTGCGCAATCCACCCAAGCGTCTGCATTTCAGCGAGAACAAGCCCTGGTATTTCAAGCTGGCCGAGAAGGGCTGGCTCGCCCCCAATTGGCCGGCGGAATTCGGCGGCATGGGGATCTCGGCCTCGAAGCAGCTGATCTTCCTGGAAGAGAAGGAGCGTCATGGCTGCGCCCGCCTGAACGATATGGGCATGACCATGATCGGCCCGCTGCTGATCAAGTTCGGCCGCCCCGATCAACAGCAGTATTTCCTGCCCAAGATCCTGTCCGGTGAGCACATCTGGTGCCAGGGCTACTCGGAACCCAACGCCG
>JBFXDK010000177.1:0-8391 GCA_050181195.1 Acetobacteraceae bacterium | reverse complement strand
AGCAAGGGGCGCGCCCGGTTGGGCAGTGGTGCCGGTCCGCCCCGCGGGACGGCGTTCAGCAGCATGCGCGTATAAGGGTGGGATGGCGCGGCGAACACCGCGTCAACCGGGCCGGTTTCCACGATCCGCCCGTCCTTCATCACGCAGACCCGATCGGCAAACCGGTGCACGATCTGCAGGTCGTGCGTGATCAGCAGCAGCGCCAGCTGCCGCTCCTGCTTCAGGCGTTCCAGCAGCGCGAGGATGCGGGCCTGGATCGTCACATCCAGCGCCGTGGTCGGTTCATCGGCGATCAGCAGCGCGGGATCGTTCACCAGCGCCATCGCGATCATCACCCGCTGGCGCTGCCCGCCGGACAATTGGTGCGGAAACGCCTCCAGGCGCGATGCCGCATCGGGAAATCCGGCCATGGTCAGCGCCTCGACCACCCGTTGCCGCAACGCGGTCCGCGGCAGCGAGCGATGCAGCGTGATCGCCTCGGCCACCTGCCGGCCGATGCGATGCAGCGGGTTCAGGCTGGTCATCGGCTCCTGGAACACCGTTCCGGCAATGGCGCCCCGCGCCCGCAGCAGTGCCGCGGGGCTGCCGCCGATCATGCTGGCACCGTCCAGGACGATGCGCCCCGTCGGGTTCGTCGCCCCGCGCGGCAGCAGCTGCAGCAGCGACATCGCTGTCAGCGACTTGCCGGATCCGGATTCGCCCACCAGCGCCAGGGTCTCGCCGCGATCCAGGGCGAAGGACACGCCGTCGACCACGCGCTTCGGGCCGAACGCCACCGACAGGTTCTCGACCTCGACCAGGCTCATGCCGGCATCCGGCGCGGATCGAATGCGTTGCGCACCGCCTCGCCGATGAAGATCAGCAATGTCAGCAGGCTGCCCAGCACGATGAAGGCGGTGAAGGCGAGCCACGGCGCCTGCAGGTTGGCCCGCGCCTGCGCCACCAGTTCGCCCAGCGACGCCGATCCGGGGGGCAGGCCGAAACCCAGGAAGTCCAGGGTCGACAGCAGCGTCACCGAGCCGGAGAGGATGAACGGCAGGAATGTCAGCGTGGCGACCATGGCATTGGGCAGGATGTGCCGCCACATCACCACCGTGTCCGACACGCCCAGCGCCTGCGCGGCACGCACATATTCCAGATTGCGCCCGCGCAGGAACTCGGCGCGCACGACGCCGGTCAGGTTCATCCAGCGGAACAGCAGCAGGAAGATCAGCAGCACCCAGAACCCGGGCGTGATGATGCTGCCCAGGATGATCAGCAGATACAGTTCCGGCATGCCGTTCCAGACCTCGATGAAGCGCTGGAACAACAGGTCGGTCAGCCCGCCATAGAATCCCTGGACCGCGCCGGCGGCGATCCCGACGATGGTGGTCAGGGCCGTCAGGGTGAAGCCGAACAGCACCGACATGCGGAAACCATAGATCACGCGCGCCAGCACGTCCCGTGCCTGGTCATCGGTGCCCAGCGGATTCTTCCAGCTTGGCGGCGCCGGGGAGGGGACCGTGAGGTCCTTCACCGATGTCGTATAGCTGTAGGGCAGCAGCGGCCAGATCATCCAGCCGTTCGAGTCGATACGTTCGCGCAGCGTGGGGTCGGTGTAGTCGGCGGCCAGCGGCAGCAGGTCGGCGCCGAACGCGTCCTCGCTGTAGTCGAACAGCACGGGCGCATACCACCGGCCGTCGTAGCGGATCAGCAGCGGGCGGTCGTTGGCGATGAACTCCGCGAACAGCGACAGGGTGAACAGCACCAGGAACAGCCACAGCGAGACGAAACCCCTGCGGTTCTGCGTGAAGATCGCCAGGCGGCGGCGCGTGACAGGCGACAGGCTCATCGCCTGGCCTCGAAATCGATCCGCGGGTCCACCACCGTGTACATCAGGTCACCCACGATCTGCAGCAGCAGCCCGGCCAGGGTGAAGATGTACAGCGTGCCGAACATCACGGGATAATCGCGCTGGATCGCCGCCTGGAATCCCAAGAGGCCGATGCCGTCCAGGGAGAAGATGATCTCTACCAGCAGGGCCGAGGTGAACAGGATGCCGACGAAGGCCTGGGGGAAGCCGGCGACGATCAGCAGCATGGCGTTGCGGAAGATGTGCCCGTACAGCACACGCCGCTCACTCGCTCCCTTGGCGCGGGCGGTGACGGTGTACTGCTTGCCGATCTCCTCCAGGAAGCAGTTCTTGGTCAGCATGGTCAGGCTGGCGAAGCCGCCCACCACCATGGCGGTGACCGGCAGCACCATGTGCCACAGATAATCCAGGATGCGTTCCGGCCAGGGCATCAGCGACCAGCCCTCGCTGGTCATGCCACCCAGGGGAAAGAGGCGCAGGAAGCTGCCGCCCGCGAACAGCACCACCAGCAGGATCGCGAACAGGAACGCCGGGATCGCATAGCCCACCAGCACGGCCGCGCTGGTGGCCACATCGAACCGGCTGCCGTCGCGCACTGCCTTGGCGATGCCAAGGGGGATTGAGACCACATAGATCAGCAGCGTGGACCAGAGGCCGAGCGAAATGGAGACGGGCATTTTCTGGAGAAGCAATTCGATCACGGTCTCGCCGCGGAAGAAGCTGCGGCCGAAATCGAAGCGCAGATAGCCGCCCAGCATTTCGGTAAACCGGGTCAGCGGCGGCTTGTCGAAGCCGAACATCGCCCGGATATCGGCGATGATCTGGGGATCGAGGCCCTGGGAGCCGCGATACACACTGCCCGAGCCGACATCCGATGCGGCGGCGCCCAGGCGTGTCGACAGGCCGCCGCGACCCTTGAGTTCCGCGATCATCTGCTCGACCGGACCGCCAGGTGCGAACTGGATCACGGCGAAGTTGATGGCAATGATGCCGAACAGCGTCGGGATCACCAGCAACAGCCGCCGGATGAGGTAGGCGGTCATGAGGCGCTGCGGGGCTTCGCCCCGGACCTCGACCAGGAGGCGCTGCCTCCTGGACCTCCGCAAAGGGGCACAGCCCCTTTGATCCCAACTCGTTTGTTGGATTGTCTGTCGGGGGGCCAACTGAGACCTCGATAGGCCCGGGTTGGCCCCCCGACAGGCAATCCAACCAAGGAATCGCGTTCCAAGGGCCGTCGCCCTTGGCGGGAGGGTCCAGGGAGGGCAGCGCCCTCCTGGTGGGGTCCGGGGCGAAGCCCCGCTTGGTTCATCACCGCTTTGCCGCGTCCGCGGCGGCGGCCTTGGCCGGGTCCACCCACCAAAGGTCGAAGTTGAAGCCGACGCGGATCGGCTTGTCGGGTGCGCTGAACCGGTCCCAGTAGGCGATGTTGAACTGCCGGCTGCCCCAGTTGGGCACGGCGTAGTTGCGCCACAGCAGCACGCGGTCCAGGGCGCGGGCGGCCACGGTCAGGCTGTCCCGGTCCGTTGCGCTGACGACCTTGTCGATCAGCGCATCCACCGCGGGATCGCAGATGCCGGACACGTTGGAGCTGCCCTTTGCCTTCGCCGCGGCACAGGACCAGTAGTCGCGCAGTTCGTTGCCGGGGATGTCGCCTTGCGGGTAGACCATCATGGTCATGTCCAGGTCGAACTCATCGGTCAGGCGCTGGTACTGCGCGGGATCGACTGTCCGTGCACGGGCGTCGATGCCGAGTTTCTTGAGCTGCTCGATATAGGGCAGGGTCGGCCGCTCCAGAGACGGGTCGCTGAGAAGGATGGTGAAGCTCATCTGCTGGCCTTGGGCATCGACCAGCTTGCGGTCCTTCACCTGCCAGCCCGCCTTGCGCAGCAGGTCCAGCGCTCGGCGCAACTGCTCGCGGTTGTTGCCCGAACCGTCGGTGACCGGCAGCTTGAAGGGCTGGGTGAACAGCTCCGGGGGCAATTCCTTGCGGAACGGTTCCAGCAGCGCGAGCTCGGCGCCTTCGGGCACGCCGGATGAGGCGAGCGGGCTGTTGCTGAAATAGCTCGTGGTGCGGGTGTACGCGCCGTAGAACAGGTTCCGGTTGGTCCATTCGAAGTCGAACATCTCGGTCATCGCCTGGCGCACCAGCGGGTCGGCGAACACGGGGCGTCTGGTGTTCATCGCGTAGCCCTGGAATCCGCCGGGCAATTCGTGGCGGAACGAGCGCTTGATGACGGCACCGTTCTTCACCGCGGGGAATTCATAGGCGGTCGCCCAGTTCTTCGAGATGTTTTCACTGCGCAAGTCGATAGCGCCGGCCTTGAACGCCTCCATGGCGACGGTGGAGTCGCGGTAGTAGTCGATCCGCACCCGGTCGAAGTTGTTGGTGCCCTTGCCGGTGGGCATGTCCTTTGCCCACCAATCGGGATTGCGTTCGAAGGTCACGCTGCGGCCGAGCTCGAAGGCGGCGACGCGATAGGGGCCGGAGCCGACGGGGGTGTCCGTCAGCGGGCTTGCGAAGTCGCGGCCTTCGAAGAAGTGCTTCGGCAGCACCGGCAGCGCGCCGACGAGCAGCGGCAGTTCGCGGTTTTCATTGGTCTTGAAATGGAACACGACCCGGCGCGGGCCTTCCACCGCGACGTCCTTCACGTCCGCCAACTGGATGCGCATGCTGGGGCGGCCTTTTTCCAGCAGCGTGCGGTAAGTCCAGGCCACATCCTCGGCCGTCACCGGCTTGCCGTCGGAGAATTTCGCTTCCGAACGGATCTCGAACGCGACCCACATCCGGTCCTCTGGCAGCTCGATCCTGGCAGCGAGGTGCCCGTAGGCGGTGGCGATCTCATCATCGGCCGCGGTCAGCAGGCTTTCCCACACATGACCGACGGACGACCCGGATCCCGAACCGCCGGGAAGGATCACCCAGGGCGAGACCAGGCCGCCGGAGGCGGTGCCGCGCAGGATGAACGGGTTGAAATTGTCATAGGTCCCGATGCCGGCCAGGGTGACCTCGCCGCCCTTGCGTGCGTCCGGGTTCACATAGGGGAAGTGCTTGAAGTCCGGCGGCAGCGCCGGCGTGCCCAGGATCGTGATCCCATGCGAGCGGGTGACGGGCTGGTCCGCCGCCTGAGCCGGCATCGCGAGCATGAGCAGCAGCAGGCAGGCGAGGACGCGCAACGTCGGACACTCCCGAAAGCGGATGCCGTCAGGGTGAGGCCTGGGTCAGGCGGACGCAACTGACGGATCGTTAAGCAGCGCCACCGCCTGGTCCAGCAGGGCCGGGTCGCCGATGGACAGCACCGTCCCGTCGCTGTCCGGCCGCAGGGGCTTGCCTTGCCAGTCGGTGACGCGGCCGCCCGCGCCTTCGATGATCGGCACCAGCGGCGCCCAGTCCCACAGATGCATGCTGCATTCGGCGACGATGTCGATATGGCCGAGCGCCAGCAGGCCATGGGCGTAGCAGTCGCCGCCCCAGTAGTTGCGGCGCACGGCCCCGCACAGGCGCCGCCAGCGTGGTTCAAGCAGTCCCAGCATCTCGGGGCTGGTGCAGGAGAGTTCGGCGTCGGCGAGATCGGGGCACGGCCGGCAGCCGGCGCGTCCGCCCAAGGGACCTTTGAAGGTGGTGGGTCGTCCCGTGGCGCCGATCCAGCGTTCGCCGGTGATCGGCTGGTCGATGATGCCCAGGATCGGCCGGTCGTCTTCCAACAGGGCGATCAGGGTGCCGAAAGTGGGGCGGCCGGTGATGAAGGCGCGGGTGCCGTCGATCGGGTCGAGCACCCAGCGCATGGGCGACCCGGGGCGGTCCAGCCCGAACTCCTCGCCCAGGATGCCGTGGTCCGGGAAGCGTTCGGCCAGCACCGCGCGCATCGCCTGTTCGGCGGTGCGGTCGGCGATGGTGACGGGCGAGCGGTCGGACTTGATATCGGTGGTCAGGCTCGCCCGGAAGAATGGCCGCACGACGGCGCCTGCGACGTCCGCCGCCGCCTCCGCCGCCGCGATCAGCCGGTCCATCACGCGATCAGGGCGTGGGGAGCGGCGCCGGTGATGCGGACAGCGTCCGCAGATAGGCGATCACGTCGGCCCGCTGCTGGTCGCTCTTGATGCCGGCGAAGGCCATGCGGGTGCCTGGCGCGAAGCTGCTGGGCTTGTGCAGCCACTTGTTCAGGTCTTCGTAGGTCCACTGGCCCTGCACGCCTTTCAGCGCGTTTGAGAAGTTGAACCCGCCGGCGCCCTGACCGATCGGTTCGCCGACGACGCCGTACAAATTCGGACCGACGCCGTTTTTTCCGCCTTCGGTAAAGGTGTGGCACTGGGTGCAAAGTTTCTTCGCCGTGGCCTCGCCGGCGGCGGCATCGGCCTTGGCCAGCAACGGGGCGATCGGCGGCAGTTCGACCGGGGCCGGGGCCTGCTGCGCGCCGCCGGTTTCCGGCACGGCGATGTTTAGCACCGGCTTTTCCAGCGGCTTCGTGTGAACGAGGATCGTGCCGATCGTGCCGGTGACGAAAAAGGCGATACCGGCCACCAGGATACCGGCGACGGCCTTGTTGACCTCCATACTGTCCATGCGGCGTGGCTTCCTCGTCGAGTGCATCGTGTACGGCGTGGACGCCCGGACCCGCCGTTGCACGGGACCGTGTGCGTCCATAAGCTAGGGCACCATAAGGAAACGAACCCAGGCCTTCAAGCCACCGCCCATGATTTCAAGGAACAAGCCGTCCCCGTGACTCCCATCGTTGTCATTCCTGCCCGCATGGCGTCGACGCGGCTGCCGGGCAAGCCACTGGCCGACATCCACGGCAAGCCCATGATCGTGCATGTGCTGGATCGGGCGCGGGAGGCCGATATCGGGCCGGTCGCGGTCGCCTGTGCCGAAGCCGAAATTGCCGATGCCGTCCGGTCGGCGGGCGGGCGCGCCGTCCTGACCGATCCTGCGCTGCCGTCCGGCACTGATCGCGTGCAGAGCGCGCTGGCGGAACTGGACCCCGACGGACGCCATGATGTGGTAGTGAACCTGCAGGGCGACGTGCCGACGCTTGATCCCGCCCAACTGCGACTCGTGGTCCTGCCGCTGCAGGACCCCACGATCGATATCGGTACGCTGGTCGTGCCGATCCTGTCGGACGAGGAGGCGCGCACGGATTCTTTCGTCAAGGCGGTCTGCGCCTTTCCCGAGGGCGTCGCCGTCGCGAACGCGCTCTATTTCTCGCGCGCGCCCATTCCCTGGGGGGACGGGCCGCGCTGGCACCACATCGGCATCTACGCGTTCCGCCGGCCGGCGCTTGACCGGTTCGTCCGCCTGCCACCGAGTCCGTTGGAGCGGCGGGAGAGCCTGGAACAGCTGCGCGCGCTGGAAGCCGGCATGCGAATCGCCTGTGCGCGCATGGCGCACGGCCTGTTCGGTGTCGATACACCCGATGATCTGGCGCGCGCCCGTCGCCTGCTGACCCCGAAAGCACCCACACCATGACCGGCATCATAGCCTTCCAGGGCGTCCCCGGCGCCTATTCCGACCTTGCCTGCCGCAACGCGTACCCGGACATGGCAACGCTGCCGTGCGAATCGTTCGAGACGGCGATGGACGCCGTGCGTGACGGCAAGGCCGACCTCGCGATGCTGCCGTGCGAGAACAGCCTGGCGGGACGGGTGCCCGACATTCACCACCTGTTGCCGGAGTCCGGGCTGTTCGTGGTGGGCGAACAGTTCCAGCGCGTGGAGCACTGCCTTCTGGGTGTGAAGGGCAGCGTTGTCGGCGACGTCAAACGCGCGCATTCGCATACGGTGGCCCTGGGTCAGGTGCGGCGCATCCTGCGCACGCTTGGCCTGACGCCGGTGGTGGAGGCCGATACGGCCGGTTCGGCGCAGCTTGTCGCGCAATGGGGCAACAAGGAGGACGCGGCGATCGCGTCGTCCCTGGCGGCCCAGATCTACGGGCTGGATATCCTGCGTGCGAACATCGAGGATGCACCGCACAACACCACGCGGTTCTACGTGACGGCGAAGCGGCCGACCCTGCCCGATTCCGCGACACCCAACCTGATGACGACGTTCGTGTTCCGGGTGAGAAACGTGCCAGCGGCGCTCTACAAGGCGCTGGGGGGCTTCGCAACGAACGGCGTGAACATGACGAAGCTGGAAAGCTACATGCTGGGCGGCCAGTTCGCCGCGACGCAGTTCCTGTGCGACGTCGACGGACATCCCGAGCAGCCGGCGCTGCGGCGGGCGCTGGAGGAACTGTCGTTCTTTTCGTCCGAGGTGCGGGTGCTGGGGGTGTATCCGGCCGCGCCGTTCCGCATGTCGCAGGGGGAAGGCTAGGGCGGGGCTTCCGCCCCGGACCCCGACCAGGAGGCGCTGCCTCCTGGACCTCCGCAAAGGGGCACAGCCCCTTTGATCCCAACTCGTTTGTTGGATGTCCGGCGGGGGGCCTGACGCAGACCTTGCGCGGTCCGGGTCAGGCCCCCCGCCGGACATCCAACCAAGGAATCGCGTTCCAAGGGCCGTCGCCCTTGGTGGGGTCCAGGGGCAAAGCCCCTGGCGGAGCGCGA
>JBFXDK010000176.1:2850-8564 GCA_050181195.1 Acetobacteraceae bacterium | reverse complement strand
TGCAGCCGGCGCGGTTCGGCGGGCACCAGGCGCCGTTCGACGTGTTCTCCCGCATCGTCGAGGTCCTGGCGCAGGGCTGCGGCGCCAGCGCCTGGGTCTATGCCGTGCTGGGGGAGCATCAGTGGATCATCGCCTGCCTGCCGGACCAGGGGCAGGCGGATATCTGGGGCGACGACCCGCTTGCGGTTGCGTCCTCCTCGCTGGCCCCGCGCGAGGCGGCGCGCCGCACCACCGGGGGATGGCGGCTGGACGGGCGGTTTCCGTTCTCGTCGGGGTGCCTGCACGCGCAATGGGCGATCATCGGGGCGCGGGCCGAGGATGCGGCCGGCAACCGCCCGACGCGCTACATGCTGGTGCCCATGAGCCAGATCGAGATCGTCGATGACTGGCACGTGCTGGGCCTGCGCGGCACGGCGAGCCGGACGCTGGTCATCCGGGACGCGTTCGTGCCCGCGCACCGCACCGTGCTGCTGAAGGATCTGATGGACGGCACGACGCCGGGCAGTGCGGTGCATCCGGACTACGACCTGCTGCGCGTGCCGCGCGGATATCTGGTGCCGTTCTCGCTGCCGGGGGTGGCGTTCTCGCTGGCGCAGCGGGCGCTGGCCATGGTGCCGGCGGCGATCCGTGCGCGTCTGTCGCGCGGGGTGCGGGATCTGGGCGAATCCGAGGTGGTGCAGATGGCGCTGGGCGAGGCGTCGGCCGCGATCGACCTCGCCACGCTGGTGATGCACACCAGGCGGGACGAGAGCATGGCGGTCGTCGCGTCCGGCCGGCCGATCACGCCCGCCGATGTCATGCGCAACCGCCGCGACATCGCCTTCGCCGTCGACCATCTGCGCCGCGGGGTGGAGAAGCTGGCCGAGGTGCTGGGGTCCCGTGTCGTGTATGATGCCGACCCGCTGCAGCCCCTGCTGCGGGATGTGCTGACCATCGCCACCCATTCCGTCGTGCACCGGCAGCTCAGCATGGTGCCGTATGGCCGGATGCTGCTGGGACTGCCACCCGGCGCGGGGGAAGCATGAGCGACGCGCTGCCCGGCGAGTTTTCGTTGATCGGGCGGCATTTCCGTCCGCTGGCCGGCCCCGGCGCGCTGGAGCTGCGGGATGATGCGGCGGTGCTGGCGCCCCCTCCGGGGCGGGAGCTGGTGCTGACCGCGGATGCCATGGTGGGCGGCGTGCATTTCCTGCCGGATGATCCGCCGGACCGGATCGGGCAGAAACTGCTGCGGGTGAACCTGTCGGACCTCGCGGCCAAGGGCGCGACGCCGCTGGGATACCTGATCACGGTGTCCACCCCGCGGGAGACGCCGGATGCCTGGTTCGCGTCGTTCGCTGCGGGCCTGGGGCGGGACCAGGCGGAATTCGGGATCACGCTGCTGGGCGGGGACACCACCTCCACGCCCGGCCCGGTTTCCCTGTCGCTGACCGCGATCGGGCATGTGGCGGCCGGCCAGGCCGTGCACCGCTGGGGCGCTCGTCCTGGCGACGGGATCTGGGTCACCGGCACGATCGGGGACGGCGCCCTGGGCCTGGCCGTCGCACGCGGGCGGCTGGCCGATGCCAGCGGCTTCCTGCTGGACCGCTACCGCCTGCCCCGCCCGCGCGTGGGGCTGGCGATCTGCGGGATCGCCTCGGCCGGGATGGACGTCTCGGACGGGCTGGTCCAGGACCTCGGCCATATCTGCCGGCAGAGCCGGGTCGCGGCGGAGGTGCTCGCGGGGCAGGTGCCGCTGTCGGACCCGGCGCGGGCGGCGGGGCCGGACTGGCTGGAGACATGCCTGACCGGCGGGGATGACTACGAGCTGCTGATGGCGGTCCCGGATGCGCATCAGGACGCGTTGCGTGCGGCGGCCGGGGCGGCGCGGGTGGCCGTGACCCGGATCGGCACGGTCCGGGCCGGCGAACCGCGGGTGATCGTGCAGGGTCCGGATGGCACGCCGATGGCCCTGAAGACGGGCGGCTGGAGCCATTTCTGACCCGTCCGCCCACCGTTGGGGCGGTGGGGCGGCCCTGCCATGCGGCCGCGGATCTTTCCTTCCGCGGGCACCGGGCGCATGGTGGGTCGTGCCGGCGGAGAATCGCTTGCTCTGACCACGGGCGGCGGGAGACGGGTCCGACCGGCGCGATGCCGACCGGGGGAAATGTCTGCTCATGAACAGGAATGTCTGGCTGCTGTTTTCCTGCCAGGCCATGCTGCACGCGGTCATGGCCGGCCAGACGATCATGGCGTCCCTGATCGGCTATCAGCTTTCCGGCTCTGCGCTGAACACGCTGCCGATGGCCATCCAGATGGTCTCGGTCATGTGCTCCTCGATCGTTGCCAGCTGGGCCTTCACCCGGTTCGGCCGCAGGAAAGGGTTCTGGCTGGCCTGTGCCATCATGTTCTCGGGCAGCCTGACCTTCGCGACGGGCGTCTACACCAAGACCTTCTTCATCTACTGCCTGGGCGCCATCCCGGCCGGCATCGGCTTCGGCATGTCCCACCACCTGCGGTTCGCCGCGGCCGAGGTTGCCGCGCCGGAAGCGAAGGCCCGCGCGATCTCGCTGGTCATGGCGGGCGGCGTGCTCTCGGCGATCGTGGGGCCCGAGATGGTGAAGCAGACCCACGACCTGATCCCCGGGTTCATGTTCCTGGCGACCTACCTCTATCTGCCGATCCTGCCGATCATCGCCGCCATCCTGCTCTATTATACCGAGTTGCCGCCCGCGCCGCCGAAGAACGCCGAGGGCGTGCACGTGCCGTTCCGCGAGATCATCAGCCGGCCGAATTTCGTGGCGGCGGTCATGAGTTCCCTGGTCGGGTATGGGACGATGAACCTGCTGATGGCGTCCACGCCGCTCGAGATGATGCTGTGCGGCTTCGGCGTGGCGGCCAGCGCCGAGGTGATCCGGGCGCATTCGGTATCGATGTATGCGCCGGGCTTCGTGACCGGACGGCTGATCCAGAAATTCGGCAACCACCAGATCATCCTGACGGGGGCGGCGCTGACCACCGGCGCGGCGGCCCTGAACCTGCTGTTTCCCTCGCTGTTCTGGACCTTCTTCATCGCGCTGGGGATCCTGGGCATCGGCTGGAACTTCATGTTCGTGGGCGGGACCACCATGCTGACCACCGCCTATGCGCCCCAGGAACGGGTGAAGGTGCAGGCGACGCACGACTTCATCGTGTTCGCGAACGTGGCCGGCACCGCCCTGACCTCGGGCGTGATCGAGGCGCTGTGGGGATACAAGGCCCTGAACCTGTCGGTGCTGCCGCCGGTGATCATCGCCTCGACCATCGTAACCTGGCACTGGATCGCCAAGGGACGCCAGGTCGCGACGGCCTGATCGGGTGAACCACCCGGGTCATGGCGGCGCCAGGGGACCGCTGAGGCCGCCGCCCCACTGCCACCAGCGATCCACCTTCAGGCAGCGCCCGGCCAGACGGGCTTCCTGGTCCGTCCGGAACAGGCCGAAGCAGGTGGCGCCCGACCCGCTCATGCGCGCGAGCAGGCACCCCTCGCTGGCCTCGATCGCGTCCAGCACGTCCTGGATCACCGGGCAGAGGCCGATCGCCGGCGCCTGGAGGTCGTTGCCCGTTTGCCGCAGGGTATCGACCAGCGCCTCGGCATTCATGAACGCCCAGGGCAGCGTCGCGGCGGCCGAGAATGCGCCGCTGCGGGCGCGGAAGACATCGGCGGTGGCGACCGAGACGCGCGGGTTCACCAGCAGGATCCCGATATTGGGCAGGGCGGGCGCGGGTTGCAGCCATTCGCCGATGCCGCCCATCCGCGCGGGGCGGCTGCCCAGGCAGACCGGCACATCGGCCCCAAGCCGCGCCGCGATCGATCGCAGGAAGGCGGGATCGGCGGGCACGCCCCAGAACCGCGCGAGCAGCCGCAGCGCCGCCGCGGCATCGGCCGACCCGCCGCCGATGCCGGAGGCCACCGGCAGGTTCTTGTGCAGCACCAGGCGGGCCCTCGCCGTCACTCCGGCTTCCTGCGCCAGAAGACGCGCGGCGCGGAGCACGAGATTGTCCGGTTCAGCTTCCAGCCCGGCCGCGAAGGGGCCAATGACCGAGAGCGACAACGCATCCGCCTCGGTCGCCTGCAGCCAGTCGCACATGGCCGGGAAGACGGCCAGGCTGTCCAGCAGGTGGTATCCGTCCTCCCGCTTGCCGACGATATGGAGGTAGAGATTGACCTTGGCGGGCGCCCGCTCGAGATCGGCGGCAGGCATGGCGCTTCTCCTCAGGCGATTCGGACATGTCGTTCTGACATCGCAGGTTGTTGCGCCGGTCCGCAAGTCCGGTTGTGCTGTCCGCCCCCGGGTCCGGCGACCGGCTTGAGGCGATTGCCTGGCGGCTTGCCTGGCCGGGACCGCGCGGCGTCAAGCGCGCGCGAGCAGGCAGCAGGACTGCCGCATCCGGCGGCAGGGGCGCGCGGGGGAACGCGCGATCGGCGTGGTTTTCGACACCGTGTGTGTGAGTTTTGCTGGATCGACCCGGCGCGTTGACCAAGGTTGTTTTTGCCAAGTCCCCTATTCCGGGTCGCCGGACCGCGCCAAGCAAATTCCGCCGATCCGGCCTCATGCCGGGGATTTTCCGGGGTTTCGGAGGGCTTGAAGCGGATTTTGCCCGATTTCTGGGCAAAATTTCGTGGCTTGGGGCATTCATGAATTTGCAACGATTTACTTGCTGTTCCTAGATTGCACAGAATTGCCACGGTGTTGCAGCGGCGGTCGCTACGGGATTTACACGAAGGCATTTTCCGGTGGCCGGAAGCGGTTCTGGAGAAAAATTCCCTATACAGAACGTCGTTGCAAATCCATGCGGAAACCCCAGGCGTTCGTTACGTTTCCATGCAGAAACCGAGGGGTTTCGTTACGATTTCCGGCGTGATGCAACGCTGGGCATATGCACACGCCGCGGGCAATTTGGCGCCCGGTCGACCATGGTGAACACGCGTCGCAATCCCGGCCGGGAGCCAGACGCCGCCCGGCATGTCCGGGGTTGAGCGAACCTGCCGAACCCGATGACAACCGAGCCGGACCCACCCCGGCTTGCGCCCGTGTGCAGCCGAGCGGATCGTGCAGGGGATCTGGACCGCATCGACAGGATCGGCCATTCGGGGTCGGCCGCGACCCGCGACGCCGCCGTTTTCCTGAGGTGATGACATGCTGCAACTCCGCCCCAACTGCGAATACTGCGACAAGGACCTGCCGCCCGCGGCGACCGATGCCCGGATCTGCAGTTATGAATGCACGTTCTGTGCGACCTGCGCTGAAACGGTGCTGCACAACGTCTGTCCGAACTGCGGCGGCGGCTTCATGCCGCGCCCCATCCGACCGGCAACCGCTCGGCGTCCGGGAGTCTGCACCGCCACGCACCCGGCCTCGACGCAGCGTGTGCACCTGAAATGGGATCGCGGCGAATTGGCCGCATTCATCGAATCCATGCGCGACATTCCGCCTGAGACGCGATAACGGACGGGCAGTGGCTGGCCGCCACGATGCCATGACGCACCTG
Source organism: Acetobacteraceae bacterium (assembly GCA_050181195.1). Taxonomy (GTDB): domain Bacteria; phylum Pseudomonadota; class Alphaproteobacteria; order Acetobacterales; family Acetobacteraceae; genus Rhodopila. The sequence continues at coordinate 3,056 of JBFXDK010000176.1, read as the reverse complement.
GGATGGCCGGTTCAAGGCGCATGCATGCCGCTGGAGCGCCGCAGCACCGGCCGCTTTGCATCGCGCCAGTCCGGTTCTCCCCGGGCGGCGGGGTCAGCCTGGCAGTCCTGCTCCGCGCCGCGCCATCGCGGGTCGGGTTTCGGACGGATGCGGGTCCATGCCAGGGACGCAAAGGCGCGGTGAGGTGGCTGGACACCGCAAAGCGC
>JBFXDK010000176.1:0-2750 GCA_050181195.1 Acetobacteraceae bacterium | reverse complement strand
CCCGGGCGGCGGGGTCAGCCTGGCAGTCCTGCTCCGCGCCGCGCCATCGCGGGTCGGGTTTCGGACGGATGCGGGTCCATGCCAGGGACGCAAAGGCGCGGTGAGGTGGCTGGACACCGCAAAGCGCTGGGCCGGGCGCATCAGGACGGACATCGTCGCGCTCTGGTTGGCAAGCCGTGACCCGTGCACGCCGCTGCTGGCGAAGGCCATCGCCGCTTCGGTCGCGGCCTATTGTCTGTCACCGATCGACCTGATCCCGGATTTCATCCCTGTGCTGGGCTACCTGGACGACCTGCTGATCGTGCAGTTGGGCATTCTTCTCGCCGTCAGGCTGGTGCCGCGCTCGCTGTTGGTGGGATTCCGTTCGCTCGCAATCAGTCATCTTCCACCAGCCCGATCCGGGATGGGTCTGGTGCCATTGAGGGTTGGTTAAGGGTTTTTCACAGAGAACAAAAGAAAGGAACACAAAGGAACACAGGAGATGGACAGGTCGGACTTTGCCGGTGACCTCTCAGGACGAGTGCTGGGACTGGCGATCGAGGTGCATCGTGAAACCGGGCGCGGTCTTCTTAAGTCTGTCTACGAGAGGTGCCTCTGCCTGGAACTCGAAGCGGCAGGCATTCCGTTCGCGCGTCAGGTGCTGATCCCGATTACTTACAAGTCCAGGCGCCTTGATGCCGGGTTCCGAGCGGATGTCGTTGTTGCCAACCAATTAATCGTGGAAGTCAAATGCGTCGAATCGTTTGTCGCGTCGCATGAGGCGCAACTCCTGACCTATTTATCACTGAGCGGGATCGGCGTCGGGCTGCTCCTGAATTTTCAGGCTGCCCGGATGAAGGACGGCATTCGCCGCCTGGTCGTATAAGACGCAGCCGCACCGGAAGGCGCACAACCCGTGCCGGAAGCCCGCATCACGAAAACCGACACTTGCGCATCGACCCGCCGACGGACGCCCCCCGCGCGAAGCGCCATCATGGCGCAAAGCACACCGTGACCCTTCGAACGACGCTCGACCGTCGTGCAAGGCCTCTGTGTTCCTCCGTGTTTCTCCCTTATTCCTCCGTGAAAACAAATCCGGCAGCCGAGCCCAGCACAGACCCATCCGTAGAGGACACCACCAAACTCCAGCATCAAATCTCCCTCCCCCTCGCCGCCCCCGCTGCCTCACGCTAAGCTGCCCGCCCCAGGACCGGAGACGCCCGCATGCTTGAGATCCGTTTTGCCAAACCCGCACTGCCGACCTCGGGCGCGCTCGTCTTGCTCGAACAGGCCAACGCCGACGCCTCGCCGCTGCGGAAACAGGCCGATGAAGCCACCCAGGGCGCGATCACCCGGGCACTCACCGCCGCCGAGTTCAAATCCGCAAAGGGCAAGACCTGCGAGGTGCTCGCCCCCGGCGCCGGCCTCTCCCGCGTGCTCGCGGTGGGCCTGGGCGAGGCGGACAAACTCACGCCCAGCAGCCTGGAAGACGCCGGCGGCACCCTGACCGCGGCCCTGGCGCGCGAGGAAACCGCATCGGTTGCCGCCGCCGGCCTGACCGCGGCACAGGCGGCGTCGGTCGCCATGGGCGCGGCGCTGCGCCATTATCGCTTCGACCGCTATCGCACGAAGGAAAAGCCCGAGGACAAGCCAAGGCTCGCTTCCCTGACGGTGCTCACCGACGATCCCGCCGCCGCGGAAGCGGCCTGGCGGACGCACCGCGCGGTGGCCGAAGGTGTGTTCCTGACCCGCGATCTGGTCAGCGAACCCGGCAACGTCCTCACGCCCGCCGAACTCGCCGAACGCTGCCAAACCCTTTCAGCCTCCGGCATCGACGTCCAGGTGCTCGGCCCCGAGGAGATGACGCAGCTTGGGTTTCGCGCGCTGATGGGCGTGGCGCAGGGCAGCGTGAACCCGCCGCGCACGGTGATCATGCGCTGGAACGGTGGTGCAGCGGGCGCGAAGCCCGTGGCGTTCATCGGCAAGGGTGTGACCTTCGATTCCGGCGGCATCAGCATCAAGCCCGCCGGCGGCATGGAAGACATGAAGTGGGACATGGCCGGCGCCGGCGCGGTGATCGGGCTGATGGCGGCTTTGGCCGGGCGCAAGGCGAAGGTGAACGCGATCGGCGTCGTGGGCCTGGTGGAAAACATGCCCTCCGGCTCCGCCCAGCGGCCCGGCGACGTGGTGAAAAGCTACTCCGGCCAGACTATCGAGGTGATCAACACCGATGCCGAAGGCCGCCTGGTGCTGGCCGACGTCATCGCCTATGCGCAGGAGAAATACAGCCCGGTATTCATGGTCGACCTCGCGACGCTGACCGGCGCGATCATCGTCGGCCTCGGCCATGAATTCGCGGGCATGTTCAGCAACAACGACGAACTGTCCGAGCGGCTGGCCGCGGCGGGCAAGGCCACGGGCGAGAAACTGTGGCGGATGCCGCTGGATGAGGCCTACGACAAGGCGCTGCGCTCGGACATCGCCGACATGAAGAATGTCGGCGGGCGCCCGGCGGGATCGATCACCGCGGCGCACTTCATCCAGCGCTTCGTCCCCGCGGGCACGCCCTGGGCGCACCTGGATATCGCGGGCGTGGCGTGGGGCACGAAGGGCAGCGCGACAGTGCCCAAGGGCGCGACGGCGTTCGGCGTGCGGCTGCTGGACCGGCTGGTGGCGGAGCACTACGAGGCGTAGGCGGGGCTTCGCCCCGGACCCCGTCCCGGCGGGGGCGGGCCACCCGGGCCCCCCCCCCCACGGCACCCCCCCCACGG
>JBFXDK010000175.1:0-8666 GCA_050181195.1 Acetobacteraceae bacterium | reverse complement strand
AGGCGGCGCCCCGCTCGTGACAGTGCCCGGACTTGACCGGAAGCGGCCTTGGCGCACAGTTCCGTCCCGCCAAGGAGACAGCAGCATGAGCACAGGCCCCCTCGCCCGCTTCAAGGTCATCGATCTGACGCGCGTGCGCGCGGGACCCACCTGCGTGCGCCAACTCGCGGACTGGGGCGCCGATGTGGTCAAGATCGAGGCGCCCGAGGGGGACTCCGGCCTCGGCGGTGAACGCCACGGCCCCGACTTCCAGAACCTGCACCGCAACAAGCGCAGCCTGACACTGAACCTGAAGGCGCCAGAGGGGCTCGATGTGCTGAAGCGCCTCGTCGCTCAGTCCGACGTGGTGGTCGAGAATTACCGCCCCGACGTGAAGTTCCGCCTGGGCGTCGATTATGAAAGCCTGCGGAAGATCAATCCGCGCATCGTCTACGCATCCATCTCCGGCTTCGGCCAGGACGGGCCGTATCGCGACCGGCCGGGCTTCGACCAGATCGCCCAGGGCATGGGCGGGCTCATGAGCATCACCGGCCTGCCCGGCCAGGGGCCGGTGCGCGTCGGCATTCCCGTGGCCGACCTGACCGCCGGCATCTTCGCCGCCATGGGCATCCTGATCGCGCTTCTGGAACGCGAGCAGTCCGGGCAGGGCCAATGGGTCCAGTCCTCGCTGCTGGCGGCGCAGATCTCCATGCTGGATTTCCAGGCGGCGCGCTGGACGATCGCGCACGAGGTTCCGGGCCAGGCGGGCAACAACCACCCCACCAGCATCCCGACCGGCGTGTTCCAGACATCGGACGGCTACATCAACATCGCGGCGTCGGGCGACGACATCTATCGCCGCTGCTGCAAGGCGCTGGACGCGCCGCAGCTCGTCTCCGATCCGCGCTTCGCCACCGGCAAGTCCCGGTCCGAGAACCGCGACGCGCTCAACGAGGCGATCGAGGCCATCATCCGCGGCCGCACCTCGGCCGAATGGATCGAGCGGCTGAATGCCGCCGGCGTGCCGTGCGGTCCCATCTACAAGATGAATGAGGTGTTCGAGGATCCGCAGGTGAAGCACCTGGGGATCGCGCGGGCGGTGCGCCACAAGGTGCTGGGCGATGTCGAGGTGATCGGCCAGGCGGTGGAACTCAGCCGCACCCCGTGGTCGATCCGCAGCGCGACGCCCGAGGCCGGCGAGCACACCGATGCGATCCTGGCCGAACTGGGCTACGCGCCGTCCGATATCGCGGGGCTGCGCGAAAAGAAGGTGGTTTGAACGGGCGGGGCGGCCCGGACCTGCGGACCGTCCCCTCCGCGATCAGTCCAGCGTCACGTTCGCCCGCTTGATGACGTCCGCGAAGTAGGCGGTCTGGCGGACGAGGCGCCCCTTCAGTTCCTCCAGGCTGTCCGCCTGGGGATAGATATAGATCCCGCCCGAGAGCTGCCTGGCCTTGAAGTCCTCGTCCGAATGGATGGTCGAGATCGCGGCGTGCAGCTTCTGGACGATGGGCGCGGGCACCCCGGCCGGCACGAAGGTCCCGAACCAGATCGGCAGGTCGAACTCGGGAAATCCCTGTTCCTTGATCGTGCCGACCTCGGGAAATTCGGAATACCGCTGGTCGGCCAGGATGGCGAGCAGCGTCAGCTTGCCCGCCTTTGCATGCGGGAAGACGACCGTGTCAAAGATGCAATGGACCTGCCCGGCGAGCAGGTCGGGCACCGCCTCGCCGTTGCCCCGATAGGGCACATGGGTCAGGTCGATCCCAGCCATCAGCTTCAGCGTTTCGCCCCGAAGATGGTTCACGGTGCCGACCCCAGCCGAAACGAAGGTGATCTCCCCGGGCTTCTGCTTGGCCAGGGCCACGAACTCCGCCATGTTCTTCACGCCGAGGGAGGGATGCACGGCAAACCCCGCGATCACCTCGCCCATGCGCGCAACCGCGGTCAGGTCCTTCAGCGGGTCATAGGCCAGTTTGCGCAGGTTCGGCAGCACGACGATCGGTGCCTGCGGCGTCATCAATACCGTATAGCCATCGGGCGTCGACCGGACCACGGCCTCGGTCCCCAGCGTGCCGCCCGCCCCGCCCCGATGCTCGACCACGAATTGCTGGCCGAGCTGACGCGACAGGCGTTCGGCAAGGGCACGGACGATGAAATCCGTGCCGGAACCGGCGGGATAGGGGATCACCAGCCGCACCGGCCGTGTCGGCCAGTCTGTCTGAGTCTGGGTCTGGGCGAGGGCCTGGTTGCCGCCCCATCCCAATCCCACTGCCGCGCAGATCGCCAGGACCGCGCCCATACAAGCTCGGTATCGCATCGATTGATTCCTCCCTGCGGCCCATCGTCGTCGGATGGTGCCGGATTTGACATGTGCATCATCCGGCCGGAGCCGTCCGGCCGCAATGGTATTCACAGTCCGGACCGGTCCCCGGCGGGCTATCGGGGCGTGTCGGGCGTTGGTGCGCCGGCTGGCTGTGCCGCCTTCGCGGCGTCCGCCGGATCCGCGGTCTGCACCGGACCCGGCGGCTGCTGCGCCGTCTGTTCCATGGGCGGCACCAGCGGGATGGGCGCCCCGGAATCGCGCGGCATCCCGGCCGGCGCGGTCAGGGGGGAGGCTTGCACCGGCGCCGCACCGGGCTGCGGACCAGCGGCAGGCGGCGGGGCCGTCTCGCCCGCGACCGGCTTCGCCTCCATGCCCTGGGCCGGCCCGGTCCCGGCAGAAGCCGGTGGGGCCGCGCCGCCCACCGCGGCCGGCTTCGCCTCCACCGACGCAGGAGCCTGCCCGGGCACGGTGTAGTCCGGCACGACCCGGGCCTGGGTCCCCGCGATCACCAGCACCTTGGTGTGCAACGTCAGCGGGGTCGCATCCTTCTGCGTCACGCTCACCAGATCCCCGCTCGTCTTGCGGACGATGTATTCATAGGCCTTGGTGTCCGACGCGATATGCTCCGCCGCTGTCCCGGCCAGTCCGCCGATCAGCGTGCCGCCCAGGGCGCTGAATGCACTCACCGGCCCGGCGCCGACCTGCGCGCCGGCAATCCCGCCCGCCGCCGCCCCGGTCACGCCGCCGACAGTGCCCGATGCGGTGACCGAGACCTCCCGTATCCCGATGATCACCCCCTGCTCCACCTTGTTCGCCTGCTGCACGGCGCTGGTGGCATAGGAATCGGGCGAATAGCTGGGACCGCAGGCCGAAATCGAGCCGATCAGGATCGCAGCAATGCAAGGTCTGGCGCGCAAGGTGGGACCCTTCCGAGGTGGCGGGCGCTTGGTACCCGAGCGCACACGGGTTTGTCATCCTTCTCGCGCTTGCCGGCATTATCGATCGCCGCTGGCAACCAGTCCCCCGGGACATCTCGCGTCTGCGAAATTGCCGGCCCGGGGATCCACGCCTACCATGCCAGCATGACCCAAGCTCCGAAGCGCGGCCTGGCCCGCAATACCGCCAATTACGGCGATCGTGACTTCTCCCTGTATCTGCGCCGGTCCTTCGCCAAGTCGATGGGCTACTCGCAGGCACTGCTCGACCGTCCGGTGATCGGCATCGTCGATACGGGATCCGACTACAACAACTGTCACCGCACGGTGCCGGAACTGATCGAGGCGGTGAAGCGCGGCGTCCTGGCCGCGGGCGGCCTGCCTCTGTCCTTCCCGACCGTGTCGCTGTGCGAACCGTCGCTGTTCCCGACCTCGATGCATTACCGCAACTTGGCCGCGCTGGACACCGAAGCGATGCTGACCGCGCAGCCGATGGACGCGGCCGTGCTGGTGGGCGGCTGCGACAAGACGGTGCCGGCGCAGCTGATGGCCGCCGCCTCGGCCGACATCCCGGCCGTGCAGCTTGTCACCGGGCCGATGCTGGCCACCCCGTTCCAGGGCGAGCGCCTGTCCGCCTGCACCGACTGCCGTCGTTACTGGGCCGCCTACCGCGCCGGCAGCGTCACGCAGGAACGGATCGGCGAGATCGAGGGACGGCTCGCGACCACCGCTGGCACCTGCGGCGTAATGGGCACCGCATCCACCATGGCCTGCATCGCCGAAACCCTCGGCATGGTTCCCCTCGGCCACGGCTCGATCCCGGCGGTGCACGCCGACCGGCTGCGGGCAGCCGAGGAGGCGGGCACGCTCGCCATGAAGCTGGTCACCGCGCCGATCCGGCCGTCCGAGGTCATCACCGAGCAATCCGTCGAGAATGCGATGCGGGTGCTGCTGGCCCTCGGCGGGTCGACGAACGCGCTGATCCACCTGACGGCCGTGGCCGGGCGGCGCGGTGTGCGGATCGATCTGCACCGGCTGAACGAATTGTCCGACAGCACGCCGGTATTGGTGGACCTGAAGCCCACGGGCGAAGGCTATATGGAGGACTTCCACGCCGCCGGCGGCATGCCCGCCCTGCTGTGGGAACTGCGCGACCTGCTGCACCTGGACACGATCGACGTCACCGGCACGACGCTTGGCGATCGCCTGGCGGAGCCGGCCTTCGTCGACCGGCGCTACATCCGCGCGCGAGCGGAACCGGTCTCCCCGGTCGGCGGGCTGGTCGCGCTGTTCGGCTCGCTGGCGCCGCGCGGCGCGATCCTGAAGCGCAGTGCCGCGACCCCGTCCCTGTTCGAGACGGAAGCCCGGGCGATGGTGTTCGACGGGCTCGAGGATCTTGCCGCCCGCATCGACGATCCCGCCCTGGACGTGACGCCGGACGACATCCTGGTCCTGAAGAACGCGGGATCGCTGACCCCGGCGGGGATGCCGGAGGCAGGCTACCTGCCGATCCCCTCGAAGCTCGCGCGCGCCGGGGTGAAGGACATGGTGCGCATGAGCGACTGCCGCATGTCCGGCACCGCGTTCGGCACGATCGTGCTGCATATCACGCCCGAGGCCGCGGCGGGCGGCCCGCTGGGGCTGGCCGAAAGCGGCGACCGCATCCGGCTCTCGGTGAAGAATCGCTCGCTGGATCTGCTGGTGGACCCGAAGGAGCTGGAGCGGCGGCGGTCCGCCTGGCGCCCGCCTGAAAAGCCGGTGCGGGGCTGGGACAGGATCATTGCGGATCAGGTCCTGCAGGCCGACGAGGGATGCGACCTGGCCGTGATGCGTCCCGGGGGATGATCGGATGATGCGACCGATATGCTAGGGTTCCACCGATGAGTGTGGCGCTGCACAAGCCGATGACGCGGCAGGCGTTCCTGGACTGGGAGGAACGCCAGGAGCTGCGCTGGGAATTCGACGGCTTCGAACCGGTCGCGATGACCGGAGGAACGCTGGCGCATTCCGCGATCGAACGGAACCTCATCATGGCCGTCGGCGGTCGCCTGCGTGGCAAGCCTTGCCAGTTGTTCACCAGCAACCTGAAGATCGCCGTTGCCGGATCGGTCCGTTACCCCGACGCGTTCGTGATCTGCACGCAGGTGCCGCCGCGCGCCACCGTGGTTACCGATCCGGTCGTCGTCTTTGAAGTCCTCAGCCCCAGCACCTCCACTGTCGACCGCACGGTCAAGAACGAGGAATACCGCGACACGCCGTCGATCCAGCGCTACGTCATGCTGGAACAGGAACGACAGGCCGCGACCGTGTTCTCCCGCGCCGGAAACGACTGGGTCGGGCACATCTTCTCGGGCGACGCCATCCTGACCATGCCCGAGATCGGCATCGACCTTCCCCTGGCCGAATTGTACGAGGGCGTGACGTTCACCGACGCCCCCACGGATCTCTGACCCGGCGGCTCCATGACCCTTGGGCACCTCCCCGCCCTGTGCTAGGACACGGAAACGGGAGGAACCAGGATAATGGTCAGAAAACTGCTTCTCGCCGCGCTGCTCGCGGCGGCGTCGGTGCCTGTGTGCGCGGACGAAGTCAAACTGCCGCCGACATTGTCGGTGACCGCCTACGATACCGGATCATCCGGATTCAACATCGCCATCGCCGTCGGCAAGGCCTTCAAGGACAAGTACGGCACCGATCTGCGCGTGCTGCCGGCCGGCAACGACGTGGCCCGCCTCGCGCCGGTGCGGGCCAACCGGGCCCAGTTCTCCTCCATGGGGATCGGCATCTACTACGCCCAGGAAGCGGTGTTCGAGTTCGCGGTGAAGGAGTGGGGACCGCAGCGCCTGCAATTGCTCTACACCTCCAACGATTGCAACGGCGCCGCGCTCGGCGTTGCCAAGGATACCGGCGTCAAGGAACTGAAGGACCTCAAGGGCAAGCGGGTCGCGACGGTCGTCGGCTCCCCGGCGCTGAACCAGAACGTCTTCGCCGCACTGACCTTCGGCGGCCTGACCCCGGCCGATGTGCGGCTCGTGGAGTTCTCAAGCTTCGGCGCCGCCTGGAAAGGGTTCGTCAACAACGAGGTCGATGCGGCCTGGGCATCCACCATCACCGGGCAGGCCCGGGAAGCGGAGACCTCTCCGCGCGGGCTGGTGTGGATGCCGATGCCGCATGCCGACAAGGACGCCTGGGCGCGCATGCTGAAACAGGCGAATTTCTTCGCCCCGCACATAGCAACCTGCGGCGCGGCAGGCATGAGCCCGCAGAACCCGCTGGAATCGGCGACCTATCCGTACCCGATCTTCACCGCCTATGCGACGCAGAACACCGATCTGGTCTACTCGATCACCAAGGCGATGATCACGCTGTATGACAAATACAAGGACGCCGCGCCCGGTGCGGCGGGAATGGCGCTGGACAAGCAGTTGCTGGAATGGGTGATCCCCTATCATCCCGGCGCGGTGAAGGCCCTGACCGAGGCTGGCGCATGGACACCGAAGCATGAGGCCCATAACCAGGCGCTGCTGAAACGCCAGGATGTGATCAACACCGCCTGGACCGCGTTCCTCAAGACCAACCCGCCGGAAGCCAGCTTCCGCAAGGACTGGATGCAGGCCCGCAAGGATGCGCTGGTCAAGGCCGGCATGCATGTCATCTTCGAATGAGCCATGACGAGAAAGGGAAAGTTTTCATGACGTTTCGCCCTGTTCTGACCGCCGTGGCGGCATTCGTCCTGACCGCACCGGCCCACGCCGAGGACATCAAGCTGCCGAAGACGCTGACGGTCACCGCGTATGAAACCGGGTCCAACGCCTTCAACCAGGCGGTCGGCATCGGCCAGATGTTCAAGAACCGCTACGGCACCGACCTGCGCATCCTGCCCGCGGGCAACGATGTCGCCCGCCTGGGCCCGCTGCGCAGCGGACGAGCGCAGATCACCTCGACAGGCATCGGCATGTATTTCGCCCAGGAAGGCGTGCTGGAATTCTCGGCCCGGGAATGGGGACCGCAACCGATCCAGTTGCTGCTCTCCTCGCTCACCTGCAGCGGCCAGTCCCTGGGCGCGGCCAAGGATTCGGGCGTGCAGACAGCGAAGGACGTCATCGGCAAGCGCGCCGGCGTGATCGTCGGCTCGCCCGCCGCGACCTACAGCATGCAGGCGCTGCTGGCCTTCGGCGGCGGCAACTTCCAGAACGTCCGCACCGTCGAGTTCGCGAGCTACGGCGCACTGATGAAGGGCGTCGTGAACAACGAAATCGACCTGTTCTTCGCTTCCACCATCTCGGGCCAGGCGAAGGAGATCGAGAGTTCCCCGCGCGGCATCGTCTGGGTGCCGATGCCGACCTCGGATACCGAGGGCTGGAAACGCATGCAGGCGATCGCCCCGTATTTCTATCCCCATACGGCGACGTGCGGCGCCGGGATCGGCAAGGACGAGAAGGTGGAAACCTCGGTCTACCCCTATCCGCTGTTCATGGCCTACGGGTCGCAGCCGGAAACCCTGGTGCATGACCTGGTGAAGGCGCTGCTGGTCCATTACGACGACTACAAGAACAACGTCGTTGGCGTGGATGGGCTGGAAGGCAAGCGACAGAACCTGAAATGGATCCTGCCCTATCATCCGGGTTCGGCCCGTGCGCTGAAGGAAGCTGGAATCTGGACCGACGCCGCGCAGGCGCACAACGATCAGCTGCTGCGCCGCCAGAAGGTGCTGATCGATGCCTGGCAGGCCTACGCCAAGTCCGCTCCATCGGATGAAAAGGCGTTCCGCACCGGCTGGATGGCCGCGCGGCGGGCGGCGCTGACCGGCGCGGGCCTGGAGGTCGGTTTCGACGAGAAATGACGGGAAGCCGGACCGGTGCCGGCACATAACGACAACAACGACAGGCCGGCACACCGGACCGGCGGGGTGGGAGGAAGGCAATGATGGAAACGGCGCCCGTCCAGAAAGTGGTATTCGACGATCCGCACATGCAGACGGGGCCGGCCGAAGCCGAAACCATGCGCGTGCGGACCTTGCAGGGCTTCTGGCGCTGGGCGCTGATCCTCCTGACCGGCCTGACGATCTTCCTGTGCATCAACCAGCAGTTCGCGCTGCGGTTCTTCATCGGCTACACGCCGTTGAACACCGAATATTTCTACCTGCTGATCCTGTGCATGCTGCCGTTCACTTTCCTGATCTTCCCCGGCAGCGAAGCCGCGAAGGTCGACCGGCTGCCCTGGTACGACCTGCTGATGTTCGCCCTGACGGCGGGCGCCGCGGCCTATCTGATGTTCAACATCCGCAAGGCCGCCGAACTGGGATGGGAATTCGGCGGCGCGCCGGACGGCGTCATCTGGGTCGGCTACTTCATGTGGTTCGCCCTGATGGAAGCACTGCGCCGCACCGGCGGCTGGAGCCTGCTGCTGAGCATCTTTCCTTTTAC
>JBFXDK010000174.1:0-8701 GCA_050181195.1 Acetobacteraceae bacterium | reverse complement strand
CCATCCGGCCCGATCAGCCATTCCAGGTCGGGATGCCGGGCGGAATAGCTGGTGGGATAGACGATGACGTTGTCGCGCGCGGGGGAGAGCGTGCCGTGCGCCTTCCATGACAGGCGCGCGTCGCGCAGCACCGCACCGGATTGCAGGGTCAGGTCGCCGGCGCGGAAAACGCCTTGCTGCGTGGGCCAGGACATGCGGTGTCTCCCCCGATTGCCGGCGGGATCGTTCAGCACCAGGCCGTCCCGCGCAAGCCCTGGATCAGCCGAAGCGCGCCAGCCCGAACGCCGACAGATCGATCGCGCTCCGTCCCGTCAGCACAAGTTCGGCCACCGCCTCGCCGATCGCGGCGGAATGCTTGAAGCCGTGGCCCGAGCAGGCGGAAACCGCCAGCACGCGATCCATGTCCGGATGCGCATCGATCAGGAAATCGGAATCCGGCGTGTTGGTATACAGGCACACCGAGGAACGCACCGCGTGCGGCTGCACGCCCGCCATCCGTCCCTGGATATGGTTGCGAACCATCGCATCCTGCTCCTCGGATGAAACCGACCGGTCCAGCGTATCGGCGGTGGCGGCGTGCTGATACTGTTCGGTTGCGATCTTCGCCGTTGCACCGTCCGTGCTGGGAAAGCCGTAGAAATACGCGCTGTCACCGGCGCCGTGCATGCGGATGAAGACGGGGAAGCGCCCGGACCGGTAGTCGTCCGGCCGTTCCAGGGGAAACCAGTGCAGCACCTGGCGCGTGACCCGCAGCAGGCGATCGAATGGCGGCCCCAGCAGCGGTGCGGTCCAGGCCCCGGCGGTGACCACGACGCGGGGCGCCTCGATCACGCCGCCATCGGTTTCGATACGAACGATCCCGTCCCGCTGCTTCACCGCCACGCACGCAACGCCGCTGCCTATCACAGCGCCTGCCCGCTCGGCCTCGGCCAGTTGCGCGGCAATGCAGCGCTCGGGGTGCAGATAGCCGGCGCCCGGCTCGAAGCAGGCCATGTCGGTTTCGCCCAGCCCGGTGAACTGCGGGAAGCGGCGCGCCAGGTCCGCCCGGTCCAGCACTTCGTGCGCGATGCCGAAGCGTTCGGCCGCCGCGACCGTGCGGCGTACGAAGTCGGGCTTGCCGTGGTGGGACGCGTCGGGACCGGCCGGGCCGATGATCAGTCCGCCGCAAGCGTGCAGCAGCGCTTTGCCCGTGGCGGCTTCCAGGTCCCGCCAGATTGCGTGCGAGCGCAGCACGAGCGGGGCATACAACGTGCCCTCGCCCACCGCCTGGCGGGTGATGCGGGTTTCGCCGTGGCTCGATCCGCGGTCATGCGGCGGCGCGAAACGGTCGAGGCCGATCACGCGCGCGCCCCGCTTCGCCAGTTGATACAGCGCGGCGGCGCCCATGGCACCCAGGCCAATCACGGCGACGTCGGCGGTGGTGGTGATGTCGGACATGCAGGCTCCGGTTCCCGTGCGGATGCCTGTATCGTCCACGGGAATCGGGATCGGGACAATGATGCGGGTGATCGCGGTGGGCAGGCTGCGCGACGGGCCGGAGGCGGTGCTGTTCGCGCGCTACGCCGAAAGGATACGGCCGAAACTGACGCTGACCGAGGTGGCGGAGGCACGCGGCGCCCCCGCCGAGGTCAAGCGGCGGGAAGCGGCGGCGCTGCTGGGCGCATTGCCGGACGGCGCGTACGCCGTGGCGCTGGACCTGGGCGGGACGGCACCCGACAGCCCGGGCTTCGCCGCGCTGGTGGAACGCTGGCTGACGTCCTCGCGCCCGGTCTGCTTCCTGATCGGCGGGGCCGAGGGGCTGGACGCGTCCGTGCTCCAGCGCGCCGAGTTTGTGCTGTCATTGGGGGCGATGACCTGGCCGCATTTCCTGGCGCGCGCGCTGCTGGCGGAGCAGCTTTATCGCGCGCGGTCGATTGCGGCGGGGCATCCATATCACCGGGCGGGACGGCCGGGGTGATCGCGCCCGTCGCCTTCACCCCAGCTTCGTGGCCAGCAACTCAAGCAGCAGCGCGGTCACCGCCTTGGCCTGTTCCTGCTGCACCCAATGGCCGGCGCCGTCCAGCAGGTGGCAGCCGATCATGCGAGTGCAGACGACGTCGCGCATGCGCTCCAGCGCGCCGGGAGACTGGTAAGCCCCCCAATCGCTGGCGCCGGACACGAACAGCGACGGCTGCTCGACGCGTCGGCCGGCGAACACCTGCAGATCGGCCTGCGCCACACCCTGCGTCCGCACGCGATAGTTCTGCAGCCCGCCCTGGAAGCCGGTGCGGGCGTATTCCTGGCTGTAGACACGGAGTTCATCGTCCGGCAGCCAGGCGCAGGCGGCGATCTGCGCGGGCGTCGGCATTTCCTTCGCCACCGACTGCGCCATGTCATCATGCAAATCCATGATGTAGTAGGTCGGCATCTTCGCCAGTTCGGTGGCGGTCCAGCCGGACAGGCGGTGCGGCCGGTTCTCGGTCCAATCCGCGCTCTTGTGGTGGAAATAGGCACGCAGGAAATCGTGCACGCCCTGACGACAGTTCACCATGTCGGCGTTCGCCGGCCGCGTGGAGTAATACCAGTGATAGTGCTTCCGCGGCCGGTCCAGCGCGGCCAGATCGGCGTGGATCGGGTCGGGCGTCGGCGTCCGCGGGTTGCGGTCGGTGTCGAATGGCAGGTCGGGCGGGCCGGCGAACGGGGCGCTCATGATCGCCATGCGGCGGAACACGTCCGGGCGGATCACCGCGCACCACGCGGCGACCGAGGCGCCGAAGTCATGGCCCACCACCGCCTCAACCGAGCGATAACCCAGCGCGGCGATCAGCCCCATGGCGTCACGGACCAGGTTGACCATGCGCCACGGCATCAGGTCGTCGTCATAGCCCGGGTCCGTGCCGGAGGTGCGGCCATAGCCGCGCAGGTCGGGGGCGATGACGTGGTATCCCGCCTCGGCCAGCGGCACCATGACCTTGCGCCAGGACCAGGCGAGTTCCGGGAACCCGTGCAGCAGCAGAACGCAGGGGCGATCTCGTGCGTCGAACCCCGCTTCCAGCATGTGCACGGTCATGCCGTTGACGCCCTGCACATGGCGGGAGCGGATGCCCGCCGGCATCACGCCCTCGGCAAACGGCGGCAAATCGGGGGAAGCGGCCATCAGTGCTGCCCTTCCGGCATGCGCACAACCAGCCCGTGCAGCGCCTCGGTCACGGTGATCTGGCAGGACAGGCGCGAATCCGGCTGGGTGACGGCGGCGAAACTCAGCATGCTGGCTTCCTGCGAACCGGGCTCGGGCAGACCCACCTTGTCGAGCCACGCCGCGTCCACGTACACATGGCACGTCGCGCAGGCACATTCGCCGCCACAATCGGCATCGATGCCCGGTATGTTGTTCTCAACGGCGCCCTGCATGACGGTCTTTCCGGGCGGCACTTCAACCGGATGCGCCGTGCCGTTGTGTTCGATATAGGTGATGGTGGCCATCGGCGCTTCCCTCCCGAATGACGTTCGCTACATGCTGGCGCGCTGCGACGTGAAGATCGAGCCATAGCCCTGCCGGCTCCAGTCCGGCGGCACCGGGCACGGCGCCGGGTCCAGGTGGGCGACCTGCGCCGCCTGCCCGCGCACGATTTCACCGGTGTGACTGGTGGGCGTGGGCGCCGGCATCCAGGCGAACGCGTCGGCCGAACTGTAGACAAACAGGGCGAGCGCGCGGACCTTGTCGGTGGCATTGGCGCGCGATGCGTGTACCGTCCGGCAATGGATCGCGATCACGGTCCCGGCCGGTCCGGTCAGGTCCTCGGCACTGCCCAGGTCCAGCGTCGCCATGTCGCTGTCGCGGACCGACCCGGTCCAGGCGCCCTTGTCGTCACGGTGGACGAAGATCTTCCCTGTATGCGTGCCAGGAATGCAGGTCAGCGGGCCGTCCGCGTCTGCGACGTCACCCAGATGCACGCCCAGCGTCACCAGGCTGTAGTTCGTGTGCGGCCAGGCCGGGATGTCCTGGTGCCATTTCACGATCTCGCCCGATCCGGGCCACTTGTAGTTCAGCTTGCTGCTGTGGAACTTCACGTCGGGGCCAAGCAGGTCGGCGGCGATATCGGCCAGGACCGATTCGCTCGCAAAGCGCCAGAAATCCGGATGCCGGTCCACCAGCGCGCGCAGGCGCCGCACATGGGGACGTTCGGCGGAATGACTGGGGCCGAGATCGAACGCTTCATTCGAAACCTTGTGCGCTCGGCTTTCCTCCAGGAACTGACGGGACAGATTGGCCAGGCGGTCCAGCCACTCCCGGGGGATCAGGCCAGGCACGGCCAGCGAACCGGTGCGGAAATAATGCGCGCGCTGGGTTGCGGTCAGCACTTGGGGGGGGTGGCGGAGGATGTCTTCAGGCGTCATGGCAGTGCGTTCCTGGGTGCGGACGGCCGGACCGGGGATTTCACCCGCTCCAGGCGCAGGATATCACGGCCACCCAGCCGCGATAGCCTGCGGGAAGCGGTTCAGAAGATCGGCCGCACCAGCAGCAGGCTGATCTGCGGCACGTAGGTGATGACCATCAGCACAAAGAGAATCACAAGGATCCATGGCGCCGTCGCCTTGGTCACTTCGAACAGCGACATTTTGGAGATGGCGCTGGCGACGAACAGGTTGACGCCGACCGGCGGGGTGATCGTCCCCAATTCCAGGTTCACGACCAGGATGATGCCGAGATGGATCGGATCGATATCCAGCGCCATCGCGGCGGGGAACAGCACGGGGACGAAGATCATGATGATCGGAACGCCGTCCATGAACTGCCCGGCGATGGCGAGCACGATGTTCACGATCAGCAGGAACACCCAGGGCGACATGTCCTGCTCGGTGATCCATTCCGCGACCGTCGCCGGGATCTGCTGGTCGGTCAGCAGGAAACCGAACAGGATCGCGTTGGTGACGATGAACATCAGCATCGCCGAGACCAGCAGCGATTCCTTGGTCACCCGCAGCCATTCGCGCCACGATAATTCGCGATAGATGAACTTTGCCACGATGAATGTATAGAACACGGCGGCGACCGCGGCTTCGGTCGGCGTGAACAGGGCGTTGCCCTCGATCTCCCACGACCCGATGGTCATGTCGGGATAGCCGTAGATCCCGCCGATCACCAGCACCGGCAACGCCAGGCTCCACCCGGCGCGCCTGAAAGCCTGCCGCCGGCCTCTCCAGTCGACGCGTGGCAGACTCTCCAGGCCCTTTGCCCGCGCCACCACATAGGCAACCAGCAGCAGCATGCCACCGAAGAACAGGCCCGGCAGGATGCCGGCGATGAACAGCTTGCTGACCGAAGTCTGGGTGATCAGCGCATAGATCAGCATCGGGATGCTGGGCGGGATCAGGATGCCCAGGCTGCCGGACGTCGCCACGGTGCCAACGGCGATTTCCTTGGGATAGTTCGCGCGCATCATCGCCGGCATCAGGATCGAGCCGATGGCGGCCACCGTCGCCGCGCTGCTGCCCGAGGCGGCGGCAAAGAACATGCAGGAAATCACGGTGGTCAGGGCCAGGCCGCCGCGGATATGCCCGACCAGCGCCTGGGACAGATCGGTCAGCCGACGAGCCACGCCGCCCACTTGCGCAAGCTGCCCAGCATAGATGAAGAACGGCGCCGCCATAAGCGGAAAAGCGTCCAGATTGTGGTATAGACGCTGCGCGATGATGGTCATCGGCATGTCGGTGAACACCAGGAACGTCGCGATCGTCGACAGCCCCAGTGCGAACGCGACCGGCACACCCAGGACCAGCAGCCCGAAAAGCGACACCAGCAGGAAAATGGTGGTCATGATCAGCCGTTCCGCGGCTGGGTCTTGAACATGGCGGGTTCTTTCTTGTTCCTGCGTGTGCTTGCGCGATCAGAGATGGTAGCGGAGCTGACGCGCCCGCAGGCGCAGGTCGCCGCCTGAACGTATCAGCAGGAAAATGACCGCCACCGGCATGCCGGTGAACAGGATCCAGACAGGCACCTCGATCGATGGATCGATCTCATCGCTTTCGAAAAGGAACAGCATGAAACGCCAGGAAGCGATCAGCACATAGGCGGCATAGAGCATGATGAAGAAGGAGGCCGCCGTCTCCATCCCGGCCGCGATCTTCCTGGGCACCATCATCGCCACGATATCCATTCGCACATGCCGCCGGCGTGCCGTCACCGCGCTGGTGCCGAAAAAGACCGACCAGATGATCAGCACCACGATCATTTCCTGGCCCCACACGATGCCGATATTGAAGGCACCGCGGACGAAGACCTGGATACCCGCCAGGAGATTGCCGAGGACGAACAGGGCGATTGCGATCGCTTCCTCCGGCATGAAGCTGTCCGCCCTGGGGACGCCGGCTTCCTCGGCGCCCTCCGGCGTGAACGTCTCAACCATCGCCGCGGCTCCCGCCTCTCAGGGGCAGCGCTCTCATTTCTTCGCCATGTCCTCGTCGGCCAGCTTGTACATCGCGTCCAGCATGTCCTGGCCGACCAGGTCCTTGAACTGGGCGTGCATGCCACGGAAATGCTTGACCATGCGGGCCTTCTCGACCGGATCGATCTCGTGGATCTTGATCCCCAGCTTGGTCAGCTTCTCCCGCCCCTCGATCTGCAGCTTCGCCGCGACGTCCCACTGCCATTCGGCGACTTCGTCGAGAATCTTCTTGAGGTCGGTGCGGACATCGTCCGGCAGGCCGTCCCACCATTTCTTGTTCGTCGCCATCAGATAGGCGTTGAACACATGATTGGTCAGGGAGATGACCGGAGCGACCTCATACATCTTGCCGGAATAGATACCGTCCAGCGGGCCTTCCCACCCGTCCACGACGCCCGCCGACACCGCGGAATAGGTCTCGGCGAAGGCGATCGGCACCGGGATCGCGCCGGCATAGCGCATGAAGGCGGTGAAGGTCGTGCTGTCCTGAATGCGGATCTTCAGGCCCGCGAAGTCCTCGAACTTCGCGATGCGCTTGCGGCGCATGTCCATCTGCCGAAAGCCGTTCGGCGCCACCTCCAGCGGATAGAGCCCCTTCTCGGCCAGTTTCTCGACGAACAGCTTGCCGCCGATATCGGGCGAGATCATGGCCTTGCGCATCACCGCCTCGGAGGTCACGACGAAAGGCAGTTCGAATATCGAGAACTCTGGAATGACAGGCGTCCATTTCGCAAAGGTGGGCTGCACCAGCTGCACGGCTCCCTGCTGCAGGGCGGCGAGCGCATCACGTTCGTTCGGGAACAACTGACCGTTGGGATAAACCTGGACGACCGCCCGCCCCTTCATCCGTTCGGCGACCAGCTTCTTCAGCCGCTCCGCGCCCATGCCCTTGATCTGCGTCACCGGCACGTCGTGCGGGAACTTGATCACGATCGGCCCGTCCGCGGCCATCGCCTGGTTTGCGGCAAGAGACAGCAACGCGGCGCTGGCGATCGCCAGCAATGATTTCCAAGACATACTTTCCCCACCCAATCGTGCCGCCCCGGTTCAGGGCCGGTCGCCCGGACCGGCGCGTCCCCGAGGGGACCGTGCCGGCCTTTGAGAAATACGAAGGACTGCTAAGGCTGGTTTGCGGACGGAGCCTCTCCGTCCGGGCCCGCGCGAGCGGACCTTCGGCGAGCATGCCGGTCGGCCCTTCGGCCGTCCGGTATCATGGCAGCGCGCCCTGCGATCACTCGGCCGCCATGCGATCAAGCGAGGGACGAGCCTTGATCGAAACGCGCCAGTGGATGCGGTCCTGCTCGGGCGGATAGTCACCGGCCGCCTTGTGATAGGAGCAGCGATTGTCCCAGATCACGACATCGCCGACGCGCCATTTGTGATGATACTCGGCATTCGGCTGGATCATGCAGGTTTCCAGCTCATCCATGATGTCGTCGCTCTCCTGTTTCTCCGCGCCTTCGATGAACAGGATCTTGCCCGGGTCGAAATACAACGACTTGCGGCCGGTTTCCGGATGGATGCGCACGATCGGATGCATCGCCGGCGGGCGGTTGCGATCTTCCGGGTTCAGCAGCGCCTGGTTGCCCTTGCGCCCGCCATAGGTAAAGGCACCCATCACGCCTTCCAGGCGATCCTTCAGCCGCTGCGGCAGCGCCTCATAGGCCGCATAGCCGTCGGCAAACAGCGTATTGCCGCCGCGATCGGGCACCGCGATGCCATAGAGCTGCGTGGCCTTGAACGGCTCCACGTCATAGGCACCATCGGTGTGCCAGCCCTCGGCCCCGCGGCGATAGATCGCCTGGTTCAGCTTGCCTTCGGCGTCGAACTTGTTGGTGCCCAGCAGGGTGATGTCCGGATAGTCCGGATGGCGGGTGCTCTTGGACGGGTGCGGCTCCACCACGCCGAAGCGGCGGCTATAGGCCAGGAAGTCCGGGATCGTGAGTTCCTGGCCGGTGACCACCAGGATGTTGTGGTCCAGCCAAGCCTGGTAGATCCTGGCGAAATCGGCGTCGCTCAGGGCCTTCACGTCCACCCCGCTGACCTCGACACCAATCCTCGGACCGACGCGACGAATTTCCATCGACCCTATCCTCCTGTGCGTTCCTTGCCGCTAGGTGAAATCCGCTTAACGCTGCCGTCAAGTGCAGCGGGTTTTCCGGACCGCCTTGGGGGATTTGGCCGGTCGGCGCCAATCAGCCTATAATCGCGGTTCGGCAGCGCCCGGGGACCAGGAATGCACCTGTTCAAGCAGCATGCGGTGAAGAATGTCGAGG
>JBFXDK010000173.1:0-8973 GCA_050181195.1 Acetobacteraceae bacterium | reverse complement strand
GCTGCACGTTCATCGCGTTGCCATAGCCGTGGTCGCCATCGGCCAGCACCAGGGTCTGCGGCGCCGCGCCATGCACCATGGTGAAGGAATCATACATCTCGGCGAAGGAGAGCAGGTCGAGGTCCGGCCCGCCCAGGCGGGACGCGGCGACGCAGGACCCCGACAGGAACGCGGTCTTGAACCCGGCGGCGGCGGCCATCTTGGCGCTGAGACCATCCCAGACGGCCGGCATCACGATGAAGCCGGGTTCGGCCAACAGGGCACGCAGGCGTTCAGGGGCGGTCATGGCGACATCCTCGCAAGGCGATGAAGGGAAAGGCGATCGGCCGTCCTTATGCGGACAAACCGATCACCGGTCCAGGCGGCGGGCATGGCTATTCCGCGGCCATGGCGCCCTGCGGCACCTTGCCGGACCGTTCGCGCCAGACCCGGTCGTAGATCTTCGCGCGTTCCAGCACCTGCCAGGGCAGGGGCCGGTCGGCGCCTTCGATCTGCAGCCAGTGGCGCAGCAGGTGGCGCGTATGCGCGGGACTGTCCTGGTAGGCGCCGCGGGCGTGCAGCAGCTGGAAATTGTGCCAGAAGATCATCTCGCCCGGTTCCAGAGCGAACTCGATCCGCATATCCTGGCGCTCCGATATTTCATCGAAATAGTCCAGCGCCTCGACCAGGTCCTGCGGCAGCTTCTCGCCCCGCAGCTTGGCGGCGCGATACATGAACGACCGCACATAGCTGCAACTGACCACGCCATCGACATTGCAGAACACGGGGATCTTGAAATCGGTGACCGGCTGGCTGGAGAACTGTGCCTCGGCCGTGGCGATATAATAGCCCTCGTACAGCGGCGCCAGCAGTTCGGGTCTTGTGCGCAGGATCTCGTTGTGGATCGACAGGGAGCTGACGAAGCGGCTCAGCCCGCCGGTCTCGGCCCGCTGCAGGCACATCAGGCCCAGGATGCGGTGCGAGTCGGTATGGGGCGTCAGTTCCTCGTTGCTGCGGTAGCCGCGCGCGACCGGATCGTCCTTCACGTGCTTCACGTGGCCCAGGCGATCGCCCAGCATGCTCTGGACCGTGGGCGTGCCCAGGCAGATGCCGATGCCCCAGTAGATACGCTCCATGTCCTCTTCGCTGTGGGTTTCGCGAGAGAGTCCGGTCAGCAGCACGGCGGCCCGCCCGTGGCGGATGGTTTCATCCATGCCGGCGACCAGCGCGTTGATGTCCGGATGGTCGAAATCGGCGCGCGTCGCCTGCTGCGGCTGCAGGTGTCGCGTGCGGGTCAGCACGATGTCGAATGCGGCGAGCTGTGCCTTGGTCAGGGGCTGCGTCAGGCCGGCCTTGCCGCCGATGCCGTGGTTGGTCCAGGCGGACGGGGTCGTGATCATTTCCCGAAACGGGGTCATCGTCTCGTCTCCTTGCGATCGGGTGGTGCGCTCAGCTTCCCGGCAGATCGTGGATGTCCTCGAAGAACATATCCTTCCATGACTTCGCGACCGTCTTGTGCCGCCCGACCTGGCGCATGAACGCCTCCCATTTCGCGGCGGCGAAGGGCGTGGCGTTGTAGGAAATGCCGGGGTTGGAGACGATCCCGATGACTTCCTCGGGGTCGACCTTGGCCTTCGTATCGGCGACGAAATACAGCGCCGCCTCGCGCTTGTTGGCCATGATGAAGTCGGAGGCTTCCTTGATGGCGTTCACCACGGCGCGGAACACTTTCGGGTTGGCGTCGCGGAAGCTCTTGCTGGTCCAGGCGTAGGACGCGGTTGAATCGCCGATGACGTCGCGGGAATCCAGCACGGTGTGGATGGCGGGGTCCTTCAGCTGCATGTACTGGAAGGGGGGCACGGTGAAGGCGGCGTTGAACCCGGCGCTGCCCGACAGCAGGCCGGTCGTGGCATCGGCGGGCGACATCGAGGCGGTCAGCGGATCCAGCCTGGCGTAGTTCGCCTCGCCCCATTCCTTGGCCGACGCCATCTGCAGCAGCACCGCCTGGGACGACGACTTCACCGATGGCATGACGATCTTGTCGGCACTGGTGAAGTCCCGGATCGTCTTCACGGCGGGATTGCGCGAATTCAGCAGCCAGGGCAGGCGGGCGAGGCCGGCGATGCCACGGACCTCGCGGGAGGTGCCGAAGGTCTTGGACCAGATGATCACGAGCCCGGGCGGCCCGCCCGAGACGATGTCGACCGCGCCCGAGAGCAGCGCGTCGTTCATCGCATCGGGGCCGTTGAAGGTCGCGTAGCTCACCTTGAGGTCGGGCACGCCGAGGGCGGCGGCGTGTTTTTCCAGCAGTTTCTGGTGCTTCATGACGTTGAACTGCAGGAAGGCGATGCTGGTCTGCTGGGCGATCCGAAGCTCGGAGACCTCGGCGCGCGCGGGCGGGGTGGCGAACAGGACCGCGGCGCAGAGCAGGGCCGTGACAAGGCGCATGGACGTTCCTCTCGTTGGTCGTTTTGCCTTGGATGCTACCGGCGGCTGTGCCGTCCGTCCATGCCCGCTGGTCCGGGGCGGGCGGTCGCGGTAGAAGGGCGGTCCGGCGATGCCGGCCGAAGGATCGAAGGAAGGAGGAGCCGCCATGGCACTGTATGAATTGCGCACCTACACGCTGTATGTCGGGAAGATGGCGGAGGCGACGAAGCTTTACCAGGAA
Source organism: Acetobacteraceae bacterium (assembly GCA_050181195.1). GTDB lineage: Bacteria > Pseudomonadota > Alphaproteobacteria > Acetobacterales > Acetobacteraceae > Rhodopila. Next base: position 6,326 of record JBFXDK010000173.1, on the reverse strand, counting down.
CTGGGTTTCCCGGCGCTGCAGAAGGGCGGGCATGACAGGAACCTGGTCGGGTACTTCCAGGGTGATACCGGCACGATCAACCAGATCGTGCATCTGTGGAAGTTCGAGGATGACGCGCACCGGCGTGCCCATTGGGCGGCGGTGTTCGCGAATGTGGATTTCGTGGAGGGATTCGCCTCGAAGTTCCGTCCGCTGGTGATGTCGCAGGAGGTGAAGCTGCTGCACGCGGCGCCCTGGGGACCGCATCCGTAGGACGGCCATTGGCTGAATGCCCCGCATCGGGGCGAATAAGTTCCCGTTGCTACCGGTGCGGGGCTTGCCATGCGTGGCGGTTGCCGGTCCCGACGTTATGTCATGACAGGTGCAGGCCGCCGATAGTCTGCCGGTCCTGAAACGGCTGTTTCGCCTCGGTTGGCAGGCCTGGCGCGGAGGATCGCAGGCCCACGGCCCCTTCCGGCGGCCTTGAAGCCCCCGGCGGCGGGGCGTAGCGTCACTGGCAATACAGGGCAGGGGAGGACGCCGGTCATGCTGACGATAGACGCGCAGGTGCATGCCTATGAGCGCAATCATCCCGGCCGCCCCTGGGCCGCCGAACTGCACGGCCCGCCCGAGGTGACCGGCAAGGACATGATCGCCGCCATGGACTCGGTCGGCGTGGATGCGGCGGTGCTGGTCTCGGCCTTCACGATGTACCGCTATGATCCCAGCTACGCGCTGGCGGTCTACGCCGACCATCCCGACCGGTTCGCGGTGATCAAGCCGGTGGACCCGGCCGATCCTGGCGTTGTCGAGACGATCGCCGACTGGGCGGCGATGAAGGGTACGATCGGCATCCGCATCATGATGAACCGCGGCGTGTCCGAGGACCCGGCGGACCCGGGCATCAACCGGGTGCTCGCCGCGGCGGCGAAACATGCGCTCGCGGTGAACCTGCTGTGCTGGGGGCGGCTGGACCAGACGGCGCAGCTGGCCGAACGCAATCCGGACACGCAGCTGGTGATTGACCATCTGGGGCTGCAGCAGCCGTTCGAGCCGCCAGCCCCGCCCAACCCGTTCGGGGACCTGCCGAAGGTGCTGTCACTGGCGCGATATCCCAATGCCGCCATCAAGATCACCGGCGCCTGCACCCTCTCGCACGCGCCGTTTCCCTATCCCGACATCTGGGATCCGCTGGGCCGCATCTTCGATGCCTACGGGCTGGACCGCTGCCTGTGGGGCACCGACTGGACGCGGGCCGTGGGATTGCTGACATACAAGCAGGGGGTGGACGCGTTCCGCGTGACCGACCGCCTGTCGGACAGCGACCGGGCCATGCTGATGGGCGGGGCGCTGCAGCGGGTCTATCGCTGGACGCCGGGCAAGGCCTGATCCGGTCGGTGCGGGGGCGGTCAGGTCCAAAGCGGGTCGATCGCTCCCTTCCCGGACAGGACCGCGGCGATATTGTCCAGCGCCCGGTATCCCATGGCGTTGCGGGTCTCGCGGGACGCGCTGCCGACATGCGGCGACAGGATCACGTTGTCCAGCGCCGCGAAGCGCAGGTCGAAATCCGGTTCCTCGCGGAACACATCCAGGCCCGCGGCGAACAGCTGCCCGGTGGTGAGCGCATCATGCAGCGCATCCTCGTCCACCAGCCCGCCGCGCGAGACGTTCACCAGCACCGCGCCGCGCGGCATCAGCGACAGGGCTTTCGCATCGATCATCTTGTCGGTGGCGGGCGTGGCGGGCGCGTGCAGCGACAGGAAGTCGCAGTGCGGCAGCATGGCGTGGAAATCGCGGAACCAGGTCGCGCCCTGTTCCTGTTCGGGCGGCAGCCGGTTGCGGCTGTGATAGACGATCTTCATGTCGAAGCCGCGCGCCCGCTGGGCCATGGCCTGGCCGATCCGGCCCATGCCCAGGATGCCCAGGGTCTTGCCGGTGACCCGCACGCCCAGCAGGTCGCCCTGCCCGATGCGGAACCGCCAGCCCTGACGCATGATCCGGTCGTATTCATAGGCGCGCCGCGCGGCGGCGAGCAGCATCATGAACGCGTGGTCGGCGGTGCACTCGGTCAGCACGCCCGGGGTGTTCGTCACCATGATCCCGCGCGCCTTTGCCGCGGCGACATCGATATGATCGTAGCCCACCGATGACGTGGCGCCGACCTTCACCGACGGCGGCAGGGCGGCGATCGCCCCGGCGGTCAGCGGCAGGGTGTTGGTGAACAGGATCCCCTCGGCCTGCAGCCGTGTCGCGGCTTCGACGACCTCGGGCACGGTCATGTCGTTGCTGCCGCTGACGATGATCGCGTCGAATTCCCGGCGCGCGCGGTCCACCACATCGGTGGGCATCAGGGCGGCGAACACGAGTTTGGGCTTCATGACCGAGGCTCTCCCCTATCGTTGGGGAGATTTATGGACCGTCGCCGCGGTGATGGGAAAGCCGGTGCACCCACCCAGGCTCGGAACGCGGCCTGGGTGGGTGCGTCCGCCATCAGTTCAGCCGCAGGTCCAGGATGTGCTTCGGATCGGCCTGCAGCTCACCCTTCTCGACGCGCTTGACGATATCGACCAGCGCGGCGTTGGCCGGCGTCGCGATGCCGATCTCCTCGCCCTTGCGGACGATCAGCCCGTTCAGGAACTCGATCTCGGTCCGGCGGCCCTTCACCATGTCCTGGCCCATCGACGGGCGATGCTCGCCGCCGCCTGCCTTCGCGACCTCGGCCAGGCGGTGCTCGTCGTATTCCTTTGTGGCGGCGGGATCGCCTTCGCCGGCCTTGGCGATGACCTCGGGGTCGATGTGATGCACTTCCTCGAGTTCATAGCCCAACGCCTGGCCGACGCGGATCGCCTCCGACCCCAGCCGCGCGCCGAAGCGGCGCAGCGAATCGTTCGTCAGGATCGCCTTGCTGATCAGGCCGGTGGAGGCGGACATGCCGTTCGCCATCGCGTTCGTCACCAGCTTCGACCAGCGCTCGCCCCACAGGTTGGTGGTGGCCAGCGCGGAATCCGACAGCGACACCAGACGGCGGACTTCCTGCACCCGGTCGGTGATGCGGCCATGCACCTCGCCAGTGCGGAAGACGGTATGCTTCTCGCCGCTCTTGCCAGCGGCGCGCTTCACATGGCCCGGTTCGAACAGGTCCACGGTGATGGAGCTCGCGATGCAGCCCACGACCTTGCCCCAGCCGACGACGCCCGCGATGGTCTCCTCGTTCATGCAGTTCTGCAGTGACACGACGAAGCCGTTGGGCGAGAGATACTGGGCGATCATCACGGTCGCCCACTCGGTGTCGTAGGACTTCATGCAGACGAAGGCGATGTCGAAAGGCTTTTCCTTGGCGGCCTGCTGCAGTTCCGTCAGGTGCAGGGCGCGGACGGGGGTGGACCAGGGTTCCACGTCGCGCAGATGCGAAACCTTGAGGCCGTCGGCCTTCATCTTCTCGACATTGGCCGGCCAGGGGTCGATGAAGGTGACGTCTTCGCCGGCCCGCGCCATGTGTGCCCCGGCATAGGCGCCTACCGCGCCGGTGCCCATGATTGCGATCTTGTAGCCCATTGCTTCCCTCCCGATACAGGCTGCGAGTGCGCTCAGTGTGACGGGTTGGCGGCGGATCGGCAATGCGCGGGCCGGAACGTGTCGGGCCGGTCCGGGGCAGGATGGCGGCCTGTCTTGCGGCCGGCCGGCGCGGGACGGAGCACGGAGCCGGTGGCCGTTTCGCACTGATTTTCGCACGCACCGGTGTGTTTTTTGGTCATTCGATCGGTTCGGATGGGCACGGGTTGTTTGGCGCCACGCACTATCCGGGGACGCCGTACCGCGCCAAGAAAAATCCTCCGACGCCCCGAATTTTCCGTGTTTTCCAGGGTTTTTGCCGCGAATTCGCGGCGAAATGCCCAGATTTTGCGCAGTTGGGGCAAAACGGAAATTGCAACGATTTCGCGGCTTCGCGGATCGTGTCGCGGCTTGCCCCCAATGTCAGGTCTGTCCAGCAAACCCCGATAAACACGCCCCTTCCGCGAAAACCGCCAAAATCGACGTTCGGATGCCCGCGGCGGAAGGTCGTTGCAAATCCATGCGAATACCCGGGGGTTTCATTGCAGAACCATGCGCATCTGCCGGGGGTTCGTTCCGCTTCCATGTGGGATGCAACATTGGGCATATGCCCAACATTCCGTCACGACTTAACAATCATCATTGCCGAGTGGATAGGCAGAGCCTGCGCGCCCGCCTTGCCCTCCATCGTCGAAAAGCTGCCGCTCGGCCTGAACCCCCGCCGCCGCTGACGCCGATGCCCGCCGATACCGCCACGCCTGGCCGTCAAGGATGCCCGAACCCTTCCCCGGCGGCAGCTCCATGCCTGCGTTCCGCGGCGCCGGCCAGTCCCCTGGCACGCATCCGGTTTCACCCTCTTGGCGCCACGAAGCCAAGCGGTTATGGGAAACACCCCTCTATCGGATGCGCTATGACACGGATTTCCCTCGCCGCACCGCTCCTCTGCCTGGCCGCGACATTGCAGCTGGCGGGGTGTGGCAGCAGCTCACCCAGCACCATCGCTCCGAACATGATCCTGGAGCCGGGGCCGCCATCCGGCAGCATCCTCGGGGACGAAAGCCTGAGCCTGGGGATCGGGCGGAAGGACCAGAGGAGCGGTTCGGGCCAGGCCGGCATGAACGTGAATGCCTATCTCTGGCGCGCGGCCCTGGACACGCTGGCGTTCATGCCGCTGTCGTCCGCGGATCCCTTCGGTGGCGTGATCATCACCGATTGGTATGCACCTCCGGTGGCGCAGGGCGAACGCTTCAAGGCCAATGTGTATGTCCTGTCGCCGGACCTGCGGAGCGACGGGGTGAAGGTGGTCATCTTCCGGCAGGTGGACCAGCAGGGAAACTGGCAGGACGCGACCGTCAGCCAGGCCACGGCGAACGAGATCGAGAACAAGATCCTGGACCGCGCGAGGCGCATGCGCGAGCAGGGCTCCGCCAGCTGACGGCGAGGAGCGATCCGCCGAACCGCGGCGGACCGTTGCCCAAGCAATCAGGTATATGGATCGACCGCAACGGATCCGGGGCAACGGATCCCGCACCCTGAATCCCGCCCAGGAACGGACCATCCCGCCGCGGATCTGCCGCGACGGGCCGGTCAGTGTCCGCGACGGATCAGTTCAGCGCCCAGGGGCTGTATTCATAGCCCGGCACGAAGGTCGGCAGCGTCACGTCCGGATTGCGGTTGATCAGCGCGCGCGTGTACATCGGGTGCAGCATGCTCCGCACCTCATGCTCGACCTGGAACAGCACCTTGTTGCTGTCCATGTCCACGATGTCCACGAAGCGGTACTGGTGGCGGTTGGTCTCCTCGGTGATCAGCCCGCGCTCCAGCAGTTTCCGGTAGGGGCGTGAGAAGTTGGCGAGGGTGAACTGGACGTGGTGGCCGTCGAACGGCGGCACCGGGCCGGTGACGGCGTGGAACATCAGGTTGCTGCCATCACCCACCCGCACCCAGGCATAGGGACCGCGCGCATCCGTGCCCATGCCGGTGACGGCGTCGAAGACCTCGCGGTAGAACCGCTCGATCCCGGCCAGGTTGGTGCCCTCCGGCACATCGAAATCGACATAGGGCATGCCAAGCCGCATATGGCCGAACCGCGCGGGATCGGGGGCGTGGCAGCGGAACCGGTTGCCCCAGGGGCAGGTGGCTTCCACGGTGTCACCGGCTTCCCGGAAGGCGAATTTCGTCCCTTCCAGCGGCTTGCGCACATTGCCCAGGCGCGTCAGGAGCTTTTCCAGGTTGGGGATCACCATGCCGATGGTGCCGCGCAACACCTGCGGCGTGCGCGTCGGCAGATGGAACGCGTTCCGCCCGGCATTGACCCAGAAATTCTCGGTCCCCGGCATCATGAACGGGTCCCGGGTCAGCCCCAGCCCGGCCAGGTAGAAGGACGTGGCCGTCCCCTGGTCGGCGACGGTGACGTTCACGTGACCGAACTCGACGATGTTGCCCAGGTCGTCTGTGGTCCGGTCGTAACGCGGTTGCGCTGCGACGTCGTTCACGGTCGCTCCTCCTGTTGGCTTCTCTGGTCCAGCGGCCGAGTGTGAAGCCGAGCGTCGGGGGCGCATTGCGTTAGATCAATTGGATCGGGGTGGGAACAGGAATGCCGGTTATGCGGGGGGAAGCCGGGGCGGGTGGGGCTGACGGCCGCCACCGGCGCCGAAATCCGGAAAACCCGTTAACGTCCGCGCACGTGGTGGAAATTCCGGACTGGCCATGGGTGGGGATGCTTCCGGAGGTTGGCGTAGCGGCCGGAGGGAGCATCCCCACCCATGCCGGCCGACCTGCCCGGGGTGGTCATC
>JBFXDK010000172.1:0-9077 GCA_050181195.1 Acetobacteraceae bacterium | reverse complement strand
ACACCTCCACCTTGTCGATCCCGTCCACCGCGGTCGCGAGGTCGAAATGCAGGCGGGCGCCTTCCGAGCGGCCGATCCAGTTGGCCTGCATGAGGCGCACCCGCTCCGGCCAGCGGTCCAGCGTGTCGAGTGCTGACAGCAATTCCTGCGCGTATTTCGTGATGCTCAGAAACCACTGGCTGAGCTGCTTCTTTTCGACCAACGCGCCGGACCGCCAGCCGCGGCCGTCGATCACCTGCTCATTCGCCAGGACGGTGCCATCGACCGGATCCCAGTTGACCCAGCTTTCCTTGCGCTCAACCAGGCCGGCACGCAGGAAGTCCAGGAACAGCTTCTGCTGATGGCTGTAGTATTCGGGCTGGCAGGTCGCGAATTCTCGCGCCCAGTCCAGTGACAGGCCCATGCGCTGCAACTCGGCGCGCATGTTGGCGATGTTCTCATACGTCCACTTGGCTGGATGGACGCCTCGCTCGCGCGCCGCGTTCTCGGCTGGCAGGCCGAACGCGTCCCAGCCCATCGGATGCAGCACCGTGTAGCCGCGCGCCCGCTTGTACCGCGCGACCACGTCGCCCAGCGTGTAGTTCCGCACATGCCCCATGTGGATCTTCCCGCTGGGATAGGGGAACATCTCCAGGACATAGTATTTTGGCTTATCGCCGCTGGGCACGTCTTCCACATGGAAGCAGCCCCGCTCGGCCCAGGCCTGCTGCCATTTCGGCTCGGCGATGGTGAAGTCATAGCGCGGCACGTCCGACCCGGCCGGCTCCTGACGCGGCGTCTGGGCCGCTGCTACGCTGGTCTCGTTCATGGCTGATGTATCGGTCCGGGCGCGATCCTGCGCAAGGCCGACTTCACCGGCCTGCCGCAGGTCTGCCCTTTCCTCAATGCACCACCCGGCAGTGCCGCTATCCGGCTGCCGCGGCCACTTTCCCATCGGCGATATCCGCGGCAACCGCGGCAGGTGAGCGTAGGGCCGGATCGCCATAACCCGCCCCGCCTGCCGTCTGCAGGATCACCCGATCACCTTTCATCAGGCGGGTCACGACTTTTGAAGGGATCACCTCCTCGGTCCCATCCGCGCGGATGATCCGGGATTCCGCCCGAGCACCGTCGCCGCCACCGAACGCCCCACGCGCCGCGGAGAAATGCCGCTCCCCACGGTGGGTGAAGGTTACGTTATCGACCAGCACCTCGTATTCCCGCACCGTTCCGAGGCCGCCGCGGAACTGTCCCGCGCCGCCCGATCCGGTGCGCAGCGCCACGCGGCGTAAGCGAAGCGGCGCTTCCATCTCCATCGCCTCGGCCGGCAGGTTCATGCAGTTGGTGGCATCGGTTTCGATCGCATCGATTCCGTCGCTGATCTGCGATCCGCCGCTGCCGCTGGCGACCAGATCGCCGGTGACGAAATTGCCGCCCGCAGGATGCCGGCCGCCGAACGCGACCAGCGCCATTTCGCCCGCCGAGGGCGCCGGAATCCGGTCCGGAATCGCGGCTGACAGCGCGCCAAGGATAGAGGTCGTGATCCGCTTGATTGTCGAGGTCCGCGCATTCACCGGCGCGGGTTCCACCGGGTTCACCAGGCTGCCTTCCGGCAGATGCAGCGAGATCGAGCGGAAGCAACCGGCGTTCGTCGGGATCGCCGGATCGGTGACGGCCCGGATCGCGAAGCATGCGGCGGCAAGGGACCCCGACGGCACACAGTTCATCGGCCCGCGCACCTGCGGCGAGGTGCCGGTGAAGTCGATATGGATCGACGAATCCTTCACGGTCACCGCGACCTCAATCCGGATCGGCTTGTCCAGCTCGATTCCGTCGTTGTCGAGGAAATCGACGTAGCTATATGTGCCTGCGGGAATACGGGCGAGAGCCTGACGAGTCATGGTCTCGGACCGGGACAGCAACTCCTCGAAGATCGCCAGCAGCGCATTGTGGCCGTTGCGATCCGCCAGTTCCGCGATACGCCGGGCACCGATCTGGCAGGCGGCGACCTGGGCGTTGATGTCGCCCATCACCGTGTCGGGGATTCGCACGTTCTGGCGAATGACCGCGACCAGCGTCTCGTTCACCACACCCTTGTCGCGGAATTTCAGCGGCGGCAGGCGCAGGCCTTCCTGGTAGATCTCTGTCGCGTTCGTCGGCACGGATCCCGCAGACATGCCGCCCATATCCTGGTGGTGCGTCATCGCCGCGCTGAAGGCGATGACCTGACCGCGATGGATGATCGGCTGCACGATCGCGATGTCCGGTAGATGCGTGCCACCGGTATAGGGATCGTTCAGCAGGAACGTGTCCCCAGGATGCATGCGATTGGGCGGAAAAGTCTCGATGATCCGGCGCATCACCGGGATCAGCGTCGCGAGATGGATCGGGATGGCGCAGGCCTGCGCCAGCGTCTGCCCGTCGGCGGTGAACAGCCCGGCCGAGGCGTCCAACCCCTCTTTCACGATCGGAGAGAAGGAACTGCGCAACAGCGTGGACTGCATCTCATTGGCGATGCCTTCCAGCTTGTGGCGCGTGACCTCGACGGTGATCGGATCGATCATGGTGTCCTCTCCAGGATCAGGGCGTCGCCCGAGCCGAGGCGCGCGGTCCAGCCCGGTTCCACCAGCGTTGTCGTGTCGGCCTGCTCGATGATCGCGGGTCCCGGCACGCGCGTGTCGGCGGTAAACGAGTCCCGCTGCCAGATCGCCGCATCCACCGAGCCGCCGGCGATATGGATCGTGCGCTGCTCCGGCGGACGCGGCGCGGCGCGGGATGCGGCACCGGTCGCGACCGATCCGCTGGCCGAGCGGTGCACGGTACGCAGGTTCACGATCTTTGCCGGCACTTGCGTGCTGTGTCCATATACACGTGCATGCGCAGCGAGGAACGCGTCGTAGATCGCCGCCTGTTCGCGCGATGCCAGTGGCACCTCCAGATGATAGGACTGCCCGATATAGCAGACATCGGCGAAGTGCTGGATCTCCGAGGCGGAGACACCATCCGCCCGCATCAGTGCCCCGCAGCGCTCGTCGAGGTCGCGCAGGGCGGAATCCATCGCCATGGAATCGAGATCGGCCAGAGGACAGGGGAAGGCGGCGGCGACCTCGTGCTCCACGGCAGACCCCAGCAGGCCGGCGGCTGAGAGCACGCCGGGGTGAGCCGGAACAATGATCGTGCTGATCCCGAGCTCCTCGGCGAGCGCACAGCCATGCATCGGGCCGCCTCCACCCAGCGGCAGCAGCGCATATCCGCGGGGATCGATGCCCCGGCCGATGGACACCAGGCGGATCGCCTCGGCCATCTGCGCGTTCAGCACACGATGGATGCCCAGCGACGCCTGTTCGACGGACATGCCAAGTGGTTCAGCGATCACGGTGCGGGTGGCGACGTGCGCCAAGTCGGGGCGTAGCCGCAATGTCCCGCCAGCGAAGTTCCCCGGATCGATGTAGCCCAGCACGACCGACGCATCGGTCACGGTTGGCTGCGTGCCGCCACGGCCGTAGCAGGCAGGCCCCGGTTCCGACCCGGCCGAGTGCGGCCCAACCCGGAGCGAGCCGGCACCATCCAGCCACGCGATGGACCCGCCGCCGGCCCCAATCGCGGTCACGTCCACCATCGGCACCCGGACGGTGTAGCCGTCGATCAGGCCCTCACCGCGAATCAGGGGCGTCCCGTCGGTCACCAGCGCGATGTCGCAGGACGTGCCGCCGATATCGACAGTGATCAGGTCCCGGTAACCGGCGGCCTTCCCCGCCTCGACCCCGCCGACAACCCCCGCCGCCGGCCCGGACAGAAACAGCCGCACCGGCCGTTGGCGCGCGATTGTGGACGATGCCAAGCCGCCGCGCGATTGCATGACCTGCAGGGGCACCATGACGCCGGCGGCCTGCAGCCCGCGCTCCATATTCGCAAGATAATCAGCGACGACAGGCTTGATATAGGCGTCGAAGGCGGTGACGCAGGTGCGCTCGTATTCACGGAATGCCGGATCGACGTCGGACGACAGCGACACCGGCATCCCTGGCGCCATTGCGGCGATGATGTCGCGGATTCGCCGCTCATGCGCGGCATTCAGGAAGGAGAAGATCAGGCTGACCGCAATGGCCCGCACGTCCTGGACCAGCAAATCTGCAACAGTCTGCCGGACACCATCTTCGTCCAGGAGAATCAGCACGTGTCCCGCGGCATCCAGCCTCTCCCGCACCTCCTTGCGGAAGCGGCCGGGTGCCAGAAAGACGGGCGTCTCGGACTTCAGCACCAAGTCGTACATCTGGTGGCGCATCTGGCGGCCGATTTCCAGAACGTCGCGGAAGCCCTCCGTGGTGATCAAGCCGATACGCGCGCCCTTGCGTTCCAGCACGGCGTTGGTCGCGACCGTGGTGCCATGCGCGAAACGGCCGATACCGGATGGATCGACACCCCAGTCTCGCGCGGCCATCTCCAGGGCGGCCAGCACCGCACGGCTGGGATCGCCGCGGGTCGTGGGGATCTTGGTGATGCGGGTGGAGCCGTCATCGAGGCGGCAGACAACATCGGTGAACGTGCCGCCGATATCGATGCCGATCTCCGCGCCCATTACAGCGCCGCCCGTGCCGCGAGACGGCCGAAGATCACGGCCTTTCCCAGGGCCGAACCGGTCATGTAGGCGGCGCCGTGGAAGCCCGCGACAATTTCCCCCGCGGCGCGCAGGCCCAGGATAGGTTCGCCGAACACATCCAGCACCTGCATGCTGGGATCGACGGTCACGCCACAATACGTGCCATATAGCGCGGCCGTAGAGGCATGGGCGTAGAACGGCGGCGTCTCGATCGGCACGAGCGTGCCATGGTTGTGCACCAGATGCCGGCGGTGGAAATCCGGATCGCCTCCGGCGCGCACATTGGCGTTGTAGCGGGCGACTGTTTCCTTCAGCGCCGTTGCGTTCAGCCCTGTCCTGGCGGCGAGTTCGTCCAGCGCCGTGGCCTCGATGAGCATCCCGTCGGCATGGCGGTGGCGGACGTCGAAGATCGACACCTCCTCCTCATGCGCGTCGTAGATCGGCTGGTCGAAGATCTGCCAGGTGTAGTCGCCGTCCTGTTCCAGCGATGCGGTGCCCAGCAGCTTGTAAGACAGCGATTCATCGACGAAGCGGCGCGCCTGTTGGTTCACCGCGATCGCGCCCTTATAGACCGCGAGCAGGCTGTGCCGGCAGGTGTGGTTCGTCGGATGCTTGCCGAACGTGCCCTGGATATAGGCGACGTCGCGGATATTGGCGCCCATCTGCCAGGCCATCAGCAGGCCGTCGCCGGTATTGCCCTCGCCGCCCGATACCCAGGCTTTAGCCTGCTTCGGCACGAATGTCTTCAGCAGCTCCGCGTTGCGGGTAAACCCGCCCGAGGTCAGCAACACCGCCTTGCGCGCCGTTACATCCATGGTGGCGCCGTCATGCTCCACCCGAACTCCGGTGACGCGATTCCCTGTGCGCAGCAGGCGCTTCGCTGAAACGCCGGTGACGAAGGTGATGTTTGGCCGGCGGCGCGCATTGGCTGCCAGCACTCCGATCATCGCATCGGGATCGACCACATGGCAGCGCGGCACCGACTGACCGGACGAGGCGTCCGGCCGCGATGCGAACTGCACGCCCTGTCCACACAGCCAGCGATACGTATCCAACTGATTGTCGGTGTATGCGCCCACGATGGCGGGATCGTTTTCGTGCCGCCCGACCTCCATCAGGTCCTGGAACAGCAACTCGCTGGAATCCTCGATCCCATGCGCCTGCTGGATGTCGGTTCCCGCGAACGCTAACAGACCGCCGCAGATGCGCGACGAGCCGCCCGGCACTGGCATCTTCTCCAGCAGCAGCACATCCGCGCCGGCGTCGGCCGCGGTCAGCGCGGCCACGAGCCCGGCGCCGCCGGCACCAACGATGACGAGATCAGCTTCGGTTTTCATCCTGCGCACCAGCGCTCAGAGCTTCAGCCGATCCACACCGTAGAACTGGCCGACTTCCGCGACGCGTTCCTTGCTCGGCACGGAGTTGAACCAGCCATGGCGGCTGTGGCGGATACCAGTTGCGCGATACAGATCGACCATCAGCTCGGCCATCTTCATCGTGGAGCCCAGCCCGTCGATGATCGGCACGTCATCCACACGGTTGATGCCATTGCGTGCCATCAGCAGGTTCAGCGGCACCTCGCCGGGGATGATGACGTCGGCGCTGGTTTCCTTGATTACGCGGCGCGCGACTTCCTGGAACTGCGCGATCAGCGGACCGGGGCTCTGGTAGGCCGGCAGCACGTCAGCGAAGCGCAGGCCGGAGGCGACGACACCGGCGCAGCGATCCGCCAGCCCGTAATTGCGGATCTGTTCCTGATAGAACGGGATCATCTTATCGATGAATAGGATCACCGCGAATTTCTGCCCGAACATCGTGGCCAGGTGGCAGCAGGTCTCGCCCATCCCGATCACCGGGATGTCGATCAACGAGCGGACTTCCCGCAGCATCGGATTGGGCAGCGTGCACATGGCGAAGGCGTCGAAGCCCTGCTCCTCGGCGGCGCGCCCGGCCGCCACCCACTGGTTGCCGTGAATCCAGAACGTGTAGCCGTAGCCGATGTCATCGCCAGGGTAGTTCGACGGGTAGGTGCCGGGCGCCTGGCCATGGAACACGACCTCGGTGTCCGGCCGCAGCACCTTCCCGAGATGGGCGCGCATCGCGTCCTCATACCCCGGCAGGTCACCCAGGACCGTGAAGCTCTGATGCCAAAGACGCATGCCCATGAACGCTTCCCCTTATCGCCTGTCTTGCGCGTTGCCGTTGAGGCAACTGTTGACGCAGGACTTTGCCTGAGGCAAGCGGCGCGACCGCCCACAGGACGGCAACAGGAGATGGAATGAACGACCGGCCGCAAGGCCCGCCTGAGATCAAGGACCAACAGGCGAACGGCATATCCGTCTTTACGCGGCTGACCTTGCCGCTATCGGGCGTGAACTTCCTGAACCAGGCGGCCCGCGCGCTGATCGCAACCGTCGGGCCACTGCTGGCGCTGGAGTTCTCCTTATCGGCGACCGAACTCGGGCTGCTGGCTGCGACCTTCTTCGCGTCCTACGCGCTCGCGCAGTTGCCCGTAGGACTCGCGATGGACCTGTTCGGCGTACGCCGGGTGCAGGGCACTTTGGCAACGATCGCTGCGATCGGCTTTGCCCTGTGCGCCGCGTCCAGCGGGATCATCGGCCTCGCGGTCGGGCGCTTCATAACGGGTATCGGGATCAGCGTCGGAATGATCGCGATGCTGACGGCACATTCGCAATGGCTGCCGCGCCACAGGGTGGCCGCCATGACCGGGATCGGAATTTTCGTTGCGTCCTTTGGAGGTATGGCGGCGACGCTACCCACCTATCAGCTGATACCACTTGTCGGCTGGCAGGGCGTGTTCTGGCTTCTTGCCGTTCTGGCCCTGAGCATCGCCATTTGGATTTTCTTCAGCGTGCCGGAGCCACCAGGGCGCCCGCGCCGCCAAGCCACGTTGGCGGCGGAACTTGCGGCGTTCGGCAGGATCTTCCGACATCGGGCATTCCTGCGCTTTGCGCCTGCGATCATGCTGTTGTCGGGCCTGAACTTCACCTATGGCGGACTATGGGCCGGCCCCTGGCTGCGGGACGTGGGCGGTTTCGCCAATGGCGAACGTGCGACCCTGCTGATGGTGTACATGGGCGGGATGATGGCCGGCAGCCTGCTTACCGGTCAGATCGCGTCATTCCTGCACCGGCGCGGCTTTGATGCGATGACGGTGCCCTATTTCTGCCTGCTGGCGATCTGGCTTCTGCAGATCACGCTGATTCTGCGCCCGTCGGGGCATCCGGCAGCGATCGGGGCACTTTGGTTCGGATTTTCCTTCGTCAGTGCGGCCGGGCCAGCGGGCTATTCAGCGGTCGCGCAGCGCTTCCCACCCGAAGTGGCGGGGCGCATCGGCACCGCGCTGAACTTTACCATGCTGGTGTTCGTGTTCATCCTGCAGAACGTCATCGGCTGGGTTCTGGACCTCTGGCCGCGGACAGCAGCGGGAGGTTGGAACCCAGTCGGCTACGACTGGGCGATGGGCTTAACCGTCCTCCTGCAAGCAATGAGCGTGGTGTGGCTGCTGCTGCCAATCTGGGCGGAGCCGCAGGGCGGACACGGTTTGGATCGTCGGGCGTGACAGCGTGATGCACCCCGCCCGACGCGCCGGGTGCTACCCTGGCAACTCCAAGACGTTCTTCGCCAGGATGTTACGCTGGATCTCGTTGGAGCCGGCGTAGATTGAGGCCGGGCGCGACTGGAGGAACAGCCCGGTCGGGTTGAGTTCCCGGTTGCCATCCATCGGTCCAAAGCCGCCGCCAAATTCGCCAGCGAGCTCCAGCATCGTTTCCGTGATGCGCTGGAACAGCTCGGTTTGGTGCACCTTCAGCATCGATACATCAGACCCCAGCACCTCGCCACGGCGGACCTTCTCAACGAACGTTTCGTACAAGTCCTTGTGGTCCTCCAGGTCCAGCCGCAGGCGGGTGTAGCGTTCCTGGAACTGCTCATCCTCCCACACGCCCATCCGTTCGGCGACGTTGCGCAGCCCCTTGAGCGCGAATGACGCCTGCCGCGGGGAGCCGGAGCCAATGCGTTCAAAGCCCAGCAAGGCTTTGGCCATCGTCCAGCCCTTGTCGATCTGGCCGACCATGTTGTCCTTTGGCACGCGCACGTTGTCGAAAAAAGTTTCACAAAACTCATCGGCCATATCGATGTTGGTGATCGGCCGGACGGTGATTCCGGGCGTGTCCATCGGCACCAGCAAGAAGCTGATGCCTTCCTGCTTCTTCGCCTGCTTGTTGGTGCGCACCAGAAGAAAGATCCAGTTGGCGTCCATGGCCAACGAGGTCCAGATCTTCTGGCCGTTCACCACCCAATGATCGCCGTCGAGTACAGCTTCGGTGCGCAGCGAGGCCAAGTCGGACCCGGCGTTGGGTTCCGAGTAGCCCTGGCACCAGATGTGCTCACCGGACAGGATCTTGGGCAGGAAATACTGCTGTTGATCGGGGCGGCCGAACTTGATCAGCAGCGGGCCGATCATGGTCATGCCCAT
>JBFXDK010000171.1:0-9222 GCA_050181195.1 Acetobacteraceae bacterium | reverse complement strand
AATGAATGGGCGAGGCCGGGCAGGCGAGGTTGTAGATCTCGTCGACCTCGACATACAGCGGGAAGGTCACGTCGTGCCGCATCGCCTCGAAGTTCGGCCGGCCGATCAGATGCGCGATGTTGTCCTTCCGCCCGGTGAAGTAGTTGTCGACGCACAGGACATCGGCGCCCTCCTGCAACAGGCGCTCGCAGAGATGCGATCCGAGGAACCCGGCCCCACCGGTGACGAGAACCCGCTTGCGTGTAAGTGCCATGGTATTACCGCCTGTTTGCGAAGGAAGGGGATGTTCTTGAGCATGATCGGTCTGCGGGAACCGCGACGGGGCTTGTCCAAGTTCCAACCACGCAGAATTCATTTCGATTTAAATTCGGAATGCTAACCTGTTTTACTACTGAGCCCGAGCCGGCTTCTGACCGCCCGCTCCGCCATGCCCCTCGCGATGCGCCGTCACGATCTGCCGACGGCCCAAACGAAACGCCAGTTGCGCCAACATGGCACATACATTGTCCAGTTCCTCGTCGTGGGGCGGCTGCGGATGCCACGGCTCCGTGCGGCGATTCGCGAAGGCGGCGACATCCCACCATTGCGGATCCGCCCGCATCGCTTCCTGCGAAGGGGGATCGAGCATCGCCATCAGGGCGAGGTTATCCTCGCGGCATGCGGCGATCACCTCCTCGATGATCGAAGGCTCAAGCACCCACGGGGTCGATCCGGTGGTTCCGAGATATTTCGACAAAACGAAATCGATCTCCGATGCATGCGGGCCAGGCCTCAGCGTTTCGGCGTGGCGCTGGAACAGGCGCAGCAGAGGCGCCGGCAGACCACGGTTGACCGCCGGGCCTTCCCGCAGCTGATCGGGCTGGACACTGATCTGCCCCAGGAAATCCAGAACGATGTCCTTCGGCAACAGCCGAACCGTCACGTTCTTGATCCCGGACAACTCCCGAAAGGTCCTGATGGTCTCGGCCCACCTGAGCAATGGCCTCTGGTCCTTCAACCAGTCACCAAGTGAACGACCTTCCCACGCACCCCATTGCCACCATCCCGAATTCAGCCAGGGAACCTGTGGCCGCACATAGATGATGGCACGTGCCGGCCGTTCGAACGCCGGCAGCAAATAGTCCCTGAAGCTCTTTGGTACTTCGCGCCAACCTTCGCTGGACAGGATGGCCACCTCGGCATTCAGCTGATCGAGATGCGCCCGCATGGTCCGCCACTGGTCCGGCTTGAACTTCGCAAGACCCATTGTCGAGGATACATACCCCCGGGGACGGATCATGGCCGTCTGCCGCACGTCCCTGCCGCTCAGAAGTTCGCCTTCCTCGGTGATGGCGACATAGGCCCAGCGGCGCCCATCGGTCGCCCGAAGCCGCGGCGTCTGGCACAAGGCTGTCTGCAGGGCGCTCGACCCGCACTTGGCGCCGCCGATATGCAGAAGAATTTCATTCGTCATTCAATCGAATTCCATGCGCCTGGTCATATGCATGCAGGTTCAGCAGCGCCGCCGAGCAGCCGAATCGCGGTGGCGGATGCGTCATGATAACGATGGCGGGACGCGGCATGCGCAAATCGTTTCAACCGGCAGCATCGCGGATGCGGGAATCGCACCTGCCGTTGCACCGGGATACGTTGTTGCCACGCCCACTCTGTTCCGCCCGTATGTCACAACCCATGAAATCAAGATATCGTAATCTGGCGGCGGCTTCCAGCCGAATGCACAACCAATGCAACGGCGAATGCATGATCGATCCGGCACGGCCCAGGAACGCAACTTCCCGATCGAGGCACCGTGGCTGGACGTTACGTTCGGAAATAATCTGGCATGCGGCACCGTTTGTCGGCCGGGTCGTTCCCTGTTCCGCACTCCGGCACCGGTATCGTTCCGTTTGCAAAGCCGACTCCGTCGTTCGCCGATCGGGCCGGATGTCGCTCGTCCCGTCCCGCTTCGTGCGCCGCCGTGACGCCGCCTGCCCCGCCTGAACCGCGTTACGCCAGCCTGCTGGCAACCGCCGCGATCGAATCGGCGCGGGCGGGGGCGTATGCGCAGGCCGAAGCCCTGGCGAAACTCGCCCTCGCCACCGAACCCGCAAACCCCGAACTCCACTATCTGCTCGGCCATGCGCAGTACCGGCTGTCCCGCTACCAGGACGCGGAACACGCGCTGCGCCGGTCGATCCTGATCGATCCCAACCATGCCAGGGCCAACAACGACCTGGCAGCGGCGCTGTTCGCGCTGGGACGGGATGAGGACGCGATCCGCCATATCCGGGCGGCGCTGCGGCTGGACCCAACCCTGCCCGAAGCCGAGGAGACCGAAGCGATCTGGCTGTTGCGCCAGGGCCGCTTCCGCGAGGCCTGGCCGAAATACGAGGCGCGCTACCGCACCGAGAAAGGCCAGGGCCTGCGACGGGACTTCGCCTGCCCGCAATGGCAGGGCGAGCCGATCGCCGGCCGCACGATCCTGCTGCACGCGGAACAAGGCTTCGGCGATGCGATCCAGTTCGCGCGCTATGTGCCCCTGGTCGCGCAGCGTGGCGCGCGCGTCATCCTGGAAGTGCATCGCGGCCTCGGCCGGCTGATGGCCGGGCTGACCGGGGCGCAGCTTGTGCTGGAACGCGGCCAGACGCTGCCGCATGCCGATCTGCACTGCCCGCTGCTGAGCCTGCCCCTGATCTTCGGCACCGATCTGGACAGCATTCCGGCGTCCGTTCCCTACCTCGCCGCGCAGGATGCGCTTGTCTTCAAGTGGCGGGCGCATCTGGGTCCGCGCCGGGGGTTGCGGATCGGTGTCGTCTGGTCCGGCAATCCCGCCCATCGCGACGACCGCCGCCGGACCATTCCCCTCGGCCGGTTCGCACGCCTGCTCGCCCCACGGGACGGGTACGAGTTCCATGTGCTGCAGGCCGCCGTGCGGCAGGACGACAAGCCGGTCCTGGCATCGCTGCCGCATGTGCGCGACCACAGCCTGCTGATGCCGGATTTCGCCGACACCGCCGCCCTGGTTTCACTGATGGACGTGGTGATCTCGGTGGACACCTCGGTCGCGCATCTCGCGGGGGCGCTGGGCTGGCCGGTCTGGCTGCTGCTGCCCGCGATGCCGGACTGGCGCTGGATGCTGGGGCGCGATGACAGCCCGTGGTATCCCACGTTCTGGCTGTTCCGCCAGCGGAGCCCGGGCGACTGGGACGATGTGCTGGGAAGGGTGGCGCAGCAACTAAACACTATGCTTACCTGACCGCATGGCAGGAACATTACCGGAACCATTCGCTGGCTGGTTCGCCGGACAGGGCTGGGCGCCGCGGCCGCACCAGATGGCGATGCTGGACGCCGAACGGGCCGGCGAGAGCGTGCTGCTGATCGCGCCGACGGGGGGCGGCAAGACGCTGGCGGGGTTCCTGCCGACGCTGGTGGATCTCGCCAGTGCGCCCCGGTCCGGGCTGCACACCATCTATATCAGTCCGCTGAAGGCGCTGGCGACCGACATCGCGCGCAACCTGATGCGGCCGGTCGAGCAGATGCGCCTGCCCATCACCATCGAATCCCGCACCGGCGACACGCCCGCCAACCGCCGTGCAAGGCAGCGGGCGGAGCCGCCGAACATCCTGCTGACGACGCCCGAGAGCCTGGCGGTGCTGCTGTCGCTGCCCGATTCGCCCGCGTTGTTCGCGGGCCTGCGCTGCGTGGTGATGGATGAGGTTCATGCGCTGGCCGGCACCAAGCGCGGCGACCAGTTGGCCCTGTGCGTCGCCCGCCTGGGCGCGCTGGCCCCTGCCCTGCGGCGGGTCGGGCTGTCGGCGACCGTGGCGCATCCGGCGGCGATCCAGGCGTATGCCGGCGCGACCCGGGTGATCGCGGTGCGGGACGGCGCGCCGCCCGCCTTGTCCATGACCCTGCCGGAAGGGCGGCTTTCCTGGTCCGGGCACATGGGGCTGGAGGCGGCGCCGCAGGTGATGGCGCATATCCGCCAGGCTGGGATGACGATCGTGTTCGTCAACACCCGCGCCCAGGCCGAGCTGATGTTCCAGGCGCTGTGGAAGCTGAATGAGACGACGCTGCCGATCGCCCTGCATCACGGCTCGCTGGAGGTCGCGCAGCGCCGGAAGGTGGAAGCGGCGATGGCCGAGGGCCGGCTGCGGGCGGTGGTGGCGACGTCCTCGCTGGACCTGGGAATCGACTGGGGCGGGGTGGACCAGGTGATCCAGGTCGGCGCACCCAAGGGGATTTCCCGGTTGCTGCAACGGGTGGGGCGCGCGAACCACCGGATGGACGAGGCGTCCCGCGCCATCCTGGTCCCCGCCAACCGGTTCGAGGTCCTGGAATGCGAGGCGGCCATGCTGGGGGTGGAGGCGCGCGAACTGGACGGTGATCCGCCGCGCCCGGGCGGGCTGGACGTGCTGGCGCAGCATCTGCTGGGGCTGGCCTGCGCCGCGCCGTTCCTGCCGGACGATGTCTACGCCGAGGTGCGGACGGCCGCGCCCTACGCAGAGCTGACGCGGAAGGATTTCGACGATGTCCTGCGCTTCGTCGAGGATGGCGGCTATGCGCTGGCCGCCTATGAGCAATGGCGCAAGCTGTTCCGCGACAGCGAGGGGCGGCTGCATGTCCGGTCCGCGCGTATCGCCGCGCAGCACCGGATGAACATCGGCACGATCGTCGAGGCGCCGATGCTCAAGGTGCGGCTGGTGGGCAAGCGGCGGATCGGGACCGTGCTGGGGGAGATCGAGGAGTATTTCGTCAACCTGCTCCGTCCCGGGGACACGTTCATGTTCGCGGGCCGGCTGCTGCGGTTCCTGCGCCTGCATGAGATGGCGATCGAATGCGCCGAGGGCGGCACGGGCGACCCGATGGTGCCGGCCTATGCGGGCGGGCGGCTGCCGCTGACCACGAACCTGGCGGATCGGGTGCGCGGTCTGCTGCAGGACCGCACGCGCTGGCACCTGTTCCCCGAGCCGGTGCAGGAATGGCTGCGGCTGCAGCGTCATGTCTCCCGCCTGCCCGGCCGGGGCGATCTGCTGGTGGAAACCTTCCCGCGCGGCGGGCGGTGGTACCTGGTCGCCTATTGCTTCGAGGGTCGTAACGCGCACCAGACCCTGGGCATGCTGCTGACGCGGCGGATGGAGCGGGCCGGATTCGCGCCGTTGGGCTTCGTCGCGACCGATTACGTGCTGGGCGTGTGGTCGGCGCACGAACCGGCCGGGATCGCCGATTTGTTCGACCAGGACATGCTGGGGGACGACCTGGAATCCTGGCTGGCGGAAAGCTCCATGCTCAAGCGGACGTTCCGCAATGTCGCGGTGATCGCCGGCCTGATCCAGCGCCACCATCCGGGGGCGGAGAAGAACCGCCGGCAGGTGACGGTGAACAGCGACCTGATCTATGACGTCCTGCGCCGCCATCAGCCGGACCACATCCTGTTGCGCGCCACGCGGGAGGACGCCGCGAGCGGGCTGATCGATGTCGGGCGCATCGCGGGGATGCTGCAACGCGTGAAGGGGCGGATCGTGCACATGGTGTTGTCGCGGGTGTCGCCTCTGGCTGTCCCCGTGCTGCTGGAAATCGGGCGGGAAAGCGTGCGGACGGACCAGGACGAGGAGGCCCTGCTGGCGGAAGCCGAGGCGATCATCGCGGAGGCGACCGGGGAAGCCGAACCGCCCCATCGCGGGGAACCGGACCGGTCCGCCGTCCGGGTCCGCCGCCCGTCCCGCCCGGCGCAGCGGGACCTGTTCGCATGACGGCCGCGCCCATCCATCTGGCGGGCGAGCGCCTGATGCTGGACCCCGCTGGCGCCCTGTTCTGGCCGGCGACCGGGATGCTGGTCGTGTCCGACCTGCATCTGGAGAAAGGTTCGTCGTTTGCGCGCAAGGGGATGCTGCTGCCGCCGTGGGACACCAAGGCGACGCTGGACCGCCTGGCCGCGCTGCTCCGGCGCTGGACGCCGCGCATCGTGGTGACCCTGGGGGATTCGTTCCATGATGCCCAGGGCGCCGGCCGCCTGCCCCGCCCGGAACGCGCGCGGCTGAACGCGATGACCGAGGCGCACCGGTTCATCTGGGTGCAGGGCAACCACGACCCGACCCCGCCCGAGGGCGTTGGCGGCGACTGGGTCACGGAATTCGCGACCGACCCGATCACGTTCCGCCACCAGGCCCTGGCGAAGGCGACCGAGGTGGAGATTGTGGGGCACCACCACCCCAAGGCCTCGGTCCCCGCCCGTGGCGGCCATGTCAGCCGCCCCTGCTTCGTGGCCGGCACCCAGCGGGTGATGATGCCGGCGTTCGGTACATATACAGGGGGGCTGGACGTCTCCGACCCGGCCATCGCCTCCCTGTTTCCCCGCGGCGGGCGCGTGTTCCTGCTGGGGAAGGAGCGGCTGTTCAGCTTCGCCATGACCGCATCGCGGCGCGGCGGGGTCAGCTTTCCATGAAGGCGTTCGACTCGGCGGCGGTCATGGACGCGTCCAGGTAGCCGAACGTGCCGTGGTCCCGCACCTCGGTCGCGGCCGTCACCAGACCCGTCATCGCCACGCGATACAGCGACGTTGCCAGGCTGACCCGTTTCACGCCGGCTTCCGACAACGCCGCGACCGTGAACGACTTGCCGCGGATGCCGGCCATGAAGTTGAACGGCTTCGACAGCGCGGAACACACCGCCCGCACCGAGTCGAGGTCCGGCAGGCCCGGCGCCATCAGCACATCCGCGCCGGCATCCTGGAATGCGATCAGCCGGCCGATCGTGTCATCCAGGTTGGGATTGCCGCGCAGGTAGTTCTCGGTCCGGCCCGTCAGCACGAATCCGGCCGGTGCGGCGCGCGCTGCCGCCACGGCGGCGGCGATCCGTTCGACCGCATGCGTCCTGTCGTAGATCGGCTTCGCGGGATCACCCGAGGCGTCCTCGATCGACCCGCCGGCGAGGCCGACCGCGGCAGCCTGGCGGATCGTCTCGGCTGCGTCTTCCGGCGCGTCGCCGAACCCCTTTTCCAGGTCGGCGGACACCGGCAGATCGGTCGCGGCCACGATTGCCCTCGCGTGGTCCATCGCTTCCTGGCGCGTCACCCGCCCGTCGCGCCGGCCAAGAACCCCGGCGCTGGCGCCTGACGACGTGGCCAGCGCGGGGAAGCCGAGCCCGGCCAGGATGCGGGCAGAGCCGGCGTCCCAGGCGTTGGCAATGACGAACGTGCCAGGCGCGGCGTGCAGGGCGCGCAGCCGTTCCACTTTCTGCTGTGTCGTGACGGACATGGCCCACCTCCCCTTCCCTTGCCTGCGATCCGTACAGCGGAACAAGGGAGTGCGGTCAGGTCCAATTCGGCGTTGACGGGCGGGACCGCGTTCGGAAGGGTCTGCCCCGCCCGGGTGCGCTACTTCTTCGCAACCAGGTCGCGCACGCCGCGAAGCGCAAGGTAGTAGCCGGCGACGCCGAAGCCGGTGACCATGCCCTGGCTGACCTGCGCCGTGTCGGACACCGGGCCGCGGCGGACGGGGTTGCTGATATGCACCTCGATCGTCGGGAACTTCACCTGGCTGATCGCTGCCGTCAGCGCCGGATAGCCGCGGGAGAAACCGGCCGGGTTGAACAGCGCGGCGTCGAAGGCTTCATCATTGGCGGCGTAGAGACGGTTCACCACCTCGCCTTCGATATTCGAGTGGAAGATTTCGATCTCCACCCCGAGTTCCTCGGCATAGGACCGGATATGCTGGTCATACTCGGGCAGGGTCATCTTGCCAAAGATTTCGGTCTGGACCTTGCCGCGCATGTTCATGCCGGCGCCGTGGATGACCAGGATCTTCACCATGTCGCTGCCCTCGGAGCTGTTCCCGCCGGGGACGCTAGGCGAGCACGGGCGCCGGCACAAGATTGCGCGCCGCCCAGGCCGCCGGCGGAC
This sequence comes from Acetobacteraceae bacterium, assembly GCA_050181195.1. GTDB lineage: Bacteria > Pseudomonadota > Alphaproteobacteria > Acetobacterales > Acetobacteraceae > Rhodopila. Next base: position 1,343 of record JBFXDK010000171.1, on the reverse strand, counting down.
CGATCCGGCTGGCCGGGCTGCGGCGCGGCGGCTTCCGGATACCTCCGCTGAGACACGGGCAATGGCCGGGTCTGTCGGCTGGATCGGCTTTGGCCACCCAGGTTCGGTCCGATGGGCGCTCGCCCGAACGCCTGTCCCAGAACGCCCGTCGAGCGGGCCTGGTCAAGCCGACAAGCTGCACAATCGGAGAATTCCTGCCCTTCCAGCGTGCCTGTCCAGCCGTTAACCTGTGCGGAGATAAGGAGAATCAGATGGGTCTTGTTAAATTAACCGCGCTCGCGGCGACGGCCATCTTCGCAGCGCACACCGCCAATGCCGCCGCCTGCGCGAACCCGCGCGAGGTGAACGGCTTCAAGACCTGCGCCGATGTGGCGGCGGCGGAGAAGGAAGGCGCGCTGACGCTGTATTCCCCTGACCCGGAAACCAATCAGGCGAACCTCGCCCAAGCGTTCATGACCGCGTTTCCCAACATCAAGGTGACTTACCTGCGCCTGCAGACCGGCGCCCTGTACGCCAAGCTGATGGCGGAGCGGCAGGCCAAGGTGTACCAGCCGGACGTCCTGACGCTGACGGATATGACCTTCGTCCTGGATTTCCAGAAGCGCGGCGGCTGGATGAACTATGTCTCGCCGGAACTGGGCGCCTTCAAGGCGGAGCACCGGAGTACCCCGGAAGGCAACTGGATCTGGTGCGGCGTGATCGTCGCCGGCATCGCCTATAACCCCAATCTTGTATCGCCGCAGGAGGCGCCGAAGAGCTGGAAGGACGTCCTCGATCCGAAGTGGAAAGGGTCGATCAACGTCAAGGTATCCAACTCGGGTCTGCAGCACCTGACATGGTATGTGCTGAAGCAGGCGCTCGGCGACAATTACTTCAAGGAACTGGCGGAACAGCAGCCTCGGGCGTTTGACTCCTATGTCCAGCAGTTCGACCGGACCGTGAACGGTCAGGACAAGATCATCCACACCGCCCAATATTCCGGGTATCTGCAGTTCAAGGCCAAAGGCGCACCGATCGCCTATGTCAGCCCCACGGAAGGATCGTCGGCCGCCCCGACCATAACCGGCGTGGTCGATCAGGCACCGCATCCCGAGGCCGCCAAACTGTTCATGGACTGGTTGACCGGCGTGCCGGGCCAGACCGCCTATGTGAAGGCAACCTCGCTCTATTCGGTTCGCACGGATGTGCCGCCGCCGGCGGGAGGTGATCCCATCACGTCCTTCAAGCTGCTGTCCCCGCAGGACTGGACCGCGTTCCTGAAGACCCACCGCCAGTTTGTCACGGAGTGGGACAAGATGGTCGGCATGCGCTGACACCATCGGACGGGAAAGGCAACGCCCGGC
>JBFXDK010000170.1:7624-9239 GCA_050181195.1 Acetobacteraceae bacterium | reverse complement strand
GGCGTCGCGGCCTCGGTGCTGCCGCGCATGCTGTCCTCGGGCGGCAACCCGGGCAGCGCGCCGCGGCAGGCCACGCCCGGGCATCCGATGTCGATGAAGGACCATGTGCTGCACACCGGCGCCCATGTGATGCAGGATAAGGCGCCGGTGGACGCGATGAGCGTCTACCTCAACGGTTTCCATTTCTACGCCGACGACATGGGGCGGCAGGTGGAAGCGCATCATTTCTGCACGCACCTGAACCATGACTTCCACCAGTGCGTGATCTACGATGCCAATACGCGGGATGCCCGGCTGATCGGCATCGAATACATCGTCAGTGAACGCCTGTTCCGATCGTTCCCGGAGGAGGAAAAGCGGCTCTGGCACAGCCATCACTACGAGGTGAAATCGGGCGAGCTGCTTGCGCCCGGCCTGCCGGAGCTGGCGGAGCGCGCGGCGCTGCGCGACATCGTGACGACCTACGGCAAGACCTGGCACACCTGGCAGATCGACCGCGACGACCTGCCGATGGGCCTGCCGCAGCTGATGATGGGCTTCACCAGGGATGGCCAGGTGAACGCGGATCTGCTGCGCCAGCGGGATCGGCGCGTCGGCATTTCCTCGGACGGCCGCCGCCGCGACCGGGCGGATATCCCGATGCCCACGCTGGTGCCCGGCGCGAACGCGTGGGAAGACGGTCCGGCCGTTCAGACGCGCCTTGTCGAGGTGGAACTGGCCAACCGCCGCTCCTGAAGCGGCTGCAACACTGGTTTTTTGCGTCCCCACAGCGCATCGCGCCCTCCCCAGCGCAGTCTTGAGTCTGTAAAGCTTTCCGCAGGGCAGGCAGGTCCTGCGGGAGGATTAAGATGGCTCACGACGGATTGCGGTTCGGCATCTTCCTGGCGCCGTTCCATCGCGTTGGCGACAACCCCACACTGGCCCTCGGCCGCGACCTGGAATTGATCCAGTGGCTGGACGAGCTCGGCTACGATGAGGCCTGGATCGGCGAGCATCACTCGGCCGGATGGGAAATCATCGCCGCGCCCGAGATCGTCATCGGCATTGCCGCCGAACGCACGCGCCGGATCATGCTGGGGTCGGGCGTCACCAGCCTGCCGTATCATCATCCCCTGATGGTCGCGCAGCGTTTCGTGCAGCTGGACCACATGACCCGCGGGCGGGCGATGCTGGGCGTGGGGCCGGGCGCGCTGGTGTCCGACGCCTACATGATGGGGATCGCGGCCGAAGCGCAGCGGACGCGGATGGATGAATCGCTGGGCGCGATCATGCGGCTGCTGGCCTGCGACGAGCCCGTCACCCTGAAGACCGACTGGTTCGAGCTGCGCGAGGCACGCCTGCATCTGAAGCCCTACACCAAGGGCGGCTTCCCGATCGCGGTCGCCTCCGCCACCACGCCGTCGGGCGCGCTCGCCGCGGGCAAGCATGGCGTCGGGCTGCTGTCCTTGGGCGCCGGCCTGCCGGGCGGGTCGGAAAAGCTGGCCGAGTACTGGCGCATGGCGGAAGCCGAGGCGTCGAAATACAGCAGGACGCTGAAGCGCGATGACTGGCGCCTGGTCGTGAACATGCATTGCGCCGAGACGGACGAGGAGGCGATGGACCAGGTGCGCAAGGG
>JBFXDK010000170.1:0-7524 GCA_050181195.1 Acetobacteraceae bacterium | reverse complement strand
TTCGTGCTGTTCTTCGTGGTGGCGGCGCGCCTGGCCTACCGGATCGCGCATGGACCGCCGCCGCAGGACCCGACGCTGGCGCCGTGGCAGGTTGCGGCCAGCACGGTCACGCACGGGGCGATGTATGCGTTGCTGCTCAGCGTGCCGGTGCTGGGCTGGTTCGGTGTGCAGTTGTATCCCGCGCTGCAGATCTACGGCTTGTTCAGCCTGCCCGCCGTCGTGTCGCCCGACAATGCCACGGCCGAGGTGGTGCTATTCATCCACCGCTCGATCGCTCTTGTCCTTGGCGGCCTGATCGGCCTGCATGTGGCCGCGGCGCTGTTCCATTATTTCATTCGCAAGGACAATGTGCTCAGCCGGATGATACCGCGTCTGGCGCGCCGGGACCGGGCCTGATCACGGCCGCAAGGCGCGAGGGCAGGGCGAGCGTGTCGATATGGCCGATCCGTCCGGCATGACGGCGAACGTCGCGCCACCGCGCAAGGATTGCCGGATCGACCCGGCCGGTTTCCGCCACCGCATCGGCAACGCCTGACAGCAGCATCCGCAGCAGGTCGATATCGCCGGCGCCGAGGTGCCAGGGGGAGTCGCGGCAGATCACCTGGAATCCGGAGGCGGCCAGCGTATCCGCAAGCAGGGCCGGTGCCACCGGCCCCGCGGCGGGGCCGAACCCCTTGTCCGATCCCTGATGCGCGTTGAAGGCGGCCTGGATGGCCGTGTCGCCGGGGTGCGGCGGTTCCCAGGCCTGAACGCCGTCATAGGTCAATGTCGCATATACCGCCGCCCCGCGCTTCGCGGCGGCCGTCGCGAAGGCCTGGATGAAGCCGGCCGAGACAAGGTCGAAGAACGCCGATGCGGTCACGAGATCGGAACCACCGGTCAGGGCGTCATCCAGGTTCCGCGCCAGGTCGACGGAACGGCAGCGGACGGTGATCGTCTGGCCCGCGCGGACCAGCACCAGGCCATCCTGCCGCGGCGTCGCCGTGTCGGCCCAGGCCGCGAGAGCGGCGCGCGCGGCGTCGAGCAGGACGGGATCGTGGTCGATCAGCGTCCAGTCCTGCCGAGCGCCCAGATGCGGTGCCAGCGCGCGCAGGCTGGCCCCGGTGCCGCAGCCGAGGTCGACGATGCGAATCATGGCGTGCCCGCTGAACACGTCGCGTACCATGCCCAGCAGGCCGGGATCACGGGACCGGGCATCGACCGGTTCGCGCAGCGCGAGCCAGTGGGCGGAGAACCCGCTCATCGTCGGGCCATGGCCCGGGCGGGCAGCGAACCGCGGCGCCGCCATGCTCATGCGATCAGTGATCACCTTTCTCCCGCCGGTTCCGCTCCACCGCTTGCATGATCAAGGCCCGCGCCTCGGCCGCGTCGCCCCATCCCAGCATTTTCACCCATTTGCCGGGTTCCAGGTCCTTGTAGTGCTCGAAGAAGTGCTGGATCTGCTCCAGTGTGATCCTCGGCAGATCCGTGTAGCTGTGCACGTTGACGTAGCGCTGCGTCAGTTTCGGCGAGGGCACCGCGATGATCTTCTCGTCGCCGCCGGACTCGTCCTGCATCTTCAAGACGCCGACCGGGCGGACATTGATCACCGCGCCCGGGATGATCGGGCGGGTGTTGGCCACCAGCACATCGATCGGATCCCCGTCCTCGGACAGCGTATGCGGCACGAAGCCGTAATTCCCCGGGTAGCGCATGGGTGTGTAGAGGAACCGGTCCACCACCAGCGTGCCCGCATCCTTGTCCATTTCGTATTTGATGGGTTCGCCGCCAATGCCGACCTCGATGATGACGTTGACGTCCTCGGGCGGGTTCTTGCCGATGGCGATGGCGTCGATGCGCATGGTGTTCTCCGGTGACTGTCTGGCGGCCACGCTAGCAGACGGGCAGCGCCTCGGCAGTATCAGCGTGCGATCCGCATGACAGGTTGCGTCCACGCCGGCGGATCAGGCCAACGGGCGGACGATGCGCAGGCCTGGCCGGACCTTCGTGGCGGGACGTGGCGCCCTGGACTCGGGTGCGACGGGCATGCGAGCCTTGGTGCGGACGGGATCGGGATCGCGGCAATGGTTTCGTAGCCGGTTCCGTTTGTCGCGGCGGACGCGGGCCGACACGGTGTCGCGCGTCGCGATCCGTTCGGGGGCGTGTCAGACCGGGGGAGCGCTTATGCCGGCACAGTCCAGGAAGGTTGCGATTGTAACCGGCGCGGCGCGCGGCATCGGACGCGCCATCGCCCTGAGACTGGCCGGTGCCGAGCACGATGTCGTTGTCGTCGATCTGCTGGAACCGGAATTGCGGAAGACTGTGGCACTGGTCGAGGCGGCGGGGGCGAAGGCGCATCCGTTCGTCCTGGACGTCTCGGACTACGCCCGAGTCCGCGCGACAGTGGACGAGATTACGCAACGTTGCGGCCGGATCGACGTGCTGGTGAACAACGCGGCGATGGTGCAGCCGCACCGCATTGCGGACATCACCGAGGAACAGTGGGACCGCGGCATGGCCGTGAACCTGAAGAGCGTGTTCATCTGGTCCCAGGCGGTCGCGCCCCGGATGCTGGAAGGCGAAGGCGGGCGGATCGTCAATATTTCCTCGGTCGCCGCCAATACCGGCGGCAGCCCGCAGGCGGCAAGCCGCTTCGCCTATGCCGCCGCCAAGGCGGGCGTGCTGGGCCTGACGCGCAGCCTGGCGCGCGAATTCGCCCCAAGGATCCTGGTCAATGCGGTCTGCCCCGGCTCGATCCTGACCGATCGCACGCGGGCGGCGTTCGAGGGGAACATGGAGCGGATCGCGGCGGCGACGCCGCTGGGGCGCGTCGGCACGCCCGAGGACATCGCCGTGGTCGTCGGCTTCCTGGCCACCGCGCATCCGCTGTTCATGACCGGCGAGGTGATCGACGTCGACGGCGGCGCGAACATCAATTGACGGCCGGCAGCGGCCGCACGAGGAAAGGATCATCGCATGGCTCGCATGTCAGGGAAGGTCGTCGTGGTGACCGGTGCGGCGCAGGGGATCGGCGCAGCCATCGCCCGCAAGTTCGCCGAGGAGGAAGCGACGCTGGTGCTGGTGGACCTCGACGAAGGACGCCTGGCCGACACGGCGTCGCGCCTGCCCGGGGCGGTGCCGCTGTGCATCCATGCGGACGTGACGGACGAGGCTTCGGTGGACGCCGTGTTCGCCCAGGTGGCCTCGGCCCATGGCCGGGTCGATGTGCTGGTGAACAACGTTGGCGGGTCGCGCAACCAGAAGCTCTGGGAGATGACGGCCGAGACGTGGGACTTCACGCTCCGGCTGAACCTGCGGTCCGTGTTCCTGTGCACGCGGGCGGCGTTGCGGATGATGATGCCGCAGCAGTCGGGGGCGATCGTCTGCATGTCGTCGGGTGCCAGGGAGGGAACGCCCTGGACCGCGCATCACACCGGCGGGGCGGCCTATTCGGCGGCCAAGGCGGGGGTGCACGGCTTCATCCGCGACGCGGCGCTGGAACTGGCCGATAGCGGGATCCGGATCAACGCGGTGGCGCCGGGTCCGATCGAGACGGAGCGCACGGCGCAGGCATTCGAGGAGATGCGCCAGACCAGCGAGTTCAGCCCGCACCGCATCGTGCCGATGCGCAGGATCGGCCAGCCGCGGGAGATCGCGGATGCGGTGCTGTTCCTGGCGTCCGACGAGGCGAGCTACATCACGGGCACGACGCTGTCCGTGGCCGGGGGACGCTAGGGGCGGGGCCTGCCGGCTGTCCGTCCGCCCCTACCCCTCGATCCGCTCGATGTCCGCGCCGCAGGCCGCCAGCTTCTGCTCCACCGCCTCATAGCCGCGATCGAGGTGATAGACCCGGTTCACCACCGTTTCCCCCTTCGCCGCCAGCCCCGCCAGGATCAGCGACAACGAGGCGCGGAGGTCCGTCGCCATCACCGGCGCCCCGGACAGCGACGCGACCCCGCGCACGATCGCGGACGCCCCGTGCACGTTGATCCGCGCGCCCATCCGGTTGAGTTCAGGCACGTGCATGAAGCGGTTCTCGAAGATGGTCTCGGTCACCATCGACGCGCCCTCGGCCACCGACATCAACGCCATGAACTGCGCCTGCATGTCGGTGGGAAAGCCGGGATAGGGTTCGGTCATGACATCCGCGCCATGCAGCCCGTTCAGCCGCTTCACCAGCAGCCCCTCGTTCTGCTCCACGATCTCCACGCCCGCCTCCCGCAGGATGCGCACCGTGGCGCCCAGATGGTCCAGGCGTGCATGACGCAGGAAAACCGACCCGCCCGAGATCGCGGCGGCGCAGGCATAGCTGCCGGTTTCAATCCGGTCGGGGATGATCGCGTGTTCGGCGCCATGCAGCGCGGGAACGCCGTCGATCGTCAGCTTGTCACTGCCAATCCCCTCGATCCGCGCGCCCATGGCGTTCAGGCACTGCGCGAGGTCGCCGATCTCCGGCTCCCGCGCGGCATTGGCCAGCACGGTCCGCCCCTCGGCCAGGGAGGCCGCCATCAGCAGGTTCTCGGTGGCGCCGACCGAGACGAAGGGGAACACGACCGTCGCGCCGCTGAGCCGCCCGTCCACGCGCCCGTCGATATAGCCCTGGTCCAGGTTGAACCGGGCGCCCATCTGCTCCAGCCCCTTCAGGTGCAGGTCCACCGGACGGGTGCCGATGGCGCAGCCGCCGGGCAGCGACACCCGCGCCTCGCCCACGCGCGCCAGCAGCGGCCCCAGCACCAGGACCGAGGCGCGCATCTTGCGCACGATGTCATAGGGCGCTTCGGTGCTGGTGATCGCGCCGCCCAGGGACAGCATCCGCCCGGCATTGCCCAGCGGGTCGACCGCGATGCCGTGCTGCGCCAGAAGCTGCGACATCGTCTGGATGTCGGCGAGCCTGGGCACATTGGACAGCACCAGCCGTTCGGCGGTGAGCAGGCCGGCGGCCATCAGCGGCAGGGCGGCGTTCTTTGCGCCCCCGATGGCGATCTCGCCCGACAGCGGCTGTCCGCCGCGGATGCGTATACGATCCATGCGCGTTACATCCTCGGCAGCGCGACGCCGCGCTGGCCCATGTATTTGCCTGCCTTGTCGGCATAGCTGGTTTCGCAGGGCTCGTTGCCCTGCAGGAACAGGAACTGGCAGATCCCCTCATGCGCGTAGATGCGCGCGGGCAGGGGGGTGGTGTTGCTGATTTCGATCGTAACCTGTCCTTCCCATTCCGGCTCCAGCGGGGTGACGTTCACGATGATGCCGCAGCGGGCATAGGTGGACTTGCCCAGGCATATCACCAGCACGTCACGCGGGATGCGGAAATACTCCACCGTGTGCCCCAGCGCGAAACTGTTCGGCGGGATGATGCAGGTATCCGTCCTGCGGTCCACGAAGCTGGTCGGCGCAAAGGCCTTGGGGTCGATCACCGCCGAATCGATGTTGGTGAAGATCTTGAAGTCGTCGGCGATGCGGGCGTCATAGCCATAGCTGGACAAGCCGTAGCTGATCACGCCGTCCCGCTTCTGCGATTCGACGAACGGCTCGATCATCCCGTGCGCCTGTGCCATGTGGCGGATCCATCGGTCGGACAGGACGGGCATGTCGGCTCGGGACTCCGGATGGGGGCGGGCAGCGGACCCGTCTAGCCTACCGCGCTGCTTTGCCGCAAACGCGATGTAACGCTGGCGGCCGAACCGGGACTGACCTGAACCAGCCACTGACGGTGCCGCATGACCCACGCCCGACCCGCCCTGCTGCCTCGTCCGCCGCGCGATACGCGCGTCGACATCATCCGGGGCTTCCTGCAACTCGCGATCTTCGCCAGCCACGCCCAAGGGTCCTTTGTTGGCGCCTGGGTGATCCACAAGGCCTGGGGCCTGTCCGACAGCAGCGAGCAGTTCCTGTTCCTGTCGGGGTTCATGCTGGGCTCGGTGTTCGCCCGCAAGGCGCTGATGCAGGGCTGGGGCGCGGCCTCGCTGGACATGCTGAAGCGCGCGGTGGGCCTGTACCGCACGCATCTGCTGATGTTCGTGCTGTTCGGCCTGATGCTGGCCGTGGTCTGCAAGGCGGGCCTGTTCCCCGGCGAACTGGAACGCCTGGGCTGGGGGTTCATGCTGACCGACCCGCTGAAGGCAATACCTGCCGCGCTGGCAACGCTCTATCTGCCGGAGTTCGTCAACATCCTGCCCGTCTTCGTCTGGTGCATGGCGGCGCTGCCGCTGTTCGCCTGGCTGGAGGCCCGGGCGGGAGCGTGGTCGCTGGCCGTGCCGGTTGGTCTCTACGCCTCGGTCTGGCTGTTCGGGCTGCATCCGCCGCAGATCGCGCCCGACATCGCGCTGGGCTTCAACCCGTTCGCCTGGCAGATCCTGTTCATGCTGGGCGCCTGGCTTGGCCGGCGGACGCTGCTGCTGGGTGAGGCGCTGCCAGCGTCCCGCTGGCTGACCGCGGGCGCCGTCGCCATCGTGGTGTTCGGCCTGTGGCTGCGGCTGGGCTGGCACGGGTTCCTGCCCTGGGGCGCGCCGTTGCCGGACCTGGACGTGATCTGGGCCAAGAACGACCTGGCACCGCTGCGCCTGCTGCATGCGCTGTCGCTGGCCTGGCTGGTATCCTGCCTGGTGCCGCGGGAACGGGGGTGGATGCACGGAACCGTTGGACGCTGGATGGCGGCGGGCGGGCGGTTCAGCCTGCAGATCTTCTGCCTGGGTCTGTTCCTGTCATGGGGGGCGACCGCCGCGTTCCGGCTGTGGCCGGGGCAGGTCGTGTGGCTGGACCCGCTGCTGCTGGGCGTGGGGTTCCTGGCGCTGCTGGGCTTCGCACAGTGGCTGGATCGGCAGAAGGAGGCGAGGCCGGTCGGGGTGCCGGTGGTCACGCCGCCGGCGGGAACAGCCCCGACAGCGTGATACCGGGCGGGTCGAGAAACCGGGAGCCGTCGCGGAGGATTCGGGTCAGGATCGTCCCGGCGGCGTTCCGCGCGTGATGGATGATCGTCCGGTCCTCGGTCCGCACGATGAGGTAGTGGCGGACCGGCGGCAGCCGGAAGTAATCGGCGAGCGTCGCCCCCGTGTCGCGGGCGCGCGAGGAGGGAGATAGCACCTCCACCACGATAAGGGGATCCGTGACCGCTAGCGTGTCGTCCCGCAGGGGCGGGCCGCAGCGCAGCAGCACGTCCGGTTCGTAGACCGTCGCGGCATCGACCTGCACGGCCATGCCGTCGACATAGGTCTCGCAGGGCAGGCCAGCTGCCTCGGCGGCCCCGGCAAGCCATGGCGAGTTTGGCGCGCCCATGAGCGGCCCGCTCCGGCGCCATCGCGACGACTTCCCCGGCGGCGAGTTCGTACCGCTCGCCCTCGGGTTGCCGCATGGTCCGGGGCAGGAACGCCTCGGATGTCATGGTCCGGGCGGCCGCTTCAGCCATCGTTCGCTCCGTCGGGGTCCTGCTTCGCGGAGGCGCGTTCCCTGGCCTGTTCCTTGCGCTTGCGCAGATTGGCGCGAAGGGCCGCGGCTTCCCGCGCCAGGCGGTCCTGCCGCGGCTTGGGCGCGTGCCGGGGCGAGGGGGAC
>JBFXDK010000169.1:0-9613 GCA_050181195.1 Acetobacteraceae bacterium | reverse complement strand
CGGCTGACAGTCCAAGGACAAGCGCAGCAAGGTGATGGGAACGCATGGTTCCTCCTGTTTCGGTGAAGATGGACTGAAGTCGGCGGTATCGACTGGCAGGCCAACGCGGCCTGTGCTCGCAGTTGCATGCCGGATGGCTGTCGTTACGCTCGGATTCGGCGCGATGCATATCTTTATGATGACGCGGCGGTGCCGCGGTCCCGCTGAACCGGCGCGCGGGCGCGTTGCTTGTTCATCCGGCCTGTTGATCGAGATGCCTGCGCAGCAGCCTCATGTTGCGGAGGTTGGCGCGATAGAAGATGTCGCCGATCCAGCCCGCCAGGGGAACGACGCTGATCAGGGCGTCCACGGCGACATTGCCGATCATGCGCATCAGCGTGCCGGACGGAACGCCGAGCCGATGCGCTTCCCAGATGAGGTACGCGGACACGCCCTTCGAGGCCAGAAGGCCGGCGCCAGGGATAAGGTTCAGAACGGGATCCAACCCCACGCGGATGCCGGTTCCAGGAATGTGCCAAGCGCTGTCGAGCAGGCGGGCGATCGCCTCCAGGCGCGTGCGCGCGCCGGCATGGCGGGTCGCCGTTCCCGAAACACCGTTGAACGAAGCCGAACCGCTGCGCATATGTGCTGTCCCTTGATCCATCCCTTAGGAAACGCCGCGGAACGCCTTGCGTCGCGCCGCCCTGCCGCGCTGCGACGCGACGTTGCCAGGCAGGAGCGCCAGGGCGGCGTGGCGGCGGCGTCGCGCTGATGGCCAAAGCGAGGCGGGAAGCCATCGCATGGCACTCGCCGGGAACTGCCGGCCCCGCTTGGTGCCGGGGCTGCTGTAGGCTACCACTGCCTGATCGACGCGGACCGCATGCCGTGGCGACCCGCCCCACCGCCGCCGGCGCGGCTTGCCCGTGCTGCCAGGCGCAGTCGCGTGCGGCGGTCCCATCGCGAGCGGGGTCCCGAAAGCCGACGACGAGACGAACAACACGACGGAGGATGCGAACGTGACAGACGGAAGCAGCGAAGACCGCATCCGGATGACGGTTGACGAAGCGCGGGCACTCGGCGAGGCGGCGATGCGCGGCGCCGGCCATGACGCGGAAGACGCGCGCATCCTGACGGACCATGTGCTGGACGCGGCGTTGTGCGGCTATGAATATTCCGGCCTGCCAAAACTGCTGAACGTCGTCGATGCCGCGGACTTCCGCCTGCCGCGGCGGCCCGTCACCGTGGTGCGGGAGACGGGCGCGGCGGCGCTGCTGGATGGCGGCAACAGCAATGGCATGATCGTGGCCTACCGGGCTTCCGAGGCGACCATCGCGCGGGCACAGGCGAACGGGTTGGCCATCGTCAGCGTCACCAACACCTGGATGACCGGGCGCAGCGCCTATTACTGCGAGATGATCGCCCGCGCCGGCCTGGTCGTGATCCACACCGTCGCGGCGCCGCCCAGCGTGGCCCCTTTCGGCGGGGCGCGTCCGGCACTGGGCACGAACCCGATCGCCTTCGGCTTTCCAACGGACGGCGATCCGCTCGTCATCGACATGGGCACCTCGGCGTTCATGGCGACCGACCTGCAGTTCCGTGCGCGTCTTGGCATTCCCATTCCCGAAGGCGTTGCCCTCGGGCCCAATGGTCACCCGACCACGGATGCGGCCCAGGCGCGGCGCGGCACGCTGCTGCCCTTCGGCGGATCCGAGGGCGGCTACAAGGGCTTCGGCCTGGCGCTGGCGATGGACGCGCTGGGCGCGCTGTCCGCCGGGGCGCGTCAGGACGGCGGCGCCAGCGGCTATCTGTTCATCGCCTTCAAGCCCGACCTGTTCATGCCGGCCGAGGACTACCGGCACGAGGTGTCGCGGCGGATCGAAACCATCAAGGCCACGCCGCGCCAGGCGGGCGTGGAGGAAATCCGCATTCCGGGGGAGCGCAGCTACCGGACGCGCGCGCGCCTGATGCAGGAGGGCATCGTGATCGACCGCAGGATACGCGATGCGCTGCGCCGCCTGGCGGAAGGCAAACTCGACCACGGCGGGTAGCCGCCTTCTGCTGGGGCGCGGCAGGGCGGTTGCGCACGCGGCGCCCTGCCATCACGCCCCGGACACAAGCCGGGGAGGACAGGCAGGGTGATCATCCCGCGGACCGGACGATATCGCCTTCGGTGTCAGGCCCAGCGCGCCTGGTCGGCGGTGTCGGCCGCGGTCAGCAGCGTGGTTGTGTAGACGGTTGTCCAGGTGCACAGGTCGTAGCGCCGGCTGAGCGTCTCACGCACCGCGGTCTCGGCTTCGCCCTGCGGCAGTTTCGATCGTTCCCACATGGCCAGGTTGGGTCTGCGGGTCATCAGCAGGCTGCGAATCAGGCCGGGGCGGCCGAGGCCGGCCGGTTCATCCATCGCAGGACCGCACGCATCGCCGGTGCAGCGCCAAAGCCCGATCACCTGCGAGTCATAGGCCGCTTCGAAACCGGGCCAGGCCTGCGCGCAGAGATCAAGGAATTCCTGCCAGTCCTGTTCGGGTGTGACGAACCAGCGGAACGCGTAGTTGCCCTGCCGCTGGGGCGGGCGCGCATCGGCGGGCCGCAGGGTCGGCACCATCGTCTCGCTCGTTGCGGCCGTCACGTCCGGGGCGCCGCCGGTCAGTGCCGCCTGTGCCGCGTCCGCGGTGACCGGTCCTGACCAGGCGGTGATCGCGGTGATCTCATCGCGCGGCCGGCCAATCTGGTTGCGCCAGATACCATAGAGCGCGCCGCCGGCCGCGGCGAGGCGTTCCGGCCGGGACGCCAGCCATTCGGCGACGGCCTGCCAGCGCAGGGGCGCGACGGAAATCCGGTGATGAACAAAGCTCACAGTCATGCCGTCGGTCCCATTGCCGCGTGATCGGCGCTGTCCTTGGGCCGTGGGGCCGGCCGCGGGCGGCGCGGCGACAGTGTTCGGCAACCGGCCGGCGGCGTCCAGCCCCGGCCGCGCGCAGGGGGGCGCGACAAGGCCCGCGCGTCGGGGGCGCGACAAGGCCCGCGCGCCGGGGACGCGAAAGGCCCGCGCGCCGGGGGCGCGACAAGGCCCGCGCATCGGGGGCGCGACAAGGCCCGCGCGCCGGGGACGCGACAAAACAACGCCGCGCGCCGGGGCAGGCCTGGGTCCGGGGCGTCAGCGGAAGACGAATTCCTTGTAGCCGCCTGTCGCGACCTCGTCCGTCTTGCGCCGGAAATGCACCCCGTTGCCGTTGTAACCCAGCACGCGGCGCACCTGCCGTCCTTCGACGTTGCGGTTCACGCCGGTCTGCCAGGAATCGACCTTTGACGACAGCAGCGGTTCGGCCGCCTTGATCACGGTCTGCGTCCATTCCGCCACCTGCTCGGGCCGCGTTTCGACGTGGGTGTAGTTGTGCTGCAGCATGAAGCGCAGCATGCCGGTCTGGAATTGCACGCTGTGTTCGATGGCCTGCGGGATGTTGCCGCGCGCGGTGTGCGGACCCAGCACCATCAGCATGTTGGGAAAGCCTTCGGCCAGCATGCCCAGGAAGGTGCGCGGGCCATCCACCCAGGCGTCGCGCAGCTTCAGCCCGTTCGTGCCACGGATGTCGATACGGTCGAATGCACCGGTCACGCCGTCGAACCCGGTCGCGTAGACCATGATGTCGAATTCGTATTCCTGCTTCGACGTCTTGACGCCCTTGGGCGTGATGCATTCGATCTGCTCGTCGTTGATGACATCGACCAGCGTGACGTTGTCGCGGTTATAGGCCTCGAAATAGCCGCTCTCCAGCGGCACCCGGCGGCTGCCGAAGCCATGATCCCTGGGGATCAGCTTTTCGGCCACCTTCGGGTCCTTCACCCGCTGGCGGATCTTCTTCGCGATGAATTCGCTGATCGCGGCGTTGGCCTTCTCATCGATCAGGATGTCGCGGAAATTGCCCATCCAGATGCCGAAGCCGGGCTCGGCATACAGCTTCTCCCAGAACGCCTCACGCTCCTCGGGCGGCACCGACAGCGTCTTGCGCGGATCCGCGGTATGGATGAACCAGCTGGGCGTGGTCGCGCACTTCGCGTAAATCTCCTCGTAGCGCGCCTTGATCGCCGCCATCTCCTCCTTGCTGATCTTTGAATTGTGCAGCGGCGCGGCCCAGTTCGGGCGGCGCTGGAAGACGGTCAGGTGCTGGCACTGCTTGGCGATTTCCGGAATCGCCTGGATCGCGGTGGCGCCGGTGCCGATGATGCCGACGCGCTTGCCGGTGAAATCCACCGGCGTGTGCGGCCAGCGCGCCGGATGATAGGCGGGACCCTTGAAGCTGTCCCGTCCCGGGATCGCCGGCAGCGTATGGGCCGAGAGGATGCCGATCGCGGTGAACAGGAATCGTGCGCGCGCCTGCTGTCCGCTTTCCAGCGTCACGGTCCACTGATCGGCGGCATCGTCCCAGTGTGCGGCGGCGACGGTGCTGTCGAACTGCATGTCGCGGCGCAGATCGAACTTGTTGGCGACGTAGTTCAGGTATTCCAGCGTGTCGGGCTGGGGCGAGAAATGCTCCTTCCAGTCCCATTCCTGCATCAACTCCTTCGAGAAGGAGTAGCCATAGGTCCAGCTTTCCGAATCGAAGCGGGCGCCAGGGTAGCGGTTCCAGTACCAGGTGCCGCCGACATCCGTGCCGGCCTCGAACACCCGTGTCGTCATGCCCAGTTCGCGCAGACGATACAGCATGAACATGCCGGAGATACCGGCCCCGATGATGATCGCATCGTATTCCGCGACCCGATCCTGAACCGGCCGTTCCGCCAAGACCTGCGTATCTGGCATCTTGTCTTCCCTCACCTCAAGGCGCACACAAGGCGGCACGCGTCCCGCCGGTCCGGCGCCATCCGCCGGCGGATACCGAGCGCGCGCTCAGCCTACTGATCAGTACCGTAGGCTACCTGCGTTGGACGCGAACGGCAAGGCCGGCACCGGCGGGCGGCGCAGGCGCGTCAGGCTTCCCGATCGGGGGACAGGCGGTTCTCGCAGACCACGGGATCTTGGGCGGGTCACGAACCCAGCCGCGTGGCGGACTGGAACCGGGTGAACCATCGATCGCGGACGGGCCGCTTCGGGCCATAGCGCCGGGGCGGGTCGAAGGATCGGCATAGGGCAATCTGCGACCAACGGCCGGAATCTGAAACAGGCAACGAGCGCGATTTTATCGTCCGATAGCAAACTTGTTCCGGATGATCTGCGATGTCCAACCCGGGCTGAAGCGATTGTGTTCCGGGCGAGCCCTACCCAAGCTGCATGTCCATTCCCAGACTCTTTCAGAATTGTTGCGATCGTTTTTGACTGTCGAGCAAGTGGCCGTAATCGACGGCTTCGAGCTTGGAAGGTTCGACAGTGAGGTTGTTCCTATAACGGACTCAATAAGCGTCGGCGCCGGCCGAGGCGCCCAGGAGGCGGCATGCGCGTTCCTGTTTGGATCATTCTGCTCTTCGCGGCGGGCTTGAGTGTGTTCGCCGCCTTACTGGTGGTGAGGCCATGGCGGGTCCAGGACCAGGTGCCTGCATGCGCCGGCAGCGAGGAATCCTGCCGTTCCGCCGCCGGCATCCCCATCGCGGGCGACGTCCCGCGCACGCAGACGACGCAGATCGCGCGGACAGGCGCAACGCCGGCCACATCTGCCGCGGATTCCACGCCGGCTGAAACCGCACGAACCGACGACGCCCCGGTCTCCGGTTCGCAGGCCGTCTCGACCGCGCCGATGGTGTCATCGCCTTTGTCCGGGCGCACCACGGCGCCGCAACCGCCGGAAACCACGGCAGATGCACGGGACGCGGGCGAAACAGGACCGAACCGGCAGATCGCCGGCGCGAGCGGCGGTCCGGCCAATCAGGTGCCCGACGACGCTGTCCCGGCGAGGCCGGTCGCGAACGGGACGGTATCGCGCGAAACGGCGTCGGCTGCGTTGCCAGCGTCCGCGCCGGCCGCGCCGGGTTCCGAGGCACCGGGGACGGCATCGTCCGGCCCGACGGTCGCGGAGTGGAGCGATGGCGCATCCGCCTCACCCCAAACGGCCGAGACCGCGCGGGATGCCGCGGCCACCGGCGCCGCTCCAGCCGATGCGGCGATGGAGGGCGCGCCGGAGATCGAGCGGCCGCGTGTCGTGCTGACGGATCCCGATCAGATCCGGCGCGCGCAGCGTGTGCTGCAGGAACGCGGTCTGTATGCCGGGGCCATCGACGGCATCGCGGGAAAGCTGACCGAGCGCGGATTGCGGACGTTCCAGGATCGCCATGGTTTGCCCGAGACCGGGGAACTGACGCGCGCGACCTTTGCGCGCCTGACACGCGGCGATGGCGGGGCTGCATCGGCGTCCGAGGCGTCGCTGACCGGTCGATAGGGTTCGGCGTGGTCATTCTGACATCACATCCTTGCGACGTCAGGGGCCCGCGTCAGCGGCGCTCTCGTGGCCTGCGTGACGTTGCTCAGTGCCCATCCGACCGGGCATGCCGGGTCGGTCATCGGCCCCGCGACCCCGTCCTGCGGGCCCGGCGGTCGCGGGGCGTGGGACAGCCGTCGCGGGGCGCGGGACACCGGAACGGCCTGTCGTGCCGCTCTCACTTTCCGGCGAAAGCCTGATCGAGACAGGCGTTCCCGACGAACGGCCGGCGTGGTTCGACCGTTTTCCTGGTGTCGATGCATCGCACCGGACGACCAACCTGGCGACGACGGGTGCTGCCCGGTGCGGTGCGTCCGACGCCGCGGCGCCCAGCCGGACCGGCGACGCTGCCCCGCGCCGGCGGCCGGCCTGAAACCACGGTCCAAGTCTCTGCGTTACGGGCCGCGACAGGAGATTTCGCATGGCAAGCAGGATGCGTCAGACGGTCGCGAACCGGATCAGCGGGTTCCTGCAGGACTGGACTCTGCCGCGGCAGTTCGCCGGCGAAAGCCCTTACGCCCAGGGTGCCCGGAGCACGCAGTCGAAAACCCTGCGTCCGCGGCTGGAGGAAGCCGATACTGTCGGCACCAGCGTGTGTCCGTTCTGCGCCGTGGGCTGCGCGCAGCTGGTCTATGCCAGGAACGGCAAGCCGATCCATGTCGAAGGCGATCCCCGCAGCCCGATCAACCAGGGCACGCTGTGTCCCAAGGGCGCCGGCACGCTGGGGCTGCTGACCAGCCCGCTGCGGATCAACCACGTCATGTATCGCGCGCCGTATTCCGACCGGTGGGAACACAAGCCGCTGGACTGGGCGATGGAGCGCATCGCGCAACTGACGAAGAAGACGCGCGATGAAACCTTCACCCACAAACTGGCCGACGGCACTGTCGTCAACCAGACCCTCGGCATCGCCTCGATCGGCGGTGCGACGATGGACAACGAAGAAAACTACCTGATCAAGAAGCTGCTGGGTGGCGGGCTGGGCGTTGTCGGGATCGAAAACCAGGCCCGAATATGACACTCGTCCTCGGTGCCCAGTCTGGGTACCTCCTTCGGACGCGGCGCTGCCACGATGCAGCTGTGGAGCCTGGCGAATGCGGACTGCATCGTCGTCATGGGTTCCAACATGGCGGAAAACCATCCGATCGGCTTCCGCTTCGTCATGCAGGCGAAGCAGCGGGGAGCGACGATCATCCATGTGGACCCGCGATTCACGCGCACCTCGGCGCTCGCCGACATCTACGCGCCGATCCGCGCCGGCACCGACATCGCCTTCCTGGGCGGGATCGTTCACCACATCCTGGAGAATGATCTGTGGTTCAAGGACTGGGCGATGGCCTACACGAACATCGCCACGATCATCACGGATGAGTATCGGGACCCCGAGGAGACCGACGGGACATTCTCGGGCTTTAATCCGCATTCCGGCGCCTACAAGGTCGAAACCTGGCAGCCCAGGGGCGAGCCGATGCCCTCGCCGCTGGCCGAACATCACAGCGGGCATGATTCCTGTACAACGGAAAGCCTGTTCGGCGCACGCAGGACGCATGGTCCTCCGCCCGAGGACCCCACGCTGCAGCACCCGAACTGCGTCTACCAGATCCTGAAGCGTCATTACGCGCGTTATACGCCCGAGACCGTGGAGCGCATCACCGGCTGCCCGCGGGAGACGTTCCTGAAGATCTGCGAGGCGCTGACGAAGAATTCGGGCCCGGACAAGACCGGCGCCTTCTGCTACGCCGTGGGCTGGACGCATCACGAAACCGGCGTGCAGATCATCCGGGCGGCCTGCATCGTGCAGGGTCTGCTGGGCAATGCCGGACGTCCCGGCGGCGGCGTGATGGCGCTGCGCGGGCATTGCAGCATCCAGGGCAGCACGGATATCCCGACGCTCTACAACATGCTGCCCACCTACCTGCCGCAACCCAGCGCCAACAAGCCGCACGGGTCTTTGCAGGAACTGCTGACCTGCGAGCAGGTGCCCACCGGCTGGTGGCACAATTTCCCGAAATACTTCGTCAGCCTGCTGAAAGCCTGGTATGGCGACGACGCCACCGCCGATAACGACTTCTGTTATGACTGCCTGCCGAAGATGACGGGCGATCATTCGCAATTGCCGATCACGCTGGCGACCTGCGACGGCGTTACGCGCGGCATGTTCGTGTTCGGCCAGAACCCCGCCGTCGGCGCGGTGAACTCGGACATGGTGGAGCGCAGCCTGTCCAGGCTGGAATGGCTGGTGGTGCGCGACAGTTTCGAGATCGAGACCGCGAGCTTCTGGAAGAAGGGACGCCTGGTGCAGCGTGGCGAACTCTCGCCAGACCAGATCGGCACGGAGATATTCCTGCTGCCGGCCTGCGCCCCGGCGGAAAAGGACGGCACGCTGACGAATACCGGCCGGCTGGTGCAGTGGCATGACAAGGTGCTGGACGCGCCGGGAGACAACCGCTCGGACCTCTGGTTCATGGTGCATCTGGGAAACCGGCTGAAGCAGCTCTATGCCGGCAGCGCGGAGCCGAAGGACCGTCCGATCCAGTGCCTCACCTGGGATTACCGCCTGCGTGGAGAGAAGCAGGAACCGGACGCGCTGCAGGTGCTGCAGGAGATCAATGGCTGCACCTGGGCCGACAGGAAGCTGATCGGCAGTTTCCAGGAACTCAAGGACGACGGCTCCACGGCCTGTGGCGGCTGGCTGTATGCCGGCGTGACACCCTCGGCCGATCACAACCAGGCCCGCGCCCGCATGCCGGACGGACCGGACGGGCCGGGGACGCATCTCGGCTGGGCCTTCGCCTGGCCGGCCAACCGGCGGGAAATGTACAACCGTGCCTCGGCTGATCCGCAGGGGCGGCCATGGTCGGAAGCGAAGCGCCTGGTCTGGTGGGATGAGGCGAAGGGCGAATGGTCGGGCGATGACGTGCCGGACTTCGTGAAGAGCAAGCGCCCGGACTATGAGCCGGACTGGAGCATGAAGCCCGAGGGCATGGACGCGCTGAGCGGCGCCGATCCGTTCATCATGATCCCGCATGGCCGATCGCTGCTGTTCGTGCCATCCGGACTGAAGGACGGGCCGTTGCCCACGCATTACGAGCCGCTGGAAAGTCCGGTGCGCAACGCGCTGTATGAACGTCAATACAATCCGGCGACGAAGACCTGGCCGCGACCGGGCAACGAGTATCACGAACCCGCGGATCCGCGTTTCCCCTACGTGTTCACCACCTACCGCCTGA
>JBFXDK010000168.1:0-9713 GCA_050181195.1 Acetobacteraceae bacterium | reverse complement strand
CCGGGCGGCAGCGGCCTGGACCTCGCACGCCTCGCCCAGCGGGCGGGGCTGCCGGTCCTGCTCTGCACCGGCGACAGCGAGATGATGATGTGGCTGGAAGCACGCGGCGTCCCGCATCTTCGCAAGCCGTTCTACCTGCAGTCCCTGACGGCGTGGCTGGCCGAGACCTTTGCCGAAGACCGCCCGCCCCGCACCACCCGGCGCCGGACGTCCACGACCATGCCGATGTTCTGACTGGACGTCGGACGCGGCGATCGCCGGACGCGCGCCTCACCGGTCATGCGCGTCCCGCCGAACCCGCCGCCGCACCCCGTCCAGCCCGCCGGGCCGGTCGGCTCGATGGACAGCCGGCATGCACGCGGGACCGCTTGGCGGCGGCGTGCGAATTCAGGCAGATGCCAGCCGGCCGTCACGCATTGAACGGGTCACTGCGCCGACCCGCCGGGATCAGACCAGCCCGAACAGCAGCCCAATCCCGGCCGCCGACGCGATGCCGCCGGCGGTGCGCACCGTGATCGCGGCCCGGCCGGTATGGACCGAACCGGTCAACGCACCGATGCTGATGCCCGCCACGTGCAACAGGGCCGTGGCGATCATGAACCCGGCGGCATAGCCGAAAGCGCCTGTTTCGGCCGGCATCTCGGCCCCATGCGCGTGTCCATGGAACAGGGCGAACAGGCCCACCACGGCCATCGCCGCTGCCAGGGGCGCCCGCACACCCAACGCCACGACCGCGCCCAGCACAACGACGGACAGGGCGATCCCGATCTCCACGAACGGCACTGCCAGTCCGGCGGCGCCAAGTGCCCCGCCCACCGCCATCAGCGTCACGAAGCTCGCCGGTACCAGCCACAGCGCCCGCCCGCCAAGCTGCCAGGCGAAGGCGCCGACCATCAGCATCGCCAGGATATGGTCGAAGCCCGAGACCGGATGCGCGAACCCGTGCATCAGACCGCCGGCATGGCTGCCCGTATGGGCCATGGCAACCGCCGGCGCCAGCATCGCCGCAGCGGCGAGGAGGCCTCGCGTGAGAAGTCTCGCGGTCATTCCGTGTATCCTTCCAACCCCGACGAATGTGGGATGGATAAGTCGCACACCGCCAACCCGAGCGGAAGATGACGCGCGTCGATTGCCTGCGGCGCGCGGCATAACTCGTCGCGGAGACGGATCAGTCCGGCGTCAGGATCGTCTTGACGCGCGCAGCCAGGTGCGCGATCGCGAACGGTTTGGTCAGCACGTGCATGCCGGGTTCCAGGTGGCCGTTGCGCAGGGCGGCATTCTCGGCATAGCCCGTTATGAACAACACCTTGAGGCCGGGGCGGATGCTGCGCCCGGCATCCGCCAACTGGCGCCCGTTCATGCCGCCGGGCAGGCCGACATCCGTGATGAGCAGGTCGATGCGCGCGCCCGATCGCAGCGCCTTCAGCCCTTCCGACCCATCGGCGGCCTCGATCGCGCCATAGCCCAGCTCCTGCAACACCTCCATCACCAGCATCCGCACGCTCGGCTCATCGTCGACGATCAGCACGGTCTCGCCCGCCACGGCCCGATCCAGCGTGACTGGCGGCGCCTGCGGGGACTCGTCCACCGCGCTGCCATGATGGCGCGGCAGCAGGATCCGCACGGTGGTTCCGGCATCGACCTCTGAATAGATCCGCACCTGCCCGTTCGACTGCTTGGCGAAACCATAGATCATCGACAGGCCGAGCCCGGTGCCCTGTCCGGTGGGCTTGGTGGTGAAGAACGGGTCGAACACCCGCTCCACGATGTCGGGCGGCATGCCGGTGCCGGTATCGGTCACACAGATCGCGACATACTGGCCCGGCTGCATGTCCCGCTGTCCGGCGCCACGGTCGTCAAGCCAGGAGTTGGTGGTCTCGATCGTCAGCCGGCCACCGTCCGGCATTGCGTCCCGTGCATTGATGCACAGGTTCAGCAGGGCGTTTTCCAGCTGGTTGGGGTCGCAGAGCGTCGGCCACAGCCCGACGGCGAGGACCGTTTCCAGCTCGACCGAGGGACCGATCGTGCGGCGGATCAGCTCCTCCATGCCCGCGACCAGCTTGTTGGCGTCGACAAGCTTGGGGTCCAGCCGCTGGCGGCGTGCGAAGGCCAGCAGCCGGTGCGTCAGCGCCGCGGCCCGCGCGGCGGCACCCTGGGCGGCGATGATGTAGCGCTCCAGGTCATTGATCCGTCCCTGCGCGAGGCGGGCACGCATGAGTTCAAGGCTGCCGGAGATCCCGGTCAGCAGGTTGTTGAAATCATGGGCGAGCCCGCCGGTCAGATTGCCGACGGCTTCCATCTTCTGCGATTGGAAAAGCTGTTCGCGGGACTTCTCCAGTTCCAGTTGCACCTCACGCCGCTCGGTCAGGTCGCGCGTGATCTTGGCGAAGCCGATCAGTTCACCCTGGTCGTCGGCAATTGCGTCCAGCACCACGCCGGCCCAGAAGCGGCTGCCGTCCTTGCGGACACGCCAGCCTTCGGATTCATAGCGGCCTTCCCGGCGTGCCGTTTCCAGCGCCTTGCGCGGCAGGCCGGCGGCGCGATCCTCCTCGGTGTAGAAGCGGGAGAAGTGCTCCCCAAGGATTTCCGGTTCCGTATATCCCTTGATCCGTTCGGCGCCGGTGTTCCAGTTCGACACGCAGCCATCCGGGGTCAGCATGAAGATGGCGTAGTCGGTCACGCCCCGCACCAGCAGGCGGAACTGCCGTTCCTTCTCCAGCGCCTCCAGCTGCGCCGCGCGTTCCTCGGTCATGTCGCGGGTGATCTTGGCAAAGCCGAGCAGCTTGCCGCCCTGGTCGATACGATCGATGACGATCATGGCCCAGAAGCGGCTGCCGTCCTTGCGGATGCGCCAGCCTTCGGTATGGAAGCGTCCTGTTTCCGCGGCGATCCGCAGCGCCCGCGCCGGCACGCCCGCCGCCAGTTCCTCGGGCGGGTAGAAGCGGGAGAAATGCGACCCCAGGATTTCCTCGCGGGTGTAGCCCTTGATTCGCTCCGCCCCCGGATTCCAGCTTGTCACCCGGCCCTCGGGATCGAGCATGAAGATCGCATAGTCCACCACGCTTTGAACGAGCAGGTGGTGCACCTCGGCAGCTGAGATCACGTGGCATTTTCCTTCACGGCGCCCAAGCGGGACGCCCGAAAGCGATCGTATCAGAAAAGACGAAGCTGACGATGCCCATCTGCAGGAGTGGGTGGCCTCCTTTCCGCTGGCCGCACGATCGCATCACGACCGTGCCATCGGCAACATGTGTTTTTACCACAGGAAAGACTCCCGCCGTGATGAGAACGGCGCGCGTCCAGCACGGGACAACTTCTTTTGATTCCGCTGTTCTTAATGCAATACCGTTATCAAGACGCGTGAGGCGATCGGATGTTCCTCCATCGCCGCTCGCGCGATCGTTGACACCGGGCTGCATATGGGAAATTCTCCCATATATGGGATACGCCGTCGCCTCCGACCAGGATGCCCGGCCGGCGGCCGATTCGGGAATCGAGTCGGCTTCGGTTGACGCACGCCTCGCCGCCCGGCTTGCCGCGCTGCGTCAGGGTTGCGGCTGGTCGCTCGACGTGCTGGCCGAACGCAGCGGGATCAGCCGGGCGACGCTGTCGCGGATCGAGCGCGGCGAGACCTCCCCCACCGCCGCCCTGCTGGGACGTCTATGCGCGGTGTATGGACACACGATGTCGCGGCTGCTGGCCGAGGTCGAGCCGGACCCGCCCAGCCTGGTCCCGCATCAGGCGCAGATGGTGTGGAGCGATCCCGAAACGGGATTCTGCCGTCGCATCGTCTCGCCGCCCGCACGGGGATATCGGGCGGAGCTGCTGGCCGGAGAACTGCCGCCGGGCGCCGACATCGCCTATGACGCGCCGCCGGTGGCGGGGCTGGAGCAGCATGTGTGGATGCTGGCCGGCCGCCTGGACCTGACGGTGGATGGCCGCACCCATCGCCTTGCCACCGGGGATTGCCTGCGGTTTCGCCTGTTCGGTCCGTCACGGTTCGCCTGTCCGGGACCCGGTCCGGCGCGCTATGTCATCGCGGTTGTCCAGCCATGATCGCATCGCCCGGCATCGGCCATAATGGCGGCCCGCCGCTCGATCCGGATCCCGGGGCCGGCTGGCGGGCCTATTGCTGGCGCAAGGCGCACAAGCGCGCGTGGAAGACGCCGCCGCGGGAGATCGCGCTGCGGCGGCTGGCCCGGGCCGAGGAACTGGGCATGACCTATCGCGAGTACACGCTGGAGATCCTGGAACGGGGCCGCTACCTGTAGCAGCGCTCCTGTCGCGGCGCCCTGTCCCGGAACTCCGACAGCGACGGGAACGGACGACGGTGACAGCGCCCTGTCCCGCGTCAGCCGCCGCCGTCGATCGTGAGAACGGTGCCCGTCGTGTATCCGGAAAGCGGGCTTGCCAGGAACGCCACGGCGTTGCCGATCTCGGCCGGTGTCGCGGCCCGCCCGAACGGCATGCCCGCCGTCAGTTCCCGCCAGCGTTCGGCATCGCCGAACTTCTCCTGCGCCTCGGCCCGCCGCAGCATCACCAGGCGGTCGGTTTCCACCGGGCCGGGGTTGATCGCCACAACGCGCAGCCCGTCCGCCGGGGCGCCCTTGCCCAGCGCCCGGGTGAATGCCATCAGCGACGCGTTGCCCGCCGCGCCGGCGATGTAGTTGGTGGGAAATTTCTCGCCGGCGGCGCCGATCACGTTGATGATCACGCCCGCTCCGCGCGCCTTCATCTGCGCGTAGATCACCCGGCAGAACGAGATGTAGCCGAACACCTTCAGGTCCCAGGCCTGCCGCCAGCGGGCGTCGTCGATGGCCGTCAGGCTGCCGGGCGGGATGGCGCCGGCATTGTTCACCAGGATGTCCAGCTCGCCGGCCTCGGCCGCGACCTTGCGGACCGCGGCGTCGCTGGACAGGTCGGCCGGGATCACCCGCACGTTCACCTGATGGCGCGCGCGGATCGCGGCGGCGGCTTCCTCCAGCGGTCCCGGTTCACGTGCGACCAGGATCACGTTGCATCCCTCGCCGGCCAGCACCTCGGCCGTTGCCCGTCCGATCCCCTTCGAGCCGCCTGTGATCAGGACGGTCTTTCCCCCCAGTTTCAGGTCCATGTCATGCTGCCTTTCGATAGGACGCTTGCCGCCCCCGGCAGGCATCGCCGAAGGCGCGGAAGATTGCGACGCTCTGCGGATTTTCCGCGTAGCGCCATTCCGGATGCCACTGCAGGCCCAGCACGAAGCCGGGCGCGGAGGGCATGGACACGGCCTCGATCGTGCCGTCGGGCGCGAGCGCCTCGATCTCCAGCCCATCCGCCGGCCGCTCGATCGCCTGGCCGTGCAGGGAATTCACGATGAACTCGCCCGCGCCCACGATCCGTGCGAGCAGGCCGCAGGCCGAGACCGGGTGCTTCGGCCCGTATTTCTGGTCCAGCGTGCCGGGGCCGCCGCGATGATCCATCTTGCCGGGCTTTTCATGCACCTGCTGGATCAGGCTGCCGCCCAGCGCGACGTTCAGTTCCTGGATGCCGCGGCAGATCGCCAGCACCGGCAGCCCGCGTTCGATTGCCGCGCGGATCAGGGGAAGGGTGGTCGCGTCCCGCTCCTCGTCATGCTTGCCGGGCGTCTCGCTCTGGCCACCATCATAATGGCTGGGATGCACGTTGCTGGGACTTCCGGGCACCAGCAGCCCGTCGATCCGGTCCAGCAGGTCCAGCTGAACGTGCCCCATGGGCGGGATCATGATGGGGAGGCCCTCGACGCCGCCGATCACCGCGGCGGCATAGCGGGCGGGGGTCAGATGCACGGGCCGTTCGTTCACCTCAGACGAGCATGCCGGAATGCCGATGACCAGATTCATCCCCGAAACCTCGATTCTGCGGACCGGCTACTATGAACGCGGGCGGCACAGATCCGCAATCACCGCACCCAGCGATCCGCACATCATCAGGGCCGCCATGCCGCGCGGCGTACCGTCGGTCAGCAGCCCGACCAGCAGGCCGCTGGATGCGCCGAGGGAGAACTGGCCGAGACCCATCAGCGCCGAGGCGCTGCCGGCATGCTGCGCGTGACGCGACAGGGCGCCGACCGAGGCATTGGCGTTGCTGAACCCCTGGCAACTCAGCGCGACGAAGATCGGCGCGATGATCAGCGCCAGGTTGTGCACGCCGGTGAACGCCAGGATCACCAGGGTCGTCGTCGCGGTCAGCGAAATGCGGGAGATGGTCCGCAGCATGAACGACAGGCCGAAGCGCGGCAGCAGGCGGGCATTGATCTGCGATCCCGCGATCAGGCCGCAGGAACACAGGCCGAAGATCAGCGCGAACTGCGAGGGCGTGAGGCCATAGCCCTGGATGAACACCGGCGCCGATCCCGCGAGGTAGGCGAACATGCAGAACGTGCCGGAGGCGCCCATGACGGCATGTGCCAGGAATGTCCGCTCCGCCAGGATCGAGGCATAGCGATTGATCTGGGCATAGACGCCCAGCCGGATGCGGCGCTCCTCGGGCAGGGTTTCCGGCAGCACCTTCCAGGCCAGCAGGCTGCAGATCGCGCCATAGGTCGCCAGCAACAGGAAGATGACCCGCCAATGGGCGAAGATCAGGATCAGGCCGCCGATGCTGGGCGCCAGGATCGGCGCCACGCCCATCACCAGCATCAGCCGCGACATCATGATGGCCGCCGCCTGCCCGTCCGCCAGGTCGCGGACGATCGCGCGTCCGATCACCATGCCGGCCGAGGCGCCGATGGCCGAGATCGCCCGGAAGATGGCGAGCCAGCCGAGAGAGGGCGCGAGCGCGCAGCCCAGGGTCGCGAGGGCAAAGATGGCCGTTCCCAGCATCAGCGGCCGGCGGCGGCCGAACCGGTCGGACAGCGTGCCCTGGGTCACCTGACCGATGCCGAGCCCGGCGAACCAGGCGGCCAGCGTCAGCTGCGCCGTGCCCGACGCCGTGCCGAACGTTGCCTCCACCGCCGGGAAGGCCGGCAGGTACATGTCGGTCGCCGCCGGTCCCGCGGCGATGAAGAAGCCCAGCAGGCTGGGCAGCCAGACCGGAATGTGGGTTTGGGCGCGGGGTTGGACACTCATGCAAACGGGCCTGGGGCGGAAACGGTGGTCGGCTCCTCCCCGGGTGCCGTTCGGCATGGTGTTGCGAACCAGCCATTGGGCAAGCGTTTGCGATCAATTCGCGTTCCGGTCAAGGGCAGGCGCGCGGGCGGGCGCCCTGTCCGATCACCGCGCGGCCTTCCGCTCCCGCGCCAGCAGGTCCCGCTTGCGCGGCACGCCCCAGCGATACCCTGTCAGGTCGCCGTCGCTGCCGACCACGCGATGGCAGGGCACCGCGAGCGACACCGGGTTCACGGCGCAGGACCGGGCAACCGCCCGGATCGCGCGCGGATTGCCCACCATTTCGGCCAATTGCGCATACGAGCGCGTTTCGCCGGGCGGGATCCGGCACAGGGTCTGCCAGACCCGTTGCTGGAACGCCGTGCCGCGCAGGTCCAGCGGCAGGTCCAGCGCCTGCTTCGGTTCCTGCAGGAAGTCCAGCACCGCGCGCACCGTCCCGGCCAGCGCGGCATCGTCGGCCACCACCTGCGCCCGGGGGAAGCGCCGCCGCAGATCGCCCATCAGGGCGTCATCCGGTTCGGCGAACCCGATGAAGCACACGCCTTTGTCCGTGGCCCCGACCAGCAGCCGGCCGAACGGACTGTCGGCGACGGCGGTGCGGATGACCTCCCCCTCGCCGCCACGGCGGGCCGCGCCCGGGGTCATGCCCAGCAGGCGGCCAGTCTTCTCATACACCCGGCTTTCGGACCCGAACCCGGCTTCCGCGACCGCATCCGCCACCCGCGAGCCGTCGGCCAGGGCGGCGTGCAGCCGCCGGGCGCGTACCCCCTCGGCGTAGGAGCGCGGGGTGACGCCAGTATGGTCGCGGAACATGCGCAGGAAATGAAAGCGGGAGTAGCCGGCGCGTTCGGCAAGCGCCTCGAGCGACGGCATGCTCTCCGACGACTCGATGAAGGCGCAGGCGTCGCGCACGACCTCCTGCGCGATCCGCGCGCGCTCGCCCTTCGGGTCGCAGCGCTTGCAGGCGCGGAAGCCCGCGGCCTCGGCCTGGTCGGTGTCGAGGAAGAAGCGGACATTCCTGCGCAGCGGCCGTGGCGACGGACATGCGGGGCGGCAATACACGCCCATGGTCGTGACGGCATACAGGAAGTCGCCTGGCTGGCGGGTGAGAACCTGCTGCCAGAGATCCTCGTCCGGCAGAAGGGCAATCGTCTGGATCATGTCGTTCATGGCGCCAGTCTGGCCCACGAGCGGGGGCGCCGCCATCCGGACCGTGCGGCCACTCTACCGTCTTGTTTTGTCGCGCGATCCACACGCTGGTCCGTTCGCTCAGCGTGATCACGCCTGAAGGCAGCCGTCCGCCGGGGACGATCGGCGTCCCCGGCGGCATGCCAGATCAGCGGATGATGATTTCCACCCGCCGGTTCTGCGGTTCACGCACGTTCGGGCCGGTTTCCACCAGCAGCCGTGTCTCGCCGAAGCCCTGAATGCCAATCGCGTTCCGCGGCACGCCATTGCGCACCAGTTCCGCCGCCACCGCCTCGGCGCGCCGGATCGACAAGCCCTGGTTGTACTGCGGCGTGCCGGACGTATCGGTGTAGCCGTTCACCTCGATCCGCGTGTACTGAACCCGTGTCGAGTTCTCGGCCGCTTCCCGGATGATCTGGCGGGCGCGGTCGGTGAGTGTGGCCTTGTCCCAATCGAAGAACACGAGATAGGACCGGGACGGCGCCGGGGCCGGGGCCGCGACCGGGGTGGGCGAGGGCGGCGGGGCCGGCGGCGGCGCGTTGAAGGCGTAGCGCACACCAAACATGATCTGATGATTGAACTGGTTGTGCATCTTGATGTAGGCCGGCGTGGTCGCACCGCCCGCCGCCACGGTCTGCAACCCGTCGAACTTCTTCCCGCCGCTGAGGATATTCATGAAGCGGTAGTCCACGGTCGCCGAAAGGCCTGGAATGGCGCGAATGGGGATGCTGGCCCCGATGATCGCCTGCCAGGCGAACGCGCCCTCGGTGTCGCTGCTGCTGTAGCTGAAGGGACCGCCGACCTGGGTCGCGGTGAACCCCACAAGCGAGGTCCACTGATAGCCGGCGCCCACACCGACATACGGATAGGCCCAGGGGAAGCCCAGATCCATGTCATAGAAGACGTTGCCCATCACCCCGTATGTCCGCACCCGGCCATCATTGCTGGAGGTGGGGAACGGCGTGCCGCTGAGCTGGCGGATGCCGCTGCGGCTGAAGGTGCCTTCGACCTCGACCCGCAGCCCGTTGCCAAGCCCGTAGCCGAGGCTGCCGTAGCCGGCGAAGCCCAGATTTTCCTGGATGGTGGCTCGCCCGGTGCCGAAGCCTGGCGACAGTGGCGTAATGCGAGGACTTTGCGGCATGTGCAGACCGACACCGGCGCCCACATACAGGCCCTGGATTGGCTGAGCAGTGGCGGCGAATGGCGTCGCGCACACAATGGTAGCCAGAAACGCGCCCCGAAAGTTCATGCGCGCTGTCTCCTGTTCTGGAAATGTCGAGTGGGGTTCAGCCTGGGCTGAGCCGAGCCGGTGTGGCATGCGGCTGGATGGATATTCCGGCGTATTGCGGTGCCAGCAAATCACCAGGACTTGAAGAATCTCACGAAATCAGGAAGTTGCAG
>JBFXDK010000167.1:0-9720 GCA_050181195.1 Acetobacteraceae bacterium | reverse complement strand
GACAGGCGTCATGACAGACGCGGGAGCAACCTGCCGGATGAATGTAATTTTATGTGGAAGCATACGGCGATGACGGGGAACGCCCCCGAGCGTTCCACCCGGCCGACGCTCGGCCGCCCTTGCGGACTGGCCTTGGCGGCGCGACCATGCTCCCCCATGAGGAGCGACCGCCAGGGAGACCTGTTCAACAACGTCGGGTTTCCGGAGCCGACCTCATCCACGTGTGGCAAGATCCCGTTGCAGCGTGGTCAGGACCCGTCAACGCTGAATGATGCTGCGCTGCTGGCAGCCATTCCCAACGCAAGCCGGTCCGAGCATGCCGCGCTGATCGCCGAGGCGCTGCGTCGGCGTCCCGTCGGCATCGTCGCGGCGCTGGATGCGCTGTGCCGCCGGTTCCGCGGCTTCGGCCGGCGCCATCCGATCGCGGAGCAGCGGTCCGCAGTCTCCGCCATCGCCGCGGTAGGCGGTAACGAGGCGCGCCGAGCACTGGTTGCGATCATCATGGACCGGGTCGTTGAGGCTGCCGGTGTCGCGGCGACGATGGCGGCGGCGCGGCAATCCGGCTGCCGGCTGCCTGCTTCGATCGTGCTCGATCTGCTGCGCCACCCGGATCCGGCGGTGCGCGCCGATGCCGCCGCCTGTGCGCCGCCGGGATCAGCCGAGGTCACGGCGGTTCTCGCCGACCTGCTGGAGGACCTGCATCCGCAGGTGGCCGCTGCGGCAGCGCTTGCGCTCGGCGCTCACGGCAATGAGCGGGCACGGGCGCCGCTGTTGCGTCTGCTGCTGGCGGCGCCGAACGAGGAAGTCATTGCCGCGATTGCGCCAGTGGCGGATGCAGACGTCCTGGTCCGGCTGGGCCACATCGCGCGCGCGGGCGGTCCTGCCGGGGACGCCGCCCTCTCGGCCTTGGAGAACAGCGAACACGAACGCGCCGCAGCAATCCTCGCGGCGCTCCGCCGTGACGTTCGCGCGGAACGGGGAGAGCAATCCGTCCCGCCGTGACTGGAGGGCCGTGGCGCGCGCCGCCGATTCCTCGCCCGTGCCAGATCCTACCGGCTGCCTGTCGGCACCCTGTTGAACGGAATGCCCTTGTCGGCACGAATGTCGCCGGGCAGCCCCAGCACGCGTTCCGCGATGATGTTTCGCAGGATCTCGTCCGATCCTCCCGCGATCCGCGCGCTTGGCGAGGACAACAGCGCGGACTGATACATCCCCCAGGCCTCGGACAGGTCCTCATCCACCACCAGACCGGCGTTGCCCATCAGGTCAAGCCCAAAACTCGCGATATCCTGCAGCTTGGATGCGTTCACCAGCTTGGCGATGGAATTCTCCGGCCCCGGCGTCTGCCCCTTCGACATCGCCGTCATGGTGCGGAAACGGGTGAATTTCAGACCCTGCGACCGCGCATACCATTCCGCGATCCGCTCCCGCACCGCCGAGGACCGGATGGCCGGCTGCCCATCAACCGTCACGGACCGCGACAGCGCGATCAGGTCGTCCACGTCGGGCCGAGCGACCTCGCCCACCGCCAGACGCTCGTTCATCAATGTGGTGATGGACACTTTCCACCCCTGCCCGACCGCGCCCAGGCGCTGGCTGTCAGGGACACGGACATTGGTGAAGAAGACTTCGTTGAAATGCCGCGTGCCCGACATCTGGTGGATCGGCCGGATTTCGATCCCGGGCGTCCTCATGTCCAGGAAGAAGAAGGTCAGGCCTTCATGCTTCGGCACGTTGGGATCCGTGCGCACGACGATGATGCCGAAATCCGACAGATGCGCACCCGAGGTCCAGATCTTCTGCCCGTTGATGATCCAGTCATCGCCGTCGCGTTCCGCGCGCGTGCGCAGCGCCGCCAGGTCCGACCCGCCGGCCGGTTCGCTGAACAACTGGCACCACACTTCCTCGCCGCGCAGCGCAGGGGGAACGTAGCGTTCCAACTGCTCGGGCTTGGCGTAGGTCATCATGGTGGGGATGCACATGCCAAGGCCGATCTCGAACAGGCCGCGGGGAATCGCGTAGTTCTCCTCCTCCTGGTTGAAGATCACCTGCATGATGGGTGACAGTTCCTGCCCGCCCCATTGCTTCGGCCAGGTGATTCCGGCGAAGCCTGCCTCGGCCTTCTTCGCCTGCCAGGCCTTGCATGTCGCGACCATCGCCGCGTCCATGCCGCCCAGGCGCAGCACTGGCCGCGTGCCGGCCTTCGGTTCGGCATTGGCCGCCAGGAAGTCACGTGCGCGGGCGCGGAAAGCAGCTTCGTCCGGGGTATCGTTGAAGTCCATGGGAGCCTCCGTTACGCCACGTTGCGGGTTTCGAGCAGGTCGACCAGGCGGTTCTTCCAATACGGCGCGCCGCCCAGGTTCAGCGCCAGCTGCTTCGAGCGCCGATAGAACAGGTGGCAATCGACCTGCCAGGTGAAGCCGATGCCGCCATGCGTCTGGATGTTCTCCTTCGACGCGAGATGGAACGCCTCGGTGGCGGACACGCGCGCGGTGGCAGCCGCCAGCGGCAGGTCGGATGCATCGGTGGCCAGTGCCCAGGCGCCGAAATACGCATTGGACCGTGCCAGTTCCAGCGCGACATACATGTCCGCCAGCTTGTGCTTGATTGCCTGGAACGATCCGATCGGCCGGCCGAACGCATAGCGTTCCAGCGCATAGTCGCGGGCCATCTGCAGGGACGCGTCTGCCCCGCCGACCTGCTCGAACGCGAACAGGATCGCGGCGCGGTCCATCAGGCGCTGCACGGCGGGCCAGCCATCCGTGTTGGGCAGGCGTTCGGCCGGCGCGTCGTCCAGGTCGAACCGCGCATGGTCGCGCGACGGATCGAGCGTGCGCAGTTCCCGCCGCTTCACGTCGTTCAACCGCACCAGATACATCGCGACCTGATTGGCCTCGTCCCGGGCCACGACCACGGCGATGTCCGCAATGGTGCCGTCGGCGACCGGCCACTTGGTGCCGCTCAGCCGCCCGCCATGCACGCGGGCGCGGACACCGCCGGGATCGGGATTGCCGGTGCCCTCGGACAAAGCGAGGCACCCGATCAACGACCCGTCGGCCAGCTTCGGCAGGAATTCCTGCTTCTGCGCCTCGGTGCCGGCAGCGAGGATCGCCTCGGCCGCCAGATAGGCGGTGGAGGCGAAGGGCACCGGCGCCACGACGCGGCCGAGTTCCTCGGCCAGCACGCACAGGCCTTCATAGCCCAGCCCGGCACCGCCATATTCTTCAGGGATTGCCGCGCCGATCCAGCCCATCTCGGCCATCGACCGCCAGAGATCGGCGGCAAATGGCTCCTCCTCATCCAGGGAGCGGCGGACCACCGCGGGGGCGCATTGTTCCGCGAGGAACCGGCGTGCCTGGTCGCGCAATTGCTTCAGGTCATCCGAGAAATCGAAGTTCATGGACGTTGTTCCCGATTGGCCGTGCCGGGGACCGTGCCAGGGTGGCGGACTTATGTGAAGGGCGACATGCTGTGCCCATGCGTACCCACCTGCACATCCTGCACAGCCTCAACGGCGGCTATGTCGACACGCTCGGCTTCGTCGCCATGCAGGGGCTGTTCGCCGCCCATGTCACCGGCAATATTATCACGCTGACCGCAAGCTTCGTGTCCGGCCAGCCGGAGGCGATTGCCAAGGTGCTGGCCCTGCCGGTCTATTGCGCGTCGGTCCTGACGATCCGCGCCCTGTCATTGCGCGCGCGGGACCGAACTCCCGATGGGCAGCGCAATCTCCTGCTGTCGCTGAATGTCGGGCTGCTGACGCTGGCGTCGATCCTGGCGCTGTGGTTCGGCCCGTTCGGCAGCGCGGACGCGCCAATGGCGGTGCTGACCGGGATGGTGCTGGTGGCCGGGATGTCGGTGCAGAACATGGTGCGGCGCCTGCACCTGCCCACCGCGCCACCGACCACCGTGATGACGGGCACGATCACGCAGCTGATGATGGACACGGTCGATGCGGTCGCGCAGCGTCGCACGGCCGAAGCTCGCTCGGCGATTCGGCGCGCCTCGCTGATGGCGCGCGGTCTCGGCGGCTTCGCCATCGGTGCGGCCCTGGCAGGTGCCGCGGTGATCACGCTGGGTCACTGGGCCTTTGCGCTGCCGCCGGTGATCGCGGCCGCGGCCATGGCCGCCGATCTGCGGATGGGCGAGGCCGAACCGGCCACGCCCTGACATCTCGTGTCGGCCGCCCGGTGTCAGGTGTTCGAACCCGGCAATCCGCGCGGGAACAGATTGGCCGCAAGCAGGCCGCCATCGACATCCAGCGTCGTGCCGGTGATGTAGCGGGCGAGGTCCGAGGACAGGAACAACGCCGCCTTGCCGATATCGTCGGGCGTGCCCCGCTGGCGCACCGGCAGAAGGCTGGCCGCGTAGCGCTCCTGGCGTTCGGGCGTGTCGAACAGGCGCGGGGTGACGATATGCCCGGGGGCGATGGCGTTCACCCGGATGCCGTGGTTCGCCCATTCCACCGCCATCGTCTGCACCAGGCTGATGACACCGGCCTTCGCCGCGCCGTAGACGCCGCGCATCGGGCTGGACCGCTGGCCATCCACCGAAGCGATGCCGACGATCGAACCGCCCTGCCCGTCCTGGATCATGGTCTTCGCCACTTCCTGGCAGACCAGGAAGAAATAGCGCAGGTTCAGCGCGATCTGCTGGTCGAACACGTCCGCGGTGGTGTCCAGCAGCGATCCCCAGGCGGCAGCGCCGACGATGGAGACCATCGCATCCAACCCGCCGAGCTTTTGATGGGCCTCGGCTACGATCCGGGGGATCTGAGCGTCATCCAGGACATCGCCCGCAACGACATGGCCCTTGCGCCCGAGGTCGCCGACGATCCCGGCCACGCGTTCGGCGCGGTCCGCCGCGATGTCCACCAGCGCAACGTCGCAGCCGGCGCGGGCAAGGAACCTGGCGGAGGCTTCCCCCATGCCCTGGCCGCCACCGATGATCAGGGCCTTCTTGCCCATCAGGCCGAAAAGGGAGGTTTCGTCGGGCATGGTCGGGTTTCCTCGGTCGGTCTTGCGGCCGGCATAACATCGCGGAGATGGGCAGGCCAGACACACGGATGCCGCCGGGCTCAGGCCCAGTCTGCGAAGTTCCTATAACGTCCGCGGCGCCATCCTGCCGATCGCTCTGGCGTTCCAACCCGATGCCAGTCTAGGCTACCCATCAGTAACCAACATCGGAGGAGAACCCATGAGCCAGGCTGTGGAAATCAACGCGCCCAATCTCTGGCGCCTGGAAACCCCTGGGCATTCGGGCTGGGAACGCACGGCCCGCGTCGGCGACCCCAAGAAGTACTTCATGGTCTCGACCGACAGCCACGCGAACGAACCCGCTGACCTCTGGGTGACCCGCCTGCCCGTGCAGTACCGTGAACGCGCGCCCCGCATCATCACCGATGAAAAGGGCGTGCAGTGGCGCTACACCGAAGGCTACCGTCCCGACCGTGTCCGGGTCATGAGCTTCGAGGGCGAGGACTGGCTGCGCTCGCAGTCCGGCGCCGTGGTGGAAGACCGCATCCGCGACAACCGCGGCGACGGGATCGACGTGGAGATCATCTTCCCGAACAAGGGCCTGGCGATGTGGGCCACGCCCGATCCCGTGTTCTCCCAGGCGCAGTGCCGGGTCTGGAACGACTGGGCGTGGGAGCAGTTTGGCGCACACAAGGACTCGATGCTGCCGGTCGCGGCGCTCGCCACCGGCGACCTGGAAGGCGCGATGCAGGAGATCGAGCGCGTGGCGAAGATGGGCTATCGCGCCCTGACGCTGCCCTGCAAGCCGATCTGGGGCGCGCATGACGTCGACCACGTCAATTACAACCTGCCGCATTTCGATCCGATGTGGCGGCTGATCGAGGAATGCGATCTGCCGATCACGTTCCACGTCTCCACCGGCCGCGACCCGCGGGCGTCACGCGGCAATGGCGGGGCGGTGATCAACTATGTCACCCACTCCCTGTCGCCCACGATCGAGCCGGTGGCGAATCTGTGCGCCTCGGGCGTGCTGGAACGGTTCAAGAAGCTGCGCTTCGCCACGATCGAGGCGGGCATCGGCTGGGTGCCGTGGCTGCTGGATGCAATGGATGAGGCGTATCGCAAGCACCACATGTGGGTGCGGCCGAAGCTGCAGGGCCTGCCCAGCGACTATTACAAGGCGCATGGCTTCGCGAGCTTCCAGGAAGATCCGGCGGGCCTGGCGCTGGCCGAACGCTACGGCCTCGACAACAACTTCATGTGGGCGAACGACTACCCGCACCATGAAGGAACCTGGCCGCACTCGGCCGAAGCGATCGAGCGCACGATGCCCGGGCTGAACGACGCCCAGCGCGCGAAGATCCTGGGGTTGAACGCCGCGCGCCTGTTCAAGCTGGAGGTGCCGGCGCAGCAGCGCCTGTCGGTGTCCTGAACCGGACGGGGCCGCCGGGTGTGTCCCGGCGGCCCCGCCTTCGAATGACGGCCGATGCGTTCTGGTTCAGCCGAATCGATTCCGATCAAAAGACCCGGAGAACGAGGAAGCCGCCGACGATCCCGACAGCAACCGTGCTGGTAACCAGTGTCAGGCGACGGTCGATGAAGTCCCGCACCGCATCGCCGTAGAAATGCAGCAGCGTCGCGATCATGAAGAAGCGTCCGCCGCGGGTGATGATGCTCGCCGCCATGAAGACCCAGAAATCGAAATGCGCCGCGCCCGAGGCGATGGTGACGATTTTGTAGGGAATCGGCGTCAGGCCCTTGATCAGGATCACCCATAACCCGTACTGCGCATAAAGCGCCTGAAAGGCGTCGAACCGCTCACCATAGCCGTAGAAGCGCAGGACCGGCTGGGCCAGCTGGTCGAACACGGCGTATCCGATCAGGTAGCCGAAGGCACCGCCGATGACGCTCGCGATCGTGCACACCAGCGCGAACCGCCAGGCCCGGTCGGGTCTGGCGAGCGCCATCGGGATCAGCAGCGCATCCGGGGGGATGGGGAAAAAGCTGCTCTCGGCGAAGGAAATGACCGCGAGCCACCACACGGCGCGTGGCGAGGCGGCCAGCGCCAAAGTGCGCAGGTAAAGCGAGCGAAGCATGCGGCCTGAATAGCAGGATGGCACCGTCTGGTCACTGCCGAACACCGGCCCTATCGTGCCGGCGCATCATTTCACCGAGGTATCCGGATGCGCCGTTCCGTCTGTCTCCTCGCCGCCCTGCTGCTGTCCCTTCCCCATGCCGGCAAGGCCCAACCGACGAAGGACCTGCCACACGCCTTCCTGTTCGGCGCCTGGACCGGCGGCCTCTTCCCGCCGCCAACGACCCTGAGCGGGCGGGAATGCCTGGCGAACCCAAGCGTAATCTTCACCCGCGACGTGGTGTTGCGCGCCACCATCACCGACGTGTCCTATATCGAGCGGATGGTCGAGACCGTGCGCGACACCGGCCGCGGCGTGGAGTTCCGTCTGCTCGCCTCATCACAGCCGGCGGTATCGTCGAGTGGGATGTTCAATTTCGGCGCGCCGGCCAGCACCGGCGATGTCGGGTTTGGCTGCGGCGACCCGTCCGTGTTGCGGGTGCAGCGCCGAAGCGATAACGAAATCGCCTTTCCGAACTGCACCGAGTTTCCCTATCCGCTGATCCGCTGCCCGGGTGGCTGAGCGGTGCCGGCAGACCAAACGAACAAGGAGACGTCCGAACCATGACCAAGACCGTTGCCCGTCTGCTGGCCGAAAGCCTGGAAGCGCATGATGTCGACCAGATCTTCTGCGTGCCCGGGGAAAGTTATGTCGGCCTGACCTCGGTGCTCGCCGAACGCAATTCCATCCGCATGATCGTCTGCCGCCACGAGGGTGGGGCCGGGTTCATGGCGGTGGCGGACGGGCGGCTGCGCAATCGCGCGGGCGTGGCGATCGTCTCGCGCGGCCCCGGGCTCGCGAACGCGATGGTGTCGCTGCACTCGGCCTACCACGACGCGACGCCGATGGTGATGATGGTGGGCCAGGTCGAGCGCAAGGATTTCGGCCGTCAGGCGCTGCAGGAGCAGAACTACTCCAAGCTGCTGGCCGACATTACCAAGAGCGTGATCGAGGTGAACGAGCCGGAGCAGGCCTCCGAGGCAATCGCCCGCGCCTTCCATCTGGCCGAGACCGGCACGCCTGGGCCGGTGGCGGTGATCCTGCCCGAGGATATCTTCGACGAGGAAACCGACGCCGACCTCAACCTGCCGCGTCCCCGCGTGCTGCCCGGCGCTCGGCCGCAGGACCTGGACCGGCTGGCCGACATGCTGGCGAAGGCGGAACGGCCGCTGGTGCTGGTGGGCGGCGCGACGCTGGCGGACAGCCTGCACGACCAGGCAGTCTATGCCGACCTGAAGCGCCTGGCCGAGGAATGGGTCCTGCCGGTCAGCCCCACCCATCGCCGGCCGCAGCTGTTCGACGCGCGCCATCCCAACTACGGCGGCTACATGGGAATCCGCGTGCCCCGCGAGCTGATCAACGAGATGAAGAAGGCCGACCTGATGGTCGCGCTGGGCGAGCGGCTGACCGACACCGTCTCGCAGTCCTATTCCTTCCCCTCCGCCCCGCAGCCGCAACTGCCGGTGGTGCATGTCTGGCCGGATGCAAACGAGATCGGGCGGGTCTGGCGCGTTGATCTGGGAATTCCGGCCGATCCGCACGAGGTGATCAAGGGCCTGCTGGCCAAGGGCGCCCCGAAGGACGCCGCGAAGCGCAGGGGCTGGGTGCAGTCGCTGAACGCGATCCACCTGAGCCTGCTGGAGAAGACGTGGGAACCGACGACGGACGGCATCAACTTCGCCGCTATCGTCTGCGAGGTGGACAAGCACTTGGCGCCGGATGCGGTCGTGACCTCGGACGCCGGCAATTTCGGCTCCTACATCCATCGTTACATCGGCTTTAAGCCGGGGCAGGAATTCCTGTCATCGGTGGTGGGCGCCATGGGGTCCGGCATGCCGATGGCGGTGGCGGCGACGCTGCGCCGGCAGGGCCGGCAGGTGGTGTGCTTCATCGGCGACGGCGGCGCGCTGATGATGGGCAACGAGATCGCGACTGCCTGCCAGTACGGCGGCAATCCGATCATGATCATCTCTGACAATTCGATGTATGGCACGATCGGGATGCATTCTTATGTGCGCTACCCCGACCGCAAGTTCATGGACGCGACGCGCCTGACCAACCCGGACTTCGCCGCCTGGGGGCGGTCCTTCGGCGCCGAGGGAATCACCATTCGTGAGGAATCGGAAATCGCCGACGGCATCGCCCGCGCCTTCGCGGTGAAGACGAAGCCGGTGGTCGTGCACTGCCTGACCTCGGCCGTGCAGATGAGCGCCTGGCGCCGCTATGAGGGCGGCGGCGAGAAGCTGCCGTAACAACCCTTGCACGGCCACGATCCGGACGGCCCGCGGCAGCGTGGGCCGTCCGGCGCCGATGGCGTTGCCGACGACGAACTTGTGGCTGGCGGGCCGGCGCCCGTCAGGAGCAGGCTCTCCGCCCACCCGTGTCACGGACTGAACGCATGCGCATTGCCCTGATCCACGCCCTGAAACATTCCATCGTGCCGGTCGAGGAAGCGTTCCAGCGCCTCTGGCCGGAAGCCCGAACAGTCAACCTGCTGGACGACTCGCTCTCCGCCGACCTTGCCCGTGACGGCAGGCTGACGGATGCGATGACGCAGCGCTTCCTGACGCTCGCGCGCTACGCCCGCGGCTGCGGCGCCGACGGCATCC
>JBFXDK010000166.1:0-9734 GCA_050181195.1 Acetobacteraceae bacterium | reverse complement strand
AGCTCCTTCAGCCGCGCCGCCGTTACCTCGGCCGGGGCACCCATCAACAGATCCTCGCCCTGCTGGTTCAGCGGGAACAGGATCACCTCGCGGATGTTCGGCTCATCGGCCAGCAGCATCACGATGCGGTCGATGCCCGGCGCCGATCCGCCATGCGGCGGCGCGCCATAGCGGAACGCATTCAGCATGCCGCCGAAGCGCGCCTCCACCTCCTCAGCCTTGTAGCCGGCGATCTCGAACGCCCGCAGCATGATGTCGGGGCGATGGTTGCGGATCGCACCCGACGACAATTCGATCCCGTTGCAGACGATATCATACTGATACGCCTTGATCGTCAGCGGATCCTTCGTGTTCAGCGCCTCCAGCTCCCCCTGCGGCATGCTGAACGGGTTGTGGCTGAAATCGATCTGCCCGGTTTCCTCGTTTAGTTCGTACATCGGGAAATCGGTGACCCAGCAGAAGCGGAACGCGCCCTTCTCGCTCAAGTCCAGTTCCTCGGCGATCCGCGTGCGCACCACGCCGGCGAACTTCTCCGCCACATCCTTCTTGCCGGCGACAAAGAACACCGCATCCCCCGCCTTCAC
The DNA here is from genome assembly GCA_050181195.1 of Acetobacteraceae bacterium. GTDB lineage: Bacteria > Pseudomonadota > Alphaproteobacteria > Acetobacterales > Acetobacteraceae > Rhodopila. The sequence goes on along the minus strand of JBFXDK010000166.1, from coordinate 9,150 downwards.
ACCGGCAGCCGAGCGGATCGCCTCGGCGCGATCAGCCTCCAGGTTGCGCGCGATCGGCCCCTTCGGCCCGTCCGCGTCGTAGATGATGTAGCCAAGGCCGCCCTGCCCCTCGGCCCGTGCCCATTCGTTCAACTTGTCGAAGAAGCTGCGCGGCTGCGTCGCCGCCCCGGGCGCGGGGATCGCCCGCACCACGCCGCCGGACGCCGCGATGCGCGCGAACAGCCCGAAGCCCGAGCCGGCATAATGCTGCGTCACATCGGCGATGCGCAGCGGGTTGCGCAGGTCCGGCTTGTCGGACCCGAATTCCAGCATCGCCTGGTCATAGGGGATGCGTGGGAACGGCAGCGGCGTCACCGCGCGGCCCTCGGCGAACTCCTCGAACACGCCCGCGATCACCGGCTCGATCGTGTTGAATACATCCTCCTGCGTGACGTAGCTCATCTCGAAATCGAGCTGGTAGAACTCGCCCGGCGAGCGGTCGGCGCGCGAGGCCTCGTCGCGGAAGCAGGGCGCGATCTGGAAGTAGCGGTCGAACCCCGCCACCATCAGCAGCTGCTTGAACTGCTGCGGCGCCTGCGGCAGGGCGTAGAACTTGCCGGGATGCAGCCGCGCCGGCACCAGGAAGTCGCGCGCGCCTTCGGGGCTGGACGCGGTCAGGATCGGCGTCTGGTATTCCAGGAACCCGGCATCGATCATGCGCCGGCGGATCGAGGTGATCACCTGCGACCGCAGCACCATGTTGCGGTGGGTCTTTTCCCGCCGCAGGTCGATGAAGCGGTATTTCAGACGGATTTCCTCGGGGAAGCGTTCATCGCCGGCCACCTGCATAGGCAGGACCTCGGCCGCCGACTGCACCACCAGCGTGGCGACGCGCAGCTCGATTTCGCCGGTCGGCAGTCTCGGGTTCACCGTGCCGGCCTCGCGCAGCACGACCTCGCCGGTGACGGTGATCACGCTTTCCGGCCGCACCGTATCCGCCGCGGCGAAGGCGGGGGAGCCAGCGGGGAACACGCACTGCGTGATGCCATAATGGTCCCGCAGGTCGATGAACAGCAGGCCGCCATGGTCGCGCTTGGCATGCACCCAGCCCGAGATTCGGGCGGTCTGGCCGGCATCGGCGGCGCGGAGGGCGCCGCAAGTGTGGGTGCGATAGGCGTGCATCGTGGCCCTGTCCTGGTGCTATGGGGCGGGAGACAAGCCCCGGGGGGAAGGACAAGTCAAGGATCAGACGAGCGAATCACCCCCGAATGGCCGGATCACCCCGGAAAGCAGATTGCCCCACCGCCAGGCCACGACGGATACGTTGCCGTGCGCCTCATCTGGCAATTTTCACAACTGTTCATAACTGTTAGGAACGCGGCCACCCCACCCTCCGGCACAGAGGTGCGAATGACCACAATCACCATTTCGCTACCGGAGTCTCTGAAGGCATTCGTTGACAGCCAACTCGCCACCAAGGGCTACGGCAATGTCAGCGAGTATTTCCGCAGCCTGCTGCGGGACGCTCAGGCGCGGGAAGAGGAAGCCCGCCTTGAGGCCCTGCTGCTGGAAGGTCTCGCTTCCCGAGGCATTCCTGTCGACGACACCTTCAGGCGAAGGCTGGAAACCAAGGTCGAACAGGTGCTGGAGAAGCACAAGGACCGCGTCCGCCCGTGATCCTGGTCATCCGGGAAGCGGCGGAAGACGATATCCTGCGACAGGTCACGTGGTATGCGGAACAGGGAGCGCCAGAGGCGGCGCGCCGCTTTCATGCGTCGGTTCTGCGGGCCATGGACGATATCCTGCCGATGCCTGATGCAGGACCACGAAGTTCATGCGGCATCCCCGGCCCGAAGGACTCCGGACCTGGCCGGTGAACGGGTTCCGGGAATTCCAGATCTATTATCTTTCTCGACCCGACAGCATGACGATCCTGCGCATCCTGCACGGGAAGCGGGACGTCGGCGCTATTCTGGACGCGCAGGAGCCATAGCCCGCTATCCCGGCCGCCGCGCCCGCGTGCCCACCGCCCGCTCGAAATGGTGCCCTACCCGCAGTACCGTGGCATCGCCCCAGGCCGGCCCCATGATCTCGACCCCCAGCGGCAGCCCGGCCGCGGTGAACCCGCCGCACACCACCAGCGACGGCACCGCCGCCACATTCGCAACCGTCGTCACCAGCGGGCGGGAAAATCCGTCATCCGGCCGCTGCTCCGCCAGCATCGGCGCGGCATCCGCGGTCGGCGCGCACACCAGCACGTCGAACTTCCGGAACAACGTCGCCGTCGCCGCGATCAGGTCCGTCCGCCGCCGCTGCGCCGCAATATAGTCCGCCGCCCGGATCAGCCCGCCCGCCAGCACGCGGATGCGGAACACGCGCGAGTAATCGGACAGCCGCTTCTTCAGCGTCGCCTCATGCAGCGCATAGGCTTCCGACGAGATGATCACCCGCCCCACGCCGTTGTATTCCTGGACCGGCGGCAGCACGGCCTCGGACACCTTGCAGCCCAGGTCCTTGAACACCCGCGCCGATTCCGCCATCAGCTTCAGGGTTTCGGGCGCGGCGGGAGCGTCGTGCTCATAGAACCGCCGCAGCATGCCCACGCGCAGCCCGGTCAGCGGCACCTCGATCGCCCTGGCGTACTGCACCGCCGGGCCCGGCACGGACGCCGGGTCGGCCGGATCGTGCCCGGCCAGCGCGTCCATCAGGATCGCGCAATCCTCCGCCGTCCACGCCATCGGCCCCGCCGTATCCAGGCTCGGCGCCAGAGGGATGACCCCGCGGCGGGACACCAGCCCCGGCGTCGGCTTCAGCCCCGCGATCCCGCAATAGGCCGCCGGCAGCCGGATCGACCCGCCGGTGTCCGAGCCGAGCGCGCCGAGGGCGAGGCCGGCGGCGACAGCGGCGCCGGAGCCGGAACTGGACCCGCCGGTGAACCGCCTGGGGTCCCAGGGATTGCGCGCGGGCGGCCAGGGCAGGTCGGTTGCCGGCCCGCCGATGGCGAACTCATGCGTCGCCAGCTTGCCCAGCATCACCGCCCCGGCCGCATGCAGCCGGCGCACCGTCTCGGCGTCCTGCTTCGGCACGTTGTCGATCAGGATGCGGGAATGCGCGGTGGTGCGAACCCCCGCCGTCTCGTAGATGTCCTTGTAGGCCACCGGTATGCCAAGCAGCGGGCCGGTTCGCCCGGCCTGGATCGCCTTTTCCGCCGAACGGGCCGCGGCCAGCGCCTTCTGCTCGGTTACCAGCAGGAAGGCATTCAGGCTGGGATTCAGCGCCTCGATCCGCTTCAGCATCGCCCGGGTCAGGTCCAGCGGCGACAATTGCTTCGAGGCGATCAGGCCCGCGGCCTGGGCAAGGGACAGATGCGGCGGGACCGACGCCTTCATCGCCGGACCGGCGCTCGTTTGCCGGCCGTGGCGCGTTTGGCCGCCCCAGCCGCCGACGCCTCGGACCTGTCGCGGCGGCCCGGCCCCGCTGGCGGCGCGGGGTCGTCGCAGGGGGCGGGCGGCGGCAGCCGGAACACCAGGGCCATGTCATCGGCCAGCGGCCGGTCCCGCTGCATCTCGGCGATCAGCCCTGCAACCTGCCGCCAGGCCAGCACCAGGTCGGCAAGCTGTCCGGGATTAAGGACCAGCCCGGCGCGCGCGACCAGGATCTGGATCTCCGCTGGACTGATGGTTGAAACAGGGTTGGCCGACGGCGCTGTCATGGCCCCTCTTGTTTCCGAATGGATCGCGGCACGACCCTAGTCTCGGCTGGCGTCGGCTTCAAGCCAATGCGACATGTCAGGGCCGCGGAACCTCATGCGCCAGGCGGGAGACGAACATCTGTCGCGTCGGGAACGAAATCCATACCCGCCGGTCGCGCAGGAAGTCCTGACCCACCAGCGCGTCCCCGATCCCGACATCCTCCGGCAGGATCGGCAGGCGGATATTCCGCCAGGCCGCCGGACCGATCCGCAGTTCGCGGAACAGATGCAGGCGCGCGGTCATCGTCGCCGAACCAACGCCGCGGATCCGCACCACCGGATCGCTGCCCTGCGGCTGCAACGCCAGCCCCATCCGCCGCGCCATGTCCACGCCGATCGCGGTGGCCTGCGCGCCGGTATCCAGCAACGCCATGCCGGGAGCGCCGTCCAGCGTGAATGGCACCAGCAGCCGGTCCTTCCGCGCCGCCACCGCCGCCACCGGCACCGCCGGCTCGTCCCAGGGCGGGTTGGCGACGGGGCAGCGCCGCACGCGATACAGCGACAGCTTGCCGCCGGGCACATCGATATCAAGGTCGAAGGCGAGCAGGATATCGGCCCCCAGCAGCCCGTCCGCCTGCAACCCGGCACCGAACCGGCTGACCGCAAGCCGCTCGACCGGCAGGCGTGTTCCACCCAGGACGAAATCGTCCACCTTGACGTCGGCGTTCATGGTCACGCCGCCGACCCCACCCGAGCGGGTGACGTAGCGGGGATCGCGCGCCAGGCCCAGCCGCTCCACCGCGTCCTCGGTCAGCGTCGTGCGTTCCGCGCCGGTATCGACGATCAACGTGGCCCATTGCCCGTTGATGCCCACCGGCACCGCCAGAAGCTGCTGGTGCGGCCGCAGCGGCGCCTGCGCCAGCAGGACCAGATCGCAATTCCCGGCCCGCGGCGGCGCGCAGCCTGCCAGCACGGCAAGCGACAGCACGAACCCGGCGAGCGCACGCAGGAACGGGACCATCGCTACGCCTGTCGGATGCGTATCGAGGTGCGCACGGCCGCACCGCGCGCATCCGGCACCGTGATGCGACGGAAGCCGGGGCGCGGCGGACGCCACCCGGCCTCGCGGCGCACCGGCTCGTTCGGCGGGCGCCGTCCATCCACCAGGAAGATCATCGGATGCAGCCCGCCCATCACCCCGATCATGTCCTTTCCGTCCGGAAACGCGACATAGCATGTTCCCCCGGGCGGGGCATTGCCGGCGTGCGAGCGGTTACGCTTCGACGAACCGACCCGAAGAAGCGCCGCCATGACCGACCCGCTTGTGCTGTCCGCCGATCCGCCGCTCGGCACGCCTGCCGGCCACCAGCAGCATCTAGGGCCTGACCGCGGCGCCGAACCGGGCCGCCTGCACAGCCTCGAAGCGCGCCGCGTCCAATCTGGTGCGCACGCTCGCCGATGAATGGGGACAATCCGGCCGAACGCCGTCCTACACCTGTCGGTCAAACGTAGGACAATGCCGCCACGGCGGCATGCGGGATGGACGAACAGCGGCGAATCCGGACCGGGACCGCAAGAATTCGGCGATAATCCTGTTGCCATGACCCCGCTTCGGTGATCGGATAACGCTTTCCGGCAGCCGAGGCGAAATGATGCCCGATCCCATCACCGAAGAGCTGTTCCGCAACGCGATCTCGGCCATCGGCGACGAGATGGTCCTGACGATCTACCGCACCGCCTACTCCGGCGTCCTGAAGAACATCATGGACTACAGCGCCGCCCTCTGCGATGCCGAGGGGCGGCTGGTAGCGCAAGGCCTCAGCCTGCCCGGCCATCTCTGCTCGATTCCCGTCGCCCTGCAGGCGGTGCTGCGACAGTTCGGCGACGATGTGGCGGAAGGCGACATCTTCATCAACAACGACCCCTATGACGGCGGCATGCACCTGCCGGACATTTTCGTCTTCAAGCCGATCTTCGCCGGCGGGCGCGTCATCGCCTATGCAGCCACGATCTGTCACCACACCGATGTGGGCGGGCGGGTGCCGGGTTCCAACGCTTCGGACAGCACCGAGATCTACGCCGAGGGCCTGCGCATCCCGCCGCTGAAGCTCTATGAAAAGGGCCAGCCCAATGCCACGCTGTTCCGCATGATCGAGCGGAACGTGCGCGTACCGAACCGGGTGTTCGGCGACATCCGCTCTCAGCTCGCCGCCTGCGAGATCGCCGCCCGCGGCATGGCGGACCTGGTCGCACGCTACGGTGCGGCGGGCGTGCGGGACCTGATGGTCGCGACGATGGACTACTCCGAGCGCCTGACCCGGCACTGCCTGCGCGAGCTGCCCGACGGGGAGGCGACGTTCACCGACTGGATCGATGACGACCAGATCGACATGGGCAGGCCGATCCCGTTGGTCTGCACCATCCGCAAGCGCGGCGACACGATGGAGGTGGACTGGACCGGCAGCGCGCCGCAGGTGAAGGGCGCGATCAACAATACATGGAGCTATACGGCGGCGATGAGCTTCACCGCGGTGAAGTCGGTGCTGTCGATCAACATGCCGAACAACGACGGCGTGTTCCGCCCGATCAAGGTGATCGCGCCGCCCGGCACCATCACCAACGGCAAGCTGCCGGCGGCCTGCGCCGCACGCGGCCTGACGGGCTTCCGCGGCGTCGACTGTGCCTTCGGCGCGCTGGCGAAGCTGTATCCGGACCGGGTGTTTGCGGCGTCCGACGGCGGCAACACCGGCCTGACCATCGGCGGCTATGACAAGGATCTCAACCCGTTCATCTATGTGGACTTCATCTCCGGCGCCTGGGGTGCGCGGCCCTGGGCCGACGGGCTGGACGGCAACACGGTGATGTTCGCCAACATGGCGAGTTTCTCCGTGGAAGTGATCGAGGCCGAGAACCCGCTGGAGGTGCTGGACTACGAATTCGTCCCCGACACCGGCGGCGCCGGACGGTTCCGCGGCGGCATGAGCCAGCGCAAGACCTGGCGGATGCTGGCCGAGGAGGGAATCCTGCAGGTCCGCGCCGACCGCCAGACCCATCGTCCCTACGGGCTGCAGGGCGGCGGTCCGGGCGCGTTCGGCCTGAACGTCCTCGATCCCGGACTACGCACGGAAGAGAAGCTGCACGCCAAGCTGACGATGACGCTGCGCAAGGGGCAGGTGTTCCGCCACGAACTGCCGGGCGCCGGCGGCTGGGGGGATGCGCTGACCCGCGACCTTGCCGCCGTCGCGCAGGACCTGCGGGACGGGCTGGTGAGCATCGCCGGCGCGGCGCGCGACTACGGCGTCGTCGCCAGCGGCGATCCGCCGGTGATCGATCCCGTCGCGACCGAGACGCTGCGCGCCCGCCTGCGCGCCACCCGCCCGCCCTTGCCGGAGGTGGCCTGGCAGCCGGCCGCGGAGGCCGCGGAATGACCATGCGCATCGGCATCGATATCGGCGGCACCTTCACCGACCTCGTCGCCATCACCGAGGACGGACGGGTCAGCACGCACAAGACCGCCTCGACCCCGCACGACTACGGCGAGGGCATCATCGAAGGCCTGCGCGCCCTGCTCGCGCGCGAAGCCGCCCCGGTGGCCGACGTGCTGCACGCCACCACCGTCGGGTCCAACACCGTGCTGGAAGCCAAGGGCGCCCGCACCGCCCTGATCACGACACGCGGCTTCCGCGACATCCTGGAAATCCGCGACCTGCGCATGCCAGTGCTGTACGACATGCGCTGGACCAAGCCGCGCGCGCTGGTGGAGCGGCGGCTGCGCCTGGAAGTCACGGAAAAGCTGCGCCCGGATGGCAGCGTGTCCGTTCCGCTCGATCCCGCCAGCGTCGAGGCGGCGATCGCCCTTCTGCGGGCCGAGGACATCCGCTCGGTCGCGATCTGCCTGTTGCACAGCTATGCCAACCCGGCGCATGAGCGTGCGGTCGCCGAAGCGGTGCGCGCCGCCCTGCCGGGCATCGCGATCTCCCTCAGCAGCGAGATCCTGCCGGAGATCAAGGAATATCCGCGCACCTCCACGACCGTCATCAACGCCTATGTGCAGCCGGTGGTGCGCGCCTACGTCACCTCGCTCGACGCCCGCCTGCGCGCGCTGGGGATCACCGCACCGCTGCAGCTCATGCAATCGAATGGCGGCCTGGCATCGGCCGCGTTCGTCGCGGAACAGCCGGCGCATATCATCGAAAGCGGGCCGGCGGCCGGCGTGGTCGGCGGCGCCGCCCTGGCGCGACGGCTAGACGAGCCGCGCCTGATCACCTTCGACATGGGCGGCACCACGGCCAAGGCCGGCCTCGTGGAGAATGGCGAGGTGCTGCGCACCGAGGCGATCGAGGTCGGCGGCGGCGTCATGGCGGGGTCGCGCCTGCTGGTCGGCGCCGGATACATGCTGAAACTGCCGGCGATCGACCTGGCCGAGGTGGGCGCCGGCGGCGGCTCGATCTGCCGGCTGGACGCCGGCGGCGCCCCGAAAGTGGGGCCGGACAGCGCCGGCGCCGATCCGGGACCCGTCTGCTATGGCCGCGGCGGCACCGCGCCGACCATCACCGACTGCAACCTGGTGCTGGGCTATCTCGATCCGGGCGGACTGGTCGGTGGCGCGCTGAAGCTCGACCGCGATGCCGCCCACGCGGCCGTGGCACGCGCGCTCGCCGGCCCGATGGGCTGCTCGCCGGAGGAAGCGGCATCGGGGATGCTGCGCCTCGCCTCGGCCACGATGATGCGGGCGATCCGCGCCGTCTCGGTGGAGCGCGGGCGGGATCCGCGGCAGTTCACGCTGCTCGCCTTCGGCGGCAACGGCCCCCTGTTCGCTGCCGGCATCGCCAGCGAACTTGGCATCGCGCGGGTGCTGATTCCGCCGCTGCCCGGCGTGTTCAGCGCCTTCGGCCTGCTGGTCGCGGACGCCGAACACCATGCCGGGCAGAGCCTGCGCCTGCGCCTCGACCGCCCGGATGCGGGCCGCATCGGCGCGACCCTGACGTCTTTGCGCGCCGCAGGCGAGGACCGCCTGGCGCGGGATGGATTCCCGCCGGCGCATCGCCGTTTCGCCCGCACTGCCCATGCCCGCTATGTCGGGCAATCCAGTGAGATCGAGGTGAAGCTGCCGGATGGCGCCGATCCGGTGGCGCCGTCGCTGCTCGCTGAACTGTTCGGCCAGGAGCACGAGCGCACCTACGGGTTCCGCGCCCCGCCAGACGAGCCGGTCGAACTCATGCGCCTGTCGGTGATCGCGCGCGGCGTGCCGGACCGGCCGCGGCTGCCGGACCGCATCCCGCCCCTGCCGTCGCCGGTTCCGACGAGCCGTCGCGCCTGGTTCGCCAACACGGGCTGGACCGAGGTGCCGGTGCTGGACCGCGCCGCGCTGGGATCGGACCGGCGCCCCGGCCCGCTGATCATCCAGGAGTACGACGCCACCTGCCTGGTGCCGGCCGGCATGGCGGCCTGCCTGGACGATTTCGGCAATATCCGGCTGG
>JBFXDK010000165.1:0-10125 GCA_050181195.1 Acetobacteraceae bacterium | reverse complement strand
GACCACCCCGGGCAGGTCGGCCGGCATGGGTGGGGATGCTCCCTCCGGCCGCTACGCCAACCTCCGGAAGCATCCCCACCCATGGCCAGTCCGGAATTTCCACCACGTGCGCGGACGTTAACCCTCGACAGTTCTATCGTTCTTCGGCGACCACGTTTCATTGTCTAGTGATACACAGTCCCGACAGTGTCGGCGCGGGCGCGTATCGCGGAGCAGAAAGACAATGAGGACTGATGGCATCCTAGGAAGCAGTGTTGAAACGGTCACGAGCAGCAGATCGTGCCCATTATCAGTTCCGGCCAGGGCAGTCCGGCAATTCCTGTGGCGTTCTGGCTTCCGAGGAATGCATGGCGTGCGTCCGCGTTGTGCGCGGTTTGTCGGCTGAGCGAGCTATCAGGATCGGACGACGAGCGCATAGCAAGGCTCGCGTCTGGCACGATCCTTCGACGGGCCTGGGGCCGACCGAAAGACATGTGTGGGGCCCCGCCGTAGACACCGCTGCCGATGAACTCCGCCGTGCAGCCGATGCAGCGGTGCTGATACCAGCCGCCCGAAGCATTGAACCATGCATTGCATGGCGGTCGGCTGGTATCCTTTTGATTTCGCGCGCAGCCGCCACACCAACCCTGCGTGCGGAACGGTCGACCATTCGGTCGCCCGGTATGAGGGAACATAAGGATCTGGCGAAACCAGTGTCGCTGCCTCGGACAGCGACGGCCGCGCGCGCCAACGGCGCGGTGGATTACATCACGCCGCCCGTTACTCCGACGTCGGAGCGTGAGCCGGCGTTCTGGATCATGCTGCCGTCCTTACGAAGGCGGAAAGCGCGAGTATGGCGGTGGCCATCACGGGAACTGTCTGGGAAGTCATCGCTGGCGGCCACAAACCTTCCCCAGCGAAATGGCGGGCGGCGGATGTCGGAGGCGACACCAAGACCTGATGTTCCGCGTGTCAAGCCTGGTCGGACGCGATCAACCGGTCATGCGCGGCTTCTTGCATGCGAAGCGAAGTCTACGACGGTCTTTGAAGGCCCTCTACTCAGCGTCCCCGAACCGGTATCCGATCCCAGGCTCGGTCCGGAGCAGGCCTGCCGCCGCGCCGAGTTTTTGCCGCAGATGCCCGACATACACTCGCAGATACTGCGCGTCCTCCGCATGCGCGGGACCCCACACCGCCGACAGCAACTGCCGATGTGTGATCACCCGGCCCGGCGAGCGCGCCAGCACCACCAGCAGGTCCCATTCCCGTGGCGTCAGCCGCAGCGGATCCGTCCGGCCCTCCAGACGCGCTATCCGCGCCGCGAAATCGATTTCAAGCGGTCCCACCTTCAGCCGCGGCGCAATCCCGCTGGCACGGCCGGCCGCGCGCCGCAGCAAGGCCCGCAGACGAGCCAGGAACTCGCCCAGGGCGAACGGCTTCTCGACGTAGTCCTCGGCGCCGGCATCCAGGGCCGCGACCTTTTCGCTTTCCCGGTGCCGGGCCGACAGCACGATGATCGGGGCCTCGACGAATACGATCAGGCGCGGGATCACCGCGTGCCCGTCCATGTCCGGCAGGCCAAGATCAAGGACGATCGCCGAAGGCGCCTGGGACGCTGCGAGCCGCAGCCCCTCGGCGGCCGACAGGGCGCGGACCGGCTCGTATCCAGCCGCTTCCAGCGCCGGACCGAGGAACCGATGGATCTGCGGCTCGTCGTCGATCACCAGAATGCGGAGGCGCCCGGCGGTGGTCATGCGGGGAACCGCAGCATCACGCGGGTCCCTCTTGAGTGGCGGATCGGGCTTTCCGCGGTGATCCGCCCGCCCATTGCCACGGTCAGGCCCCGGCAGATGGCCAGACCCAGGCCCGACCCGGCGGCGATGCGATCCGTTCGGCTGGCACGGTAGAACGGATCAAAGATGCGGTGCAGATCGGATCCCGGAATGCCCGGTCCGTCATCCTCGACCGCCACGGCCACCTCCGGCCCGTCCCGCCGAGCGGTCACCCGGACCGCGCCGTCGGGGCCGGCGTATTTCAGGGCGTTGTCCAGCAGGTTGCCCAGGATCTGGTCCAGCAGCACCGGGTCGAGGCGCGGCTGCGGCAGGTCCGCCGAAATCGCGCGAGCGATGCTGTGGCCCGAGACCCGCTCCATACGTGCGATCGCGATTTCCGCCGCCTCTGCCAGGTCCACCGGTTCTCGGCGTGGCGTGATTTCCCCCGCTTCGATGCGCACGATGTCCAGGATGTTGGACAGGAAATGCCCCATGCGCGTCGCTTCCTCGACGATCGTGTCCAGCAGATCGGCCCGCGTCGCGTCCGACAATCGGTTTCCGTTGTCCCGCATTGCTTCGGCCGCACCCCGCATCACGGTCAACGGCGTGCGCAGGTCGTGGCCGAGGGACGTCAGCAGCGCGGTGCGCAGGGCCTCGGTCTCGGCGCGGGCAGTGACGCGCGCCTGCGCCTCCATCAGGTGTGCGCGCTCGATCGCCACCGCCGCCTGGTCGAGCAGTGCGGTGAGCGTGCGGTCGCGTTCCTGATCCAGGACGCCGTCGCGAAATTCCAATCCAATCAGTCCCACCACTCCGCGCGCTGTCCGCATCGGGCGGAATTGCCAGGACGCGGTCGGCAGCGTGTCCGTGCCATGGCCGGTGGACCTGCCATCGCCCATCGCCCAGCGCGCTGCAGCCATCGACGCCTCGTCGGGATCGGCATCGATCGGGAACGAGGCTCGCACGACCGGTTCGGGTGTCTCGCCAGGCGGACCGTCCGTCAATGGCAGGATGACGCAGGCCGATCGGCCCGCCACCCGCCCTGCCTCTTGAGCAACGGCAACCAGCAGGTCTCCCAGCGTCGCGGCGGCGCCAAGACGGCGGGAGATCTCTATTAGCCGTCGCAGACTGAACAATCGGGACCGGGCAGCCTGCACCGAGCGGCCCAGCCCCCCGGTCGTGCCGGCCAGCAGCAGGGCAACAAGGGCGAAGACAACGACGCCCACGACATCCTGGGGACCACCGATCGTGAACGTGTAGCGGGGCGACAGGAACAGGAAATTCCAGCACAGGAAGGACAGGGCCGCGCCGATCGCCGCGTGCAGCGGACCGGCCGCCATCGCAATGGCAACGACGGCCGCTAGGTAGACCATGCCCAGCGCGCTTTCCGGAACAGTTCCATCCACAGCGGCGCCGGTGACGGTGGCTGCCGCAACCGCACCGGGGATGACCGCCCATGTGGCCCAGGTCGGCAAGATCCAACGGTTCCGCACCGGCTGCGGAGGGATCGTCGGATCAGGAACAAGATGGAGGGAGAATTCGGTCGCGCGTCGCAGCAGCGTGGCGGAAAGTGTGCGACCCGTCATCCTCCGCCACCAGGTCGGACGGCCGCGGCCGATCACGATATGGGACGCGTTCTGGCCGCGGGCGGCAGCGATGATGGCGTTGGGGACATCGGTTGCGACAACGATTTCCACCGAGGCCCCTAGCGTCTCGGCCAGGCGAAGCGCGGCTTCGGGGTCGATGTCCCGGGACGCCCCGGGCCTTTCGACATGCAGCACAACCAGCCCGGCACGAAGGGCATCGGCGATGCGGCGCGCCTGCCGCACCACTGTTTCCGCGGCCGTGTCGGACCCGACGAGTGCCAGGACCCGTTCGCCCACCGGCCAGGGGCCTGGGATTGCGTTGGCGCGCATATAGAAGCTGAGATCGGCGTCGACGCGTTCGGCCGTCCGCCGCAGGGCGAGTTCGCGCAGCGCGGCGAGATTACCGGCCCGGAAAAAGCCCTTCAGCGCCCGGGATGCCTGCTCGCCGGGATAGATCTTGCCCTGGCGCAGTCGCTCCAGCAGATCCGCGGGCGGGATGTCGACCAGCTCCACCTCGTCCGCCTCGGCCAGCACGCGGTCCGGCACCGTCTCGGCGACGCGAACGCCGGTGATCCGTGCCACGACATCCGACAAGCTTTCCAGGTGCTGCACGTTCATCGTGGACCACACCTCGATCCCGGCCTGGCGCAGTTCTTCGACATCCTGCCATCGCTTCGGGTGGCGGCTGCCCGGGACATTGGTGTGTGCGAGCTCGTCCAGCAGCAGGACCTGCGGCCGGCGCGCCAGCGCGGCATCCAGGTCGAACTCGTCCAGCACCTGGCCGCGATACTCGATCCGCCGGCGCCGCAGTACCTCGAGATCAATGACCTGCGCCTGGGTTTCGGCTCTTCCGTGCGTCTCCACGAAGCCGACGACCACGTCGGTGCCGCCCAGGTGTCGGCGGCGTCCCTGCACCAGCATCTCGAACGTCTTCCCCACACCCGGGGCCGCACCAAGGAAGATCTTCAGCCGTCCGCGCGCCTCCCTGGCGGCCAGGGCCACCAGCGCGTCGGGATCCGGCCGGACAGGTTTGGCGGGAGATGTCATGATATGAGCTTAGAGGAAGCCATGGAGCGGTTCATGGGCGCTCGGGCGGCGGGGAACCGAGAAGTGCTGCGATCCCGGTGATGACCGCCAACACAACCGCGCCTCCCAACCATAACCAGGCGAATGCGTCGTCGGGCGGTGGCTGTCCGCCCAGTCCGAATGCCAGCGACCCGATAAGTGACCAGGTCAGCTCGGCCACGAACCCTGCCACCAGAACGCGCAACGCGCCGATATGGCGAAGCCGCGATCTCGCGGACCTGATGTCGATTCGGCTGTTCGGCCGAAAGCACCTGATGCCGGGTGGATCCTGGGAGCGAAGCATCGTCCCGGTCCACTCAGCGTAGCCCGTCGAGCGCGAGGTTCAGTTGCAGCACATTCACGCGCGGCTCGCCCAACACGCCGAATTCCCGGCCTTCCCGCAGCTCCTGCACCAATCGGCGGACCCGCCCGTCCGGCAGACCCCGGGCCGCCGCCACGCGCGGCACCTGGCGCAATGCGTTGTCCAGGCTGATATGCGGATCGAGGCCGGAGCCGGAAGCATAGACTGCATCTGCGGGCACGGGCGCGGGACCATTCACCGCAGCCCGTGCTTTCACGGCCGCCAGCAAGTCGGCGCTTGTCGGGCCGAGTTGCGAGGCGGCAGAGGCCGAGGCGTTGTAGGGGGCAGGGCGGGTCTTGCCGGGCTTGACCGGGTCGGGCTCTGTCGTTGCCGACGGTCGCGCATGGACGTAGCGGTCCGATGTGAAGGCCTGCCCGATCAGCGCGGAGCCGATGACGGTCCCGTCCCGCTCGATCAGGCTGCCATTCGCCTGATGCGGAAACGCCATCTGCCCTACACCTGTCATGGCAAGTGGCATGACAATTCCCGTCAGAAGGGTCATCACCGCCAGCAGCACCAGTGCGGGTCGGAGGATCGTGCTCATGGGTCAGTAGGCTCCCAGCAGGTTCAGCACCAGATCAATGAACTTGATGCCAAGGAAGGGTGCGGCGATGCCGCCGATGCCGTAGATCAGCAGGTTGCGCCGCAGCAGCGCCGCCGCGCTCGCTGGCGTGTATCGCACGCCCCGTAGTGCCAGCGGTACCAGCGCCACGATGATCAGCGCGTTAAAGATCACCGCCGACATGATGGCACTCTCCGGGCTGGTCAGGCGCATGACATTCAGCGCCTGCAACCCGGGATAGGACGCGATGAAAATCGCCGGCAGGATCGCGAAATACTTTGCCACGTCGTTGGCGATCGAGAATGTGGTCAGCGCGCCGCGCGTGATCAGCAACTGCTTGCCGATCTCCACAACCTCGATCAGCTTCGTCGGGTCGCTGTCGAGATCGACCATGTTGCCGGCCTCGCGCGCCGCCTGCGTGCCGGTCTGCATCGCCAGCCCGACATCCGCCTGCGCGAGCGCGGGTGCGTCATTCGTGCCGTCGCCGGCCATCGCGACAAGGCGGCCTTCGGCCTGCGCGGCCCGGATGTAGCGCAGCTTGTCCTCGGGCGTAGCCTCGGCGATGAAATCGTCCACGCCGGCCTCGGCGGCGATCGCGGCCGCCGTCAGCCGGTTGTCTCCGGTAACCATGACGGTGCGGATCCCCATCCGCCGCAGCGCCGCGAACCGTTCCCGGATGCCCGGCTTGACGATGTCCTTCAGTTCGATCGCACCCAGGATCTTCCCATCCTGGGCTACGGCCAGCGGCGTGCCGCCCTGCCGCGCGATCCGATCCACAGCCTCGCCCAGCTCCGCCGGAAGCGCGGCACCGGTCGCCTGGACCAGGGCAGTGACAGCGCCCTTGCGATAGCGCCCCGCCGGCATGTCCAGGCCCGAAACCCGTGTCTGCGCCGTGAATGGAATGACCCGCGCATCGGCCGGAACGTCCGGAAGCGCCGTGTCGTGGCGTTCGCGGGCGAATGCCAGGATGGAGCGGCCCTCTGGCGTTTCATCCGCCAGCGAAGCGAACACCGCCGCCTCGGCCAGATCGCCGTTCGCAACGCCCGGGGCGGGGATGAATGCGGCCGCCTGGCGGTTGCCAAAGGTGATCGTGCCGGTCTTGTCCAGCAGCAGCACATCCACATCGCCCGCGGCCTCCACCGCGCGTCCGCTGGTGGCCAGCACGTTGAACCGCACCAGCCGGTCCATGCCGGCGATGCCGATCGCCGACAGCAGGCCGCCGATGGTGGTGGGGATCAGCGTGATCAGTAGCGCCGCCAGCACGGGCACGCCGGGCGGCGTGCCGTTCCACGACGCGAGTCCCACAAGTGTGGCGACAGCGATCAGGAAGATGATCGTCATCCCCGCCAGCAGGATGTCCAGCGCGATCTCGTTCGGCGTCTTCTGCCGCGCCGCGCCCTCGACGAGGGCGATCATGCGGTCGAGAAAAGTGGCGCCGGGTTCGGCGGTGATGCGCACCACCAGCCAGTCCGACACGACCAGTGTACCGCCGGTCACGGCGCTGCGGTCGCCGCCGCTTTCCCGGATCACGGGGGCGGATTCGCCGGTGACGGCGGCCTCGTTCACGCTGGCGATGCCGTCCACGACCTCGCCGTCCGAAGGGATCAGGTCGCCTGCCTCGACCAGCACCAGGTCGCCCACCCGCAGGTCCGCGGCGTTGCGCGCTTGCCACCGTGTCCGGTCATCCGCCCGCGACAGCAGCCTGGCCTCTGTGTCGCTGCGCGTGCGGCGGAGGCTGTTCGCCTGTGCCCGCCCGCGCCCCTCGGCCACCGCCTCGGCGAAGGTTGAAAACAGCACGGTGAACCAGAGCCAGGCGGCGATGCCGGCCTGGAACCCCCATGTCTCACCCCGCACGGCAGACCGTATGGCAAGGGCTGTGACAAGTGCCGATACGACCTCGGTGACAAAGATGACAGGATTTCGTATCAGGCGCGCGGGATTGAGCTTGACGAATGCGTCCAGGACAGCCCGCGCAAGGATATCCGGACCGGCGAAGGCGGCGGCGGACCGGGTCGCACGCCGGGCTTCGCCCTGATGCGACGGAGTCACGATATCGGACATCGGAGCCTCAGAAAGTGGTGCCGGCGCGCATGACGACGTGTTCCGCCAGCGGGCCAAGGGCGAGGGAGGGCAGGAACTGCAGCCCGCCCAGGATCAGGATCATGCCGGCAAGCAGGCCTGCGAATAGCGGCGTGTGGGTCGGGAAGGTTCCGGCATGGTCCGCTGCCTTGATCTTGAGTGCGATCGACCCGGCGATTGCCATCACCGGCACCACGGTGGCGAACCGCCCGATCAGCATGGCAACGCCGATCGTGGTGTCGAGCCAGGGCGTGTCGGCCGCCAACCCGCCGAACGCCGAACCGTTGTTGCCAGCGCCAGAGCTGTAGGCGTACAGCATCTCCGACAGCCCATGCGGTCCCTGGTTGGCGATCGAGGTGGTTGCGGTCGGAAGCACCATCGACACGGCGGTGAACCCGAGAATGGTCGCGGGCAGCACCAGCACCGCCAGCATCGCCAGCTTGATCTCGCGTGCCTCGATCTTCTTGCCCAGGAACGCCGGCGTGCGGCCCACCATCAGGCCGGCGATGAACACCGCCAGCAGCACAAAGACGAGCATGCCATAGAGGCCCGAGCCGACGCCGCCGGGCAGGACTTCGCCCAGCTGTATCAGAAACAGCGGCACCAGGCCGCCCAGCGGGGTAAAGCTGTTGAACATTGCGTTCACCGCGCCGCAGGACGCGCCGGTGGTCGTGGCCGTGAACAGCGCGACCAGCGCCTGGCCGAACCGTACGTCCTTGCCTTCCATGTTCCCGAGGAACGGGTCGACCCCGACGGCGAGATGAAGCGGGTTGCCCCCTGATTCGGCTGCATAGACAGCAGTCGTTGCGGCGATGATGAAGCCCAGCATGACGCCCAGCATGACCCAGCCCTGGCGTCGGTCGCCCACAATGGCGCCAAAAGTGAGGCACAGCGCAAATGGAATCAGGTTCTGCGCCCATATCTGCACCGCAGTTGCCAAGGCACTCGGCCCCTCATACGGATGCAGCGCATTCACCCCGAAGAACCCGCCGCCATTGGTCCCCAGGTGCTTGATCGCGACCTGGAACGCCACGGGGCCACGGGCGATGACCTGCTGGCCGCCTTCCAGGGGCGTCGCGGTGACCGACGCGCCGAGTGTCTGCGGCATGCCCATCGCCACGAATGCAAGCCCGACGATGACCGCCAGCGGCAGCAGAACATATAGGGTGACCCGGGTCAGGTCGGCCCAGAAATTGCCAAGCTCCGTCATCGTGCCCATGGCGAAGGCCCGCGAAACCGCAAGCGCGAGCGCGATACCGGTGCCCGCGGACACAAAGTTCTGCACCGTGAAGCCGGCCATTTGGCTGAGATAGGATGCAGCCGCTTCACCGGAGTACGCTTGCCAGTTCGTGTTGGTCACAAAGCTGATTGCGGTGTTGAAGGCGAGCCAGGACGACATGCCCTCGACTTCCTGCGGATTCAGCGGCAGTACCGCTTGCAGGCGCAAAAGGCCGTACAGCAGGACGAACCCCGCTGCGTTGAAGGCCAGCATGGACAACGTGTAGGCCTGCCAGCCCTGGCCGCGCGCGGGATTGATGCCGGCGACCCGGTAGATCAGGCGTTCCAGCGGCGCGAGCACGGCGTGCAGCGGACCGCGCTGGCCCGCCGCGATCCGTGTGATGAAGGCACCCAGAGGAATGGCAGCGGCCACGATGGCGGCCAGCACGAGCGCGATCTGCGCCCAGCCGATCCAGGTCATAGCTCAGAGGTCCTCCGGGCGCAGCAACGCCCACAGCAGATACAGCAGCAGACCAACTGTCACGGCGCCGCCCAGGATAAGGTCGATCATTGCGGCGGCCCCTGGATGCGGCCGCAGGTGCGGACGTAACCGGCGAGGAGGCCGAACGTGGCAAGGCCGGTGGCGAGAAGGATCAGATCAAGCATGGGATGCGTCCCGAGCGTGTTGCGGGTCGGATCCCGATACGCCCGGGTCGCATCAAGGCGCGATGTGAGTTCTAGGGAAGGCGCGTAAAGACGGCATAAAGGGCAGGGGCAATTTCAGAATGATCAGCGCCTGCGCGGCGGCTTTGGACGTGAGGTGCGGGGCCGCAGATGCGTCCTCACCGGTAGCAGCAACGTACCGACAGCTCATACCACAGGGGACCCAGGCTCATGATCCAACTCCAGGCGCCGGGGCCAAGGCGGCGCGCGTCTCGGACCACCGGCACGAAACCGGCTACCACCCGGCCAGGAACGCCTCCAGCACGCCCAGGAACCCGGCGGGATTGTCCGCATGCAGCCAGTGCCCGGCATTCTTCACGGTGACGAAGCGCGCCGCCGGAAACAGGCTCCGGATCGTCTCCCGGTGATCCGTGCGGATGAAATCCGATCGTGCCCCGGCGACGAACAGGGTCGGACCGGCATAGGACCGACCCGCTGGGGTCTCCCATCCTTCAAGGTCCGGCAGGGCGGCCGTGATTTCCGGAAGCCCGATCCGCCAGGACGGGTGCGGCCCCGTGGCCAGGTTGCCCAGCAGAAAGGCCCGCAGCCCAGCGTCCGGCACGGCTTGCGCCAGGGCGGCGTCCGCCTGCGCGCGGGTCAGCGGTGCATCCAGCGGAATCGCCCGCAGTGCCTCGGCGATCGGCTGGTTCCGGGGTGCATAGGCGACAGGCGCGATATCGGCGACGCATAGCCGCGAAACCGCATCGGGCCACAGCAGGGCAAGTTGCATCGCCGTCTTGCCGCCCATGGAATGCCCGATCACTGCCGCGGGCAGGGCGTCGT
>JBFXDK010000164.1:0-10287 GCA_050181195.1 Acetobacteraceae bacterium | reverse complement strand
CGGTCTGGCGCACCTGGCTTGCCAAGCCCTTCTCGTACGGTGTCACGCGGGGAATCTCTCCACTGACGAAGAATGTCCCGTTCAGCACAGTCTGCGCCTCGGTCGTCACGATCGGTTCGGCGCCAAAGGTCACCCATTGCTCGGGCGTCGGGATCGGTTCGGCCGGCAGCACGCCGCCATCCGGCTGGCTCTGCCCGTACCAGCCGAACATGCCGGGATGCAGATAGATCGGCACCGATCTGTTGCCGTTCCCCTGGTTGATCAGGCGCAGCGCCGTCGGCAGCCCACCGGCATGGTCCCAATGCCCGTGCGACAGCATCACCGCGCCGATGGCGCCGAAGTCGATGCCCAGCCGCATACCATTGCGCTCGACCGCATAGTCCACCGGCCCACCGTCGAACAGGATCGTGTGCGAGCCAGCCGGCCCGTGCGTCGTGATCACCAGCGACAGGCCGTGATTGGCGCAACACAGGGACGCACCGGTCGTCAGCCGCATCCCCTGGCCCCGCAACTGTCCCCATTCGCGCGTGACGAAGCTCGGCGTCGAGGACAGACTGTCGGTCACGTTGTCAACCAGCACCTGGACGTCGATCCGGTCAACCGGCTGCAAGCCTGCCATGTCACCCCTCCCGCTGCTTGGCGCCAGCCCCATGTCAGAAGGGCTGGATCGCTCCCCCGTGGCGCGTCCGGCCGGCCCGTGCGACAAGCCGGGCCGGATCGATCAGACCGGAGCATACCATGCCCGCGCCCACGCAGGCGATCAGACCGGAGGAATTCTCCGCATATGTCGCCCCCGGCGGCCATGGAATGCCATGCCGGACTTCCGGCGGGACAAGGATCGCCGGCGGCAAGGCACGCCGCGGGCTGAAGGTGTAAGGGCACGCATGCAGGACCCGTTTGTTATTCCCGAGGAATCCACGGCCGCCGAAGCGATCGACGCCATCTCCGACGAGCTCGGCGTATTCGACGACTGGATGGAGCGCTACCAGTTCATCATTGAGATGGGGCAGAAGCTGCCGCCCTTCCCCGACGAATGGGCTGATGACGCGCACCGCGTCCCCGGATGCCAGAGCCGGGTCTGGATGGAGGCGACGATGCGGGACGGGCGCATGTACCTGGCCGGCACATCCGATGCCGCCATCGTCTCGGGGCTGATCGCGCTGCTGCTGCGGGTCTATTCCGGCCGCCCGATCGAGGAGATCCTCGCCACCGACCCGGTGTTCCTGAAGGAGCTCGGCCTGCTGGAAGCGCTCTCGACCAATCGCGGCAACGGCATTGCCGCCATGGCGCGGAAGGTGCGCGAGGTCGCCGCCCTGCAGCGCGCCGGCTGATCCGCCCACGTGTCGGCCTCGGTCCGGGTCGGCCTGGTCATCGGCGCCTATTTCACGTCCATTGCCGTCACCAGCTTCATGCCGCTGTGGTACGCCGATCGCGGCCTATCGCCCGAGGCGATCGGCCAGATCCTGGGTGCCGCGACCTTCCTGCGCATCCTGGCCGGCCCGGGCTGGGGCAATGTCACCGACCGGATCGGCCGCCGCCGTCCCGTGCTGCTGGTGGCGGGCGCGCTGGCGACGGGCATGGCACTGCTGTTCCCCACCACGTATGGCTTCCTGCCGCTGCTGATCGTCGCCGGCGGTCAGGGCATCGCGGCGTCGGCATTGAACCCGCTGATCGATTCGCTCGCTCTCGCGCTGGCACGGGAACGGCGGCTGGAATACGGGCCGGTGCGCGCCGTCGGGTCGGCCACGTTCATGATCACCACGGCCAGCATGGGATCGCTGCTGAACGCCGTCGGATCCTGGGTCGTGCCCTGGTTGATGGCGGCCGGCTACGGCATGGCCACGCTGTTCAGCCGCTTTCTGCCAGAGGCGCAGTCGGCGCCGGCCGCCCCGCGCGCCTTCGCGGGCCTGGCGCTGTTCCGCAACCCGGGTTTTCGTCTGACACTCCTCTCCAGCGGCCTGATCCAGGGCGCGCATGCCGCGTATTACGGGTTCGCCGCGCTGTTCTGGCGATCCCAAGGGTTCAGCGACACGGTGATCGGTCTGCTGCTGGCCGAGGGGATCATCGTGGAGATCCTGCTGTTCACGCGCGGCCGGCGCGTGATCGAGCGCCTGGGTCCTGCCGGCCTGACCGGCTGCGCCGCCGCGGCGTCCATCCTGCGCTGGGGTGTCACAGCGATCAGCCCGCCGCTTGCGGTCCTGTCGGTAATCCAGTTGCTGCATGCCGCAACCTTCGCGATGCAGCATCTGTCGGCGATGACGGTGCTCAGCCGCCATGTTCCGGCTGAACGCGCCGCCACCGCCCAGGCGCTGCACAACGCGCTGGGCTTCGGCGCGCCGAGTGGCCTGACGATGCTGGCGGCGGGCTGGCTCTATGCCAACCACGGCGGCGCGGCCTTTGCCGCGATGGCGGTTGTCGGCGGGGCGGCGCTGTTCCTGGTGGTGCCGCTGGCCCGCCTGCGTCCCGATCCTTACGAGCGGTAGGACCCGTTGATGTCGATGTAGCCGTGCGTCAGGTCGCAGGTCCAAACGGTCGCCTTGCCGCGGCCCAGGCCCAGGTCGATGGCGATCTCGACTTCCTTGCCCTTCATGTGCTCGACCACCGGCGCCTCGTCATAGCCCGGCACGACGCCGCCGTCCTTCGCCATCCAAACGCCGCCGACGCCAATCGACAGCTTGTCGCGGTCGGCCGGCTCGCCCGCCTTGCCCACCGCCATGACGATGCGGCCCCAGTTCGCGTCCTCGCCGGCGATTGCCGTCTTCACCAGAGGCGAATTCGCGACGGCCATTGCGATCTTCTTGGCCGAGCGGCCGGTGACCGCGCCGGTAACGTCGATGCGGACGAGTTTCTGGGCGCCCTCGCCGTCGCGGGTCACCTGCAACGCAAGATCCAGCAGCAGATCGTTCAGCTTGGCCGCGAAATCCTTCAGCACCGGCCCGCCCTCGGCCGTCACGCGCGGGTGCTTCGCCTGGCCGGTGGCGATCAGCAGCACGGTGTCCGAGGTGGAGGTGTCGGAATCGACGGTGGTGCAGTTGAACGTGCCGTCGACCCCCTTCTTCAGCATCGCCTGCAGCGCGGCGGCGGGGATTTTGGCATCGGTGAACACGAAGCACAGCATCGTCGCCATGTCGGGCGCAATCATGCCGCTGCCCTTGGCAATGCCGGTGATCCGCACCTCCGACTCGCCGATGGTCGCGACACGCGTCGCCGCCTTGGGAAACGTATCCGTGGTCATGATGCCGCGGGCGGCCGCTTCCCACTTGTCCTCGGACAGGCCTGCATGCAGGGCGGGCAGCCCCGCGACCAGCTTTTCGTGCGGCAGCACTTCACCGATCACGCCGGTCGAGGCCACGAACACCTGTTTCGCGGGGCAGTCGACGAGCTTGGCCGCCGCCGCGGCGGTGGCCGCGCAGGCCTCGCGCCCGGCCTTGCCGGTGAACACGTTGGCATTGCCCGCGTTCACCACCACCAGACGCGCCTTTCCTCCCGTCAGTGCCGCCCGGCACCAGTCGACCGGGGCGCCAGGGCACTTGTTGGAGGTGAACACACCGGCGGCCGTGCTGCCGCTGGGCACCTCCATCATCACCACATCGGTGCGGCCCTTGTAACGGATACCCACCTCCGCCGCGTTCAGGCGGACCCCGGCCAGGGGAGGCAGTTCCGGCAGTGGAACGGCAAGCGGCGAGACGGCAGTCGTCATGTTTCCCTTCCTCGTTTTTTCCTTGGGTTTGTCCGAACCGGTCAGCGCGACGGCGGCGGCTCCGCGCTGTCTGTCGCGCGCTTCGATGAACCGTCGATGTTGAAGGTCTCGATGGTCACCGCGGCCCGCGCCCGCGCCATCGCCTTCTGCACGCCTTCCTGGATCATCTCCTGGCGCAGTTCATCGCGCGCTTCCTCGAAGCCCTGAGGCTGGGCCTGGCGATGCCCTGTCACCTGGATGACGTGCCAGCCGAACTGCGTCTTCACCGGCACCGGCGAGATCTCGTTGTCCTTCAGGCTGAAGGCCGCGGCGGCGAATTCGGGTACCATCTGGTCCTTCTTGAAGAACCCGAGATCCCCGCCCTGCTTCGCCGAACCCGGGTCCTTGCTGTATTTCGTCGACAGCGCGACGAAGTCGCCGCCCTTTTTCAGTTCGGCGATGATGGTCTTGGCCGTTGCCTCGTCGGCGACCAGGATATGGCGCGCCCGCACCTCCTCCTCGCCCGGCTTTCCGGCGATGTCGCGGTCGTAGCGCGCACGGACCATGGCGTCGGTCACCTGCGGGGCGACCTCCCGCTGCAGCAATGCATTCTCCAGCGCCCGGTCGGCCGCCTGCTTGACCTGGCGCTGCACCTCGGGATCCTTGTCGGCGCCTGATTTCTTCGCCTCCGCCACCAATGCCCGGCCGCCGATGATCTGATCGAGCAGCAGCGGATAGATCGTCTGCATCGGCAGGTTCCGTGCCGCCTCCGGCAGGCCCGCCATGGCGGCCCGCACATCGCTGAGCATGATGGGCTGCCCGTCTACCTTCGCCACGACCGGGTCGGCTGGCGGCGCCGCGCCGCCCTGTGCCTGGACAGCGCCGTACAGCAGCGGAAGCGCCAGCAGCGCTCCGGCAAGGCGGCGGGCGGAAGCCCTGGCGTTGAAAGCCGCGAACAGGGACATTGAAACTCCTGCCTGAACAATACGCGATGATGAACGATGCGGCATTCCCTCACAAGGACGCCGCCGCCGCGCGGTTGTGGATCAGCGTGGCGCCGGGGCCGGTGAATTCACGGGCAAAGGTGGGCCGGCATTCAGCCGGGGTCCGGTATCCAGTTCCGAGCCATCCAGGTTGAACCGCCGGATGATGACCTGCGAGCGGGCGCGTTCGACCGCATGCTGCACGCCCTGGGCCAGCAGTTCCTGACGCAAAGTTGCCTGGATATCGGAGAAGCTGGGCGGGGCGACCAGCCGCTTCTCCTCCACCTTCACCACGTGCCAGCCGAACTCATTCCGCACGGGCGTGGCGCCGATCTGGCCCGGCTGCAGCGAAAATGCAAGATCGGCGAAGGCCGGCCACACCTGCTCCCGGCGGAAAAAGCCCAGATCGCCACCCTTTTCGCGATCGGGGTCCTTGCTGACCACGCGGGCGACGGTGGCGAAGTCGGCGCCATCGCGCAGTTCCTGGATCACCTTCATCGCCTCGGCCTCGGACCCCACCAGAATGTGGCGCGCGCGCACCTCCTCGGTGGCCGGGCGATTGGCGAACAGCTTGTTGTAGCGGGCCTGCACGGCCGCTTCGGTGATCTTGGGCCTGGCTTCCTGCGCGAGCCACGCGCCTTCCAAGATGCGCTCGGTGGCGGCCTCGATTTCCTTCCTGATCTCCGGCTTGTCTTCCAGACCCGAGCGCTTGGCCATGATCACCAGCGCCTGGTGATCGATCAGCCGGTCCAGCAGCACGGGATATAGCACGTCGAACGGCAGGCCGCGCAGATTCTCCGGCAGGGTCTGCGCGGCGCGACCGAGCTCGTCCAGGTAGATCAGGTGGCCGTCGACGCTGCCGATCACCGGATTGGCCTTGCCCTCGATCGGCGGGCTGGGCGGCGGGGCACCCGGAAGCAGGACCGAAGACGGCGGCTGCGGCATCTGCGCGTGTGCCATGGTTCCCGGCCGGGCGAGCAGGCCCAACGCCAGGGCGACCGCAGGCAGGGTGCACGCGAGGCCGGTCGCGGCAGAGCGGGCGGAAAGCGGCATGAAGCCTCCGGTCTATGGTATCACGGCAATGCGATGGGATGGCGGCATTCCGTTGCGTCTATGCCCGCTTGGGCCCAGGAAGGCCAGGAAATCCATGGCAAAACGACCGCAGTCCGGTGCGGCCCGCCGCAGCCTTCGATACCGCCGGTGCATGCGATCGTTGACCCTGGATGCGGCGGGTCCTATCTGAACGCGGCTTGTCCTGCAGGCACGCTGCCCCGGTCGACCCGCCGCGACGCGCCGCATCTGGAAGGTTTGCATGTTCGCCAAGATTGCCCGCGCCGTTTTCGGCAGTGCCAACGACCGGTCGCTGAAAGCCTATCAGCGTCGCGTGCCCGCCATCAATGCGCTGGAACCGTCGATGCAGGCGCTCAGCGATGAGGCGCTGCGGGCGAAGACGGACGAATTCCGGGAACGCCTCGCCCAGGGCGCAACGCTCGACGACCTGCTGCCGGAAGCGTTCGCGGTGGTGCGGGAAGCGGGCAAGCGCACACTGGCCCAGCGCCATTTCGACGTGCAGCTGGTCGGCGGCATGGTGCTGCACGACGGCAAGATCGCCGAGATGAAGACCGGCGAAGGCAAAACGCTGGTCGCCACCCTGCCCGTCTACCTGAACGCGCTCGCCGGCCAGGGCGTGCACGTGGTGACGGTGAACGATTATCTGGCTCGTCGCGACGCCGAATGGATGGGGCAGATCTACAATTTCCTGGGCATGACGGTGGGCGTGATTGTCCACGGCCAGGATGACGAGACGAAGCGCGCGCAATACGCCGCCGACATCACCTATGGCACGAATAACGAGTTCGGCTTCGACTATCTGCGCGACAATATGAAGTTCCGGCTGGAGGATATGACCCAGCGGGATTTCTGCTTCGCGATCGTCGACGAGGTCGACTCGATCCTGATCGACGAGGCACGCACGCCGCTGATCATCTCCGGCCCCGCCGAGGACAGCTCGGACCTGTACCGCCAGGTCGATGCGGTGGTGAAGGAGCTGGTCAAGGACACATCGACCTTCGAGAAGGACGAGAAGTTCCGCACCGTACACCTGACCGAGCCGGGATCGGAAACGGTGGAGGAGATGCTGCGCCAGGCCGGGGTGATGACCGAGGGCGGCCTCTACGATCCGTTCAACGTCTCGATCATCCACCATGTGCAGCAGTCGCTGCGCGCGCATACGCTGTTCGCCCGCGACGTCGATTACATCGTGCGCCAGGACCAGGTGATCATCATCGATGAGTTCACCGGCCGCATGATGCAGGGCCGGCGCTACTCGGAAGGCCTGCATCAAGCCCTGGAGGCAAAGGAAGGGGTCACGGTCCAGCCCGAGAATCAAACGCTCGCGTCCATCACCTTCCAGAACTATTTCCGGCTCTACCCCAAACTGGCCGGCATGACCGGCACGGCCATGACGGAAGCCGATGAGTTCGCCGAGATCTACAAGCTCGACGTGGTGGAGATCCCGACCAACGTCACGGTGAACCGCAAGGATGAGGACGACGAGGTCTATCGCAGTGCGGCCGAGAAATATGAGGCGGTCGCGACCCTGATCGAGGAGGCGCGCAAGGAGGGCCAGCCGGTGCTGGTCGGCACCACCTCGATCGAGAAAAGCGAGACGATCAGCGAGATCCTGAAGCGCAAGCAGGTGCCGCACGCGGTGCTGAACGCCCGCTTCCACGAACAGGAGGCAGAGATCGTTGCCCAGGCCGGCGCGCCCGGGGCGATCACCATCGCCACCAACATGGCGGGTCGCGGCACCGACATCAAACTGGGCGGCAATCTGGAGATGCGGCTACGCCGGGAACTCGCCGACATCGCCGACGAGGATGCGCGAGCGGCGAAGGAAGCGGCGATCCGGGCCGAGTTGGCCGAGGCGCATGACAAGGTGAAGGCGGCCGGCGGGCTGTTCGTGATCGGCACCGAGCGTCATGAGAGCCGGCGGATTGACAACCAGTTGCGCGGCCGGTCCGGCCGCCAGGGCGACCCCGGCCGGTCCCGCTTCTTCCTGTCGCTGGAAGACGACTTGATGCGCATCTTCGGTTCCGACCGGATGGGCGGGATGCTGCAAAAGCTGGGCCTGAAGGAAGGCGAGGCGATCGTCCATCCCTGGATCAACAAGGCCCTGGAAAAGGCACAGAAGAAGGTCGAGGCGCGGAACTTCGATACCCGCAAGAACGTGCTGCGCTACGACGACGTCATGAACGCCCAGCGCAAGGAGGTCTACGCCCAACGCAAGGAGTTCATGAAGGCGGCCGATGTCAACCAGACCGTGGCCGAGATGCGCGAGGAAGTCATTGCGCTGATGGTCGCGCGCCGGGTCCCGGAAAAAGCGTTCAGCGAACAGTGGGAACTCGCGGACCTCGCCGCCGATGTCGACCGGGTATTCGGCCTGCAGCTGCCGGTTGTCGACTGGGGGCGCGAGGAAGGCATCGACGAGACCGGGCTGCGCGAGCGGATCGAGAAGGCCATCGAGGAGATGATGGCGGCGAAGGCGGCCAACATGGGCCCTGATCTGATGCGCTTCATCGAGAAGAGCCTGCTGATCCAGACGCTGGACGCCGTATGGAAGGAACATCTGTATGCGCTGGACCACCTGCGCCAGGGCATCGGCCTGCGGGCCTACGGCCAGCGCGACCCGCTGAACGAGTACAAGGCCGAGGCGTTCTCGTTGTTCAACGCCATGCTGGATGAGCTCAAGGAGCGGGTGACTTCGATGCTGTCACGGGTGGAACTGGCTCCCGAGCAGCCGCCGATCAGCTTCGACCCCACCCCGCAGCCGATGATGGAACTGCATCCTACGGCCTCGGCCTATGGCGAGGCGGAAATGGCGATGGAGGGTGCCGGCGGCGGCGTCGCGCTGGCAATGGAGCCGATGCGGGCCGAGGAGGTGCGCCCGGACGATCCCTCGACCTGGCGCAATGTCGGGCGGAACGCCCCCTGTCCCTGCGGATCGGGGAAGAAGTTCAAGCACTGCCACGGCCGCCTGGGATAGCCGGAGGCACCGCATCCCGGGTGATCCGGGCGGACGGGCGCGTCATCGGCCAGCCACCTGACAACGCCAGCCGCGGGCGTTGTGCGGAAACCCCTGCGCGCCCCGGTGTCACAAGCGGCCCGACAACGAGCGCCCTGACACAATACGATGGACGCCCACGCCTCGATCGGGTTCGTGTCCGTGCGGGTGCCGGACCGGGGATCGCCCTCGCCGGGCGGGCGCCGGTTCGCCCAGGGTGGTGGTCGCTTAGCGCAGCGGAAAGCCCATCGCGTTCAGCACGCCCACCAGCTTGTCGCGTCCGCTCATGGCCGCGATCTTGCCCATCCGGCCGACCACGCGCTTCGTCCAGGTATCCTGCGACATTTCGTTGCGCTGTGAGAATTCCGCCATCTTGCGGTCGTAAGCGGCCCGCAGCGCCTGCTCCGCGGGGTTGCCGTAGGTGTTGCGATACAGGATTGCCTCCTGCGGCAGACGCGGCTTCACCTCATTCGCGACCCCGGGCGCGGCATAACCGACGCACAGCCCGAACACACCCATCGCCCCCTGGGGCAGGCCCAGCACCTCGGCCACCTCCCGCGGATTGTTCCGCATCGCACCGATATACACGGTCGACAAACCGAGGGATTCGGCGGCGACCACGGCGTTCTGGGCGGCGAGCGCCGCGTCGATCGCGGCCACCAGGAAGGTCTCCAGATAGGGCATCGTCTCCAGCGTGACGTTCTCCTGCTCCCCGAGGCGCTGGTTGCGCGAGATATCAGCGAGCCAGGCGAGGAAAAGCGGGCACTGCTCGATGTGCTTCTGATTGTTGGACAGCCTGGCGATTGCCGCCTTCTTGTCGGGATCGGTCACCGCGACCACCGACCAGGTCTGCAGGTTGGAGCTTGTGGCGGCGGATTGCGCCGCGGCGATCAGCGTTTCCAGCGTGCCGTCGGGCAGCGGGTCCGTGCGGTAGCCGCGGATCGAGCGGTGCGACAGCAGCAGCGCGAGATGGTCGTTCCACGGACCGGCCGCAGGCGTGGCATCCGCGCCATAGCGCAGAGCGAGCGAATCGGATTTCGAAAGCGAGCTGGGCTGGGCCATATCCACCGGTGCGTTTCCCTCTGAACACGCGCGCCAAACCGCGTCCCGGCCGATCGGCTGGAACACGAAAGCGCGTCAGACATGGGCACCAAACTGCCCGAGCGCCCGGATCGTGACAAGGTACCACCGATCCAGGCGTTTTGACCGCAACCTCCGGCTTATGCTCGGCAGATCCGCTGCGACGCGATCATGGGTGATCACGACCAGCACGCGATCCTTGCCCACCGGGGCGGCCCCATGTTACGAACGAAGCGTGAACGAATTCGCACCGGCCGCGCGTTGATCTTGCCTCCCGAGTCCCCGCCGCCGGGCACGGTCCGGCATCCTTCGATCGCCGAACGCCGGCAAGGGCGCGGCGCCCCCTCCCCCTGGCCCATCACGGCCCGCACCGAAACCCGTCGCGGCCGACTGCGCGAGGTCGGCGCGCGCCTGTTCGCGACACGCGGCGTCGATCGCGTATCGATGCTGGAGGTGGCGTTCACGGCCGAGGTTTCGCCCTA
>JBFXDK010000163.1:0-10307 GCA_050181195.1 Acetobacteraceae bacterium | reverse complement strand
GAACATGTGGAGGATCTGGCCGCCGAATACGGCCTCGACGGGGCGCGGGGAACGAACCGACCGCCGGTGCGTTGACCTCGGGCGGCCCTTGGCGGGCCGCATCGCGTTTGCCGAGGGGAACAATGGCACGATCCGTTGCGATATTGTTGCTGATGACGACGGCGATCTGGGTGGGCGGGGCTTGGCAGGTGGCACATGCCCAGACCTCATCAGCCCCCTCGCAGCAGCCATCGCCTGCGCCTGCCCAACCCATGCAGCCCCATCCGCAGCCGGTGCCGGCGCAACCGCCGCCGGCCAGGCCCACGGTTCCCGAGGAGGTGATACCGCGGAGCGAGGTCCAGCCGCCGCAGCAACGCGGGCAGAGCAGTCAAGGGAATCAGACCCAAGGGACTCAGACCCAAGGGACTCAGACCCAAGGGACTCAGACACAGGGGAATACGCTGTCGGATACGCTGTCGCGGCATGACGGCGTTCTGCCGCCACCGAGGCAGGGCGAGGGCGTGGTCATCCAGCCCCCGCCCAGCGTTGGAACAATGCCGGTGATTCCGCCGCCGGGAACAGGCGCGGGAAATCCCCGGGTCGAGCCGAAATAGGCCTACAGGGCGCGCAACGCCGAACAGACCTGCTCGACCTGGGCATCGGTCAGTTCGGGAAACAGCGGCAGGCTCAGGATCTCCTGCGATGCCTGTGCCGTGGCCCGCGCACCGGATGGCCCCAGCGCCACGCGGCCCTGGTAGGCGGGCTGCAGGTGCACCGGCACCGGATAATGAATCCCCGTTGCGACGCCGGCCGAGCGAAGCCGACTTTGCAGCGCATCGCGATCGCGGGAGCGGATGACATACAGGTGGAAGACGTGTCCGGCATCCGCTCGGCGGGTCGGGGCAGCCAGGCCGGATGATGACAGCGCCGCGTCATACGCAGCGGCGATGGCGCGACGGCGCGCATTCGCGGCATCCAGGTGCGCCAGTTTCACGCGCAGGATGGCAGCCTGCAACTCATCCAGCCGGCTGTTCACGCCGATCTCGTCGCTGATGTAGTGCCGCTTCCAGCCATATTGTCGTAGCGCCGCGATCCGTTCCGCGCACGCGGCGTCCCGGGCCACCACGGCGCCGCCGTCGCCCAGGGCACCCAGGTTTTTCGTCGGATAGAAGCTGAAGGTGGACGCATCACCGAAGGTGCCGAGGCGCTGTCCGTGCAATGTCGCGCCATGGGCCTGTGCGCAGTCCTCGATCAGGGCCGCGCCGTGGCTGCGGCAGGCCGCGCCGATTGCGTCCAGGTCGGCCGCCTGGCCATACAGATGCACCGGGATCACCGCGCGAATGGGCGGCAGGCCGGCGGGCGGGCGGTCCAGCACCGCCGCGAGTTCGGCCGGATCCATCGTATAGTGCAAGGGATCGATATCGATCAGCAGCGGCGTCGCGCCGACCATCTGAATGGCGGCGACGGTCGCGACGGCGGTGTGAGAGACGGTGACGACAGTGGCACCAGGTCCAATTCCGAGCCCGCGCAACGCGAGCGCGATGGCGTCGGTGCCGTTGCCGCAGCCGATGGCAGTGCCGTGGCCGAGCCAGGCGGCGAATTCGGCTTCAAAGGCTTTGACTTCCTGTCCCAGGATGTACCAGCCGGATGCCAGGGCGCGGGCGACCGCGGCGTCGATCTCGACTCGCAGCGCCTGATAGCCGGCGCCGGGACTGGCCTGGGGAACCATGGGTGTTCCGCTCATGTTCGCGCCTTTCTACAGATAGTCCGCGAGCCGTGGCTTGTACCAGGCCAGTGTCCGTTCGAGCCCTTCCTCCAGCGGCACCACGGGTTCCCATCCGGTGGCGGCGCGGAAGGCCTTGTCGTCGGCGTGATAGCTGCCGATGTCGATGCGGGCGCGGTCGGCCGGGAATTCCCGGGTAAGGTAGTGTGCGGACGGCCCGGCGATGCGCACGACCATGTCCGCGAGATCGCGCAGCGAGGCGGGCGGGAAGCCGCCGATATTGTAGATGTTGCCGTGGCATTCCCTGGCTTCGGCCGAACGGATGAAGGCCTCGGTCACGTCATCGACATAGGTCAGGTCGCGAAGCTGCTCGCCGCCCCAGACCTCAAATGGGCGGCCTTCCAGCACGCAGCGGATCCAGATCCCCAGGAAGGTCTGCCTTGCATCGCGGATGCGCAGCCGGGGACCATAGCAGTTGGTCAGGCGCAGCGACACGACCGGGCGGCCGCGCACGCGATGCTCCAGCATCCAGTACTGCTCGCCGGCGAATTTGGACACGCCATTGGCATCGGGCGGGGCGACGGGCTGGCTTTCATCGACCGGCAGTTTCTGCACCCGGCCGTAGAACTGGCGGGTGGAGGCATGCACAACGATGGCATCGGGCGCGGCTTCCCGCGCGGCCTGGATCAGGCGCACCTGGGCGACGGCATTGACCGCGATATCGGCCAGGGGATCGTTCTGCCCGCCCATGTGGCTGGTCTGCGCGGCGAGGTTGAAGATGGCGCTGGCACCTTCGCAGAGCGGACGAAGGTCGATCTCGCGGATGTCGCCGCGCACCAGTTCCACGGGGGCGCCTTCCAGGTTCTTCGGGTTGGCGCCGCCGCCGAACAGGAATCCATCCAGCGCGGTGACCTTGGCTCCGCGCCGTGCCAGTGCATGACAGAGATTGGCGCCGAGGAAGCCGGCACCGCCGGTAACCAGCACCCGTTGACCTGCCCAGTCCATGGTCGCTCCTTACTGATGCGGCGGCGATAATGCGCAAAAACGGCAGAACTATGCGGAAGAGTCACGACGGCCGGGGTTGCGCGGCGGCGGCCGTTCGTGGAAGCGGCTGCCCGGTCCTGCATTGCGCATGATCTCGCTGAACCCGAACAGCAGCATCAGGACGCCGCATACAACCTCCATGCCGCTCAGGGCACGGGCGAGCAGCGAAACCGGGGACAGGTCGCCGAAGCCGACGGTGGTGATGGTCACCACACTGAAATACAGCGTATCGACGAAATGCACGCGATAGGGCTCGCCGTGCATGGTGAATTGCGGCGTCGCGCTGGTCATGTCGGCAATGCGGTACAGGCAGGCGAACACCACGATCAGCAGGCCGTAGACGGTCAGGAAGGCGATGACGGGCATCATCAGCCGGTCCAGCTGTTCAGCGACCGACTCGAAGACCAGCGACACGTCGACCATGACCAGCACGACCTCGCGAACGGCCGCCGCGACCATCAGCGTGATCAGCGCCATGGCGACCAGCAGGGCGATGTCCTCGCCGAACTGGTCCAGATGCAGGCGCGGCACCACGAACGACAACGCGCCGACGCACATGGTCGCGAACAGCCAGCCCATCAGCCCCGGCAGCTGCTCGACCTCGCGCAGGCGACGAGCGCGGATCAGGCGCGCCAGCATGTCGCGGCGGATGAAGCAGGTGATCAGGAACCCCATCACCGGCATTGAAAGCGACAGCAGGACCACGTGCCGGGACGCGAGGCTGAAGTTCGAGTCGCGGAAGAACTCGAACATGCAGGCGTAGATTGCCAGGAAATTGGCGACCGTCATGCCGAAATGGGCGCCGCCGGGGAACACCAGGTAAAAGAACCCGAACCCGATGGCCGAGACGGCGATGCTCGCTGTGGTCACGCTCCAGTCGGCGCCGGTGGCGACCGCCACCAGCCCGACCAGGAACATGGTGAAACCGATCGAGCGCAGCCAGTAGCGGTCCAATCCGAAGCGGGGCGGCTTGCTGGCGCTGTCGGGGGAAGGGGTGGAGAGGTCCATGACGCGCTCGCGTCAGGGCAGCGCCGCGAGTCCGGTGATTTCGACGCGCCAGCGCGGATCGACGAGCTTCGCTTCGACGGTGGCGCGGGCTGGGGGATTGCCGCGGTCCAGCCAGGCGTCCCAGGCGCGATTCATGCCATCGGCGTCGCGGATATCGGCCAGGAACACCTGGCAGGAGATCAGCCGCGACTTGTCGGTGCCGGCTTCAGACAGCAGCGCATCGATCTGGCGCAGGATATCAGCGGTCTGGCCCTCGGCATCCAGCGATGTGTCGTCGGCGACCTGTCCGGCCAGGTAGACGAGATTCCCGTGCACGACGGCACCGGAAAGCCGTCCTTCGGGCTGCAACCTGCGTATGGTCATTTGGCTCTCCCGTATTGCCGGCGCAGATTACCTGAAAACCGCGTGCCGCAGCAGGCTTGCGTGCGGCCCGGCAATCAAGCTTCCCACCCACAGGGCGCCGGCCGACAGAACGATCGCCGGTCCGGCGGGAAGGTCCAGGTTGAACGACAGAAGCAGGCCCAGCACCGAGGCGGCCATGGCCAGCAGGACCGCGACGCGGACCTGCCCCGGCAGCGATGCGGCCCAATGGCGGGCGGCGATGGCCGGCAGCATCATCAGCCCGACCGACATCAGCGTGCCCAGCGCGACGAAGCCGGAGACGACGCAGAGGACGACGAGGGCCAGGAAGGCGAGATGCCACACGCCGCCGCGCCCGCCCACGGCGGCGACGAAGCCGGGGTCAAGGCTTTCCAGGATCAGCGGGCGCCAGATCACCGCCAGTCCGAACAGGGTGACGGACGTGGCCGTCGCCATGGCGAGCAGGGTGGCGTTGTCGACGGCGAGAATACTGCCGAACAGCACGTGCATCAGATCCACGCCGGGCTGCGCCGAAACGAGGGCGACACCGGAGGCGAGGGCGATCAGGTAGACGCCGGCGAGCTGGCTGTCCTCACGCCCGCCGGTGCGCCGTGACAGCCAACCGGCGAGCAGCGCCACCGCCACCCCGGCCGCGATCCCGCCCAGCCCCATGGCATAGACCGACAGGCCCGCGATGGCGGCGCCGGCGGCCACGCCGGGCAGGACGCCGTGCTGCATCACGTCGCTCATGAGGCTCATGCGGCGCAGCACCAGGAACACGCCAAGCGGCGGCGCGGCGATCGAAAGGATCAGGCATCCGGCAAGGGCGCGCCGCATGAACGGCGGATCGAACGGCCCGATGATGACGTCGAGCATCTCAGAGCGCGTGTTGCTGCGCCGGCAGCCAGACGCCGCGCGACAGGCCGGCACGCAGGCGATTCGCCTCGTTCAAAGCGGCGGCGGTCGGTCCCCAGTCGACCTGGCTGCCCGCGAGCAGCAGGGTGCGGGGAAACGCATCATGCACCAGGTCGAGGTCATGCAGCACCGCCACGATGGTGCTGCCCTGCGCATGCCAGGCGCGGATGATGCGCAGCAGGTCGACCAGGGTCGTGGCGTCGACCGCGTTGAACGGTTCATCCAGCAGCAGGACCGGCGCGTCCTGCAGCATGAGGCGTGCGAACAGCACGCGCTGGAACTGGCCGGACGACAAGGCGCCGATTGGCGTCGCGGCGTGGTTCGGCAGCCCGACGGCGGCGAGTGCCGCGTCGGCGAGGCGCATATGCGCGGGCCGGATGGCACGGAACGGGCCAAGCCGCCCGGTGGCGCCAAGGGCGACGACGTCGCGGCAGGAGATCGGGAAGGAGCGGTCCATCGTACTTGCCTGCGGCAGCAGGGCAATCTGCGCCGGGGCCAGGCCGCCGCGATCGATATGGCCTTCCGCCAACGGATGCAGGCCGGCGATCGCCCGCAGCAGGGTGGTCTTGCCGGCGCCGTTGGGACCGATCAGTGCCGTGAGGCTGCCGGGTGTGAAGCATCCCGTCAGCTCGTGCACCACCGCGCGCTGCCCATGCCGCAGCGACACGCCATCCAGCACGATGGGCGGCGGGATCATGCCAATGCCCAGGCAGCCACCAGCCAGACCGCACCGACGAGCGCGGACGCCAGGATGAGCCGCGCACCAAGGCCGGAGGTGGGGGCAAGAGGATCAGCCATGCAACTTTATAACATTCGGTTTGTGCTCACGGAAAGGGGTCGTGCGTCCGAAGCGCCATGCGCCTAAGGAGACGCACGTATGAGTGAAGTTGATCCAGACCGGGAGGTTCGGCGGGAACTCCGCCGCCACCGGGCATTCGCGACCTTTCTTTTGATCCTGATGGGTTGCCTGACCCTCGGCTCCTATGCCCTGCCGCAGCACTACTGGACATCGCTGCTGCAGGCGGCGGCGAAGGCGGGCTTCGTCGGCGGCATTGCCGACTGGTTCGCGGTGACGGCGCTGTTCCGCCATCCGCTGGGCCTGCCCATCCCGCACACCGCCATCATCCCCAAGCACAAGGAGCGGCTGGGGCGTGCGCTGGGACGGTTCGTGGCGAATCACGTCTTCACGAAGGACGAGGTCGCGGGCGTCCTGGCGCGTCTCGACCTGCCCGGCATCCTGCACCGTTTCCTGTCCGACCCCGTTTCGGCCCGTCCGGCCGCCACGGCACTGGCAGCCATGGTTCCGCGCCTGCTGACCAGCGTGGAGGACGGGCACGCCCGCCGCATGGTCGCGCGCATCGTGCCCCGCCTGCTGGGCGGGCCGGCGTCGGGGCAGGTGATCGCGCGGGCGTTGCGCGGGCTGGTGGAAGGCGGCCGGCACCAGGAGGTGTTCGGCTTCATCCTGACCGAGTTGAAGCAAATCCTGACCAGCCGGGAGGACGCGCTGCGGGCCGCGATCGAGGAGCGGGTGCGCGAGCAGGGCGGCCGGTTGGTGGGCTGGGCGCTCGGCGCCTCGATCGCGCGTCGCGTGCTGGGGCTGGTCAACGCGGAACTCGACAAGATGAGTCCCGACGGGTCGGAGCTGCGCGCCGCCTTCGACGAATGGGTCCGCCGCGAAATCGGGCGGCTGGAGGAAGACCCGGCACGCGCGGCCGAACTTGGCAAGACGCTCCGTCAGGTGGTGGCGCATGAGACGGTGCAGATCTGGCTTTGGGATGTTTGGTCGCGCCTGCGGGCCGCGGTGGCGGCGGATGCGGTGCAACCGGGTGGCAGGACGGTCACGTTCCTGGAAGGGGCGCTGGCGAACCTGGGCGGCATGCTGCAGTCGGACCCCGCCGCGCGCCGGGGCGTGCAGTCCGCGGCGGAAGGCATCGTCGGGACGCTGATGCCGGCGGCGCAGGAACGGCTGTCCGGCTTCATCGCGCAGGTGGTCGCGGGGTGGGACACCGGCACGATCGTCGAGCGGTTGGAACTGCGGGTGGGCAAGGACCTGCAATATGTGCGGATGAACGGAACGCTGGTGGGCTTCCTGGTGGGGGGCGCGCTGTATGCCGCGCTGGAAGCGATGTTCGGCCACGTGGCATTCTGACCGGGCGGGTATTGCGTCCGTAGGCGGATGCGCATGTCTTTGCTTTTCAGGGGGCGAACGCTGTACGCTGGGCGTGCGACCTTGCGGCCAGAAGCCAGGCGCATCGGAGGACGGCCATGAATGCACCGATCGACGTCGATCGCTCGACGGACGCGTGGACCATGAAGCTGGACGATATCGATGTCAGCCAGCCGAGCCTGTACCAGGAAGACTGCTGGGAGCCGTATTTCGCCCGTCTGCGGCGGGACGATCCGGTGCACCACACGCAGGACGGCATGTACGGGTCATTCTGGTCCATTACCAAGTATGCCGACATCATGCGGGTCGATACCAACCACAAGGTATTTTCATCCGATGCGATGATGGGCGGCATCGTGATCCGCGACGTGCCGATGGATTTCCGCAGACCCAGCTCCATTTCGATGGATCCGCCGAAGCATGATGAGCAGCGGAAGGTGGTCTCGCCCATCGTCGCGCCGGGCAATCTGCAGAACCTGTCGGGGACGATCCGCGAACGGGTCTGCCGCATCCTGGACGGGCTGCCGCGCGGGGAGGTGTTCGACTGGGTCGATCGCGTGTCGGTCGAGTTGACGACCCAGATGCTGGCGACGCTGTTCGATTTCCCGTTCGAGGAGCGGCGCCGGCTGACCTACTGGTCGAACGTCGCCACCGTCAATACACGCGCCGGCACAGAGATCGATACCGAGGAAAAGCGCGACGCGGTGCTGCAGGGCGCCCTGGAATATTTCACCGGGCTGTGGAATGAGCGCGCAAGGCTGCCGCCCCGGCCCGACCTGATCTCGATGCTGGCGCATGGCGAGGCGACGCGTGACCTGCCGTCCCGGCCGCATGAGTTCATGGGCAACCTGCTGCTGCTGATCGTCGGCGGCAACGACACGACGCGCAATTCCATATCCGGCGGGTTGTGGGCGCTGCACCAGCACCCCGAGGAATATGCCAAGCTGCGGGCCAATCCGGGCCTGGTTCCAAGCCTGGTGCCGGAGATCATCCGCTGGCAGACGCCGGTGATCCATATGCGCCGGACCGCGCTGCAGGACGCGGAACTCGGCGGCAAGCACATCCGCAGGGGCGACAAGGTGGTGATGTGGTACATCTCGGGCAACCGCGATGAGGACGGCATCGAGCGGGCCAATGAATTCATCATCGACCGTGCCCGTCCCCGCCAGCATCTGTCCTTCGGCTTCGGCATTCATCGTTGCGTCGGCAACCGCCTGGCCGAGATGCAGGTGACGATCCTGTGGGAGGAAATCCTGAAGCGGTTCCCGGTGATCGAGGTGGTGGAGCCGCCGAAGCGCGGCTACTCCAACCTGATCCGCGGGATCACCGCGATGCCGGTGAGGATTCCCGCGTAGCTATCCCAGTCCGGCCAGGAAGTCCCCCATCGCCGCATTGAACGCCGCCGGTTGGTGCAGGTTGGCGGCGTGGCCGGCGTCCGGGACGATCACCTTGCGCGCGCCCGGGATCTTGGCGGCCATGTAGTCGGTTGCCGCCAGGAAGGGCGTGTCGTTGGCGCCGGCCAGCACCAGCGTCGGCACCGCGATCCAGGGCAGGGACTCGATCACGCCGGCATTCTCCTGCGCCAGCATGCCGCGGGCGGCGCCGGCCAGGCCGGCGGGGGAGCGGTGCTGGCTCATGCGCACCTCGTCCGATCCGCCCAGGGCCGCGAAGCCGCGCGCCTCCAGGTCGTCGGCCCGCTGGCGGGCGCGCTGGTTCCAGGCCTCTCGCGCCTCGTCCTTCTTGAAGCCGGGGCCGGTGTCGAACAGCATCAGGGCCCGGCACATTCCGGGGTGGCGCAGATGGAACGCCAGCGTCATGTAGCCGCCCAGGGACAGGCCACCGATCACCGCGCGTGATTCGCCGGCTGCGTCCAGGATTGCCTTCATGTCGGCGGCGGTGGCGCTTTCCGAATACGCGTTCGGATCGGATGGCACATCGCTTTGCCCGTGGCCGCGCATGTCCCAGACGATGATCCTGTAGCGGTCCTTGAAGGCGGCGATCTGGTCGTCCCACATGCGGCATGTGGCGCTGTAGCCATGGCTCAGCAGCACGGCCGGGCCGCTGCCATGGACTTCGTAATGGATTCCGATTCCGTCCCTGTCGAGCCTCGCCATCATTCCCTCCGCATTGTCCATCCTGTCGGTTGCCCATAAGGTGGCATGGAGCGAACCACCGCGAAAGCCAGCAGGGCAGGGAACCCACGATGCAACACGAGGCCTACGAACATATCGCCGTCAGCGAGCAGGGCATCATCGCCACGATCGAAGTCCGCCGCGGCCCCAACAACTTCGTCGACACCGACATGGTGGGGGAGATCGCGGACGCGCTGGAGGTCTATGATCGGAATCCTTCCGTCCGTGCCATCGTGCTCTGCGCCGAGGGCAAGCATTTCTGTGCCGGCGCCGACTTCTCCAACCGTCAGGCGGACGGATCATCCCGTCCCACGAAGCGGGGCCGGCACCTGTACAAGGAAGCGCAGCGGCTGTGGCGGACGAAGAAGCCGTTCGTGGCCGCGGTGCACGGGGCGGCGATCGGCGCCGGCGTCGGGCTGGCGGTGGCCGCCGATTTCCGCGTGACCTGCCCCGAGGCGCGGTGGTCCACCAACTTCACCCGCATGAACTACCATCCGGGCTTCGGCCTGACCGCCAGCCTGCCGCGGCTGATCGGGCACCAGAAGGCGATGCTGCTGATGTACACCGGCCGGCGCCTGACCGGCGAGGAAGCGGTGGAACTCGGCCTGGCCGATTACTGCGTGCCACTGGACCAGGTGCGCGCGAAGGCGGCGGAACTGGCGACGGAAATCGCGCAGTCCGGCCCGCTGGCGATCGTCGCCACCCGCGAGACGCTGCGCCGCTACCTGGCCGATGATGTCGCACGCGCAACCGAGCGCGAGTACGAGGAGCAGGACTGGCTGCGGAACACCGCCGATTTCCGTGAGGGCATCAAGGCGATGGCCGAACGGCGGCTGCCGAACTTCCAGGCGAAGTAGGCAGGGGTTGGCCGGGGCGGGGAGGCGGCTTCCCCGTCCTGAGAGCAGGCCATAACGCGGGGGCGGCTTGCGCGCTGTCCGCCGCGCAGGCTGTGGCGGTGGGCAGAGCAGCGCCTCGCGGC
>JBFXDK010000162.1:0-10357 GCA_050181195.1 Acetobacteraceae bacterium | reverse complement strand
TGCAGGCGCTTGCGGCGCGCCTCGTCCGGATAAACCTTGTAGCGGCCGATATGGGCGAAGATCGCCCGCTGCCACGCCTCGATCCGGCGTGCCGCGTCGCGGGAATTGCCGTGCTCTGGGGCCGTGACGGCCTCCTTCGGCGGCTCGCCCTCCTGCTCCGGGGCGCTCGCGACACTGGTGCTGGCCTGGCTCGCCACCTGCTGCTCCTGCGGGCGCGACGCCTCGGTCGCCTGTTCCAGTGCCGGCGCTTCCTCGATTTCCTCCTGCGTGCGCTCCTTGGCCATCTGCAGGTCCGGTTCTTCGGGCGCTTCCGGTGAGGCCTGTTCGGTCGGTATGTCCTGCTCGACCCTTTGCGACTTCACCTGCTCCAGATCCGGCATTGCCTGCTGGTCTTCCTGATTGACCTCGCTCGCCTCCGGCTGCGGCGCGCTGCCGACGCTCGCGACGAATGGGGCGAACTCGATGATCATCTCCGCCCCGAATTCCTCGGTTGTCTCGGGCGCATGCAGCCGGTTTGCGGCCACGGCGCCGGCCATGGCGGCGGACAGGAGTGCAACGACCATCCAGGCCTGCAGCCAGGGCCGCAACGCGGTGACGGCAGATCGCGGAGGAAGGAAGGTGCCGGTCATGGCTGAGTCTCGCCGGTTTCAGGCGGACGCATGCTGCCGCCCTGCTCAAGCGCCACCATCGCCACCTTCAGGTAGCCGTTCACCCGAAGTTCGTTGAACAGTTTCATGATCTCGCCATAAGGCACGGACTTGTCGGCGCGGATAAACAGGCGGGTGTCGCGCTTCACGCCGGTCGCCATGTCGACCGAGGATGCCAGGCGCGACCACTCCGTGTCCTCCTCGCCCACCGCCAGTGTCAGGTCGGCCCTGATCGTGACGTAAATCGGCTTGTCCGGCCGCGGCTGCG
The DNA here is from genome assembly GCA_050181195.1 of Acetobacteraceae bacterium. Classification (GTDB taxonomy): domain Bacteria; phylum Pseudomonadota; class Alphaproteobacteria; order Acetobacterales; family Acetobacteraceae; genus Rhodopila. Next base: position 9,442 of record JBFXDK010000162.1, on the reverse strand, counting down.
GGTCCGCGACCGAGGCCGGCAGGTCGACAGGGACATCCACGGTGGAGATCGGCGCGGCGATCATGAAGATGATCAGCAGCACCAGCATCACGTCGATGAACGGCGTAACGTTGATCTCACTCTGCTCGGCGATCTCGTTTTCGTTCAACGGGTTGCTACCCAGGATTGCCATGGCGTCGCGCTCCTACGGGCTGCTCTTGCCTGCATCGGTTGGCTGGTCTAGGTCGCGGCTCGCCAGCACCGTCACCAACGCCACCGCGTCGCCCAGCAGGGCACGGTATGCGCCGATTGATCGCCCCAGGTGGTTGTAGAAGACCACCGCAGGGATCGCGGCCACCAAGCCGATTGCGGTGGCCAGAAGCGCCTCGGCGATTCCAGGAGCCACCACGGCAAGGCTGGTGCTCTGCGACTTCGAAATGCCGATGAAGCTGTTCATGATGCCCCAGACCGTGCCGAACAATCCGACGAACGGCGCGGTGGCGCCGATCGTCGCCAACAGGCTGACGCCCAGGCTGATCTCGCGGATCGCCGCGGCCTCGATCCGTGCCATGCGAACGGTGATCCGTTCGCGGATGCCGCCCGTTACCGCGGTCGGCCCCGACTTCGCCACCTCATCGCGGGCGGCCTCAACCAGCGCCGAACCGACACGCTCACGCTGCCGCAGGTTCTGCGTCGCATCCCCCAACCCCGCGCAGGTCTTCAACTGGTCCAGAACCAGGCGCAGGCGGCGGCGGGCACGCAGGATTTCGAATTTCTTGGCGAAAAGCACCAGCCAGGTCAGCGCGGCGGCGAAGGCGAGGCCGGCCATCACCGCCTGCACGACGATGTCGGCCTTGAGGAACATGCCAAGCGGGGACAGGTCGGTGGGCAGGGAGCGGGCAGGGGCCTCCACCGCCCAGGCGGACGAGCCGGACAAGGCCAGCCAAATGAGCGGCAGCAGCAGGCGCCTCATGGTTCGGCCCACATGCGGATCATGTTGTGATAGATGCCGGTCAGGCGGACGGCATTGTCGTCATCACTGCCCAGGGTCGCGGCAAGAGACTGAATTGTCTGGTCCAGGTCGAACAGCATGGTGCGCTGCGCATGGTCGCGCACCATGCTCTGCAGCCAGAAGAAGGCGGCCAGCCGCTCACCGCGCGTGATCGGCATGACCTGATGCAGGCTGGTCGACGGATACAGTATCATGTGTCCGGCCGGCAGCTTCACCTCCTGCGAGCCGTACAGAGTTTCGATCACCAATTCGCCCCCGTCGTATTCCTCGGGATCACTGAAAAACAGGGTCATGGAGAGGTCGGTGCGGATCCGCGCACCGGTCCGGGAGTCGATCCGGATGGCGTTGTCCACGTGCACGCCGAAGCCATGGCCAGAACCGTAACGATTGAACAGCGGCGACAGGATCACCCGCGGCAGAGCCGCCGAAAGGAACAGAGGGTTGGCGCCAAGGGCCCGCAGCACGATGGCACCCAGTTCGCGTGCCTCGGGCCGGTCCGCCGGAATCTGCAGGTTGTTCTTCACCAGGGCGGATTGCGTGCCCGCGGTGCTGCGCCCGTCCTCCCACAGGGCGCGTCGCATCATGTCCCGGCAGGCAGCCAGGTCATCGGCGGTCAGGACGTCCGGTATGCAGATCAGCACTGTGTCCTCTCCATGACGCCGATTCCTGTCATCGGCTCAGAACTTTGCTTGCAACGTGAAATACGCGACCCGCCCCGGCGCGATGTACACGTAGGGGTTCTGGCTGCGGTAGAACGCGTCGTACAGGACCTGATTGAAGAGATTGAGAACCTGTACCTTCGCGGTCAGGTTGTCGGTGATCTTGTAATCGGCCATGAGGTCGAACCGCCAACCGCCCGGCAGCTTGTTGTAGCCGCCCGGCGTTGCGGTCGTGACTCCACCGACATTGACGGTCCCCGGCGCGTAGTTGACCGCCTGCAGCGTGCCGCCCAGGATCTCGCTCTTGTACGTGGCCTGCGCGCCGACCGTCAGTTGATCCGTCACACGGTAGCGGGTCAGCAGGTTGAAGGAGTTGTTGGCAATGTTCGCGAGCGGCAGGCCGACCTGGCTCGGGATCGCCGATTCCGTCATTTTCGTGTTCATGAACACGGCGCCGCCGAACACGCTCCAGCGGTCGGTGATGTTGCCGGCGAAGCCCAGGTCGATGCCGCGCACCCGATAGGCGGCGGTGTCCTGCAGCACGGCGTTGGCACCGGTGCCGATCGTCTCACGCGCATTCTGCTTGGTTGTCTGGAACAGGGCCGCGGTCAGCAGCAGGCGGCGGTCGAACACCTCCCACTTCACGCCGACCTCGGCGGCCGTGTTCTGCTCGGGCTTGAACACCACGTTATTTGCCGCCAGGCCGCCATAGGCATCGCCATTGGCATCGAGCTCCGAACCGACCGGATTGGACGACGTGCCATACGCCGCGTAGACACCGACCGTCGGCACGACCTTGTACATCACGCCGGCGTTCCAGTTGAACATCAGGTCCGAGCGCGACAGCGTGGTGCTGCCGAATGGCGTCTTCTCGATGTTGTAGTTGTCCAGCCGCCCGCCCAGATTCAGGTACAGCCGGTCGTTCCAGTTCACCGTATCCAGCACATAGCCGCTGACCGTATTCACCGTCGTCTCGTTCGGCCGCCCCGCTCGGCTCGGAGAACCCGCAAACACCAGGCTGGGATCCGGGTTCCACAGGTTGAAGATCACCCCCGTGGTGCCCTGGGTGCAGTTCGGAAAGCATTCCACGCTCAGGTTCGCGTAGGTATCCTGCGAGATTTCCTCGCGCGACAGTTCCAGCCCGGAGACGAGCGTGTGCTGCAACCCATACGTATCGAACCTGAAGGTCACATCGGTCTGGTTCGACAGCATCTGGCTGGTCTGATACCGGCTGGCGGGCGTCGACGGTACGGTCCACAGCGACGGATTCGGATTTGACAGATTCGGCGTGCCCGGCTTCATCGCCACGTAGTCGGTCTGCGTGTAGCTGTAGCGCAGCTTACTGGTCAGGATGATGTCCGGCCGGATGTTCCATTCGATACCGGCGGTGCCCATCTGCTGCCAGTTGTGCTGAAAGTCCCGGTTCGGCAGTCCGTAGAAGTTGCTCCGGTTCAAACCGCTTTCGGTGAACGGCAGCCGTCGGCGTGGGTCGAACGGGACGCCCCAGTCCGGCAACTGGTCGAAATATACGAAGAAGTAGTCGGCGGATATCCTGATGTCCGGGTTCGGCTTCAGCAGGGTGGACAGAGCGAAGCCATAGCGGTTGTCGGTGACATCGTTCCGGCCGGATACGAACGCTCCCTGCACCAGGGTATTCAGCCGGATCGCGAACTTGTCCGACACGTTCTGGTTCAGGTCCATCGTGAACCGTTTCGTCTGGTCAGTGCCGAGCGTGCCGGTGAAATCGTAGAAGTTCTGCGTTAGGGGCTTTTTCGTAACGATATTGATCGCGCCCCCCGTGGTGCCGCGCCCGAAGATCGAACTCGACGGTCCCGCCAGGATTTCCACCTGCTCCGCATTGAAGGTTTCGCGTGTCGTCACGCCGGACTGGCGCAGCCCGTCGATATACATGTCGTTGCGGGCGTCGAAGCCGCGAATCAGTACGCGGTCGCCGAACGCGTTGCCGCCTTCGCCTGAACCCAGGGTCATGCCCGGCGTGGTTCGGACCAGTTCGCGCAGCGAGGTCGCGCCCTTGTCCTCGATCACCTCCTTGGGAATGATCGTGACGCTGCGCGGAATATCGGCCACAGGTTCGGTCAGCTTCGTGTTGGCCGAACGCTCGACATAGAACGGCGCGGCGGGGTTCGCGTAGGGGTTGGCATCCTTGGCGACGGGCGGACCGCCGGTGCCCCCGGTGCCGGGCTGCGCCGAGGCCGCGGTCGTGGGCGCCGGCGCGGCGGGCCCGGGTGTGGCGGGACCTGCGGCCGGCTCCTGCGGTTCTGTGGCAGCCGGCTGTGCTTCGACCGGCGCGGCGGGACGCGGTTGCGTCCGGCGCGCCGGCGCCCGCGGCGTGGGCGCGTCGATGGTCATTTCCGGAAGTTGGGTGGGACCGGTTTGGGCGAGTGTGGGCGCCGACGAGGCGAGGCACATCGCCGTCATCAAACCGACACCTGACTGGACCTGAAGTGACGCGCGGCCGGTTCCGATACTGCCGCGCAGCGAACGCGGCGCCTTGACCTTGCTCATGTTAAGACTCACCCCGAGAACGGCCGGTTGGCCAGTTGTCCGTTGCTCTGGGTGGCTATGAGGAATGGCGGCCTTGAGCGGAGGTGTCGGTAGAGGGTTCAGAATGTCCCGTCAAGGCGGCGCGCTGCTGCACCATTGTCCTGGCGCATGACCTTGGAAATGCCCCGGCCGCCGGCGGTCGCACCGGTCCGCGGACCCAGGAACGGGAAGGCCGGGGATCATGGAAAGCACGGCCGGGCTGCGTCAGGCCGGCGTCTTCCAGGGGCGCCAACCGGGAATCACGAGAATCACCGGCGACCAGAACAGCCGGAACGAGCGGTTGACGCGGATATCCATCGACAGCGGCTCGCCGGCAGCCGAGTAGCAGATGCGCGCGCCGCGGCCTTCGTCGGTGACGTCGGCCATGACCTGCTCGATTTCAATGAACTGCGCTGTGCGTCTGCCATGCCATATCAGCTTCCATTGGCCGGCGCGGGTATAGGCGTCCGCCGACGTGCTGTACTGGAACTGCCGGTCACGGTCGTCCTTGAGGTTGACCGAGCCGACACCGGCCGCGAAGCCGCGCTGCGACCCGCCGCGTCGTTTGCCGGAGATGCCGAGCTCGAACCACGGTGACCGATGACGCGGCACCGCCTGCAGCAAGGCGCGCGCATCCTCGGCCTGGAAGACGGTGTCGCTGTCGTAGACCAGGCGGTCGGCGATTGCCGCGATCAGGAAGCGATCAATCGTGGGATGGCGTTCATCGGCCATGGCGGGGCGTTGCCACGAAGCGCCGCCGGAAATCAAGGTCAGCCGTTATTTAACATAATATATCTTATACGGCTATCCTCTGCCTGTCGCTGACGCGTACCACCGCGCTGGCCGCGCTGCTGAACGAGGTGCTCTCTCTGGACCGCCTGGCGCGCCATAGGCGGAATGCGACGGCCTGACTTGCGCCCCGGCCCCGCGTGCGTCTATCCGCAGGTGCATGCCAGCCCAGGACCGATCGGCCGAAGCCGAACTCCGCCGTCTGCTCGACATCATGGCCGCGTTGCGGGACCAAGCTACGGGCTGTCCCTGGGATCAGATCCAGACCTTCGACACGATCGCACCCTATACGATCGAGGAAGCGTACGAGGTTGCCGACGCCATCGCGAAGCGCGACTTCGCGGCGCTTCCAGACGAGTTGGGCGACCTTCTGTTCCAGGTCGTCTACCACGCGCGCATGGCCGAGGAAGCCGGTCACTTCGCCTTCGCCGATGTCGCGAAATCCATCAGTGACAAGATGATCCGGCGCCATCCTCATGTGTTCGGCGATGCCGCGGCACGGGATGCAGCAGAGCAGACCATGGCGTGGGAGGCGCAAAAGTCTTCCGAACGGGCCGCGCGGGCGGAAACCGGCGCGCTGGCGGGAGTGCCGACCACCCTGCCCGCCCTGACCCGCGCCGCCAAGCTGACCAACCGCGCCTCCCGCGTCGGCTTCGACTGGCCAAATGTCGAGGCGGTGCTGAACAAGCTGGACGAGGAGATTGCGGAACTTCGCGCCGAACTGCCGCAGGGTGATGTTTCCCGCCTGACCGACGAAGTGGGCGATTTGCTGTTCGTGCTGGCGAACCTCGCACGCAAGCTGCGCCTGGACCCGGAAGCCTGCCTGCGCCACGCGAATGAGAAGTTCGTTCGTCGCTTCAATGCGATGGAACAATCGTTTGAGATTGAAGGGAAATCTCTTTCCGACTCACCGCTGCAGGCAATGGAGGAACGTTGGCAGGAGATCAAGCGCCGTCATCACGCCGCCGACTGACACCGCCCGTCTGGGCGGTATCGTGTTCGGCTGCCCAGGCGCACCTGATCGCGACGCGCCGGTCACCCGCCTTGGATCGTCAGGGCCTGTTCGGCAGCGGCGGAATCGTCACCCCACCCGAGAAACCGTCGAGGGTCCAATCATAAACCGACGTGCTGGCGCGGAATGTTCCGATCCGGGCGGCAGCGAGGTCGAGGGTGTCGACGATCACCACCGTCCACATGGTCGTCAGAAGCAGGACCAGCATCCGCACCGAGTGGTCTCGCAAACCCAGCTGATAGCCGAGAGCGGCCATGCTCAGCATGGTCATGCCGATCAGCAGCCAAAAGATCTGCGGCGGCAGGCGGAGATCGTAGGCGAAGCGTTCGGCGGTTGTCATATCGAAGACATCGTTCAGCGACGCCATCAGGTTGGTCGTCACGACATTGGGCTGCTCCCGCAGCAGCGCGGTCAAATGACCCCAGATCTGTGACTGCAGGTTGTTCGTCCGCTGGTTGATGTCGTCAAGACTGGCCGGATCACGGCCTGCCTGGACGAATTCCTGCCGCACCCGGGTATAGTCCTCCAGCAGGTGCGCGATGGCTGACGACCGCGGATGGTCGATCGCGGACGCGCGGAGCCACGCAGTGCCGATGGCATTCGTCTCCTGCAGTGTTCCCATCCGCCGTTCGCTGTAGCGGTTGTTGGCAAAGGACAAGGTCAGAGCCAGAACGAACGCCAGCAGCGCCAGCATGCCTCCAACGACGACGTTCACGCCCTCCGACGCCGCCTGGCCGCGGGTGCGATGCTTCTTCCCCACCCAAAAGCCGAACTCCTGCGCGATCAACTGGAACGCCAGCAGCAGCAGGCCAAAGGCGACGACACTCCACTCGGCGATCGCGATGACGATCATCATGGACAACCTCTTGAGGGCTTTGCCGCGAGAGCGACCGGAGCACGCAGGAACGGGGCAGGAATGGCCGAGACGCAAACGGCCATGGCGACGATGGCCGGACACCCCGCCTCCATGCACGACGGTGCGGGACGAGCCCATCTGTCGCGCACACCGTTTGGCGTGGGCCTCTCATGGCCAGAATTGACCTTTTCGCATATGCCGGGGGAGTACGGCGCTGTCAACGGGATGGAACATTGTGATACAATTATAGACAGATCCCAATTGCGGATGGCAGCACGGGTTTGGCGCTTCGCGGGCCAAAGCCAACCCCGCCGGCCGACGCGGCGCGTTTGTCCGCCGCCCCGGCGCAACCCAGGCCTGGACGCTATCCCTTGATCCGCTTCATGGCCGAACTGAACGCGTCGTGAATCATGTTCACATCGCTGGAATAGGCCAGCAGCAGCGCGCCGGCATTCTTCCATTGCTGCATCTGCTCGAAACTGTTCACCAGCATCGCCGTCGTCTTGCCGTACTTCTTCGCCGCGGCCATCACAAGGTCCCGCTTCTCGTCCAGCACGCGCGCCTGGTCGGGCGTGCCGAACACGCCCAAATCCTGCGCCAGGTCCGCCGGTCCGATCGTCAGCGCATCGATCCCGTCCATCGCCGCGATCTCATCGAGATCGTCGAACGCCTTGGCGGTCTCGAACATGACGGTCACGAACACCTGCCGATTGGCATGCGCGCGTCGGTCAGCGGCTGTCCCGGATGGATCGAAGTCGGTTGCCGCGGACAGCGCGCCGTTCCCGCGCAGGCCGCGCGGCGCGTAGCGTGAGGCCGCCACGATCTCCCGCGCGTGCGCCGCATTCTCGACCTGTGGGCAGTGCAGGTTCCATATGCCGATATCCAGAAGCCGCGTAATCCATTCCCGGTTCGCCTTTGGCGGACGCACCGCGATAGGGAAGTCGATGGCGCGGGAGACCAGCGCCATGTCGGCCACCGCATCAATGGTCAGTGCCGTGTGTTCCATGTCCACCCGTGCGAAGTCGAGGCCGGCGGACTGCATCAACTGCAGCATGGAAGGGTTGCGGAACAGCGTCAGCCAGGTGCCGATCTGCGGCTCCCCTCGTTCGACCGCCGCCCGCAGCGTGTTGATGTGCATGTGGCTCCTCCTGGTTGGGTGGCCGCCATGCTGGGCCGGCGGAGCGGCTTGGCACAAGCAGCCTGCCACCGTTAGATGCGGGTGGGACAGGAGGGACGACGGTCATGCAGGCGGATTATATCATCGTGGGCGCGGGTTCGGCCGGCTGCGTGCTGGCGAACCGGCTGACCGAGGATGCAAACACACGCGTGATCCTGATCGAGGCCGGCGGCAAGGACTGGAATCCACTGATCCACATTCCCGCCGGCTACATGAAGCTGCTGGACCACAAGAAGCTCACCTGGGGATACACCGCGGACAAGAACTCCGGGCTGAACGGGCGGGAAATCCCCTATCCGCGCGGGCGGGTGCTGGGCGGTTCATCCTCAATCAATGGCATGATCTACATCCGTTCGCAGCCCGAGGACTATGATCATTGGGCGCAGTCGGGCAATCGCGGCTGGTCGTGGGAGGATGTGTTCCCCTATTTCCGCAAGGCCGAGAATTGGGAAGGACCGGAAACGCCGGTGCACGCAAAAGGCGGGCCGCTCTACACCGCGCATACCCGCGACAGGCCGGAATTATGCGAGGCCGCGGTCGAGGCCGGCAATCAGGTAGGCTGGCAATATCGGGAGGACCTGAACGACCTGCCGCACGGGTTGGGAGACCATCATGGCTGGGTGCAGCAGACCCGCGGCGGGTGGTTCCGCGCCAGCACGGCACGCACCTATCTGCGCCCGGCGATGAAGCGCCCGAACCTGCAGCTGATCAGCGATGCGCTGGTCCACCGCGTGTTGCTGGACGGCAAGCGCGCGATTGGCGTCGAGTTCTCACGCAATGGCACGGTCGAGCAGGCCCAAGCGAGCGGCGAGGTGATCCTTTCGGGCGGGGCGATCGGCTCGCCGCATATGCTGCAGCTGTCGGGCATCGGCGACCCCGATCACCTAGGCCGCGTCGGCATTGACGTGAACCACGCGCTGCGCGGCGTGGGAAAGAACTTTCAGGACCACTTCATCGTCCGCGTGTCCTGCGACGTGAAGGGCGTGCCGACGCTGAACGAGCGCTCGCACGGCGTGGGTCTTGCCGGCGAGGTCCTGAAGTATGTGTTCACCGGCCGCGGCATCTTGACCTATGGCGCCTCGCTGGTGGCGGCGTCGGTGAAGGTGCTGCCGGAATCCGCCACGCCCGATGTGCAGATCATCTATGCGTCGGCCAGCTATGCACCGGGACCGCACCGCAAGCTGGACAGCAAGCCCGGCATGACCGCCGGCATGTGGCAGATGCGGCCGCTAAGCCGCGGGCACGTGGAGGCGAAGTCACCCGATCCACGTGCCCAGCCGTCGATCAACCCGCGCTACATGGATGATGAACGCGACCGGCGCGCGGTGGTGGGTGGGATCAGGGCGATCCGCAACTGGTTCGCGGCGCCGGCGCTCGCGCGCTATGTGGTGACGGAAACCGGCCCCGGCAGCGA
>JBFXDK010000161.1:0-10421 GCA_050181195.1 Acetobacteraceae bacterium | reverse complement strand
CTGCTTCTGCTGCGGCGTCAGGGCCTGATACAGCATCATGGCCTCGGGCCCCGACAGCCCGCCCGGCAGCGACTGGGCGAAGCCGGGCGACGCCGCAAGCAGCGCGATCGCACACGGCAGAACGACCGGAAATCGCATCGGTCAGCCCGCCCGCCGCCAGGTGGTGCCCTTCGGCCCGTCTTCCAGCACGATCCCCTTTGCCAGCAGATCGGCCCGGATCGCGTCCGCCCGGGCGAAATCGCGGGCCTTGCGTGCGGCCAGGCGATCGGCGATGGCCGCCTCGATCGACGCCGCCTCGCTGTCATCCGTGCCGCCGCGAAACCAGGCGGCGGGATCGGCCGCCAGCACGCCCATCACGTCCCCGGCGGCCCGCAGGCCCCGTGCCGCCGAGCTGTCGCCGGCGATCGCGCGATCGGCCAGCGCATGCATCGCCGACAGCGCGAGCGGCGTGTTCAGGTCGTCGCACAGCGCCTCCATCACCGGCGCCGGGATGTCGGTGCCCCGATCGAGGCCGGGAAACCGTTCCAGTGCACGGTAGAACCGGTCGAGGTCGCGCTTCGCCTCGGCCAGGCCGGCATCCGAGAAGTCGAGCGTGGCGCGGTACTGCGCACGCAGCAGCAGAAGGCGCACCGCCTCGCCCGGCGCCTTCGCCAGCACGTCGCGCACGGTGAAGAAGTTGCCCAGGCTCTTGGACATCTTCTCGCCGTTTACCAGCAGCATGCCGTTATGCATCCAGTAGCGGGCGAAGCTGCTGCCGGGAAAGGCGCAGATGCTCTGCGTCAGCTCGTTCTCGTGGTGCGGGAAGATCAGGTCCGACCCGCCGCCATGGATGTCGAAACTCTCGCCCAGGTAGCGCCAGGACATGGCGGAGCATTCGATGTGCCAGCCGGGACGCCCGCGGCCCCAGGGGCTGGGCCAGCCGGGCAGATCGTCTGGCGACGGCTTCCACAGCACGAAATCACCGGGATCGCGCTTGTAGGGCGCGACATCGATGCGCGCGCCCGCCAGCAACTCCTCGGGGCTGCGGCCCGACAGATGGCCGTAGCGCGGATAGGAGCGGACGGCGAACAGCACATGCCCTTCCGCCACATAGGCGTGGTTGCCGGCGATCAGCCGCTCGATCAGCGTGATCATCTCCGCAACATGCCCCGTCGCGCTCGGCTCCTGGTCCGGGGGCAGCGCGTTCAGCGCCGCCATGTCGGCATGGTAGTCGGCGGTGGTGCGGGCTGTGATGGCGCCGATCGATTCGCCGGACTCCAGGGAGCGGGCGTTGATCTTGTCATCGATGTCCGTGATGTTGCGGACATAGGTGACGCGCGGATACAGCCGCCGCAGCAGGCGTGCCAGCAGGTCGAACACGACGGCGGGGCGGGCATTGCCCACATGCGCCAGATCGTAGACGGTCGGTCCACAGACATACATGCGCACATGATCCGGATCGAGCGGGACGAACCGCTCCTTCCGGCGGCTCAGGCTGTTATGGACCATCAGGTCGGGCATGTGCGTGCACCCAGGGCTGCGAAGCGCGCGTTGTCCGTCAATCCGTGCCGCGAATCAACGCGCTTCGGACGGTATCCCGGCGGGCGGTCGGTTCCGCGGGAAGCGGCCGCGTTCGCGCGTTTGTTGGGTAAGGACCGGCGACGCGATCTCCTGGACGCGATGAACCCTCGCGTTCGCCACAACCGGTAATTGCTGCTTGTGTATACCCTCATAGGACTGCGGGAGACTGGTAAGTTGCTTTTTATCAATGATGGTGGAGGGATATGTCCTGCGGGCATGCTCCCCGCCTAGGGTGACCGCCCGTCACGAAACGTTTCGGACGGTTCCATTGAGCTGATTGGACGTTCAGCCATTTGCAATGGGCGGATGAAACGGTATTTTTCCAATTCTGTGGTAGTGACGTCAATCGCCCGTCGGTGGCGGCGGGTGCCGGGCGAGGCGAGCAGGATGGCGGGAAGCATAGTGCCCATTCCTTTATTTTTCAAAGTATCAAAAATTGATCGTATCTAAGGTTCATTTGGGACTTGCGCCAGCGGAGTGACCGTCGGGCGGGAGCATGACATGGCATGATGCCGGCCACACGAGACGACCTCTGGAATGGCCCGCGGATCGCCGGGTGGCTCGCCACCGATCCGGATCGCCAGGCGGCGCCGTCGCTGTTCGCGATTCGCCGCGAAACCCGCCTGGACGGCGGCGCCACACGGTCGTCCTTCGTATTTCCGGGCGCCGCGCCGGACGCGAATGCCGCCGCCTTCGAGAACTGGCTTCTGCACGAACGGATTTCCGGCGCGGGCCAGTGCTCCGTCGTCCTCCTCCTGATCTCCGAGGTGTTCGGTCCTGACGGCCTGCTCGCCGAATGCGTGATGGAGCGAAGGCTGGGCGCGGTGGACGGACCGTTCATCGGCCATCCGGCACGGGTGGCGTTCGCTGGCGGCGCACGCTCGGTTCGCCTGTACGGCATTGCCGCCGAATCGGATGGCGGTCCGGACCTGCCGCTCCGCCCCGGCTCGTCCCTGATCTTGCTCCATCCAGCCGTGGACGGGCAGGCGTCGGCCGGCGCCATGGCGCTGCAGGAGCGGTTCGCCGGCGAGGAGAGCTGCCTGCGCGGCCACTTTCCGCCAGGTGCGATCGTGCTGGCGCGCCGCCGGCCGACCTTGCTTGAGGAAGCGATCGGGCTGTCCGCCATTGTCCATGTGCGCGACGGTTCGCGCGTGACCGGCTGTGGCATCGGCTGGCACGGCCCGCTTGCCTTCCTGTTGCTGGCCGATTTCCCGCGTTTGGACCCGCCGCCGGAACTGCCGGCGGCGGCGGAGGCGGCCATCGCCGCCGCACTGCGGTCTCACGATCTGCTGCGGAATGAAGTCCGCACCGGTTTGGCGGGGACCGGCGTCATGGCCCGCCGGCCCGGCACCGAAGCATTGTTCCTGTTGCTTCACGATGGCGGCCAGGTGCGCGTGCAGGCCTATCAACCCAATCCGACGCCGGCCGGCACGCGGGACCAGCAGCGCTGGGTGCGTTACGCCGAGCGGCACGAGCACCGCCGGATGCTGGATGTGTGGCTGGACGGGCCGGACGGCAATCTGATCGCGCTCGCCGCCGATCCGTCCGGCGAGGTCTGGCGCCACGTGGTCGATCGCGACAGTGTCGAGGTCTCGCGCCTGCCGGCCAACGACACCGCCATGGCCGAGTTGCACCGCGAACGCCTGATGGCGGCGGAAGCGGGGGCGGGTGCGCGGGCGGAGCCGCCGGGTCCGGACGCCGGCGCACGGCCCGGGGCTGGAACGCTGGTTCAGCAGGCCCGGGATCTCGCCGATGCCGTCGCGCAGATGCCGCCCGGGGACACGCCCTTCGGTCAGGCGGTCGCCGACCGGTTTCCGGAAGCGTTGTTCCACATCCAGGAAGCCCGCCGCTGCCTGCTCTTTCGGCGCCCGACGGCGACCGTGTTCCACCTCGCGCACGTCCTGCGGGTTGGGGCCGGCGCGCTGATGCGGCAGGCCGAGGCCTCGGCGCCTGCCGTCCGGACCTGGGCCGCAGTGCTGGCCGTCCTTGAGACGCGATGTGGTTCGGCGCCGGCGATGCAGGATGCGCTGCGGGCGATCCGCGCGCACTGGGGAACCGGCGATCTCACCCCGCGGGACAGGTACACCGAGGAGGAAGCGGCGCTGCTGACGGACCGTGTGGGGCGGTTCATGACCCTGCTCGCCGAACGCTGCAGCCAGCCCGGCACCTGCGTTTGCTGACCACATCTGCAATGCTTCCAGTTGCCGGAACTCCCTTTGCCCTTGTAGGGTGCGGGCAAGCGATGGGAACACAGCATGAACGATCTGTTCGGTTCCGGGTCTGACAAGCCCGCCGCGCCGAAACGCGGCAAGCCGGCGGTCCAGGCCGATACCGAGTATTCCGCCAAGGACATCGAGGTTCTGGAAGGGCTGGAGCCGGTCCGGCGCCGTCCCGGCATGTATATCGGCGGCACCGATGAGGCGGCGCTGCACCATCTGGCTGCGGAAATCCTGGACAACGCCATGGATGAGGCGGTGGCCGGACATGCGAGCTTCATCGAGGTGACGCTGGAGCAGGGCAACTGGCTGACGGTCCGCGACAATGGCCGCGGCATCCCGGTGGACCCGCATCCCAAGTTCAAGGACCTCAGCGCGCTGGAAGTGATCCTGACGACGCTGCACTCGGGCGGCAAGTTCAGCGGCAAGGCGTATGCGACCTCGGGCGGGCTGCACGGCGTCGGCAGTTCCGTGGTGAACGCGCTGTCCGAGTCGATGGAGGTCGAGGTCGCGCGCGACCGCGTGCTGTGGAAGCAGAGCTATGCGCGCGGCAAGCCGGTCACGAAGCTGGTGAACGCCGGCACGGTGCACAACCGGCGCGGCACGACGCTGCGCTTCAAGCCGGACCCCGAGATCTTCGCCGCCCTGCAGTTCTCCCCTGCTCGGCTTTACCGCCTGTGCCGGTCAAAGGCGTATCTGTTCCGCGGCGTGGAAATCCGCTGGTCCTGCGCGCCCGCCCTGCTGAAGGACGGCAAGGACGACATCCCGGCCGAGGCCGTGCTGCATTTCCCGGGCGGGCTGCGCGACAGCCTGGAAGCCGATATCGGCCAGACCGGGCGCGTGCTGCCCGCGATCTGGGCCGGCGAGGCGAACCTGCCGGGCGAGGCGACCGGGCGCGTCGAATGGGCGGTGTCCTGGCTGGAGGAGGGCGACGGGTTCGTCCACTCCTACTGCAATACCGTCCCGACGCCGCAGGGCGGTACGCACGAGGCCGGGTTCCGCGCCGCCCTGGTGAAGGGCCTGCGCGCCTGGGGGGAGCATCGCGGCAACCGGCGCGCGGCGCAGATCACGGCGGATGACGTGCTGGACCCGATGGCGGCGAAACTGTCGCTGTTCATCCGCGATCCGCAGTTCCAGGGCCAGACCAAGGAAAAGCTCACCAGCGCCGAGGCCGCGCGGCTGACGGAAACCGCGCTGCGCGACCGGTTCGATCATTTCCTGGCCGGCGACCCGTCACAGGCCGACAATCTGCTGGCCTTCGTGGTGGAGCGCGCCGAGGAACGCATCCGCCGCAAGGAAGCCAAGGACACGCCGCGCAAATCCGCCACGCGGCGCCTGCGTCTGCCGGGCAAGCTGACGGACTGCACGCGGGAGAATGCGGCCGAGACGGAAATCTTCCTGGTGGAGGGCGATTCCGCCGGCGGATCGGCCAAGCAGGCGCGCAACCGCGAAACCCAGGCGGTGCTGCCGCTGCGCGGCAAGATCCTGAACGTCGCCAGCGCGTCCGCCGACAAGCTGCGGCAGAACCAGGAACTGAAGGACCTGATCGAGGCGCTGGGCTGCGGCGTGGGCGACCGGTTCGACCGGTCCAAACTGCGCTACGGCCGCGTGATCATCATGACCGACGCGGATGTCGACGGCGCGCATATCGCCTCGCTGCTGATGACGTTCTTCTATCGGGAACTGCCCGAACTGGTGCGCCACGGGCACATCTACCTGGCGCAACCGCCGCTGTACCGGCTGACGCAGGGCGCCAAGTCGGTCTACGCCATGGACGACGCCGACCGCGAGCGGAAGATCAGGCGCGAGTTCAAGGCGAATGCCAAGGTGGATGTCAGCCGCTTCAAGGGCCTGGGCGAGATGCCGCCCATGCAGCTGAAGGAAACCACGATGGATCCGGCGAAGCGCACGCTGCTGAAGGTGGTGGCGCTGCCCGAGGAACGGTCTGAGACGAGCAACCTGGTGGAAAGCCTGATGGGAAGGCGGCCGGAACTGCGCTTCCAGTTCATCCAGGAACGGGCCCGGACGGTGGAAGAGGTGGATGTGTAGCGGCGCCGGCCGCTACCACACCGTCTCCACCCCATACGCCGCGAACACCGCATCATCCGTCAGGATCGCCAGATCGTGCCGCAGCGCGGTCGCGATCAGCATCCGGTCCATCGGATCCTTGTGCACCGGCGGCAACCGGTTCGCCTGCTCGGTTTCGTCCGACCCCAGCGGCTGCATCGCATAGCCCTGCGCCCGCAGCAGCAGGCTGAGCGAACTGTATGGCGTCCAGACCGGCGGCAGCTTGCCCAGAGCGGCCTTGCGGGTGATCTCCCACACCGTGATCGGCGAAACGCGAATCTCCTGGCTGCGCATCAGTGCCGCGGCCCGTGGCATGATCCGGTCCGCGTCGCGGCAGGCCAGGAAGACGATCAGCGCGCAGGCATCGGCCAGATAACCGGCCGTCATTCCCAGCCTTCCGCCGCCAGCTCCTCATCGGTCATGGGCGCGAACAGCTTGGGATCGTAGCTGAAATCCTGCCAGGCGGGATCGGCGGCCAGCAGGCCCGGGGCGCGCTGCGGTCCCGCCGTCACGCGCACCAGCCGTGCCACCGGCGTGCCGTTGCGCGCGATGGTCACTTCCGCCCCTTGCTCCACCTCGGCGAGCAGGCCGGACAGGGTCGTCTTGGCTTCGTGCACGTTTACCGTCTTCATCACACCCAACATGACTAGGTCCGGACTAAGCTAATGACCGCGATCACAGGCGTCAAGCCGGATCGACCGCGATGACAGGCATCACGCCCCGCGCCCCCACCCGCGCAGCAGCGCCGCCACCACCACCAGCACCGGAATCACGGCCGCGAGGTGGAACGCGCCCTGGAAACCGGCCAGGAACGCCTCGGCCGCCGGCATCCCGCCCTGCAGCGCGGAATCGCGGATGCTCTGGAAGAACAGCATCAGCACGGTCGCGCCGGTCACCACGCCCACGGTGCGGGTCATCATCACCAGGCTGCCGGCCACCCCGCGATCCTCCCGCGGGATCGTCGCGGTGGCGATATCGAAATACGCCACCTGGAACAGCCCGATCCCGAACCCCTGCAGGAACATCGACGCCCACAGCACCGGAATGTTCGCCGGCGCGCCGGCCTGACCGATCGCGATCTGTGCCGCCGCCATCGCCCCCGCGCCCAGCAGGGCCAGCCGCTTCGGCGCGACCCGCGAGGCCAGCCGCCCGGCCAGCGGCGCCGACACCATGATGCCGATCGGCGAGGCCGCCAGCACCAGCCCGCCCACCGGCACCGACAATCCGCCCACCCGGTCCAGGTAGAACGGCACCAGCAACATGATGGAAAAGCCGGCCAGGTTCAGCGCCACATGCGCCGCGTTCACCAGGGCGAAGTCCGGGTCACGGAAATAGCGCAGGTCCATGATCGGCTGCGGCGTCCGCTTCTCCCGCAGGATGAAGCCGGTCGTCGCCGTCACCGTCAGCACGGCGGTCACACCGAACCACAGCACCGTATCGCCCATCCGGTGCAACTGGTTCAGCGTCAGCAGCAATGCGGTGATCGCCAGCACCAGCAGGGCCGCCCCCGGCGCATCGAACCGGGCGGAGCCATGCCGGGGCGTTGCCGGCAACCGCCATGTCAGCAGGAACGCCGCGAACGCGATCGGCGCGCGGAACCAGAAGACGGCCTGCCAGCCCCAGATCTGCACAAGCTGCCCGGCCAGCACCGGCCCAAGAGCCCCGCCGATACCGAATACCATCGTATAGAGGCCCAGCACCCGCGCGCGCTGGCTTTCCGGATACAGGCTGGTTGCCAGCGCCGGCCCGCAACTGAGTGACAGCGCCGCGCCCACGCCCTGCATCACCCGGGCCGCCAGCAGCCAGGGATAGGACGGCGCGGCGGCACACATCAGGAAGGCGACGGTGCTCCAGGCGCTGCCGATCAGGAAGATGCGGCGATAGCCCAGCATGTCCCCGATGCGGCCGAACACGAGCGTCAGCGCGGCATAGGTCAGCGTATAGGCGATCACCACCCACTGGATCGCCGGGATCGGCAGACCGAAGGCGCGGATGATATGAGGGAAGGCGACGTTGACCGACGAATCGAACGGCACCACGAGCGTTCCCAGGCCCACGACGAAAACGCCGAAGCCTGGAGCGGTCAGACGGGCAATCACACAATGTCTCCGGCCAAACCCCAATGAGGGCGACTGGCCGGAGCCGAGGGAACTAGCCCGCTCAGACGGCCTTTTTCAGGGTGGGGGAGGCCTTGAACCGCACGGTCTTGCCGGCCTTGACCTTGATCGCCTCGCCGGTCCGCGGGTTCAGCCCCTTCCGTGCCTTCGTCTTGCGCACCGTAAAAGTTCCGAAGCTCGGCAAGGTAAACTTTCCTGACTTCTTCAACTCTTTCACGATGGCTTCCATCAGATCGCCCGCGGCGCGATTCGCGGCCGCCCCGGTCAATTCTGCTGATTCCTGAATGACCGATGCGATGAAGGCTTTCGACATGGCTGCTCCTTGTTATTTTGCGGCTTACTGGCGCGACGCCCCCCAAGTAGACCATGTCCAGCCAGGACGATTGCAGCATGGGCACGCTGTCTGCCGATTCGCGGCGTCGGTGCAACAAGTTTAGCCAAATCGGCCCGATTCCACCAGCCCCTCTGCAAGATTTTCGTGATCCGGTCTGGTCCCGGCCCGTCTGCCCCGCAGGGGCAGAGTCCGGGAGGCCGCCCCCGGCCGCGGTCACAGAACGCCGTGGCGTGCAAATACCGCGCGCAAAGTGTCGCCGGCTTCCAATTCTGCGCGAGTACTGTCCTCGGCGGTGATCTTGTCGAGTGCGGCACGAAACACCGCCTCGGTCCGGTCGGCGGGAATGACGACCACGCCGTCGACATCGCCAAGGATCCAGTCTCCGGGCGAGACGACCACGCCGGCGATCTGCACCGGGAGGTCCTTTTCCACCATCTCGGCCCGGTTGCGCGTGTCCAGGGGGCCGATTCCGCCATGGAACACCGGGAAGCCCATTGCGCGGATGCGGGCCACGTCGCGCACAAGCCCGTCGGTGACGCAGCCGCCCGACCGCCGGACGCGGGCGGCGGTGGACAGAAGCTCCCCCCAGGGCGCGATCCAGTCGGTGGGGCCGCCGCAGGCCAGCACCGCCACCTCACCGGGCAGCAGGCTGTCGATCAGGTCCATTTCCAGCTCGTACGGGTTGGCCGAGGTGGAGGGCGCGTCCAGGCGGACATAGCGGCCGGTCCGCGCCGGCCCGAACAGCGTCAGCGTGTCATCCAGCGGGCGCACGAACGGACGCAGTGCCTGGTGCATCAGGCCAAAACTGTCCAGCACATCGGATACGACCGGCGTGTACAGCAGGCGTTGCAGGTCGGCCGGACCGGGCAGGGGGGCGGTCATGGTTTCCTCCGGTGTTTGTTGTCGTGCCGCGTGCATCGGCCGCGCGTCCAGGCTTGACCCGTCCCGGGGACGTGCGCATTTTCCTCGGTCTGGTTCATATGTCGTGGCATAATGCCGCGCGGAGCGCATCAGGGAACAGGGCCATGGCCAAGACGAATACCGTTCAGATCAAGCTCGTGTCGACTGCCGACACCGGCTTCTATTACGTGACGAAGAAGAACGCCCGCACGCAGACCGGCAAGATGGAAATGCGGAAATACGATCCGGTCGTGCGCAAGCACGTCCCGTTCAAGGAAGCCAAGATCAAGTAGCGTCGGCTACGAGGGACGAGGGCGCGACCTCCACGCGGTTGCGCCCGCCGCGCTTCGCCGCGTACAGCGCCTGATCCGCCGCCATCAGCAGGGCATCGACCGTGGTCGGCACGGTGCCTGAACAGGCAACGCCGATGCTGATCGAAAGCGTGGGCGGTGCCAGCGGGGCGGTTTCCAGGACGATCTCCTGCGCCGCGGCGCGCAGCCGTTCCGCCGCCGCGGTCGCGTCGTCCAGGTGGCTGCCCGGCATCACAACCACGAATTCCTCGCCGCCGTAACGCGCCACCGAATCGAAGACCCGGGTGTTGGCCCGCAGGGTCGTCGCGACCTCCCGCAGGGCCTGGTCGCCGGTGGCATGGCCGTACCGGTCGTTCACCGACTTGAAGTGGTCGATGTCGACCATCAGCACCGCCAGCGCTCGGCCAGCGCCGGTTTCCAGCAATCCGGTGAGATGGCGGCGCAGGTAGCGCTGGTTATAGAGACCGGTCAGCGGATCGGTCAGCGCCAGTTCCAGCGCGGTGCCCAGGTCCAGCCGCAGCCGGTCCTGGTAGAACTTCCGGCGGATCTGGTTGCGCGCGCGCACGCGCAGCTCGTTCTCGTCCACCGGCATCGTCAGCCAGTCGCTCGCGCCCAGCGCAAAGCCCCGCAGCACACGCGCACGCTCCTCGGGTTCGGCGACCAGCAGCATCGGCGTGTCGTGCGCCGCGTCCGATGCGCGCAGGCTGGAGACCAGCTGCAACGGGTCCTCGTCGGCCAGCGACAGGCTGACCACGATCAGGTCGAACGGGATCACTTCGGCCATGGCCAGGGCCTCGGCCCGCGTGCGGGCGATCCCGGGCACGATGCCTTCACGGCTCAGCGCTTCCTGCACGGTGCGGGCGCCGAGTTCCCAATCATCGACGATCAGCGCCCGCGCGCCGCTGACCGACGGCAT
>JBFXDK010000160.1:0-10633 GCA_050181195.1 Acetobacteraceae bacterium | reverse complement strand
GCGGCATGCTGGTGGGCGGTCTCTATGGTGTGGCTCTGGGCGGAGCCTTCTTCGGGGAAAGCATGTTCAGCTTCGTGCCCGATGCCTCGAAGGTCGCCCTGGTGCATCTGGTCGCCCGTCTTCGCCTGGGGGGCTTTTGCCTGCTGGATACGCAGTTCGTGACCGCGCATCTCGCTCAGTTCGGGGCGGAGGAAGTGCCGCGCGAGCACTACAAGGCAAGGCTGGCCGGGGCGGTGGACGCGCCCGCCCGCTGGTTGCCTGATCCCGATCCTGCAGCGCTCGTCGCGGAGATCCGGCATCTGAGCCGGGGCCGGCGCGCTGGCCAGCACGCCCGGGATTGATCCGCCGCTGGCGCCACTCGCGCCGGTGCCAGCAGCAGCGGTGGTTCAGCGATCGGCGGCCGGATGCCGTGTGCGGCAAATCCGGGCGCGGGGATCATCCCGCGGAGACGGCCGCGACCGGTCCGGTCCCCGTCCGCCGTTTCGCCCGGTTGGCATGTTGCACCGCCAGGCCTACCGCCCCTTCATCAACTGGAACGCGCACAACGACACGATCATGATCGCTGCGCCGATGCCCTGGACCGGCGTCAGCACCTCGCCCAGCAGCCACATGCTCAGCAGTGTCGTGACCAGCGGTTCCAGGTTCATGATGAACGCGGTGCGGAACGGGCCGATCCGGTTCGTGGACACATAGATCAGCAGCGTCGACAGCGTGCTGGTGGCCGCCACGCCCAGGAACGCGCCCCAGCCCGCGACATCCGCTGGCACTGCCCAGGTGCCCAGGACGGGCAGAAGCGCCAGGAACAGCAGCGTCGACGGCACCATCGAATACCAGGTCGTCAGACGGGCATCGGTGCCTGACAGATAGGCGCGGGTCAGCAGCAGCGATATCACGCGCGCCACCGCGGCGGCGAAGGCGCACAGGATGCCCAGCGGCGCCAGCGTGTCATACTCGGCGCCGAGCATCAACCCAAGGCCGACGAAGGCCGCGAGTGCCGCGAGAAAGCCGCGCCAGCCCAGCCGGTCCACCCCGGTCAGCGCGCCGCCGATCCCGGTCAGGAGCGGATAGATGAAATAGGCCAGGATCGCGATCGACACGGGCAGCAGCGCCACCGCCTGCAACAGCCCGAACATCGTGCCGGCGAACAGCAGGCCAAGCGCCAGGGCGATCCGGCGTTCCTTCCTGTTGTGCCGCACCGGCGGCGGCGAGGCCCGGAGCCAAACGAAGAAGAACACCACGACCAGGATGCCGCGCAGCGACACCAGTGTCAGCACGTTCATCCCCGAGGCATAAACGACCTTCAGCAGGATATCGGTGATGCTGAAGGAAAGCGCCGCGGTGATGCCCGGTGCCATGTCCGCCAGGCGGGAGCCGCCCAGCGGCGCCGCCGTCACACTCATGCAGTCTGGTCCAGGATGCGCAGGCAGGGCGGGTCGCTGTCCGGGTCCACCTCGACCAGCGCGCCATCGGGTACCGCTTGCGTGATGTCGGTCCCGAAGCCCGAGATCATGGTGAAGTCAGCCAGCGCCGCGCCCTGCACCATGATGGGATTCACCGTGTTCAGCACCAGCGCCGCCGGGACGATCCCGCGCGCCTGCATCTCGTGCAGCATCCAGGCCGTCGCCACCCCGCCCTTGGCCGCGTCCAGCACCAGGATCACGCCCACATAGGACCGTCCCGCCAGCTTGTGCTCGGGGCGGGAGAACACACCCTTGATCCGGTCGAGGTCGTAGCGGGCGGAAAACCCGTCCTTCGCCACCAGCGCGATGCCGCGCACGCGCTTTCCCATTGCCGCGGTCGCCGGAAACGCGGTCATGGCGCGATCCTCCCATTACAGGCCGCGTCGACGCATTCCTCCATCGACAGCAGTGCCGGACGGTAGCCGTAGCCGCCGAGGATATTCGTGAGCTTGGCCGAGTTGGTGGCGAGCGAGCGCCACTGGTTCGCCTCCGCCATTTCCCGCGCATAGCTCTGGTAGAAGCACATCCCCGACAGCACCATCGCGCCGGCCGCTTCCATGCGCGCCGTCAGCCCCATCCGGTCGGCTTCCGGCTTCACCTGCGGGCTGGTCACCACCAGCAGGGGGACGGTGACGTGCCGCCCGTCCAGCATGCTGGCCAACGTGCGCATCTCCAGCAGGCTGAGCTGCGGGGCGGAGAACACCACCACGTCCACCTTGTCCACCCTGGCGCGATAGGCGGCCTGGAAGGCGCGGATATCGGCTTCGGTGATCCGGGCCCGCACCGCCAGTCCGGGATCGGCGATATCAGCGATCTCCCGCGCCTCGGGCGTGACCCCTGCCATGTGGAACAGCGCCACCGACCCGTAGCTCGCCAGCGCCGCGCCGAAATGCTTCATCTCGTCGGATCCGGGCACCCGGTCGATCCCGCGCAGCACCGGCACCTGCCAGTAATCGCCGGCGATCCGCCCGACGATGCCGCCCAGCGCGCCCCAGTCGGCAAGCTCCGCGGGCGTGTGCGCGACGTCGATCACCAGCGTGCCGCGCCGCCGCTCTTCCAGATGATACCCGTACCGCGGCGTCCGACCCGTCAGCCCCGCCGCCAGCGCGCTCGGCCCGCCCTCGAAATTCGACCGGGCACCCAGCACGCTGTTGGAATAGATCACCACGCCCGTGTCGCCATACGCCATGTGCTCGCCGCGGACGGCCGGCATGATCGTCTGGTAGTTGATGCAGGTGTCGGTCATCAGGATGCCCATCGCCTGGAACGCGGCGATGGCGCGGCGCTCCAGGTCCAGCATCCAGTCCTGCTGCTTCAGCCTGGCGGCGGCGGCGAAATCGGTGCCGCGCGGATCGGTGATGGTGGGCACGCGCACTTGGCGCTGATCGGCGGGCAGGGCGGCGAGGCGCTCCAGCCAGGCGACCCCGGCCTCGCCCAGCGACTCGGTATCCGCCATGATGTGTGCCTGGGAGACCGGCACGAAATCCTCGGCGCCGAGGTAGCGACCGACCCGCATCTGGTGGTCGATCGCCCAGCGGCGCGCTTCACCCGCCGCGCCCCGCAGCATGGCGTGTTCTTCCTCGGTCAGCTTCATCGACGAGGGCTTTCCTGGACGGGCGCGACCTTACCGGCCGCGCGACTTGGGCGTGATCGCCGCGTCCAGTGTGGCCCGGTCCTTGCCCCGTCTCAAGCGGATGTTGCTGCCGCCTGCCGGAATGGGCGTGCCTTGTTCCGGCTGCCCTGCATCGCATGGGGCGATGCTCCGGCCGCCGGTGTCAGTTGCTGCGGATCGCCATTCCCTTGGAGACGGCGGCGATGTCGTAGGGCTGCTCGACCAGTGTCTCGGCGTCCCACATGCTGCGCGCGACATGCAGGAAATCGCCGTCGTAGACATGGATCGCGCTGCTGATCC
Source organism: Acetobacteraceae bacterium (assembly GCA_050181195.1). Classification (GTDB taxonomy): domain Bacteria; phylum Pseudomonadota; class Alphaproteobacteria; order Acetobacterales; family Acetobacteraceae; genus Rhodopila. Next base: position 7,261 of record JBFXDK010000160.1, on the reverse strand, counting down.
GGCCCAGCGGATTGACCACCGAATGGATGATGTCGGGTCCCAGGATCGCCACGTCACCCGCGCCCAGCGCCTCACCGCCACGCACCTCGATCGGGTATTTGCCGCCGTCGGGCGTGCGCCGCCAGAACAGATTGTCCTCGCGCCCGCCATACATGCCGATCACGGCTGTCATCATGTGGTTGTGCGGGAATGTCACCTGGTTCGGCGCCCAGGCAAGGTTGATCACCGTCAGGTCGGGCGCGGCATGCAGGATCCTCGCACCCGGCTGGTCGGGTTCGCCCAACGCCGCGAGCAGCGAAGCCGGATCGGACACGGCCCGCGCGACAACCTCCCGCATGCCCTGGCGCGAGCGTTCGCCCAGCGTGCCGCGCAAATCGGTGATGAAACGGTCGAGGTCGAACATTGTCTCCTCCCATTTTCGAGCCTTCCCAGCAGGAGAAGAGTAGCACCGCGCACCGGGCAAGTCGCGGCAGGTGATCGACGGGGACGTTCCTGCGCGTCAAGGCTTCGGGAGGGCGCTGCGATGCGGTCGCCGCCGCGGCACGCACCCTGGCGGTCGTCCGCTGCCCCGTCGGCGGCGTCGACCGGGGGCCGGCCCGCCGAACCGCTACTGCCCCGGCAACGGGGCACGGCCATCCTTTGGGGAAAGGCGCAGCGTCAGGGACACGACGACCAGTGCCGCGGCGGTAGCGCCGTACAGCAGCCAATGCGGCAGGACAGGCAGCAGCATGCCGGCCATGAGCGGCCCGAGTCCGGCGCCGAGGTCCCGCCAGGTCGCCAGACGCGCCAGGGCTGCCACACGTTCCCGCGGCGGCGCCAGGGCGGCGGCCACGGGGGCGGGCAACGGCTGCAGCAGGCCCCGCAGCAGCACGACGGACAGCGCGCCGATCCAGAGCGCGCCAAATCCGATGGCCGCCAAACCCAGCGCGGATGCGACCGACAGCAGGATCAGCATGCGGAGCGAGCCGAAGCGCTCGCCCAGCGCCCCACCGGTCGGTCCCAGCGCGACTTCCGAGGCATAGCGCAACGCGAGCGCCGCGCCCGCGGCCAGCGCCGCGCCCTGGGGCAGCATCTGCGCCGCCAGCACGGACAGGCCCATGACGAACAGCCCGTCCAGCGCCAGGCCCTGGATGAATGACCATTGGTCCAGCTTTGCCGGCATCCCGAACCGCGGGCCGCCCTGCACCTTCTGTCCATGGCCCCCTGGCAGCTTCCACGCGAAGGGCAGCGCGGCCAGCGCGGCCACGGCCAGCACTAGGAACACGACGCGCGGACCGGCATACTCGGCGAGCAACGCGCCGATGATCAGCGCAATCATCGGGCCGGCGGCGATGATGGTGCGGCTGCGGCCGCTGCGCCGGGAAGCGCCCTTGGGATCGGCGGTGGCGAGTGCCTGTGTCGCGATGTTCATGGCCGCGAAGGACAGGCCCCACATCAGGCGCGCTACCAGCAGGAACCAGACTCCAGGCAGCAGCGCATACATCACCGACGACGTGGCCGCGCCCAGCACCGCGAAACAGCAGGCCATTCGCGGACCATGCCGCTCATAGCTGCGGGCAACCCAGCCATAGCCGGCGATGCGCACCAGCCGGTTCGCCGCCAGCAGCAGGCCGGCCTCGGCCAGGCTGACACCGAAGACCGCCGCGTGCAGCGGCAGAAGCAGGTAAAGAACCGTGTCGGTGGGAAGCGTGAGCGCCAGCGTGATCGCGGCATCGCGCGCGTTGCGGTCCGTCGAGGTCTGCGAGGCCACGCCGGCATCCGTCGGAATTGTCGGCAGCGCCGGATTGCGTACAGGGACGGTCATTGCCGCCAATGGTGTCGAAAAGCAGGAAACATGACAATTGGATGTCATTTTCATTACAAGCGGATGACGGGGTGCAAAGGTCGGCATGCGCGTCCCCCGTTGTCGGTCCGCGCCATCGTGCCGGTCCCTTGCCCGCGGCCGGCCCGCCTTGCGGCCCCGCCTCGCTGGTCGTTGCCGGACGATCGGGCGTGACACGCGCCGGGGCGCCGGCGACCGCCGCCATGGTCTCGCGCGCAGGTGCGTGGTGGGCGGTGCTTGGCGCGATCATCGCAGCCTTGCTGGCGCCGCTTCTCATCACCGATGTGCCGCCGATCCTGGACTATCCCAACCATCTCGCGCGCCTCGTGCTGCTGGCGGCGGGGCCGGACGATCCGGTGCTGGGGCGGATCTTCGTCCCGGCCTGGAGCATCCTGCCCAATCTGGCCGTCGACCTGATCGGGCCGCCGCTGTTGCGCGTGCTGGATGTGCATACGGCCGGGCGCATCCTGCTGGGCGCGACGATCCTGCTGAACCTGGCCGGCGTGATCACGCTGCACCGGGCCTATTTCGGGCGGCGGTCATTCTGGCCGTTGGCCGCCGGCCTGGTCGCCTGCAACTACACGTTCCTGTTCGGCTTCCTGAACTGGCAGATCGGCAGCGGTCTGGCGATGCTGTCCGCCGCCGCCTGGCTGCGCTGGCGGGAAACCCGCCCGATCGCCACCGTCCTGGGCGGCGCGCTGGCCGCGATTGTGCTGTTCTTCTGCCACCTGCTCGGCGTCGCATTCTTCCTGCTGCTGATCGGCAGCGCGGAGCTCCGGGCCATGCGGTCGGCGCGGGCGGCCTGGGTCCGGATCGCCGGGCTGGCCGCGGTGGCGGCCGGGCCCGTGGTCCTGGCCACGCGGACGCCGCTGCGTGACGCGCCGGCCGGGCTGCATTGGCTCAGCCCCGCGCTCAAGCTGGAGCAGGCCGCCGCGCCGTTCATGAACTATCTCTGGCCGCTGGATATGGGCACCGCGGCGCTGGTGTATGGCGGGGTGGCGCTGGGGATCGCTTTCGGCCGTCTGTCGTTGGCCCCGCAGGCGAGCGTGGCGATGGCGGTGCTGCTGCTGGTCTATGTGGTGCTGCCGTTCGACCTGATGAGCACGGCGTTCCTCGACACGCGCGTGGCGGTCATGGCGGGTTATCTGCTGTTCGCTGCCGTCGACCCGGTGCGGATGTCACGCTGGCTTGGGCCAGGCGTGGCCGTGACCCTGACCGTCCTGTTCATCGCGCGGATGGGTGTGCTCGCCGATGCCTGGGGCGAGCACCGTTCGGACGTGGCGGCGCTGCGGGCGGCGATCGGGCCGGTTCCTTCAGGTGCGGCCGTCTATCTGACCACGGTGCCGCGGGCCGAGGCGCCGTCCTACTGGGATGCCGGGCCGCGCAGCCGCGAATTGTCCAACGGGCTGCGGGCGGATTTTCACCTGCCGGCGCTGCTGCTGATAGAGCGCGGCGCCTTCTGGCCGGTGCTGTTCGCCAACCCGGCGCAACAGCCGATCCGTCTGCGTCCCCCCTATGCGCGCCTGGCCAGGATCGCCGCGACGCTGCCGTCTCACGCTGAACTGTCGGCCGAACCGGGGCGCGCGTGGCCCGCGCTGCTTGCGTTCGACTTCGTGCTGCTGCTGGAGGCCGGCGCCCAGGCCGAACCGGCCGGGTTCCTGCCGGGGTGCCTGACCCCGCTGGTGCGCACCGGCTTCGCCGCGCTGTTCAGGGTCCGGCGGGACGCCACGGGCTGTGCCGACCCGGCGCCGGCGGTCACGCCCGCCGCGCCCTGATCCGATCCGGCGGGTGACGGCGCGGTCCGGCGGATGGTAGGCAGGCGGCAAGAACGACACAGGGAGGAGAGGCCGATGACCACCGCATCCGCGTCCCGGCGGCCGAACATCGTGTTCATCATGGCGGATGACCTGGGCTATGCCGACCTCTCCTGCTACGGCCGGCGGGACTACACGACGCCCAACATCGACCGCATCGGTGAGCGTGGCGTGCGCTTCACCCAGGGTTATGCCAATTCCGCGGTGTGTTCGGCCACGCGCGTCGCGCTGATCACCGGCCGTTACCAGTATCGGCTGCCGCTGGGCCTCGAGGAGCCGCTGGCCGGGAAGACCGATGTCGGCCTGCCGCCCGAGCATCCCACGCTGGTCTCCCTGCTGCGTGCGGCCGGCTACGGCACGACGCTGATCGGCAAGTGGCACCTGGGCGTGCCGCCGAAGTTCGGTCCGCTGCAAAGCGGCTACGATCATTTCTGGGGCTTCCGCAGCGGCGCGGTCGATTACTACTCGCACCGGAACTCCCGCGACCAGGCCGATCTGTGGGACGGCGACACGCCCATCGAGCAGGCCGGCTACCTGACCGATCTGCTGGGCGATCGCGCGGTCGAGACGGTGGATCGCTACGCCGCTGCCGGCCAGCCCTTCCTGCTGAGCCTGCATTTCAGCGCGCCGCACTGGCCGTGGGAGGCGCCGGGCGACACGGCGGAGTCCGAGCGCCTGCTGGGCACGCGCCTGCGCCACTATGATGGTGGCACGCAGCGTATCTACGCCCGCATGGTGCAAGCCATGGACCGCCAGATCGGCCGGGTGCTGCAGGCGCTGGATACGCACGGGCTCGCCGGCAATACGATCGTGATCTTCACCAGCGACAATGGCGGTGAGCGATTCTCCGATACCTGGCCGTTCACCGGCATCAAGACCGAGTTGCTGGAGGGCGGGTTGCGCGTGCCCGCGCTGATCTGCTGGCCCGACCGCATCCCCGCGGGCCAGATCAGCGCGCAGGTGACGGTCACGATGGACTGGATGCCGACTCTGCTGCAGGCCGCCGGCACCGCGCCCGATCCCGCCTGCCCGCCGGACGGGATCAGCCTTCTGCCGCTGCTGACGGGTGCGCGTTCACCCGAACCGCGCACGCTGTTCTGGCGCTACAAGACCAATGCGCAGCGGGCGATGCGCGACGGCGATATGAAATTCCTGAAGATCCGCGACAACACGTTCCTGTTCGATGTCGTTCAGGACCCGCGGGAGCGTGCGAACCTGAAGGACCGGCGCCGGGACGTGTTCGACCGGATGGTCGCGGCCTGGGACGCCTGGAATGCGACGATGCTGCCGGAAATCCCCGACAGTTTCGGCGAGGTGTTCACGGCGGCGGAGCTCGCGGATCATATCGGTTCGACCGGCGGATGACGCCCGTGCTGGCCGCGTGCACAGCGGCACCGGCTTGACAGCGCCCCGCGCGGACGGACCATCGGCGCCATAGGAGGAAGCAAATGGATCGTCTCAAGGGCAAAGTCATCCTGATTTCGGGCGGCGCGCGCGGCCAGGGCGCGGCCGAGGCCCGCCTGTGCGCCGCCGAAGGGGCGCGCGTCGTCATCACCGACCTGCTGGAAGCCGCAGGAAAACAACTCGCCGCGGAACTCGGGGAGGCCGCGGTGTTCCTGCGGCATGACGTGACCACGGAAGCGGGGTGGGACGAAGCGGTCGCCGCCGCCGCGAAACTGGGCGGGCTGCACGGTCTTGTTAACAACGCCGGCATCTACCAGCCGCGGACGCTGATGGAGACCGACGCCGATCTGTTCAACCGGCACATGCAGGTCAACCAGCTGGGCTGCTTCCTGGGCATGAAGGCGGTGGTGCCGCTGATGGAAAAATCCGGCGGCGGGTCGATCGTGAACATCTCCTCGGTCGCCGGCCTGCGCGGCTCGCCCGGGGCCATCGCCTACAGCGCGACGAAATGGGCGCTGCGCGGCATGACCAAGGCCGCCGCGGTCGATCTCGCGCCCCGCGGCATCCGGGTGAACTCGGTGCATCCCGGACCGATCGATACCGACATGCTGAAGGTGCGCACGCCCGAACAGAACGCCGAACGCCTGACGCGCGTGCCGATGGCGCGCATGGGTTCGGCCGAGGAGGTCGCGAAGCTGGTGCTGTTCCTGCTGTCGGACGACAGCAGCTACATCACCGGCGCCGAGGTCGCGATCGACGGCGGCGCCACGCTGTAGCGCAGGTGCGGGGCGGGCCGGAACCCGCCCCTTTACAGCGCCCGTCCGACGGTGCTGGGCTGGCTGCCGATCGGCGAGGGGAGGGCAGACGCCATGACAGCACAATTCCAGTTCGGCCTGGTGGTCCGCGGACAGGCGCAGCAGGGCGAGGACATCTCCCGCCGTTACGAGGAAACGCTCGCCCTGGTGCGCATCGCGCACCGGCTGGGGTTCGATTCGGTCACCAAGACAGCGCATTACAGCGCGCATCCCTGGCAGGCCCTGCAGCTGGTGCCGATGCTCGCCCGTTTCGCGGCCGAGGCGCCCGGCATGCGGTTGAACGCCGGCGTGCTGCTGCTGCCGCTGATGTCGCCGCTGCACGTGGCCGAGGAATTCGCCACGCTGGACGTGATCACCGGTGGCAAGATCATCCTGGGCGTCGGCCTGGGCTATCGCGACGTCGAGTTCAAGGCGTTTGGCGTTCCCCGTGCCCAGCGCGCCCGCCGGTTCGAGGCGAACCTGATCGCCATCAAGCGGCTGTGGACCGAGGAAACGGTCCGGATGAAGACGCCCTACTTCGAACTGGACGACGCGTCCTGCATGCCGAAGCCCCTGCAGCAGCCGCATCCGCCGATCTGGGTCGGCGCCAATGCCGATCCGGCGATCGAGCGCGCCGCCCGCCTGGGCGATTGCTGGTATATCGGCCCGGCGATCGAGATCAACACCCTGGCGCGCCAGATGGACATCTACAAGCGGGCGCTGGACGCGGCCGGCAAGCCGTTTCCCACGGAATTTCCGATGCGGCGCGAGGTGTTCGTGGCAAGGACCAGGGACGAAGCGATCCGCCTCTGCGCGCCGTATCTCGGCGCGAAATACAAGGCGTATCACGAATGGCGCCAGGACCTGCCGGACGACGATCGCGGCCTGGGGCAGGAATTCCAGGCGCTGATGCAGGACCGGTTCCTGATCGGCTCACCCGATGAAGTGGCGGAGCAGATGATTTCCCTGCATCGCCGTCTCGGCGTCAATCACCTGGTCATGAGCACGGAATGGGCGGGCATGGCGGAAAGCCTGGCGCTGGAAACCATCGACATGCTGGCCAAGGAAGTGTTCCCGAAGGTTCGCCAGGGGCTGTAGCCTCGCCCGCGGGCCGGCAGGTCGTGCTACACTCGGCGCATCGTTGAAGGGAGGAAACACGCATGAGCGTCGCAGATCCGAACCGCGTGATGCTGACGGGGGAAAACCCGTTCCTGCGGCACAGCGAAACCGATGATGGGCCGCTGACGACCAACGCCAGCTTCTGGCGGATCATCCTGTCGCCCGCCGGCCCGGGACATGTGCTGTATCTCAAGAGCGAACTGACCCAGGACAGGTGGCGCATCTGGTCGGACAACATCGCCATGGCGCGATGGCTGCAGACCACGGTGCAGGGCATGCTGAACCCGGAACTGGCGGATACATCGATT
>JBFXDK010000159.1:0-10634 GCA_050181195.1 Acetobacteraceae bacterium | reverse complement strand
CGGCAGATCAACGTGGAAATCGTGAAGCGTTCGGATGCCGGCAAGTTCGTGGTGTTGCCCAAACGTTGGATTGTCGAGCGGACGATTGCATGGCTCAACCGTTGTCGCCGGCTTGCCAAGGATTGGGTGTGGCGCAACGCAATGTGACGCAGATAACAGTCCTGTATCTTTACTAATGCGCAGCCAGTTCACCCGATGGAATCGGGCGGCTATCCCACCCGCTGGCCGCTCGGCCACGCTCGACCCCTTCCACTGCCGGGCGGCTGCTTTTTTTGACGGAAACGGACCTCGCCGGGGCAAGCCATGCGGTGAAGCATCCGGCGATGATCCGGGCACAGGCGCGCGACGCTTGGCAGCCGTCCGTTCTTTTCGGTCCGACCAGATCACGGCAACACGCTGCGGTCTCCGGGCTGGAGCGATGGCCTGTGTCGAGCCATTTGTGTGACGGTCTGCTCTGTCAGCACAGGTCCCAGTATGGCGGTTACGACGACGAGTACGAGAACGGCATTCAGCATCCGCCCGTCCAACAGACGCTCCCCGACGGCATTCGTTGCTTCATATGCAACCAGCGCAGCGGCCAGTGTCGCCGCCACTTGCGGCAATGTCAGCGACGTTGTCAGCAGGCGGTCCGGTGCGCCGAAGCCGAAGGCTCGCCCCGACACCTCCGCCGCGGCCCATTTCGCCCCGATCAGCGTGAATATGATGGCCAGCACCAGCGGCAGGTCAGTGGTCAGCGAACCGGCAAGCAAGCGCAGCTCAACCAGGAACCCAGTCACGATGAAGAAGGCTGGGATGAAGACCCCGTTGCCAACGAACTCCAACTTCTCTTTCGCACCTGATCCCTTGACCGCGTGGTTCACCGCGATACCAGCAAGAAAGGCGCCAATGATGCCTTCGAGCCGGATTGCCTCGGCCGCGACCGCCGCCAGGCTGACCACGATGAGCAGTAAAGTGAAGCCCGCTTCCTCGCTGCCGCCCAACGCCTTGACGGCGCGGCGCGCGAGCGGGCCCACCACGCCGAGCAAGATTGCGGCGAACATGACGAGCTCCCCAACCTGAACCAGGATTGCGACTGGCTCGAAGCCTGTACGGTGCGTCGCCAGGCAGGCTGCCAGTACGAGCAGCGCCAGCATGTCGGTCAATACGGTCGCACCGACCGCGACCACGACGGATGGGCGCGTCACCAAGCCTGCGGCAGCCACGACGGGGAATGCGATAAGCGTATGGGACGCAATCAGCGACCCGATCAGCAGTGACGCGACAGGTGAGTAGCCGAAGGCATGCCCCACCGCGAAGCCGGCCGCAAGGGGCAGCGCGAAGGTCGCCACGCCGAAGAGAAAGGCACGCTTCCGTTCCCGGGAAAAGTCCTTCAGGTCGATCTCGATCCCGACGAAGAACATCAACAGCAACTTGCCGATCTCAGCAAAGAACGCCGCCACCTCGGCATGCTGCGGCACGATCCCGATCATGTGCGGCCCTACCAGGATGCCGAGCAGGATGTAGCCCACACATTCCGGAAGCCGCAGCCGCGGGCAGGCGGCGCGCACGGCCATCACGCCAAGCAGCAGGATGGCAAAGCGCGCGAGAGGCGGTAAGGCGAGAGCACCTTCGGCGATGATCATCGCCCTGCGCTCAGCTCAATCGGCGACGCGACTCCAACCGTTGATGGGATCGAAGCTTGCAATCGCTGCCGCCTCCCTTGCGGTGTCCGGCCCAAGGTCCTGCTCCCACACCACGCCGTCGTGGCTGATCATGAACGTCTGAATCCCGCTCGACCCATACTGCGCCGGCGTGGCGATGATGGCGAAGCCGCCGATCATGAGTCCATTGACGACATAGTCCATCGCGCCACCAGGTGCCGCCGGCCCCTGCCGCGTCAGAATTCGGTAGGTGTATCCGTGAAAAGGCTCTGGTCGCTCATCACGCCGCGTTTGTCCGTATCCGCCGGCGCTGGCGGCTGCGGCGAGGGGGCCGAGTGGGCTCTCGGGCTGACCTTCCGCCGCGGGCCAGTACAGCCCGTCCTGCCGACCGGGAGTGGAGAAGAAACGTTGTGCATAGGCGCGCAGTGCGCCGTGCCGCCCGGCGGTTCGGGCGTACTCCGCCTGGGCGTCGGCAATGGCGCGCAGCGTCTGAATTGTGTCGAGTTCGTTGCGGCCGATGCGGCGGTCGACGATCTCCTGCGTCGCTGCCGCGCTGTCGAAGCGCCAGGCGTCGCCGTGCTCGATCATCGGCAGCGGCATTGGCCAGTCATCTGTTCCGAGCTGCAGGACTGCCCGGCCAGGCGACGGGCGCAGGATCACGCTCCTCGCGTCGAAGGCCGCCACGACTTGGCCACGCGTGATACGGTCGGCCACGCGGTCGCCGGACCGCACGAGCCTGTCCGCCGCCGTGCCGAGGATGTCTCGCAGCGCGCGCTCGTCATTGGCGCGCAGCGCAGCGATCAGCGCGGCGAAGCCTTGCTCCGGCGACGAAAAGGCCCGTGGCGGGACGGACTGCGGCGCGGTGTGTGTCGATCCGTGCGGTGCGGGCTGCGCCTGTGCGATCTGCGGGAGGGCCAAGGCGCCCAGCATCGCGCAAATGATCGTCCTTTTCGTGCTGGACCTCCTCACCGGCCCCGCCCCCCACCGTGGCCGACATGGCCGCCGCCGTGCCGCGCAGGAGCGTGCGTGGCGCGCTGCTGCGCGCGGGCGCGCGCTGCCGGCTGTCCTTGGCGGCTTGCCGCTCCGCGGTGGGCGGCGGCGCGCTCCTGTCCACCGTGGCCGACGCCCTGGAAGCCCTGGGCCGCGCGCTGGGACACGTGATGCACCTGCGGTCGGCCATCCGGTCTGTGCTGGATCGCCGCGTGTTCGCGGCCGCCCGCCGGATGCTGGAGGCGGGGCGCCGGCCCATCCGGCCGCCGCGCGGCATGCGACAGATCCTGGCCGGCATGTGGACGATTCTCCGGCAGGTTAGGCCGCTGCCCCGGGCTGCCACCCGGTCTGCTGCCAATTCCCTGGCCATGCGCGACACGGTCTGCCCGGCCACGGAACTGCTCGCGCGCCTGCACTCGGTCGGCTGCTCCTCCCGGGCGATTGCCGCCACCCAGGCGCGCACGAACATTGTCGTTCCGATAGGCAACGCCATGCCGGTGCGTCACGTCATGCTGCCAGCGGTTGCTGTTGATCTGCGTCCGATTGAGATTGAGGTCGTTGTAGCGGTTGACGTTGACGTCAATGTCGCCGCGCCCCCAGCCGGGCCTCGCCCAGCCCCATAACGAATTCACCACCGCCACCCCGCCGGCGAAGGCCATGCCGGTCAGCAGGGCGTTGCCAATATTCCAACCGACCGGCGGCGGGTAGTAGACGGGCGGATTGGCCGGATAGGGCCAAGATCCATAGACCACGGAGGGATCGTAGGCAGGCACGTACACCTGCTCCGGGGTTGTCGGCGCGATGGTGATGACCTGCGGCGGTGGCGCGACCGATGCCGCCTGCGCGGGTGTCGTCGTCACATTCTGCGTGACGTTCACCGTCTGCTGCGGGCCGGATTGCAGCGCGCCGGCCGCCTGGGCTCGGCCCCGCAACACCTGCACCGCGTTCAGCACGTCATCCTGTTGCGCCAGCACCGCGTCGCCGACCTGCTGCGTCCAGTCGAGCTGGTCGTTCATCATGGCCAGTACGTCGGGGAATGGCACCAACGACTTCACCGCCGGGTCCCAGGGCTGCGCGTTCAGAGCCTGGCCCAGCGCATCGCCGCGGAGCTGCGCGTTCTGTCCCTCGCCGAGCCATCGCTTGGCCTGCACGACCTCGAGCGGATAGGTCGCCGCCATCAGCATCTGCATCAGCAGGTCATCCGGATAGAGCGCAATCGGCGCGAAAAGCTGCTCGAGCTGCGCTTGGGTCAGGCGATCCTCATCGCCCTGCGCCGCCGCGGGTTGCTGCGTGGCGGGCGGTGTCTGTGCCAGTGCAGCGTGCCAGGACGCGTCGGTCACGGCGAACCCGCTGAGGAGCAGCGTCGACGCCACGGGAAGCCATGTCAGGTCGCAGTGACGCATGTCGTCCTCCGATGCTGCTTTTGCGGCAGGTTCGATGCCCACGGTGCGGCTGCAGCAAGGGCAGGTCCGCGCATCATCCGGGCCGTGCCCCCAATCGCGTCCTGGCAACCAATTCCTTCATGCCAAGTCCCCAGGATGAGATCGCCTTCATGAAGGGTAGCAGCGGCACATCCAGCATCTCCACGCGGTCTGGCGTGAAGACGTAGAGCGCTCCGGACATCGGCGCTGGAGAGCCAGGTATGAAGACCAGCAGACGTCCATCCGGGAGTTCGTCCATCACCAGCGCGGGGCATTGTCCGTCGTCGAAGCGGGCCAACGCCGGCCTCATGGCGCGGCCGCCATCCTGGGCGAGCGGACCTTGCCCGGCGAACGCCTTGACCAAGCGGTAGCCGGGCACACGCTCGAAGATCATCGCCTCCAAGGCGTGGCGCGCGCGGCGTCCGCTCGTCGATTGTACCACCAGCCCGACGAGGAGACAGAGCAGGACGAGCATCGCCACCGCAACAATCGCAGGGTGGACATAGGCGCCGGCGAGCGGGTTCGCCGCTTCCTGCAGCTTATGGACGATCCCCAGGACCAGAAGCACGATCGCGCCGATCGGCAACACCACCAGCGCTCCGTCGATCAAGGCGCGTCGGATGCCCTTCATGCCGGAAACACTGCCGTCCAGTTGTGTTGCATCGAAATCAGGTGCCAGCCGTGGGCCGCCGCATCGTTCAGCCCGCGATCGAGCGCGAAGGCGAGCTGCGTGTACATCGGCTGCTCGACCCACAGCGTCCCATCATTGTCGAAGACGGCTAGGCGCTCGGCAGGGCCGACGAAGTCGGTGCTGCCTTCGTTCGTCGTGGCGGCGCGGGAGTCGAGAATGGCCCGTTTGCGTGCACCGTCCCGCCAGGACGGCAGCGGGTCGGCGCTGCCCTGCGCCGCGGTGATCGCCGCCAGCAGCAATCCGGCAAGGCCACGTCGGGCGAAAGTGGGCGCGACTACCATGGTCCGGTTCCTCATCGAGTTCAGCGTACCCAGCGCGGTTGGGTCAGGCGGGGCGCCATTGCGGGTGCGGCCAAGGGATTGAGCGGAGGCAGCGCAGTGTGGCGTGCGCCTCGGGATGTGTGACGTAGGGCGCGCTCGGTGGCCCGTGCTGCCGACAGCAGGGCGTCGCCATTCCAGGCGACTGCGTGGTCGCCCAGAGCGTGCGCTTCCAGCGCGGCGACCTGTTCGGTGAGTGCCGGAGCATCGGCGCGTTGCGCCAAGGTCGCGAGGGTTCGATCTTCGCCAGGCGGCAGAAGCGCGTCCGACCAGCGATATAGGGCGCGCAATGCGGCCTTCGCATTGCCGCTACGGCAGGCGAAGGCCAACGTCTGGATCGGGGACGCCTCGCGCTGGTGCTCGCGCCGATGCCACCACAAGGCGAGGATACCGGCGAGTACCAGCGCCGCGGCGGCGGAGGCCGGCAGCAACCACTCCCCGTGACCGCGCGTGCGCCCTGCGCCTGCCGCGGCCGCGGGCAAGACGTCGAGACGCAGTGGATCGACTTTCACCTCCCTGGCGCGTCCGCTGCGCGGGTCGAACCAAGTTACGGAGAAGCCCGGCAGTTCCATTTGTCCGGGTCGCTGCGGCACGAAGCCGACGCGCTCGCTGCGAAGCGCGCGAAATACGCCACGATCGCTGCGGTCCTGCAATACAGGCGGGTCCGGATAGACGCGCACGCCCTCCGGGCTTCCCCAGGCGCCGGCGGGCAGAAGCATCGCGGTCGTGTCCTCAGCCTCCATGTGAAGGGTGCGCACCACGGCCTGTCCGACCCGGATCTCGGCTGCATTGCTCTCGGTCGCAGCCGTCATGCGGAAGGACGGGGCAACGACAAGCCGCGCAACATCCATCACGCCAGGCGGCACGCGCGTGGTCAGGCGCGTCTCGCCCGTGCTGGCGCGCGCATTCACGGGCTGGCCGTCCGGCCCGCCAACGCGCACCGACATCTCGACCGGCGCGAGCACCACCGTCCCCGCTTCCGCTGCGAAGATCGAATAACTGTGCTGGAGCGCGGCGTAGCTCACGCCGTTCACGTGTTCCGTGCCGGGGACGGTGCTCGCTTCGGGCAGCAGGATAATCCGTCCGTGGGACACCGCGAGATCTGGCCAGGATGGCGGCGAAGCGAAGCGCACCGGCGTCATTGCCGTCAGGGTCACCTCGATGCGCTGCCCCACCCAGACGGGACCCTGCGGCGCGACCGCAATACGGAGCAGCAGTGGCGGCTGTTGGGGCGGCGCTACGCCGTCCTGCGCCCCCGCTGGCACAGCAAGGAAAAGCAGCGCGAATATGCGGCGGATCACTGCGCCGCCTCCACCTGCCGCGAGAAGCGCTGGCGAAGAAAGTCGGCCGGGGTGCCGCCCACGCGGCGCATCCACATTTCCTGGATCTGGTCGTCCGAGAGACCCCCTTGCTGGGCCAGCTGTGGCGTCTGCGGTTGCTCGCTCTGCTGCCGCACCTGGTCGGCCACGACCTGACTGGGATCGGGCGGGCGCGCTTCCGGATCATCGGTCTGGTTCTCGGCGCGTTCGGCTTCCGCCTTCTGCTGTTGACGGCGGAAGGCCTCGGCGATTGCGCGGTTCTGCTGCGCTTCAGGAAAGCCGGGACGCAGTTCGAGCGCGCGATCATAGGTCGGAATGGCGTCGTTCCAGCCTTGCGGCCGCATCATCAGCGCATTGCCGCGATTATAGGCCGCGACTGCGCCCGGTGCCTGGGCGAAGGCCGCCGCCGAGCCTTCGTAGTCGCCGGCCGCGTAGAGCGCCGCACCGCGGCGGCTCGCGTCGGTGAACAGTGCGGCGGCCCGCCCCGGCTCGCCGCGGTCGAGCAGCATCTGCGCCTGCTGGTCGGGGGTCAGCCAGAGTCGCCAAAACCAACCGACCCCGTCTTCCGCGGCCAAAGCCGGCCGCCCGCCAAGCAGCAGGGCGACGACGACCGTTGCAAGGAAGCCGCGCCGTGCAAACACCGCCGCGAGGGGCACCAGCAGCAGCGCCACCCAGGGACCGGCATCCCGCCAGCGCATCGTCGGGTCATCGGAGGGCGCCAGCGCGAAATGACGCTGCGCGCGGGATGCGATCGCCTGCACATCCTGGGTGTCGGGCGTGGGCGTGACGACCGGCGCGCCAGAGGCTCCGTCGAAGGGGCCGCCGCCGGTGGCGAGCAGCAAGATTCCGTGGCGGCTCGCCTGCGCGGCCGTCGCGAAGGCGGCGGCTTCCGTCGCAGGCACCGAAGGCGTGACGAACACGACGGTGCCGGCCCCTACCTCCGCATCCAGCATAAGGGTCGCGGCGGAGAGCGCTGCCGCTGCCGCCGTGCCGTCGCGCGGCATGATCTCGGGTATCAACGCGGCGAGATAGGTCTCGATCAACCGGGCGTCATCGGTCGGCGGCAGCACCGGATGCGCCGTGCCGGCATAGGCCACCAGGCCCGTCCGCCCGCTCGCCCGCGCCGCTACCAGGTCGCGGATCTTGCGTTTGCCCGCATCGAGCGACGGCTGCGCCTCCTGGGAGAGATCGAGCGCCACCACCATGGTCGCGCGATCGGTCACGAAGGGGTTCGGCTCCCGTCGCCAGCTCGGCCCGGCCAGCGCGATCGCCAGCACCGGGAACAGGATGGCAGCCACGATCGCCGGGCGAATTCGCGCGCGGCGTCCCTCCCGCACCAGCAGCGCAGCGAGCAGATGCGGTGCGACCACGCCGCGCCAGCCGCCGGCTGCGTTCCGCCGCGCCCTTTCCAGCAGCAACACCGCTGGGGCGATGACTGCGAGCACCAGCCACCAGGGTCGCAGGAAATGGAAGGCGCCGAGGATGTCGAGGAGCGTGCTCATGCCGCCCGCCGGCGCAACGCGCGAAGATCGGGCACCAGCAGCAGCAGCGCTGCCAGGATTGCGAAGCCCCCCAGCGGCCAGGCGAACAGTGGCGTGCGCGGCCGCCAGGATTGCGATTGCGCGGGCGTCGGCTCCATCACGTCGATGCGGCGATAGATCTCCGACAGGGCGGCGGGATCGGTGGCATGGAAATGCGTGCCGCCGGTCGTCTGCGCAATTGCCTCGAGGGTCGGGATATCGAGCGCGGCTTCGCCCACCGCCGCCGGATTGCCAAGCGAGACCGCGTAGATCTTCACGTCGAGCCGCGCGGCGATCTCCGCAGCACGACGTGGCGCCACGCGGCTGCCGGTGTCATTGCCATCGGTCAGCAGGATCATCATACGCCCCTGCACCTGCGCGCGCTCGAAACTCTGCGCGGCGAGACCGATGGCGTCCCCGATCATGGTCTGCGGCCCGGCCATGCGCGGGAAAGTCTCGTCCAGGCGCGGAATCCGAGATCGGCATCGTAACGACACATCTGTGGTTCGCCTATCTGGCGGGATGCTCCCTGGCATTTCAGCGTAACATCGTAGGGATCTTCCAAACTCTGGCATGCATGAAGGGGTCGGCGGAGTTGTCGCCGACACGGGAGAACTTGTACGAGACTTGGGCCATGAGAAAAATACTCCCCTCCCTCGTACTCGCTCGGCAGTCGGGAGCGTTCCAGACCGCGTGCTTCAGAAGATCAGCACCACCTGCGTCCGCAACTGGATGTTGGAGCCATATTGCGGGCGCAGCGCATTGTAGTAGACGCCGACCAGCAGATTGACCGGCAACTTGCCGCCGATTTGGATCACCCGTCCCACTTGGCCGCCAATCGGCAGGGTCCAGGCATGATCGCCAGTCGCGAGCCAATTGGCCGTAATCAGCGGGGAGGTGCCGACATACCAGCCCTCACCGAAGTTGTAGTTCACGAACGGCTGCAGCGTGAATGTGTTGTATCGGGTGCCGCCCGGGGCGGGCGTGCCGCCGAACGACCAGACATTGTTCGCCAGGGCGCCTGCCACCCATGGCCCCTTCATGTAGACCAGAACACCGGTCGGACCCGCACCCCACACGTTCGATCCCAGGCTTGCGTCGCTGATCGTGGGGATCTGCACGACCGGTCCGATGCCCCACAGCCAGCCGTTGACCGGATTGGCCGGCGAGAGGAAGGCCGAGAACGTGGTTGGGCCGGTGCCGAACGGAACGGTACGCGCCGGTTGCAGGGACGGCTGCCAGATCAATGGCAGGATGGCACGTGTGATGATGTTCCAATCCGGGCTGATGTGGATTGGAATGACCGGCTGGATGTTCAGGATTTCCTGTGTGCCGCGGTGCGGGCCGTAGTTGAAGTTCGTATTGCTCTGGAATGGGAAGCTGTAGAGGTTACCGATCGGATTCTGCAGTTTCTTCGCGAGGTCAGTCGCGTTCTCAGCGGCGGAAGCATCGTTGGCTTGGCCGGGCGGCGGCGCATGGGACGAGGCCTCGGTGCGCACCACCAATCCGTTGGACGAAGGCGCCGCCGCTATAGCCGAGGCGGCGGCGATCAAGGCCGCACCGGCTGTGACGAGAGCCAGCAACTTGCCGCGCTGGCGAGCTGAGCGGGCATTGCTGGCGTTAAGATCAGATATCGACATCGTTCGCGGTCCTACGGCCAGCCGCCATAGCGGTTATTGCTGCATGGAGATCACGACGGCATCGCCGCCCAGGCTCAGCATCAGGCCGGTCCTCTTCGCTCTCAGGCGCATGATCACGCCCGATTCGTTCTGCATCCACAGGTCACCGCCGCTGGTGGTGCCGAGCGCGAACCCATACCGTCCCTGGGCATACGCGCCCGGGAAGCTGGCAAGGTTCGGCAGCTTGTAGACCTCGCCCTCGGCGTCGATGGTGGAAGCGCCGATCCCGCCGATGCCGATGCCGCTGACCGTGAACGGATACGCTCGGCCGCGATAGAACAGCGTGCCGTTACCGCCGCCGGCGCTGCCGATATAGGCAACCTGGACCTGCCGCATGTCCACCGTTGCATCCGGCGTCAGGCCAGCAACGGCTTCCGGGCCGACCTTGACGCCACTGGAACAACTGCTCAAGCCGAGCGTCGCCAGCATCAACAGTCCCGATAGCAGCAGGCGTGCCGGGACGGTGATGTCGATGGCCGGACCGCAATGACGTCTCATGGTTTGGTTCTCCGTTCCAGAAGAAACTCCCCGGAGCGGAACAATCTCCGCTCCGGGGCCTTTCGGGCACTTCTTGTTGTTGTCTTGCACTCGACCACAGGTCGACCCGGACAAGTGCCCGATTCAGGTTGCCGGCATGACACGGTGATAAACGCCGTTCGTACCGCAGAAGGGAAGATCGTGCTGCCCCGACCGCCATCCCGGTTTGGCAGCGGATCCCGTGGATGGACCGGCGCGGCCAGTCCGCGCGCGGCTGCGACAGCTGGGGACAGGTATCAGCACGGGCGTGCCTCCCGGTCTAAATGCCGGGGCCGACCAACGTGACCTCGATCCGGCGGTTCTGTGATCGTCCTTCTGGCGTGGTGTTCGGCGCTACCGGGCTCGCGTCGCCGTGTCCTTGGGCCGATACCAGCCCAGATGGCACGCCGTGGCGCGTCAGGTAGTCCGCAACATTGTCCGCCCGCCGCGACGACAGGTCGAGATTGGACGTGATGCCTTGCCGCCGCAGATCTTCGCCGACCGGAACGTTGTCGGTGTAGCCCTCGACCACGACGCGGGT
>JBFXDK010000158.1:0-10897 GCA_050181195.1 Acetobacteraceae bacterium | reverse complement strand
CCCCGCCGGACATCCAACCAAGGAATCGCGTTCCAAGGGCCGTCGCCCTTGGCGGGTGGGTCCAGGGAGGGCAGCGCCCTCCCTGGCGGAGCGCGAGGCAGCGCCTCGCCCGGTCTTCAGATCGGATCCGTATCCAGCGCGTATCCTGCCGTGCGCACCGTGCGCACCAGGTCAAGCTCACCTTCGCCGTTGATCGCGCGCCGCAGCCGGCGGATATGCACATCCACGGTGCGCGGTTCCACGTGGATATCCGGTCCCCACACCGCGTCCAGCAGTTCCTCGCGTGAGAACACGCGCCGCGGATGCTGGATGAAGAACTCCAGCAACCGGAACTCGGTTGGCCCCAGGTGCAGCCGTCGTCCGTTGCGTGTCACGCGATGCGTCGCGAGATCCATCTCGATATCGTGGAAGCCGATCTGTCCCTTGTCCGCCAGCGGACCGGACCGGCGCAGCAGCGCGCGGATGCGCGCCAGCAGGTGCTCGTTGCTGAACGGCTTGGTGATGTAGTCATCGGCGCCGGTGTTGAGGCCGCGCACCGCATCCTGGTCCTCGGCCCGCGCGCTCACCATGATCACCGGCAAATCGCGGGTTGCCGGCCGGCGGCGGATCTGCCGGCACACCTCGATGCCTGACAGGATGGGCAGCATCCAGTCCAGCAGCACCAGATCGGGCTTCGTCTCAGCAATGCGGGTGATCGCGGTCTCACCGTCCGCGGCTTCCACCACCCGATATCCCTGCTTCTCCAGGTTGTAGCGCAGCATCGTCACCAGCGGCGCTTCATCGTCGACGATCAGGATCAGCGGCTTGCCCGCGTCGGGCGCGGGCTCCATCGTCCGCTCCCGTGCGATGTCAACGCCACTCATGCGTCACCTTTCGGGCGAACGACGGCATAGGCCGAGGTGTCGCCCTTGGGACGGGCCTCAACCAGCACCTCGCCGCGGACGGCATAGTAGATGGTTTCGGCGATGTTGGTCGCGTGATCGCCGATACGCTCCAGGTTCTTGGCAATGAACAGAAGATGCGTGCAGGGCGTGATGTTGCGCGGATCCTCCATCATGTAGGTAACCAGTTCGCGGAACAGCGCGTTGTAGATGTCGTCGATCGCCTGGTCCGACTGCCACACATGCAGCGCAGCCTCGGCGTCGTTGGTGCCGATCGCGTCGATGATGGTCTTCAGTTGCTCCTGCACCAGTCGCATCATGTTGGCGAGGCCGCTGAACGGGTAGGGCAGGGAGAACTGCGCCAGAACGATGCTTCGCTTGGCGACGTTGGCTGCATAGTCGCCGATGCGTTCCAGATCGCCCGTCATCTTCAATGCTGCAACGACCTGGCGCAGGTCGCTGGCCATGGGCTGGCGCAGCGCCAGCAGGCGGATGACGAACTGTTCCACCTCGTGCTCAAGCGCGTCGGCCTTGGGATCATCCTCCACCGCGCGCGTGGCGGCGGCGTTGTCGCGCTGCAGCACGGCCAGGCTGGCATTGGCGAGCTGGCTTTCCACGATCCCGCCCATATCCGTCATCATGCCGCGCAATCGCTTCAATTCGGCGTCGTAGCTCTTCACCACGTGTTCGCGGGTGTCCGACATCTTGTGTCGTTCCTTCCTGGATCAGCCGAACCGGCCGGTGACATATTCCTGGGTGCGGCGCTGCTTGGGCGCGGTGAACAGTTCCGCCGCGGGCGCGACTTCGACCATTTCACCCAGGTAGAAGAACGCCACCTGGTCGGCGCACCGCGCTGCCTGCTGCATGTTGTGGGTGACGATCGCCAGCGTGAAATCGGTCTTCAGCTCGTCGATCAGCTCCTCGATCTTCAGGGTACTGATCGGGTCGAGCGCACTGGTCGGCTCATCCAGCAGGATCACCTCGGGACGCACGGCGATGGTGCGTGCGATGCAAAGCCGCTGCTGCTGCCCGCCAGACAGGCCCATGGCCGAGGTGTTCAGCCGGTCCTTGACCTCTTCCCACAGCGCGGCGCGGGTCAGCGACCATTCCACGCGTTCGTCCATCGCCGAACGCGACAGTTTCTCGTGCAGTTTCACGCCGAACGCGATGTTGTCGTAGATCGTCATGGGGAAGGGCGTGGGCTTCTGGAACACCATGCCGATCCGCGCCCGCAGCGCATTCAGGTCGATGCGGGGATCGACGATGTTCATCCCATCCATCATCGCTTCGCCGGTGGCGCGCTGGCCCGGATACAGGTCGTACATCCGGTTCAGGACCCGCAGCAGCGTTGACTTACCGCAACCGGACGGACCGATCATGCCGGTGACCTGACGCACCGGCAGGTCCAGCGTGATCTCCTTCAATGCGTGATTGTCCCCGTAATAGAAGTCCAGGTTGCGGATCGCGATCTTCGGTTCGTTCATCGTGCTGGATGCGCGCGCCTGCACGCCTCCGAAGCTGCGTGTCTGCCGGTCTGTTGTCGCGCTCATGGTGACCTCAATGTCCGCCGCGCAGCAACACGCGGGCGATGATGTTGATGGCAAGAACGCCGAAGGTGATCAGCAGTGCGCCAGCCCATGCGAGTTCCACCCAGTCGGCGAAGGCCGAACCGGCGTATTGGTAGATGGTTACCGGCAGGCTGGCCATCGGCTTGGTCAGGTCCAGCGACCAGTTCAGGTTGCCCAGGCTGGTGAACAGCAACGGCGCGGTCTCTCCCGCCACACGCGCCACCGCCAACAGAATACCGGTCGCAATACCTTGCCGAGCGGCGCGGTAGCATACGAGGACGATCATCTTCCACTTCGGTGCGCCCAGGGCGATGACCGATTCCCGCAGCGTGTTCGGAATCAGCCGCAACATGTCCTCGGTGGTGCGCACGACGATGGGAATGACGATCACCGCCAGCGCGAGGCAGCCCGCGATCCCGGAGAACCCGCCGAACGGGTCGACCACCAGCGTGTAGACGAACAGGCCGATCAGGATGGATGGAGCCGAGAGCAGCACGTCCGACACGAAACGCACCGCATTGCCCAGCAATGTGCCCTGGGCGTACTCGGCGAGGTAGGTGCCCACCATCAGCCCGATCGGCGTGCCGATCGCGGCGCCCAGCATCGTCTGGATAATGCTGCCGATGATGGCATTCAACAGGCCGCCGTTGGAGCCGGGTGGCAGCGTGGAGGTCGTGAAGGTCGTCAGGCTCAGGCCGCCAATGCCACGCCAGATCAGAGTGAACAGGATCGAGGCGAGGAAGAACAGCCCGATCACCATCGCCATGATGCACATCATCTGGACGATGGTGTTGCGGAGCTTGCGTGAACGCCCGAGGGATTCGGCGACCTTTGTGTCCTTGGCCGGTCCATGCATGTCGCGCAGGGGTGCGGTTGTTGCGCTCATGGGTCTTGCCTCAGGTCTTCAGCCGCGGTCGCAGCAGGATGCGCGAGATCGCCAGCACGATGAAGGACAGCACGAACAGGATGAATCCCAGCGCCAGAAGCGAGGAAAGCTTCAGGCTGCCGGCCTCGCTTTCCGGGAATTCCAGCGCGACGATCGAGGCGATGGTATTGCCTGGCCCGAACAGCGACGTGGAAATCCGGTTCGTGTTGCCGATCACGAACGTCACCGCCATCGTCTCGCCCAGCGCTCGGCCGAGGCCCAGCATGATGCCGCCGACCACCGAGACGCGGGTGTAGGGGATGACGATCGAGCGCATCACCTCCCAGGTGGTGCAGCCGAGGCCGTAGGCGGATTCCTTGTAGACAGGCGGCACGGTTTCGAACACGTCGCGCATCGTGGCGGCGATGAAAGGGATGATCATGATCGCCAGGATCATCGCGGCCGTCAGGATGCCGGTGCCGAAAGGCGGTCCCTGGAACAGGAAGCCAAGGAGGGGCAGTTCGCCGAGTGTATCGATCGCCCATGGCTGTATGTACTGCGCCATGATCGGCACGACGACGAAGAACCCCCACATGCCGTAGATGATCGACGGAATGGCCGCGAGCAGTTCGACCATGGTGCCGACCGGACGGCGAAACCACATGGGCGCCAGTTCGGTCAGGTAGAACGCGATCCCGAAGGCAATGGGCACAGCCAGCAGAAGCGCCAGGACCGAGGTGATCAGCGTGCCATAGATCGGCACCAGGCCGCCGAAGAGTTCCTGGACCGGATCCCATTCCGTGTCCCAGAGAAAGCCGAGGCCAAATTCCCGGAACGTCGGGAAGCCGCCCAGGAACAGGCCGACGATGATCGCGCCCAGCAGGATAAGGACGAAAACGCCCGAGGATCGCGCCAGTCCCGCGAATATCGTGTCGCCGACATGCATTCCGTGCCGGTCGGCGGTTGCTGGAGTTGCCAAGTCTTTCCCCCAGGACCTCTCGATGGGTCGGTTGTTAAGGCGGAAGGCCGCGCGCCGACGTTACCGACGCGCGGGTTAGGGATCAGTAAATCGGCTTGCCGTCCGCCCCCTTGATCGCGGCATGCCAGGAATTGCGTACCGCACCCTTCACGGCGTCCGGCAGCGGGATGTATTCCAGACTGACGGCGATCGGATCGCCGTTCTTGTAGGCCCAGTCAAAGAATTTCATCACCGTGGCAGACCGGGCAGGGTCCTTGGGATCCTGGGGCAGCAGGATGAAGGTGGCGGACAGGATCGGCCAGCTCTGCTCGCCGGGCTGGTCGATCAGGTTGACCGCGTAATTCTTGGCGTTCGCCCAGTCGCCGTTCTGCGCGGCGGATGAGAACGTCTCCATCGACGGCGACACGTATTGCCCGGCCTTGTTGCGCAGCTGAACGGTAGTGAGCTTGTTCTGCTTGGCATAGGCGTATTCGACATAGCCGATCGCACCCACCGTGTTGTGCACGGTCGCCGCGACGCCGTCATTGCCTTTCGCACCGGCGCCGGTCGGCCACTTCACCGATGTCGCGGCGCCAACCTTGGACTTCCAGGTGGGATCAACCGCCGACAGATACGACGCGTAGACGAAGGTCGTGCCGGACCCGTCGGCGCGATACACCGGCGCGATCGCGCGGTTCGGCAACGTAACGTCGCGGTTCATCTCGACGAT
This sequence comes from Acetobacteraceae bacterium, assembly GCA_050181195.1. Taxonomy (GTDB): domain Bacteria; phylum Pseudomonadota; class Alphaproteobacteria; order Acetobacterales; family Acetobacteraceae; genus Rhodopila. The sequence continues at coordinate 5,895 of JBFXDK010000158.1, read as the reverse complement.
GCGCGGATCGTTCCACTTCTTGATCTTGCCCTGATAGATCTCGGCCAGCATCGTGCCGTCGAGCTTGAGCTGGTTCGATGCGACACCCGGCACATTCACGATGACGACCACCGCGCCCATTACCGAGGGAAACTGCAGCAGGTTGCCGGTCTCAAGCTTCTTCGGATCCATCGGCGCATCCGAGGCACCAAAATCGACGGTGCGGTTCATGATCTGGTTCTGCCCGCCGCCGGAACCGATCGCCTGGTAGTTCAGCTCGATCCCGGTCGCGGCCTTCGCTGCCTCGCCCCACTTTGCGTAGACAGGGGCAGGGAAGGTCGCGCCCGCCCCGGTGATCTGCTGCGCCTGTGCGGCCACCGTAAAGCCAACCAGGCCGATGGCCAGGACGGTTGTGGCAAGCCTCATTCTGTTTTCTCCTCGGTCCGTGGCGCCCGGAGGCGCGGCCGGAACCTATGATCGGTCTGTGACACCTGTGTTTCAGTTTGATGAACGTTTGATGACAGTAGATGACTGGTTCAGTCATCCGGATCAATTTGTCACCTTTGGAGGAGGACCCGGGTAGCGCCGGCCACGATCCTGTGGTGCAGTGCAGCATTGATTGCGGGAGCGACCCATGCCCACCATCGACGGCCAGCGTTTGCTGCAGGACCTCTATGCGCTGCGGGAAATTGGCAAATACGAGACCGGGGTCCACCGGCCCACGTTTTCACCGCAGGATATCGAGTCGCGCAAGTGGCTGCTCGCGCGCCTGACCGAGGCGGGCCTCGATGCGCATATCGATGGCATTGGAAACGTGATCGGCCGCTGCCGCGCCCCGGGAAAGAAGATCCTGATGGGCAGCCACCTGGAAACGCAGGACCATTCCGGATGGCTCGATGGCGCCATGGGTGTGATCTATGCCCTGGAAACCGCACGCTCACTCGGCCGGGGAATCGACGTCGCGGCCTGGGCCGATGAGGAAGGGCACTATGGCTCGTTCATCGGGTCGCGTTCCTTCTGCGGTCTTCTGAGCGAGGAGGAGATCGACCGTTGCGCGTATCGCGGCGATGGCACGCCGCTGCGGGTCGCGCTGCAGCGGGCCGGTTTCGCGGGGACGCCGCGCGCGCAGATCGAGCCGGACCGCTATATTGGCTTCATGGAAGCGCACATCGAACAGGGGGCGGAGCTCGAGGACAAGAACCTGAAGGTGGGCGTAGTGACGGCGATCGTCGGCAGCCATCGATTCCGCATCGTGTTCGAGGGTCAGCAGAACCATGCCGGCACGACGCGCATGGCGGTGCGCCGAGATGCGGGTGTGGCGCTGGTCAAGCTGGCCGCGGCGATCGAGGACCGGTTCCCGTCGGTGGTCGGGCCGCGCACGGTCTGGACGACGGGACGGATCACGCTGGATCCCGGCGCGCCCAGCATCGTGCCGGGCCGGGCGGAGATGCTGTTTCAGTTCCGAGACACCGACAAGGCGATGCTGGCCAGGCTGACGGCCGAGGTGGAAGCGCTGGTGGCCGAGGCGAACAAGGGACCGTGCCGGGTGACGATCGCCGAACGCAGCCGTTCCACGCCGCAGTTGATGAACGAGGCGTTCATGGCGGCGCTGGATCGGGCAGCCGAGAAGCACGCGCCCGGGCTGCACCAGCGGATGCCCAGCGGCGCGGGGCACGACGCCCAGGTGCTGGCGGAACGGCTGCCTTCGGCGATGCTGTTCGTGCCGAGCATCGCGGGCATCAGTCATCATTTCGCGGAAAACACGGCGGATGCGGACCTAGTGCTGGGCTGCCAGGTGTTCGCCGACGCCGCAGACGAGCTTCTGGAGAGCTAATCCGCCTCGCCGATCAGGTGCAGCACCAGTGTGCGTCGCTGCGGCGCGCGCCGGTGCTCGAACAGATAGATGCCCTGCCAGGTGCCCAGGACCGGCAGGCCGGCCTCGACGGGAATCGACAGCTGCGTCTGCGTCAGCGCGGCCTTGATATGGGCGGGCATGTCGTCCGGGCCTTCCTCCTCATGACGGTAGCCCGCGCCTTCGGGCACGAGGCGGCTGAAGAATGCCATCAGGTCCGCACGGACGTCGGGGTCGGCATTCTCCTGTACCAGAAGCGACGCCGAGGTGTGCCGGCACCAGATGGTCAGCAGGCCGGTGCCGATACCCTGCGCGGCAACCCAGCGGCGGATGGGCGCGGTGATGTCGGTCAGCGCCTGGCCTGCGGTGTCGACGGAGAGGTGGTGCAGGGCCTGTCTCATATCCATGACTTGTGCCGGGAACGGGGAACGCGCAAGACGCCGCCATGGCACCGCCCCGTTTCCATCCCTTGCGCGTCGCCGTCCGCCGGCGGGTAACGGCCGACGCGGTCTCGATCGCATTCGACGTGCCGGATGCGCTGCGCGACGAATACCGGTTCACCCCCGGGCAATACCTGACACTGCGGGCGACGGTTGAAGGCCAGGACATCCGCCGCAGCTATTCCATCTGCTCCACGCCCGGGGAAATGCTGCGTGTCGCGGTCAAACGGATCGCCGGCGGATTGCTGTCGACCTGGGCAACCGAGATGCTGCGGGAGGGCGACATGGTTTCGGTAATGACGCCCGACGGGCGGTTCGGCCTGCCGCCCGCGATCGGCGCGCGCACTGTGGCCGCCTTCGTCGCGGGATCCGGGATCACGCCCGTATTGTCGATCATGCGGGCGCTGCTGGCCGGGGAAGCGGAAAGCCGGTTCTTCCTGTTCTACGGCAACCGCGCGACCGACAGCATCATGTTCCGGGGCGAGATCGAGGACCTGAAGGATCAGTACGTCTCGCGCCTGTCGGTGTTCCACGTCCTGTCGCGGGAGCAACAGGATGTCCCCGTGCTGAACGGGCACCTGGATGCCGGGAAGGTGCGGCTGCTGCTGCGCACGATCCTGCCGGTCGCGGCGGTGGACGAGGCGCTGATCTGCGGGCCGCAGCCAATGATCGAGGGGCTGGGGGCGGCGCTGCGCGACCTCGGTCTGCCGGGAGAGCGGGTTCATATCGAGCGGTTTACGCCGTCGGTGGACGGAAGGCCGCGGAGCCTGCCGGTGCCGCGGGATGCGCCGCCCGCCGCCATCGTGACCGTGATCAGCGAAGGCGGTCGCGGCGACATTCCGGTAGCCGAGGGCGAGACGATCATCGATGCCGCGCTGCGGGCCGGCCGCAGTCTGCCATTTTCCTGCAAGGGCGGCATGTGCTGCACCTGCCGCGCCCGCGTGCTGGAGGGCAGGGTGGATATGGCGGTCAATTACTCGCTGGAGCCGTGGGAGACGGCCGCCGGCTTCGTGCTGACCTGCCAGGCCCGCCCGGTCACAGACCGGGTCGTGATCGATTACGACTCGGTGTGAGCGCACACGGCTGCGGTCACAGCGTGGCGTACGCACGGGCTTTTGAGCCGCTGGTACATGTTCGCTCGTTCAACGATGAACCACCTGCATGCGGTGCTGACCTCAAAAGGGGATAATTCGCATGCTTCGATTGTTGTTCGTCCTGGCGCTGCCGATCAGCCTTTCCGGCTGCTTTGCCTATCACAGCGCCTCTCCGCCGCGGGAGACCACGGTGGTGGTTCCGCCCGGGTCCACGGTGGTCTGCCCGAGCGGCCTGACCCCGCCCTGCTGATCAGGCCGGACCACGCCTGCCGCGTGCTTCCGCCAGCAGGCAGAGCATCTCGAACAGGATCGATGCCGCGTTGAATGCGGTGATCGTTCCTACATCGAAAGGCGGCGACACTTCCACCAGGTCGCCGCCGACCAAATCCAGTCCGCGCAGGGCGCGCAGCAGGCGCAATGCTTCCCGTACCGTAATTCCGCCGGCTTCCGGCGTACCGGTGCCGGGCGCCTGGGACGGGTCCAAACTGTCGATGTCGAAGGTCAGATACACAGGGCCGGAGCCGGCGATCCGCAGCGCTTCCTCGGCCGCGAAGCGCCAGCCGCGGTCGTGGAATTCATCCATCCCCAGCACGCGCATGCCGCTGGCCTGGCTGTAGCCCCACATGTCGGGGTCGTTGGTGGTGCCGCGGATGCCGATCTGGATCACCCGCCTGGGATCCAGCAGGCCTTCTTCCACCGCCCGCCGGAACGGTGCGCCGTGGTGGAAGCGCGATCCCAGATAATCGTCTCCGGTGTCGCAATGCGCATCGATATGCACCATGCCCACCGGGCCCGATGCGGCGACCGCGCGCAGAATCGGCAGGCTGATTGCATGATCCCCGCCGACCGACAGCGGTGTCACGCCGGCTGCCGACACGGTGCGGTAGAACGCCGCAATCTCCTCCAGCGCGCCGGTCAGCGTGTAGGGCTGTTCGATCCAGCAATCGCCGAGGTCGCGCACGCGCGCCATGCCGAACGGCGCGATGCCGGTCGCGCCATTGATCCGGCGCAGCAGCGTGGATTGCTCGCGCACCGCGCGCGGGCCGTGGCGCGTGCCGGTGCGGTTTGTGACGCCACCATCGAAGGGCACGCCGATGACACCGATATCCGTGGCGGACAGATCGGTTTCCATGGGCGTGCGGAAGAAGGTCGCGACCCCGGTGTAGCGCGGGCGCGCCTGTGGGTCGGCCATGTCCTGGTATTTGTCGGGCTGCTTGATCATGCGAGTGTCCCTTTGGCGCGGATCGGGCGGTCTGCCCCTGCTAACACGCCGAGGCAGGATGGGTGGTGGCAAACGCATTCCGCTCCCCAAGGAAATCATCGGGGCACGATGGGGTAGACCTGCGCGACGGCGTTCATCGGGGCGGTCTCGAGGCGGGTGGCGTGACGAACTGGCGTCCAACTGGGTTCGTGACATCCGATAGCGGAGAAGGCCGGATCAGCCTGTGCCCCGTTTTCGCGCTTGCGCTCCAGAATGGTCAGGGCTGGCGCGTGAACCTGCAGTCGAATCCCGGAATGTGACCCCTGCAATGGAACTGGCGAAAAAATGAAACTGTCGCATCGATCCTGCACATTCCGGGTCGATTTAGTTACAACTTCTTTGCCAAGTCTGAAATTTGCCAGAAATGTCCTTGATCACGTCCACGTGATATCTAATGAAACGGATCGATCTGGGCGGGAGTTCCGGATAGTAGCTATGTGAACATTGATGATATTGTGACAGTGTCGGTTACATTCCATTGCGACAGCGGCGAACGCAGACTGTGGATAGTAGCGGACGATACTAGAAAGGCGGTGTACGGGTCCGGATCATCGCCCACGCAACGCGCGCTCGGCGGACTAGAAAGCGTCACTGTTTCGGGCGGCGTCGACGATCATTTTCCGGTTCAGCCCCCCAGGAGCCTCCCTTGCTGACAAAGGTATTCACGCCCGAGGAACTGGTCCCGCCCAGCTGGATGGCGGCAGCGGACGGCGCGGTGATGGCGGTGTTCAACCCCGCGATCCAGCGCCTGGGCGATCACCTGGTCATGGCCTACCGCATCGTCACACCGGACCACACGCGCCACATCGCCCTCTGCCGTCTCGACGCCGACTGGAACGTGCTGCCCGGCAGCGTCAGTGTCGTCTCCGCCGCCTTCGACTTCGCCGACGACGAGGCCCGTCCGCAGGGCTGGGCGGCCGATCCGCGCCTGGTGGAACTCGGCGGGCGGCTCTTCATGCACGTCAACAGCGGCTCGCAACCCCGCCCCAACCGCATCTTCCTCGTCGAGATCGACCCCGACACCCTGCGCCCCGCCGGCCGCGTCCGCGAGGTGGTGCGCACCGGCCGCCGCCGCGACATCGAGAAGAACTGGATCCTGTTCGAGCACCAGGGCGAGGTCTACGCCGTCTACCAGTTCGCGCCCCTGGTCATCCTGCGCGTCGACCTCTCCGACCCCGACCGCGTGGTGTGCACCGAGGCCTGGCGGCACGCCTGGGACGGTCAGGCCTATGAGGAGACATGGGGGGAACTGCGCGGCGGCGCCACGCC
>JBFXDK010000157.1:0-11047 GCA_050181195.1 Acetobacteraceae bacterium | reverse complement strand
GCCATGGCCGGATGCCGGGCATACCAGAGGCTGACATAGGTCAGCAGCATGATGGCCAGCAGCGCCGCGGCCGAGAACCAGGCAATGCTGCCTTGCCCCCTGGGCACCACGATGAAGGCCGCCAGCAACGGGCCGATCGCCGATCCGGTGGTGCCGCCGACCTGGAACAGCGACTGCGCGAAGCCATAGCGCCCGCCGGAGGCCATGCGCGCGACGCGCGACGATTCGGGGTGGAACACCGAGGAGCCGATGCCCACCAGGGCAGCGGCGAACAGGATCACGCCGTAGCTGTGCGCGACGGCCAGCAGCATCAGCCCGACAAGGCTGCAGCACATGGCGATCGGCAGCGAATAGGGCTGCGGATGCTTGTCGGTCACCAGCCCGACCACGGGCTGCAGCATCGAGGCGGTCAGTTGGAACGCAAGCGTGATCAGCCCGATCTGCGCGAAATCCAGATGGTAGCTTTCCTTCAGGATCGGGTAGATCGCCGGCACCAGCGACTGGTTCATGTCGTTCAGCAGGTGGCAGACGCTCAATGACACCAGGATCGCAAGCGTGGTGCTGCTGTCCGCCGGCCGGGATTCGGTGATGGTGACGGGGGCTGGGGCGCCAGCCGCGGCTGGCATGGCGACGGCCGGACCGGCGCTGATGGTATTCTCGCTCAAGAGGCTGGTCCTGACCTGAAGGCTGCGGGGCGGCCAGTATGACAATCATCACCACGGGAACCTATGCGTCCCGCGTCTGGCAGCCATCCAAACTCTCGCAATTGTTCCACACGAACGGCTAAAAAATGTCCTATTCACTGACAATAGTGAAGCGGACGGGATGCCGGGTGTCCGGCGTCCTACCGTTGGTCGTGCTGGAGGTTGTTTTCGATGCCTGGCTCAAGAAGGGAACCGCGCACTGGTCGCGCCTTTGCGGTTCCCCTGGCGATTGTTGCCGGTCTGCTCGCCGTTCATCTTGTCATTTCGGAATGGGATGCGGTCCCGCGTCTGATCTCCTCGACGCTCTCATCCATCCATTAGGTCTCAGCCTGCGCCGTCAGGGCTGTTGTTGAAGCCCAGGACGTCGCTGCGTCGTTAGGCTTCAGCCCGCAGCCGGCGGACGGTGATCGGCCGCGCCCAGCACGCGCATCGCCCCGTCCTGCACCAGCAGCACGGCTCCCTGTCCGGACGCGATGTCCGGCACCGTGAGGCGCCCGGCCGTCGGGTTCAACTGCCGCACATCCCGCACGACGCGATACTCCGTCAGCCGCCGCCCGGCATTCTCACCCGCGCGAACCGGCGTTGCCACTTCGGGATCATAGGTCACCAGCGACACCACCGTCCCCGCTGGCACCGCGCCGGTTTCAACCTGCAGCGCTCCGCCCTCGCGACGCAGCGAGACGGCAACGGGCAGGGGCGAGGCCGCCCCGATCGCCGCCTGCACCGCGCGCCGGTCGGAGCCGACCATCATCGCGGCGCCATTCACCACCAGCGCTGGCGTATAGACCTCGGCTTGCAGCCGCGCGGCATAGGCGCGCTGGCGGTCGGTCCAGGCGCGTTGCGCGAACGGGTCGCGCCATCCCAGGTAATTCCAGTAATCCACGTGCCAGGCGAGCGCGATCACATCCGGCCGCTGCGCCAGCACGCCCAGCAGCGCATCCGCTGGCGGGCAAGACGAGCATCCCTGGGATGTGAACAGTTCCAGCACCACGGGCGATGCGGCCGCTCGCGCCACGCCGCCCATTCCCATGGTCAGGCCACCCAGGATCGCCGTCCGCCGCCGCATGTCCCACTCCTTTTCGTCTGGGGGGTGGGACTCGCGCGGACATCTTGCGTTACGGGTCCCGGCCGGATCCGCTCAGGTCACCGCGATGGGTGAGCCGTTGGAGCCGGTCGCGCCCTTGATGGGGGCCGGGCAGAAGACATAGACGAACTGGTATTTCCCCTCGGCCAGCAGCTCATCGAACGTCAGGTTCTCGTGGTTGAGGATCCCGTGCCGGGCGATCAGCATCCCGTGCACCGGAAACGCCAGGTTCTTGTCCGGATTGGGCACCACCTCGGTTGCCCAGGTATCCGCACCGGTCAACGCGAGATCCTTCTGAATCACCCAGTTCGCCGCCTCCACGCCGATGCCGGGTTCGCCGGAGTTGAAGCGGTCGTTGTTCTTCATCCACAGCGAGCCCCAGCCGGTGTTGAAGAAGATCGCGTCGCCCGGCTTGATGTCGTCCTCGCGCATGTTCTGGCGCTGCAGCGCGGCGCGGATATCGGCGACCGAGATCTCCTGTCCCGCATCCATCATCCCGCCCTTCAGTGCGACCATGTCGATGAGGTGGCCGCGCGTCAGGATGGGCTTCAGCTTCTCGACGCCCAGCTTCTTCAGGCCGTAGGCGTCGTTGATCTCCTGCGAGGTGAAGCCGTTGTAGAAGCGCATTTCGGTCTTGTCGCCGTCCTTGCCCTGCTGGATGCCGATATGGCCCAGGCCGTCGAACTGCGTGCCGGTCTGGCCGATTTCGGTGGCGAGGAATTCGTCGTTGTAGACCAGCTTGTTGGAACCGAACGGTCCGCCGGTGGGGCCGCCCGGGATGCGCAGGCTGAAGGTGCGGGCGCCGAACAAGGGCATGCCGGACTCGTAAGTACGGCCGAGCTTGTAGGTCTTGCCATCGCGAATGAGGCGGATGGCGTCGAGGGTCTTGGCCGGGGTCATGTGGTTGGAGGCGCCGGCCTCGTCCTGCGGGCCCCATTTGGACGGCCACCACCGGTCCTGCCCCGCCGGCGCCGCACCCTGCGCCTGGGCCGGGGCAATGGGTGCCAGTGCGAACTTGCCATGCGCGGCGCCGGCGACGGCGCCCAGTGCGCCCAGGCCGGCGGTCTTCAGGAAACCGCGGCGTTCGTCATTCGGCTGATTGCCGCTGGATGATGTCATTGCCTCACCCCCCTTTCTGTCGGACGTCACCGGGAGTATTCCCCTCTGCGCCCATGTCGTCCACCAGCCGAGGGCAGGAGAGGCATTCTGTCCCTGTTCGATCGCGACAAATCCGCCGACCGCATGCCGGTGTCCCTGGTCACCGGCTTCCTGGGCAGCGGCAAGACGACGCTGCTGAACGCGCTGCTGCGCCATCCCGGCATGGGCGACAGTGCCGTCATCGTGAACGAGTTCGGCGAGATCGGCCTGGATCACCTGCTGATCGAGGCGGTCAGCGGTGAGGTTGCCGTGCTGGCCAATGGCTGCGTGTGCTGTACCGTGCGCAGCGACCTCGCCGATACGATCCGCCGCCTGCTGGCGCAGCGTGACGCCGGTGAGGTGCCGCCATTCCGCCGCGTGCTGATCGAGACCACGGGGTTGGCGGATCCGGCACCGATCGTGCAGATGCTGCTGAACAACCCGCTGGTGAGTCATTTCGCGCGCCTGGATGCCGTGGTGACGACGGTGGATGCGGTGCATGCCGGCGGGCAACTGGATGCGCACGGGCAGGCGGTGAAGCAGGTGGCGCTCGCGGACCGGCTGCTGCTGACCAAGACCGATCTCGCAGGGGGCGGGCCGCTGCTGGACCGGCTGCGGGCGATCAACCCCGCGGCACCGGTCATTCCGGTGCGGCATGGCGACATCGCGCCGGACCAACTGTTCGGCGCCGCCCTGTTCGATCCCGAACGCAAGACCCCGGATGTGCGGCGCTGGCTGGCCGAGGAGGCCTATCACGACCATGATCATGAGCACCACGATCATGCGCATGCCGCCGGGATCGACTCCTTCTGCCTGACCTTCGCGCAACCGCTCGATTGGCTTGCCGTTTCCCAGTGGCTGTCGGCGCTACGGTCCGTGCACGGGCCGGCGCTGCTGCGGGTCAAGGGCATCCTGAACCTTCACGAGGAGCCGGGGCCGGTTGCGATCCATGGCGTTCACCACGTGTTTCATCCGCCCGTCCGGCTGGAGGCATGGTCCGACGCGGACCGCCGCTCGCGGATCGTTTTTATCACGCAAGGCCTGCCTCGCGCACAGGTGCAGGAGGCTGCGGCGGCGTACGGGCTGTGAATGGGATGGTCCGTCATACCCCCGCATGATATGGAATGAGGCAAGGCGGCGCGCCGTATTGGGCGGTGCGAACAGCGAGTATTCGTTGAACACACGGATAAGTTGAGCGATATTCGCCAATACCACCATGCCGGGCTTCCGGCCCGGAACATTGCAGGAAAGGACAAGGATCATGGCCGTCAAGGTCGCCATCAACGGGTTCGGACGCATCGGGCGCCTGGTGCTGCGCGCAATTGTCGAGAGCGGACGGGACGATGTGGTTCCCGTCGCGATCAACGACCTGGGCAGTGTTGAGGCCAATGCGCATCTGTTCGCCTATGACAGCGTGCATGGCCGCTTTCCCGGCCAGATCGAGGTGTCCGGCGACACGATCACCATCCGCCACAACGGCAAGGTGTATGGCCCGCTGAAGGTGTCGGCCGAACGTGACCCGACCAAGGTGCCCTATGGCGGCGTGGATGTGGCGCTGGAGTGCACCGGCATCTTCACCTCCAAGGCCAAGGCCTCGGCGCTGATCCAGGCGGGCGCGCGCAAGGTGCTGATCTCGGCGCCGGCGGACGAGGTGGACGCGACGATCGTCTACGGCGTCAACCACAAGACGCTGACCAAGGACATGACGGTCATCTCCAACGCGTCCTGCACCACCAACTGCCTGGCGCCGATGGCGAAGGTGCTGCACGACCGGTTCGGCATCCTGCGCGGCTACATGGTGACGATCCACGCCTACACCGGCGACCAGAACACGGTGGACACGCTGCACAAGGACCTGCATCGCGCCCGTGCGGCGGCGGTGTCGGCGATCCCGACCTCGACCGGCGCCGCGCGTGCGGTGGGGCTGGTGCTGCCGGACCTGAAGGGCAAGCTGGACGGCACGGCGATCCGCATCCCGACGCCGAACGTGTCACTGGTGTCGCTGGACGTGAACCTGTCGAAGTCGGCGACGAAGGATGAGGTGAACGCCGCGATGCAGGATGCGTCCAAGGGCGAGCTCAAGGGCATCCTGGACTACAACACGCATCCGCTGGTGAGCATCGACTTCAACCACTGCCCTGCGTCCTGCACCTTCGATGCGACGCAGACCGCGGTGGTGGATGGCGGGATGGTCCGGGTGATGGGCTGGTACGACAACGAATGGGGCTTTTCCAACCGCATGTCGGACACGGCGGCGCTGTTCGGCAGCATGTAGGCGGTCCGGTCGCCAGCACCGACCGGATCAGATGGTCGGTGCCGGGGAGAGGGTAAGGGAGGGGGATGCCGCATCCGGTGTGGCGTCCCCTTCCTGGTGTCAGGGCGGGATGCCTCGGCCGCAAGTCCGACCGGCTGTCCCGGCCGTGCCGGGTAGGGGCGTTTTCGGATCCGGCGTCAGGCGCTGACCCAACGGGTGGCGGACGCATCCGTCGCGGTCGTTGGTGGAGCCAAGGGGAGTCGAACCCCTGACCTCCTGAATGCCATTCAGGCGCTCTCCCAACTGAGCTATGGCCCCGGCCGTCGAGGGCGCGACTTATAGACCGCCCTCTCCGGCGGGATCAAGGGGCTGAATGCACCGCCGAGCCGGTGGGACGGTGACGGTGACACGCTGCCCCCTGCCGGGCACTTGTGCCTTGCCAGGACCGGCACGTGGCGTTATGCGAACGGTCCCTACCGTGGCGCCCTTGCCCGGATCTGTCTGTCGCAACCAAGGAATCCGACGATGACCAGGCCTGCCGCGGTGATGTTGTTCGGTGCCACTGCGCTGCTCGTCTTGGGTTGCAGCGACACGCATTTTGGTGCGCCCGCGCAGCCTCAGTTCATCGGTGCCAACAGCAGCACCGTCCTGATCGACATCCCGCGCAACAATCCCGCGCAGCTGGATGTCGCCCGTCAGATGGCGAATGAGAAGTGCGCCCTGTTCGGCGCCCGCTCCGCGGCGCTGGAAAGCCTGAACCTGCGCAGCGACGGGATGGAGCGGGCGAGCTTTCTCTGCAACTAGACCGGGCTTCCGTCGCTTCGGCGCCGCCCTGGTTTGATGGGCGCGTTCACGCGGAACATGGCGCCCCTGGCGCGTGCCGGTGTCATCCCGCACCGCGCCGGCAGTCCACCGAGACCACGGATTGCGGCCGCTCTACCCGGGACTGCCGCCAGCGGTCCAGGCGCCCCATGGCGGGTGTCACCGTCATGCCATGCAGCAGGATCGACACCAGGACGGTGAAGCCCAGCACTGCCCAGGCCAGTTCCTGATCATCGAAGGGGGCATGGTTCAGGCCATAGGCCAGGTAATAAAACCCGCCCAGGCCGCGGATGCCGAAGAAGGAGATGGCCGAACGTTCGGCCAGCGGGGCCGATGCGCCGATCAGGGAAACCAGCCCGGCGGCCGGCCGCACCACGAACAGGAACAGCAGCGCCCCGGCAGCGCCCGCCCAAGTCAGCGGCGCCAGCATGCCGCCGGCGATCGCGCTGCCGAACAGCACCAGGATAACCATCATCAGCAGCCGTTCCATCTCATCGGCGAAGGCGTAGAGACGCTGATGATAGTCGTCCGACCGCTGGGCGCCGCGAATGCCCAGCGCGGCAATGAACACCGCGAGGAATCCATAGCCGTGGGCCAGTTCGGCGACGCCGTAGGCCAGGAACGTGACGCCCAGGGCGACGAACCCGTCGCCGGTATTCGACAGGCCGGCGCGATTGGGCATGTGGAAGACGGCCCAGCCCAGGGCGCGTCCCAGCAGCCAGCCCACCGTGACGCCGACCGTGAGTTTCCAGACGACGTCGATGGTGATCCAGTCCTGCAGCCACTGGGTGCCGTTGGCATCGGCGGCGATGGCCAGGGCAATCGCGACCGCCAGATTGACGAACGGAAAGGCGAGGCCGTCATTCAGCCCGGCCTCGGCCGTGAGGGTAAAGCGGACGTCGTCCTCCTCCCCCGAACGCGGCGGGCCGACCTGCACATCGGCGGCCAGTACGGGATCGGTGGGCGCCAGCGACGCGGCCAGCAGCAGGGCGATCGCGGGGCCGAACCCGATCACCCCCATGCTGATCAGCGCGATGCCCAGGATCGACAGTGGCATGGCGATCGCGAGCAGCCGCCACGTCATGCTCCAGGCGCGGAAACCAAAAGGACGGTCGAGCTTCACGCCGGCACCGGTGAGGGCGACGATGACCACGAGTTCCGTGAGATGTTCGGCCAGTTGCGGGTGATCCATGGGCTGCCGCGTCTCGTCGGTCAGCAGGCCGAACAGGATGCCGAAGCCGACGCAGAACATCGGTAGCGACAGCGGCAGCTCACGCAGCACCATCGGCAGCCAGGAAACGAGGAGAATGAGCACGCCGCTGGCGGCCAGCAGCATGATGTAGGGGGTCATCGCGATGAAATGTCCGGGTGTCCGGACGGAAACGCCGCCCGCGGGAACGGGATGCCGCGGCATCGGCCGGATCGCGGCTTTTCTTCGCATCCGGCGCCGCGGCGACAGGGGCGCCCATCGCTCATTCCGGGGACCGCATTATATGTCGCGGATGCCCCAGTCCGATGACCCGATTCGCGGGATCGCGCTTTCCCTGCTCGCAACCGTGCTGTTCTCGGTTGCCGACGTGACGTCGAAATATCTCAGCGCCGGCATGCCGATCATCGAGATCGCCTGGATCCGCTATGTCATTTTCCTGGGGATGGCCGCACTGCTGGTTCGGCAGGTGCCGCGCGGGGCGCTTTGGCCGCGCAGCCCGTTGCTGCAGATCGCGCGCGCCTGTTGCCTGGTCGGGTCGGCGGTGCTGTTCGTCTTTGGCGTGCGGCACATGACGATGGCACAGGCGACGACGATCAGCTTCCTCTCGCCGCTGCTGATCACGCTGCTGTCGATTCCGCTGCTGGGGGAGGTCGTGGGTGTCCGCCGCTGGGCCGCGGTGATCGCCGGGCTGATCGGTGTGCTGGTCGTGGTGCGGCCCGGTTCGGCGGGGTTCGAGCCGGCGGCGCTGTACGGCCTCGCCTCCTCCACCTGCTGGTCGCTGGCCCTGATCATCACCCGCAAGATGGCGGGATCGGACCATCCGTCGACCACCGTCCTGTGGTCGGCCGCAGTGGGGCTGGCGATCCTGACCGTGCTGCTGCCGTTCGAGGTGATCTGGCCGACGGCGGCGCAATGGGCGCTCGCCATCATGTTCGGCGTGCTGGCGTCCCTCGGCCAATGGGTGACGGTGCTGGCGCATCAGTATGCGCCGGCGTCGCTGCTGGCGCCGTTTGCCTATTTTCAACTGCCCTGCGTAACCCTGGGCGGGTATCTGGTGTTCACGCACGTGCCGGATGCGTGGACGCTGGCAGGGGCGGCGATCATCATCACGAGCGGCCTCTACACCGCGCACCGGGAGAGGCTTCGGGCACGGGCGTAATGGAATGGCGCGGACGGCGTTCATGCGAGGGGGATTGCAGCGGGCAGAGGCGGTGCGCGGCGCGTGGGCCTGGGTACGGATCCAGTTCTTCCGGTTCTGGACCGCCCTGGCCGTGCTGGGGACCTTCGGATATCTCTGGGTGCATCGGCCCGAATACCTGACCTGGTGGAAGCGGACGGTGAACACCGTCATCGAACGCGGGTGTGACGCGCTGCCCTACCCATGGGGTGACCAGATCGAATCAACCATCGGCAATTTCGGCGTGTGGGTGCAACTTACGCTCGCCATCCTGCTGTTCCGGGCGCTCCTCGGCCTGGTGCTGGGACTCGCCCGGGGGGCGTATCGGCGCTACGGCGCGCGCTGATCCCGCATTCCTGGCCTGGGTCCCGGCGGGGCGCTCGGCTGCGGCACGCACCACACATCACGGCGACGGCGTCATCCGAACGCCTGCACCAGGTAGTTCACCTGCAGGTTCCGCCCGATGCGCCACTCTCCGGTCATCGGATGAAATGAGAGACCGGCCATCTCGCCACCGCGCAGGCTGCACAGGCGCAGCATCGCGCCCAGTTCCGCCGGCGTGATGAAGCGATGCCAGTCATGCGTGCCGAGAGGCAGCCAGCGCAGCAGGTATTCGGCGCCCGCCTTGGCGGTGAGCCAGGAAGCGGCGGTGCGGTTCAGGGTGGAGAGGAACAGCAGCCCCCCCGGCTTCAGCAGCCCGCCCAGCGTGCGCACGAAGCGTGCGGGGTCCGGCACGTGCTCGATCACTTCCAGGGCGGTGATCACGTCGAAGTGCTGGCCCTCGGTCAGCAGGTCCTCGGCCACGCCGCCGCGGTACTGCAGCGCCAGTCCGGCGCCTTCGGCATGGGCGCGTGCCACGGCGATCGCCTGTTCTGCGGCATCGAGCCCCAGGACCTGGCAGCCTTCCCGGGCCAGCGCCTCGGCTGCCAGGCCCGCGCCGCAGCCCACATCCAGCAGCCGGACCGCCGCGGGATCGGGAAAGGTCCGGCGGAGGCGGGTCATGATCCACTCGACCCGCACCGGGTTCATGCGATGCAGTGGTCGCATGGGGCCGTTCGGATCCCACCAGTCCCGCGCCAGCGCGTCGAACCGGGCCACTTCCTCGGCCGAGACCGTTGCGTTGCTCACCGCCGCCCCCTTCTGACACGACGTGTATGTGAGCGTGGCGGCGGTTTCCGGCAACCATCGGCCGCGCCGGACGGCTGGCGGCGCGAATACCGGCTCCCCAAATACCCGTCACGGTGTAGGGTGCGCGCGCGATCGAGAGGCGCCGACTGGAGTGCATGATGGCCGATACCGAGACCACCGAAACGGGCCGGGATTTCATCCGCGATATCATCCAGGCGGATGTGAATGCCCAGCGCGTGCAAACCGTGGTCACGCGGTTCCCGCCGGAGCCGAATGGCTATCTGCATATCGGCCACGCCAAGTCGATCTGCCTGAATTTCGGCGCGGCGCAGGAATTCGGCGGGCGCTGCCACCTGCGCTTTGACGACACCAACCCGGTGAAGGAGGAGCAGGAATACATCGACGCGATCGAGCGCGATGTCCGCTGGCTGGGCTTCGACTGGGGCGTGCACCTGTACCACGCCTCGGACTATTTCGAGCAGTTGTATGACTGGGCCGAACACCTGATCCGGACGGGCAAGGCGTATGTGGACGACACGCCGCCCGAGCAGATGCGCGCCCAGCGCGGCACGCTGACCGAACCCGGGCAGAACAGTCCGTTCCGCACCCGTTCGGTGGAGGAGAACCTGGACCTGTTCCGCCGCATGCGGGCCGGCGAGTTCCCGAACGGCGCCCGCGTGCTGCGCGCGAAGATCGACATGGCGTCGGGCAACATGAACCTGCGCGACCCGGTGCTGTACCGCATCCTGCACGCGACGCATCCACGCACCGGCGATGCCTGGTGCATCTATCCGACCTACGACTTCGCGCATGGCCAGTCCGACGCGATCGAAGGGATCACGCATTCCATCTGCACGCTGGAATTCGAGGATCACCGGCCACTGTACGACTGGTTCATCGAGAATCTGCCGGTGCCGTCGCGTCCGCGGCAATACGAGTTCGCCCGCCTGAATATCGGCTACACGGTGCTGTCCAAGCGGATCCTGACCACGCTGGTGCGGGATGGGCATGTCAGCGGCTGGGACGATCCGCGCATGCCGACGCTGGCGGGCATCCGCCGGCGTGGCGTCCCGCCGGCGGCGTTGCGGGAGTTCGTGCGGCGGGTCGGGGTGGCGCGTGCCTACAGCGTGGTGGATGTGGCGCTGCTGGAGGCGACGATCCGCGACACGCTGAACCCCGTGGCGCCGCGGCGGATGGCGGTGCTGCGTCCGCTGAAGCTGGTGATCGAGAACTACCCCGAGGGCGAGACCGAGACTCTGATGGCGCGCAACCATCCCGACGATCCCGGCGCGGGGGAGCGGCCGGTGACCTTCGGGCGGGAGATCTATGTCGAGCAGGACGACTTCATGGAGAACCCGCCGCGCAAGTTCTTCCGCCTGTCGCCCGGCAGGGAAGTGCGGCTGCGCTACGGGTATTTCGTGACGTGCCAGTCGGTGGTGAAGGATGCCGACGGCCGCGTGGTGGAACTGCGCTGCACCTATGACCCTGCCTCCCGCGGGGGCAATGCGCCGGACGGGCGGAAGGTGCAGGC
>JBFXDK010000156.1:0-11102 GCA_050181195.1 Acetobacteraceae bacterium | reverse complement strand
CCGCCCGGCGGGTTCAGCGGCGAGGGGATTTCGCCCGCCAGCACGATCTCCTCGGCCTGCTGGCCGGGTCGCGCGGTCAGCACCGCCGAGAACAGCGCCTTGGTGTAGGGATGCTGCACATTCTCGAACAGCTGCCGCGTCGGCGCGTATTCGACGATCTTGCCGAGATACATGACGATCGTCTGGTCGGCCATGTAGCGCACCGTCGCGAGGTCGTGCGCCACCAGCAGGTAGGCCACATTGTCCTCGGCCTGGATGTCCTTCAGCAGGTTCATCATCTGCGCACGGATCGACACGTCCAGCGCCGAGACCGGCTCATCCAGCACGATCAGCTTCGGCCGCGACGCCAGCGCGCTCGCCAGCGCGATCCGCTGCCGCTGCCCGCCGCTGAACTCATGCGGATATTGCGACGCCTGTTCCGCCCGCAGCCCGACATGCGCCAGCAACGCCTTAACCCGGTCCTCGACCTCGGCCGGCGTGCCCCATTTCGTCACGACCAGCGACTCCGCGATGATCCGCCCGACTGTCATGCGCGGATTGAGCGACGACCACGGGTCCTGGAACACCGCCTGCACCAGCGCGCGATAGTCGCGCAGCGCCTCGCCCGTCAGGCCGTGGATCGGCCGTCCTTCCAGCAGCACCCGCCCGTCGGTCGGATCTTCCAGATTCAGCACCAGCTTCGAGGTCGTGGTCTTGCCGCAGCCGGATTCCCCCACCAGCCCCAGCGTTTCGCCCGCCGCGATGGTGAACGAGATGTCGTCCACCGCCTTCACATGCCCGACCGTCTTGGCGAACAGGATGCCCTTGGTGAACGGGTAGTGCTTGCGCAGCCTGTCGACGCGCAGCAACGGCTCCTCTGTCATGCGCGCGTTGCCTTCCAGCAATCGGCGGTGTGTTCCTCGCCGATCCGCACCGAACCGGGATAGGACTCACGGCAGCGCCGGTCGGCCAGCCCGCAGCGCGCCTCGAACCGGCACCCAACAGGCAGGTCCCACAGCGGCGGCGGCTGGCCCTCGATCGTCGGCAGACGCCCCTCGGTGCCCGTCATCTTCGGCACGGAGCCGATCAGCGCCTTCGTGTACGGATGCGAGGGGCTGTCGAAGATCTGCTCCACCGGCCCGCATTCGACGATCCGCCCGGCATACATCACCGCCACGCGGTCGCACATCCGCGCCACCACGCCGAAATCATGCGTGATGAACAGGATCCCCATCTGCGTTTCCGCCTGGAGGCGCTTCAGCAGCTTCAGGTACTGAAGCTGGATCGTCACATCCAGCGCCGTCGTCGGCTCATCGGCGATCAGCACGTCGGGCTTGCCGCTGATCGCGATCGCACCCACCACGCGCTGCTTCATCCCGCCGCTCATCTGGTGGGGAAACTGGCCGATCCGCTGTTCCGGCGCGGCGATGTCGACCCGGCGCAGGGCCTCGATCGCCTCGGGCAGCGCGGCCCGCTTGCGCCCGCCGGTGCGGCGCACGATCGCCTCGCACAACTGGTTGCCGATGGTGAACACCGGGTTCAATGAGGTCTGCGGGTCCTGCAGGATCATGGAAATCCGGCCGCCGCGGATCGCCCGCATCTCGCGCGCCGACTTGGTCAGCAGGTCCTCGCCGTTCAGCAGGATCTGGCCCTGCACCGTCCGCGCGCCGCCGCGCGGCAGCAGGCGCAGCAGGGACAGTGCGGTCAGGCTCTTGCCGCAGCCGGATTCGCCCACCAGGCCCAGGACCTCGCCGCGCCGCAGCGTGAAGGACACGCCATCGACCGCCTTCACCACCCCGCGGCGCAGGAAGAAATGCGTGTGCAGATCACGCACATCCAGGACGACCTCGCCGGTCATAGCTGGCGCAGCCTGGGGTCGAGCCGGTCGCGCAGCCAGTCCCCGAACAGGTTGACCGACAGCACCAGCAGCGTGATCGCAATGCCCGGGATCAGCGATACCCACCAGGCGGTCGCGATGCGCCCGCGTCCCTCGGAGATCATCAGGCCCCAGGTCGGCGTTGGCGGCGGCACGCCGGCGCCCAGGAAGCTCAGCGACGCCTCGGCCACGATCACCACGCCGATGTTCAGCGTCACCAGCACCATGAACGTGTTCAGCACGTTCGGCAGGATATGCGTGACCATGATGCGCAGCGACGAACAGCCCCGCACCTTCGCCAGGGCAATGAAATCGCGCTGCTTCAGGGCCAGCACCTCGCCGCGCATGACGCGGGCGAAACTTGCCCACAACAGCAGGCTGATCGCGATCACCAGCGTGCCGAGCCCCTGCCCCATCGTCACGGCCAGCAGCAGCGCGAACAGGATGGCGGGGAAGGTGAAGGCGGCATCCACCAGCCGCATCAGCACGCTTTCCAGCACGCCGCCGAAATAGCCGGCGATGATGCCCACCGTCAGGCCGACGCCGCCGCCCACCGTCAGCGCCAGCAGCGCGACCAGCAGGCTGACCCGCGCGCCGTAGATCAGCCGGCTCAGCATGTCGCGGCCGAACGCATCGGTGCCCAGCAGGTATTGCGTGCTGCCGCCTTCCATCCAGAACGGCGGCATCAGCTTGTCCTTCAGCGTCTGATCGATCGGCGAATAGGGCGCCAGCAACGGGGCAAACAGCGCCATGCAGATCATGACGCTGATGATGATGATCGGAATCCAGGGCGCTCGGCGCATCAGGTCAGCCGTATCCGCGGGTCGACATAGGCGTAGAGAATGTCGACGGCCAGGTTGATGATCAGGATCAGGATCGCGTGCAGGATGACCACCGCCTGCAGCAGCGGGTAGTCGCGGAAGATCACCGCCTCATAGGTCAGGCGTCCGACACCGGGCCAGGCGAATACCGTTTCGGTAACGATCGATCCGGTGACCAGGTTGCCGACGAACACGCCCCACAGCGTCAGCACCGGGATCAGCGCGTTGCGCAGGCAGTGCTTCCAGATCACCACCGTCTCGTTCAGGCCCTTGATGCGGGCGAGCTTGATGAACTCGCTGTCCATGATCTCCAGCATGCTGGATCGCACCAGCCGCATGAAGCCCGCGGTCAGGAACGTGCCCAGCGTGATCACCGGCAGGATGTAGTGCTCGGGGCCGCCCATGCGTCCCGACGGCACCCAGCCCAATTCCACGCTGAAGATGAAGATCAGCAGGATGCCAAGCCAGAAATTGGGCGTGGCAACGCCGAGGACGGCGGCGGTGCCGGCGAACCGGTCCAGGAAGCGACCGCGATTCAGCGCCGCCATCACGCCCAGGGGAATGCCCAAAGCCATGGCCAGCAGGATGGCCCAGGGCATGATCGCCAGCGTGTTGGGCAGGCGGTCCAGGAACACATCCAGCGCCGGCTGGCGCATGCGGATCGATGTGCCCAGGTCGCCCTGCAACGCATTGCCGATGAAGATCATGAACTGCGTCAGCACCGGTCCGTCCAGGCCCAGGGTCTTGATCAGGGCGTCACGATCCTCGGCGGTCGCATCCTCGGGCAGCATCATGTCGACGGGATTGCCCGTCAGGCGTCCCAGGAAGAAGACGATTGTCGTGACAAGGCAAAGCAGCAGGACGCCCTGCAGCAGGCGGCGCGCGATGTAACGCTTCATCGATGGGTATCTGCCGGACCGACGGACCCGCCATCCCCGTCACGGCGTGCGCGGGCACGCCATCCACGAATTCCCGTGCTGGCGTCGGCGGAGTCGTGGATGGCGGGGCTGAACCCCGTCATGCCATGGGTGTACCGCAGGCGAGCCACATCCGCCGCTTGGCCGTGGCGGGGTTTGACCCATGGAGCGCCGCCCCGCGCCGCTGCAAGCGTCATGTCAGCCATCCAGCCGGCCGCGAAAAACCGCAAGCGCATGCGCTACTTCTTCCACGGCTGTTCGTCGGGACGGGGAATCCGCTCGAACACGTCGCCCAGCTCATGCCGCCCGGGGATCGGGTTGAACTGGCCGACCTGCTTCGTGTTGATCGCGTAGTACCCCATGCCCTCGATCAACGGCACCGCGACCCAGGTGTCGACGATCAGTTGCAGCATCTGGTCGGTCAGGGCCGTGCGCTTCGCCTCGTCCCGTTCCGCGATCAGGGCATTGAAGATCTTCCCGAATTCCTTGCAGGTCTCATCGCAGTGCTCCTTGTCGCCGATCAGCTTCTGCTGGCTGTCCGGCGAAAAGGCGGCGTTGTAGCGCCAGGCGGCGTCGGGACGGCCGACGGTGCGGTACATCGACGCATTGCCGACCAGATGCTGCTGATCGCCCCGGATGAGTGGGGCGAAGGCGCCCCATTCATAGTGCTTCAGGTTCACCTTCACGCCGATCTTCGTCCACATGTCGGCCACGGCGGTGCCGATATCGACCATGAACTGCGTGCCCGGCAGGGCGGTGTTCATGAAGGTGATCTCGAACCCATCGGGATAGCCGGCTTCGGCCAGCAGCTTCTTCGCCTCGTCCGGGTCGTAGCGCAGCGCCTCCTTCGACCACTTCTCCCAGCGCTCGTCGGTGATGTATTCGCTGTAGGGGAAGACGGCGAAGGGAAACGGCATCCGCGCCTGGTCGTTCATCACGTGCTCGATGATCTGCTGGCGGTCGATGGCGAGCGACAGCGCTCTGCGCACCTTCGGACTGGCAACGGGTTTATCCTTGAACTCCGGCAGGTAGGTGCCCCAGAACTGATACAGCGCCTGCATCGTTGCGGGCACCGACAGCACCTGCAAGCCGGCCCGCTTCGCGCTCATCATCGTTTCTGGACCGATCGAAGCGATTCCCGCCTCGCCGGTCCGCACCATGGCGACGCGGGTGCTTTCCTCGGGCACCAGCAGAATCTGCAGTTCCTTGAAATGCGGCGTGCCGCGCCAGTGCGGATAGTCGACCGCGGCGAATTCGATCCGGTCACCCGGCACGTTGCGCACGAATTTCCAGGGGCCGCTGCCGATGGGCTTCTTGCGGAACTCGTCCTCGCCGACCTTCTCGATATAGGCCTTGGGCATCACCGTCCCTTCGGGCGCGGTCGCTCGGCTGAGCGACGGCGGCAGGCCGATCTGCACGCCGACCGTGTTCACCCGCACGGTCAGGTCGTCGATCACGTCGATGCTCTTGATGGTCCGGCGCATCACGGCGGCGGCTGCGGCCACCGAGTTGGGTGCCATCTGGCGTTCCAGGCTGAACTTGACGTCGGCCGCCGTCAGCTTGTCGCCGTTGTGGAATTTCTGGTTGGGGCGCAGATGGAAGGTCCAGCTCTGGCCATCGGGCGACAGCTCCCACCGTTCCGCGACACCCGGGCCGGCACCGCCCTTCTTGAAGTCGAAGCCCACCAGGGAGTCATACATCACCGCCTGGTAGACCGCATTGCCGGGACGCGCTTCCAGGATCGGGTCGAGCGTCTGGGCACTGAGCGATTCAACCGCGAACACCAGCGTGCCCTTCTGGGTCTGTGCCGCCGCCGCCCCTGCTGCCATGGCAGCCAGGCAAAGCCCGAGTGTCAGCCGCTTGGCCGGCTGCCGGTATCCCATCCGCATCCTCCTGGAATTTTTTGGTTATGGTTCGGCTTATTGATCGGGAAGGATCATTCGACGTCCCCCCTGTTCCTGTCAACGCCATCGATCTCCATTCATCGTCCCCGGCTTGCGTCTTTCATCGCACCCCGCTCGGCCACAGCACCTCCCGGAGCGTTTGCAGAAGAATGACGAAGTCGAACAGAATCGAGAAATTCTTGACGTAGTACAGATCGTAGCTGAGCTTCGAGCGGGCGTCCTCGACCGACGCGCCATAGGGGTAGTTGATCTGCGCCCAGCCGGTCAGGCCGGCCTTCACCATGTGCCGCTCATGATACAGCGGGATCTGCTCGGCCAGTTCCGCCACGAACACCGGGCGTTCCGGACGCGGACCGACAAAGGACATCTCGCCCTTCAGGATGTTGACCAATTGCGGCAGCTCGTCGATCCGGGTCCGCCGCAGGAAGGCCCCGACCTTCGTGATACGGCTGTCCTGCGCCGCCGCCCATACGGCGCCGCCGGATTCCGCATCCACCCGCATGGTGCGCAGCTTCATGATCCAGAACACCCGGCCATCGAGCGTCACCCGCTCCTGCCGGTACAGCACCGGGCCGGGTCCTTCCCACCGGATCGCCAGCATGCCGAACAGCAGCAGCGGTGAGGCAAGCAGCAGCACCACCGAACTGACGGCCAGATCGAATATCCGTTTCAGCAGCCGGTCGACCGCGCCGAAGGTGAAGCCGTCGGAGTAGACCAGCCAGCCGATCTCCATGCGTTCGAGGTCGACGCGGCGGATCTCCTTCTCGACGAAGCTCAGGTACTGCACGATCGGAAACCCGGCCGTCTTGCACTCCAGCAACCGGAGCAGATCCATGCCACGCCGTTCGTCGGGCGCAACGACGATCTGGTCGGGATCGATTGCCTGCGCGATCGGCCGTATGTCGAATGTGTCGGGACGCAGGATTCGCCGGTCCAGTTCCGCATCCAGCCGCGGGTCGATCTCCCCCATCGACGGGTGGTGCAGGAAGGTCACCTCATAGTTCAGGCTGGTGCCTTCCTGGCTGATCACCTGCAGCAGATTCCAGGCGCGCGCGCCGGCGCCCAGCACCAGCAGCCGGCGGCGCAGGATCCGCCGCTGGATCATGACATCGACCACCAGACGGGCGAAGAAGGCGCAGAGCGTGAAGGTGACCGCGGCGAGGGCGAAGACCACGGCATGATCCCGCCCGCCGACCCAGGGGACGGCGTTGTCCAGCAGGCCGTATGCCGCGGTTGCCAGGACAACGAGGCTCGCCCCCATGCCCACCACCAGCGGCACCCGCGTCAGCGAGCGCCCGGTCTGCAGCAGCGCCTCGCGGCGGTACAGCCCCATGGCGTAGAGGGCGACCAGATCGACGATGGGATAGAGCAGGCCCCGCGGGTCGGCTGGCGTGAACAGCGCGGCGAGGTCCGGATAGCCCAGCCACAGGACCGGCGGCCAGGCCAGCAGGACAAGCACCGTATCCAGGGCGAACAGCACCCGCCCGGCGCCTGTCAGCGAACGCCTAAGCTGCCGCATGCGGCATCGCATCCACGCCCGAGACCGGGCTTATGGTCTCCATTGCAACCAAACGCCGACCTGTGCCGTTCCCGGAGCAATCATTGGCACGGGGTTATTATTGAGCACGCGCCACGCGGCAACATATTTCGTTGCGGACAAGCGATTTTAGACGGAATGGCCCCGGGACGGGGCGGACGCCGCCCCGCGGCTCAGCCGATCGCCTCGCTGCCCATCTCCAGGAATTTCTCCCGCCGGCGAGCGCGCAGCGTGGCGCCGTCGAGGCCCGCGAGCGACACCAGCGCGCCCGACACCGCCGCTTGCACCGCCTGGACCGTCGCCTCGGGGTCGCGCTGCGCGCCGCCCAGCGGTTCGGCAATGATCGTATCGACAAGTTTCAGCCGGTGGAGGTCCTCGGCCGTCAGCCGCAGCGCCTCGGCCGCGGTGGAAGCCTGCGCCGCGTCGCGCCAGAGAATCGACGCGCACCCCTCGGGCGAAATGACGGAATAGACCGCATGCTCCAGCATCAGCACCCGATCCCCCGCGGCAAGGGCGATGGCGCCGCCTGATCCGCCCTCGCCGATGATGGTGGAAACGAAGGGCACCGGCGCTTCCAGGCAGGCTTCGATCGAGCGTGCGATGGCCTCGGCCTGGCCGCGCGCCTCGGCGTCGATCCCAGGAAAGGCGCCGGAGGTGTCGACGAAGGTCAGCACCGGCAGGCCGAACCGCCCGGCCAGTTCGATCAGCCGCCGAGCCTTGCGGTAGCCCTCGGGCCGCGCCATGCCGAAATTGTGCTTCACGCGGCTTTCGGTATCCGTGCCCTTCTCGGTCCCGATCACCACGACCGCTCGCCCCTGGAACCGACCGAGGCCGCCCAGAACGGCGGAATCGTCGGCGAAGGCGCGGTCGCCGGCCAGCGGCGTGAACTCGGTGATCAGGCCGCCGATATAGTCCTTCGCCTTGGGCCGGTCCGGATGCCGGGCGACCTGGGTCTTCTGCCAGGGCGTCAGCTTGGAATAGGTCGCGCGCAACTGCTTGTCGGCCACCTCGGTCAGGCGGGCGACCTCGTCGGCGATATCGATCCCGTCGGGCTCCGACATGCGCCGGAGCTCCTCGATCTTGCCTTCCAGTTCGGCGATGGGCTTTTCGAAATCGAGGAAGTGGCGCATGGGGCGGGGCGTGTAGCACGATTCCCGCGAAGGGGAACAATGCCCGTTGCGGCCGGATTCAGTCACCGACCGGACCGGCCCGCAACGCGAGTGGATGGTGCGCTTCCACCAGCCGCCGCAGCCGTTCGGCTTCCACATGCGTATAGATCTGCGTGGTCGAGATGTCCGCGTGCCCCAACAGCATCTGCAGACTGCGCAGGTCCGCACCGCGCGCGAGCAGGTGCGAGGCGAAGGAGTGCCGGAGCACATGCGGCGAGACCCGGGCGGGGTCGAGGCCGGCCTCCAGCGCCACCTGCTTCAGCAGCAGGAAGAAGGCCTGCCGCGTCAGCGCCTGCCCCGGCGCCCGCCCGGCAAACAGGTATCGCTCACCCGGTCGCGACCCGCCGGCCAGCGCCGCGGCCGCCTCCCGCGCCGCATCCGACAGCGGCACGATCCGCTCCTTCCCGCCCTTGCCCTTGATCAGCAGCACCGCCGCATCCCCCGACAGCGCGGCAAGCGGCAGGGACAGAAGTTCCGACACCCGCATCCCCGTCGCATACAGGATCTCCAGCGCCGCCCGCGCCACAGCCCCGGGCCGCCCGGCGCGCCGTCCGGCGGCGCCCAGCAACGCGTCCACCTCCTGTTCGGCCAGGTATTTCGGCAGCGTCCGCGGCAGCCGCGGCGTGTCCAGCAGCATCGTCGGGTCGTCGGCCCGAATCCCCTCCCGCAGCAGGAACTTGTGGAACTGCCGCAGCGCCGACAGCCGCCGCGCCGCGGTGCGGGCAGACAGACCATCGGCCGCCAACCCCGCCATATAGGCCCGCGTGGTCGCGCCATCCGCCGCCGCCACCGCCTGCCCCTTCGTGCGGGCGAATGCGGCGAAATCCGCGAGGTCCCTGGCATAGGCCGCGAGCGTGTTCCGCGCCGCGCCCTTCTCGGCCGCCAGCATCTCCAGGAACGCCTCGATATGCCGGTCCATGACAGGCCCGGTCAGCGGCCCTGGAACCGGTCGTTCGGCAGCACCTTCTCGATCGATTTCGGCTCGGGGTTGGGCGGGAACGCACCCAGCAGCACCATGCCCACGGCCAGCAGCAGGAGACCCGCAGCCACGACGATCAGGAAAATGCGAGTCATGCCCTGGTCTGCTGCCCCCGTGCTGCGCGGTCGGCGTGATGGCCTGTCCGCGGGTGCGTGTGCTAGCGTCCGGCGTCATGACACGCAACACCGCCATACGGGAAACCATCAAGCTGCCCGACGCGCTGGCCGGACGCAGCATCGCGCTGGTCGGGCTCATGGGGGCCGGCAAGACCTCGATCGGCCGCCGCCTCGCCGCGCGCCTCGGCCTGCCGTTCCGCGACGCCGACACGGAAATCGAACTCGCCGCCGGCTGCACCATCCCCGAGATTTTCGACCGCTATGGCGAACCCGCCTTCCGCGACGGCGAACGCCGGGTGATCCGCCGCCTGCTGGCGGGCGACCCGATGGTGGTGGCGTTCGGCGGCGGTGCCTTCATGGACCCCGACACCCGTGCCACCGCGCGGGAGGAAGCGGTGACCGTGTGGCTGCGCTGCGCGCTGCCCACCCTGGTGAAGCGCGTCGCCACCCGCGACAACCGGCCGCTGCTGGCGAACGGCAATGCCGAGGAAACGCTGCGCAAGCTGATGGATGTCCGCCACCCCGTCTATGCCGAGGCCGATGTCATCGTCGATTGCAACGATGAGGCGCCGGACGCCACCACCACCCGCGTGCTGAACGCGCTGGCCGAGTGGAAGCCGCCCCGGCGCCTGTCGGTGATGCTGGAGACCACGAACTATGACGTGGTGATCGGCGAGAACCTGCTGGCCCGCGCCGGCGCCCTGCTCGCCCCCCGGCTGCCGCAGAAGCGTGCGGTTGTCGTCACGGATGAGGCGGTCGCCAGGCTTCATCTGCCCACCCTGATGGCCGGGCTGGCGGAAACCGGGGTGCAGGCGAGCCATATCACCGTGCCGGGCGGCGAGGCGTCGAAGAACCTGGACACCTGGATGGGTGTGGTGGACCAGCTGCTGGAAGCCCGGGTCGAGCGCCGCACGGCCGTCATTGCCCTGGGCGGCGGGGTCGTGGGCGACCTGGCCGGATTCGCCGCCGCCACGACACTGCGCGGCCTGCCCTTCGTGCAGATCCCCACCACGCTGCTGTCGCAGGTGGATTCGTCCGTGGGCGGCAAGACCGGGGTGAACACGCGCCGCGGCAAGAACCTGGTGGGCGCATTCTACCAGCCCCGGATGGTGCTGGCCGATACCGGCACCCTGGCCACCCTGCCGCCCCGTGAGCTGCGGGCCGGATACGCCGAAATCGTCAAGGCCGGGCTGATCGGCGATGCCGCCTTCTTCGCCTGGTGCGAACGGAACGGCCCGGGCGTGGTGGGCGGCGACCCCGAGGCGCAGGCCGAGGCGATCAAGCGCGCCTGCGCCTTCAAGGCCGCGGTTGTCGGCGACGACGAACGCGAGGAGAAGCCGAACGATGGCCGCGCCCTGCTGAACCTGGGCCACACATTCGGCCACGCGCTGGAAGCCGAGTACGGATACGACGGCGGGCTGCTGCATGGCGAAGGCGTGGCCGTCGGCCTGGGCCTGGCGTTCAAGCTGTCCGCGCGGCTGGGGCATTGTTCGCAGGCGGATGCGGACCGGGTGGTATCGCATGTCGCCGCGACGGGCATGCCGGCGGATCTGTCGATGCTGAACCGGCGGTTCTCGGCCGGGGCGCTGATCGGACACATGCGGCGGGACAAGAAGGTGCGCGACGGGGCGCTGAATTTCGTCCTGGTGCGCGGGATCGGCCAAGCGTTCACCAGTGCCGACGTGCCGCCCGAGGCGGTGACCGAGCTGCTGCGCGACGAGGGGTGCGAGGCGTAGGTCCGGGCCGCACCCGCCTGGGCTGAATCGCGAACGGCGCACGCGGGTTGGCGCGGCCGAACCGGCCT
>JBFXDK010000155.1:0-11166 GCA_050181195.1 Acetobacteraceae bacterium | reverse complement strand
CCAGATGGGTGCCCTTGATGTCGTCTTCCGTCATCCAGGACATGATGTCCCACTGCGTCGTGCCGGTTGCGACTGTCACGCAGTCGGGCTTCGGATCGAGCTCCGTCAGCATGTGACGGGTATCGTAATCCAGCCACTTTGCCTTGGCGTCCGCCGACTTCGGCGCGAAGGAGATCGAGCCACCGACTTGGAGGATCATCTTCGGCACCGCCTGGCGGAGGCGGCCGATGAAGTAGTTGAACTGGTCGAAGTCCACCGAGCCATGGCCGGTGGCGGGGTCGCGGACATGTACATGCAGCATGGTTGCGCCGGCATTGTAGCAGTCAACGGCCGCCTGCACCTGCTCGTCCCAACTCACGGGAATGTCGGCATCGCCGGGCAGCCATTCCGGACCGTAAGGTGCAGCCGTAATGATCAGCGGCTGCATGTTTTCAGGAAGAATCGTGTCAACCGTATAGCGCATTGTCGTCCCCTCCACTCATCGCCCAGGCGAAACCACACGATGGCGTTGCGGACGAGACTTAGTCGCGCGTGAAATCGCATGACTTGCCATTTTGTGACACGTTTGCAAAATTTATCTTCCGGTGAAATGTCACGGGGACTTTGACGGGCGACAGGCAATGTCAGGAACGCACAGACTAGGTGTCGTCACGGAACTGCCGGCGATTCTTCTGGAATTAGGTGTCGATCCGAAGCCGGTGCTCGCCGCCGCGGGGGTGCCTGCGGAGTTGCTGCGGAACCCGGAAAACCGCATTCCCTTTCCCGTCCTGGGTCGTCTGCTTCACGAAGCGGTGGCGGCGAGCGGTTGTCCTCATCTCGGCCTGCTTGTAGGGCGGCGCGGTGGGCTGCAAAGCCTTGGCCTGGTTGGCCGCCTGATGTCCACCGCACCGACGGTGCGGGAGGCGATCATGGACCTCTGCATCAATCAAGTGCGCTTTATCGAAGGCGCGGTGACGCATCTTACGCTGCACGATGGGGGTGGTCTCTGGGCCTATTCTGTGCAGGCGCCGCCGCTGCAGGGGATCGACGCGATCCTGGACGGCGCAATCGGCATCGGTGTCAGCGTGGTCCAGCAGCTTTCCGGGCATCGCGCCGAGGAGGTGCGCTTCAGCCATGCCCAGCCCAAAGACGTGGACGCCTACCGGGTCGCCCTCGGCGTCACGCCGGTCTTCAATGTCGAACAGACCTGCCTCGTCCTCAGCAGGGAGGTGCTGGCCGCGCCCGTCCGCACCGCTGACCCGGTGCTCCGGCGAATTTTGCAGCGGCAGGTCGTGGTGTACTGGGCACGTGCGCAGCCCAGCATGGCTGAGCAGGTCCAGCGCGCACTGGCCGCACACGTGACCACCGGCGAGGCATCACTCGAGATCGTGGCCGCGGTATTTGGTATCGGCCCCCGGACGTTGACCCGCAGGCTTCGGGCGGAGGGCACGAGTTTCCGCGCGGTGCTGGAGCAGGCACGTCATGATGTGGCGCGTCAGTTGCTGGGCGGAACTCGCATGCCGGTGACCGAGATCGGGTTCTCGCTAGGCTATGCCTCGCCCCCCGGGTTCGTGCGCGCCTTCCGCCGGGCAGCGGGCCAGCCACCCAGCGAGTGGCGGCGTTTCTGGTCGGGTGACGGGAACCCGCTGGCGGCCGCGGCACGGTCCGAGGACGACTGGTCCGAGACCAGCAGCCCCCTCGGTTAGCCGCCCTGCTTCAAGCGCAACGTCGCCAGCCGGTCGGACAGGCTGGCAGTGGTCAGTGCGCGTCCCTGCACCTGCGCCATTGCCGAGGCGATGTTCGGATCGTCCTGCTCCGGCCGTGTGGGGGTCAGCAGCTTCGCCTTCGCGTTTGCGGCCTCGGCGCTGGCGAGGTCGCGTTGTGCATTCTCCTGCATCGCCTTCAGCGCGATACTCAGGCCGCTCGTCGCGCTCGCCAGCCCCGCCGCCTGTCGCGCCGCCTCTGCCCGTCGTTCGGCCATGTCCCGCTGCTGTGCGGCACGCCCCATGTCACGCTGCGCCCGGGTGAGTTCGGAACGCGCCGTTTTCAGCTTCTGCCCGGCCATCTGATAGGTTTCCTCCAGCGATTGCAGAAAGGATTCGGCATCCGCCGCTTCCCGCTTCTCGCGCTCCACCTCCGGCGCCATATCCTCCAGCATTCCCACCAGGGTCCCCAGGCTGCGTTCCAGATTGGCCTTTCGCCCGGGATCCGCCTCGGCTTCCATCTGCTGCTGCAATTGCTCCGCCGCCGCCATGCGCTGCTGCGACAGGCTCTGGATCGCGTCGGCCTCGCGGCGTTCCCGGTCGAACGCCATGCGGGCCTGAGCCACCTGCCGGCCCACCTCGTCCAGGTGCTGCTCCATCGTGCGCAGTTCGGCTTCGGTCGCCGATTGTGGATCCCAGCGCACGATCGCCGAGACGGCGCTGTTCACGGCCTGGTCGGTCTTGACGCCCACAAGATTGCGAATGAACGACAACATGGTTCAACTCCTGCTTAGAGGATCACCGGTCTGGGCGGAACGCCGACAGAGCGTGGATCATGCGGCCTGAAAAATGGATAAGACATACCGGCCCTTCAGCGTCAGGCCGGATCCGCTCTCGAACGTGATCGTGTTGTCCGGCACGGCGACGCTGCGCCGGTCCGGCCACTGTGGTTTGTTCATCCCATCATGGCGCCCGCGTTCAATATGGCGATCGCGATCTGGATTCCGATCACCAGCAGGGCGGCGGCGACATTGTCGTCCTCGATCATCCCCTGCAGCCCGCTCATGAGCTTGGTCGCCAGCAGGAACGCCAGAAGCTGGATGATCAGCGCCACAAGGCCCCAGATCAGGATGTCCAGGACCACCAGGCTGGTGGCCAGCGTCGCCGCGATCGGCAGCGACAGCGCGATCAACGTCCCCAGAACCACGACTCCCGCCGCGGCATTGCCCTGGCGGATCAGCCGACGCTCATGGAATGGCGTCATCCAGGTGTAGCAGGCGATGCCCACGCCCAGCAGCGCCAGCGCCGTGGCGAACTGCACCAGAAGGACCGGCAGGCCGCTCTGCAGGGTGGAGAGAATATTGCCCATGTTGCCGATGCTTTCCGCTGCGTGGTCAGGAGAGATTGAGCAGGCCCGGGTTCACGTCGATGCCGGCGGCGATCTCCACCCAGGCCTCGTCACCCGCCTGCATGGCCGACACCAGGATGTATTCGGCCTGCGGCGCCGGCCGAGCGGCGTTGGTCGGTGCGGCATACAGCATGCAGCGGCTCCGGCGCTCGTGGGTGCCGGTCGCGTCCGTCACCGTTTCCGTCAGGCCAAGCGGCGCGATCCGTCCTCCGCCTGGCGACCAGACCCGGTCATACATGCGCCCATCCTTGGTCTGGAACTGCGGCCAGCCGATCATGCCCTGCGCCGGATCAAGCCAGAATGCCCACTCCTGCGGATCGGCCGGCGTTATCTGGTCGATGCGCGAGAAGAACCGGCACTCGTCCGGCCTGCCCCCCGCATCCGTGTGGATCTGAAACATCGACCGGTCGTCTGGCAAATAGAGTCGGGTGAACCGCGTCCCGCCGCCATTCGCGTCCCCCACCGCCGTGACCGTCAGATTGCCGCCCTGCGGCACCGGTGACACGACCTTCGTCGCCCCCGAGGCCAGCACGAAAGGGGTCGGATCATAGGGGAAGGTCATGCCGACCCGGAAGAACTGCGGCGTGTACTGCTCGCCCGAGAGCTTGTGGCGCAGCATCGCGCCCGCGCTTTGAATGCCGCTCATGGTTCCGCCTCCTGCGCTGCGTCGTTCCTTGATCCGCGACCACATCGCCCAGCCCAGGACGCCGATGCCGGCAATGACGGCGATCAGCACCCAAGGTGTGCTGTCCTCGGTTTCCTGCGTCACGCTGGGTGTGCGGTCCGGACCCTGCGCCGCCGTCGCGACCGCCGGAGGAATGTCCGGCGGCAGGTAGTCGGGATCGACCGGTTGGCCGGCCCGCGTGGCGAGCGTCCGGTCCAGTTCATTAAGTCGCGCCCGAAGATCAGCGTTATCCCGCGCCTGGCGCTCGGCTTCCGCGCGCCATTCCTGGTAGCCGGGATCGTTCTGGTGATTGTGGAACCACTCGGCCGAACCGGGGCGCGAGAGATTGCTCAGCAGCGCCCACAGGAACAGCCCGTCCCAGATGCCGAAGCTGCGCGCGGCCGGCGGGTAGTAGGACGGCAGGTTCCAACCTCGTTGCGAGTACCAGCCCGGCCGCTCCGCCGGGCGGATCACGGGCGAGGGGGTGCGTCCCCAGCCCGACGGCGGCGCATACGAAGAGCTGGATGATGCGGCCGGTGGCGGACGAGCCGCATTCTGCTGCGCGCGATAGGCGTCCAGCGCGCTTGAAGACCGCTGGCGGGAGACGCTGAGGTCGCCGGCGGACGGCGCGGGCCGGAAGGACGGGCGGCTTGGCGCCGGGGAGGGACGGAAGTAGCCACCACTGGTCGATGGCGTCCGTGGCACCGAACGCGACGTGCTGAAGGACGGCGTCCGGGAAAAGGACATGCTGGGGCGCGAGTAGCCGCCGCTGCTGCGCGCCCGCGCCTCTGCTTCAGTGGCCGAGGTCAACAGCATCACCCCCGCGATCGGCGGGGCGAGGCTGCTCCAGGCGGTCAGCAGGATCGCCAGAAAGGCGGCGAGAGGGCGTGAGGTGCGCAGGGAACCATCCTATCTGGCTGCGCCGGAACCTATGGTCAGGCGGGCAGGTGCTTCAAGGGGCCGCAGCGGCGTGACCGCGGGTCGCGCCGCTCTCGGTCGTTGGGAATTTGGGCAACAGGGCCGGTCAGCGCGCTTCAATGGTCGGATGGACGGTCACGCCGCCGGACCGCCAGTGTGGCACACATCCAAGGCGCGTCAGTGCACGATTACCGGAACGCCGAACAGCCATGGATGCAATGCAAGCACCACCCCCCAGGCGATGGTTCCAAGCAGCGGCGGCACCCACCCGATCTCGCGCAGCCGCAGTTCATTGCGGCCTTGCGCGATGGCGAGAAAGGGCATGGCGGACGTGGCGCGCGCCAGCCGCGCCCAGCTTGCCGGGTTACGCCGCTGGAGCTTGGCATCGATCGAGGGCATGCCGGCGAGCGCGGTGATCAGGAAGGCCCCGAAGAACAGCAAGGCGGCCGTGTCGCCGTTCCCCAACATGTGCACGATCGCCCACAGGGCAAAGGACCACAGCATCGGATGGCGGGTGATCCGCTGGATGCCCAGTGCCGGCCGGCTTTCGATCCCGGGTGGTCCGACCATGGTGGGGTTCGGCTGCGTGACCGAGGCCACGAACAGCATGAAGACAGGCAGCATGACGATGGCGAGCGTCATTCGCAGCCAGGGCAGCGCCGTCCAGAGCGGCTCGGTTTCGGCGGTCCGCCACGCGTGCACGAGAAACACGATGGCGGCGATCGACAGCAGGGAGAACAGTCCACGAAACGGAACCTCGCCGATCCGGGCCACAATCGCGTCACGCAGCCGCGTCCCGGCGATCCCCAGGTGAATGCCGACCCACAGCAGGGCCGCGATGCCCAGCATCAGCATGTCCCAGTCCTCCAAGTCCGCGATGCGTCCGAACGGTCAGCCGAGGTGCGATACGGCCGGTCGGTTCACGCGAAGCGAATGCCAGACGGATCCATCATGGTCCGCATGATCGCAGCCGCGCCAGCAACGCCCGCGATCACACCGCGCCCCAGACCTCCCGCGCCACGTCGACGCAGAACTGCAGTTTCGCCCACTGCTCTTCCTCGGTCAGCTTGTTGCCCTGCTCGGTTGAGGCAAAGCCGCATTGCGGCGACAGGGCAAGCTGCTCCAGCGGCAGGTATTTCGCCGCCTCGTCGATGCGCCGCTTGATCTCGTCCTTCGTCTCCAGCGTGCCGGACTTGGTGGTGACCAGACCCAGCACGACGATCTTGTTCCCGCGCGGCACGAAGCGCAGTGGCTCGAACCCGCCGGCCCGATCGGTGTCGTATTCCATGAAATAGGCATCGGCGTTGATCCGGTTGAACAGCACCTCGGCCACCGGTTCATAGCCGCCGGACGCCACCCAGCTCGACTGGAAATTGCCTCGGCAGAGATGCATGGAAATCGTCATGTCCGCCGTCTTGCCCTCGATCGCGCGATTGACCATCCCGGCATAGATGCCCAGCAGGTCCCCAACATGTTCGCCGCGCGCCTTCAGCGCGGCGATCTGCTCGGGGTCGCAGAGATAGGCGATATTGACTTCATCGATCTGCAGATAGCGGCAGCCGGCGGCGGCGAACGCGCCCACCGCGTTGTGATACGTCTCGCCCAGATCGGTGAAGAACGGTTCCAGGCTGGGATAGGCCGTGCGATCGATCGCCTGCCGCCCGCCGCGGAAATGCACGACGCTGGGTGAGGGGATCGTCTGCTTCGGCATCGCCGACCGCACGTGGCCGGCGACATAGCGGAAATCGTCGATCATCACCGGCTTCGACCAGCCGATGCGCCCGGTCACGCGCAGCGCGTGGGGCAGGGGCACGTTGCCCTTGAACTGGATCTTCTGCTCGGGCTCGTAGATCTCCACCCCATTCAACCCGCCGACGAAGTCGTAATGCCAGTACGCACGGCGGTATTCGCCGTCGGTCACGGCGCGCAGGCCCAGATCCTCCTGACGGCGGATCGCCTCGGCGATGCAGCGGTCCTCGACGGCGCGGAGCGCTTCGGGTGACAGGGTTCCGGCCTTGCAGGCGGCGCGCGCCTCCTGCAGCGGCTTCGGACGCAACAGGCTGCCAACGTGATCGGCACGGAACGGCGGGACCGAACGAACGGCGATGGCCATGGAGCTTCCTCCCTGCATGCGTTGTGGACGTCGTCGCGGAAGCGGCTGCGCAAGGGCGCGCGCGTCAGCCCTCGCCATCCCTGCGGAAAGGCGAGTCCTCGGCCAGGCGGCGCATGTCCTCCCGGATGCCCATGCGCTCCTCTTCCAGGAAGTTGCCGACCGCGCGCCGCAGCCCGGCATGGGCGATCCAGTGCGCCGAATAGGTTGGCTTTGGCAGGTAGCCGCGCTGAATCTTGTGGCGCCCCTGAGCGCCGGCTTCCACCCGCTGCAAGCCGTGTTCGATCGCCCAGTCGATGGCGCGGTAGTAGCAAAGCTCGAAATGCAGGAATGGCCAGTCGCCGCGGCAGCCCCAGTTGCGGCCATACAGCGCCTCGGTCCCCGCCAGGTTCAGCGCGCCGGCTACGGGAACGCCGTTGTTCTCGGCGACCATCAGCACCACGCGATGCCCGAGGCGTTCGCCAAGGAGGGAGAAGAATTTGCGGGTGAGGTACGCGGATCCCCATTTGCGGTCCACGGTCGACTGATAGAACCGGTAGAACGCGTCCCAGTGCGACTCCGTAATGTCGGCGCCCGACAACGCGTGGAAGGTCAGTCCGGCGGCATTTGCATCCCGCCGTTCCCGCCGCAGCACCTTGCGCTTGCGCGAGGACAGCGCGCCCAGGAAATCGTCGAAGTTCGTATAGCCGGCGTTTTCCCAGTGGAACTGCATCCCCAGGCGCTGCAGCCATCCTCCGGCGCCCAGACCCGCCCACTCCTCCTCGGAGCAGAACGTGACATGCACCGACGACAATTTATGCGAGTCGCAGGCCTGCTCCAGCGCATCGGCGAGGACGGCGACCGGAACGCCGGTGCCCGGGCGACGCAACAGGCGCGGTCCGGGGACAGGGCTGAACGGCACGGCGACTTGCAGCTTGGGATAGTAGCTGACGCCGACGCGTTCCAACGCATGAGCCCAGCCGTGATCGAACACGTATTCGCCGTAGCTGTGCGATTTCGCGTACATCGGCGCGGCGGCAACCACCGTGCCGTCGGCATTGCGCAGCACCGCGTGCTGCGGCAGCCAGCCGGTGCGCCGGCCGGCCGATCCGCTGTCTTCCAGCGCGCTCAGGAACGCATGGCTGACGAACGGGTTGTCGGCCCCCGCGCAGGCGTCCCAGTCGGCGGCATCCACCTCGGCGATGGATGCATGCAGGGTCATGGTCAGCGTGGCTGAACCGTCGGGCATGCGACGGAGCCTATGCCCGACGGCGGGAAATGTCACACCTGATTCTGCACCGCGGTGCAGCGCTTAACGCAGGAATCCCTCCAGCTCACCACGTGCCCAATCCACCACCTGCTTGATGGACTGTCCGCTGTGCAGCTTGGCCAGCATCGTCGGATGTACCGCACGGTGATAGACCTGCACCGCGATCTCGGGCGGCGCCGGGTAGGCGGCGATCGACGGCTTCGAGTCGTGCCAGGGCCGCAGCGGATAGTTGTAGATCGTGCCCTTCGGAGGCTCGACTTCGGACCAGATGGCGAAGTCCGACATGCTCTGGAACGGCGGCAGGTCATAGCCTTCCGAGGCGATGTCGCGCTCCTCGACCTGCTTGCGCTCCTGCAGGAAGTGTACCAGTTCCTTGGCCGCGCTCTTGTTCTGGGCGAACTCCCAGATGCTGTAGAAGGCGTAGCTGTAGGGAATGAAGCGCCCGGCCGGTCCCGCCGGCATCGGGAAGGACCAGCAATCCTCGGCGATCTCGCGCGCGTCGCGCTTGGCCACTGCCCAGGCTGATGGCGGGTTCATGATCAGCGCGCTGCGACCGGAAATCAGCGCCCGGTTGTTCGACGCGTCGTCGTAGCTGACCGTGTCAGGCGGCAGGACCTTCACGAAGCGCTGACCCCATTCCAGCATGTTATGGACCTTGTCGGAATCGACCTGGATCTCGCCCTTGGCGTCGATCAGTTCGGCGCCGAACGCCTGGTACCAGCTGCCGGTGTTGTTGATCGAGTCGTTGGTGGAGCCGAGGCCAAGCCCGAACGGGAACCCGGCCTTGGAGCACGCCTCGGCCGCCTTCAGGAATGCCTCGTAATTCCATTCGCCGCCCAGGGGTTTGTCCGACGGGGCCGCGGGATACATCTTCTGGATGTCAAGCCCGGCATGCTTCTTCAGCAGACTGATGCGGCCGACGCAGGTCAGGTTGAGCGACCCGGTGCTGGAGGGCACCGCGCGCCAGGCGCCCTTGATGTTGCCGAGGTAATTGTAGGTTTCCGAGTAGTTCCCGTACTGCTTCTGCAAGCTGTTGACCACCTCGTCGACCGGCTCCATCCGATCGGCGAAGTTGATCACGTCCCAGTTCGACACCGGCAGCACGTCGTGTCCCACACGCGCCTGATACTCGGCGGCCGCGGTCAGCATCAGCTTGCCGCCGCTCGAGGTGATGAAGTCGATATTCGTCTCGACTTTGTTTTTCTCGGCCCAGGTCTGGACCTGCTTGCGCAGGACGTCATTGGTCTTGGGAACCCAGTGGTCCCAGAAGCCCAGCGACAGCTTGCCGGCGGCGCCGGCGGTCCGGATATGGACAAGCGGCAAGGCGGCGGCGGCGGCTCCGAACTTCAGAGCAGAGCGACGGGACACGCGAGGTGTGATGGACATGCAGCAAACTCCCTGTGCGGCCACGGTCATTGACCGCGTCCGTTGCCTTTTGGTAGGTCACGGGAAGAACCCGTGTTGAAGTCACCACTCGTGACTTCCCAAGGCTCGTTTTCGGGAGAACCCGCCACGAGAGCGACGCAGCAGACTACGTCGGCTCTGCTCGAGGTGACATCACGATTTCGTTACCAACCGATCTCAAACATGCCTTCGACCTCGACCGCGGCATCCGCGGGCAGCGACGGCACACCGATCGTGGTGCGCGCATGCCGGCCGGCATCGCCGAACACGGCGACGGCGAGATCCGAGGCGCCGTTCATCACCTGTGCCTGATCGGTGAAGTCCGAGGGAGCCGCGATAAACCCGCCCAGGCGCACCACGCGGCGGACGCGGTCCAGGTTGCCGTCGCAGGCCGCCTTGAGGTGCACCAGGACGTTGATGAAGCAAAGCCGCGCGGCTTCCCTGGCCTGGTCGACCGAGACACCCCAGCTCACCTTGCCGGTGACCGCGACACGGCCGTCGATCGCCGGGAGCTGGCCGGAAATCACCACCAGATTTCCCGTTACGACATAGGGAACGTAGTTCGCGATGGGTGCCATCGGACGCGGCAGCGTAATGCCCAGTTCCGCCAGCCTGGTTTCGATGTTGCCCGCCATGGTTGTCTCCTTGCGCCATCCATTGCCAGAGTGCTTGGCATGACGCGGTGCGTCCAGCACGGATCGCGCCGTGCCGTACGCCTGGAGCGGACGGGGAGCGACGCGTGGCTTACCGGGACACCACCCGCAGCGCTCGGCGGCGGGCGCGTGGCGATGCGTCGGCCGGAAGGTCCAGCGGCAGCAGCGGCGACTGGTCGCGGGCGCCGGTGCCGACGGTATCCGGCTCCTCGATCTCGGCTTCCGGAATGTCCCGCCGTCCCAGGTAGTTCGCGGCCAGATGGCGGAACGTGTAGTCCAGCAGGGACGTGGCGCTGTGCACGGCCGGATCGCCGTCGACCGCACCGGCCGGCCCGAAGCGGGTGAAGGTGAAGGCCTCCACGAACGCCTCCAGCGGCACGCCATGCTGCAGCCCCAGGCTGACCGCGAGGGCGAAATTGTCCATCAGCCCGCGGAATGCTGCGCCTTCCTTGTGCAATGCGACCGAAATCTCCCCCAGCGTGCCGTCGTCATATTCGCCGGTGCGCAGATAAAGCCGGTGCCCGCCGACCGAGGCCTTCTGAGTGTAGCCAGAGCGGCGGCCCGGCAGGTCGCGGCGGCGCGCGGCGGCGGCAGGCACCTTCAACGGCATTGGCCGTGGCGGCATGGCGCCCATGAACGGTGCAACGACATCGTGCATGGCCGCGTGGTCCTCTGCGCCGACCATCGGCAGCGGGTTGTCGCCGGCCAGCACCATCGCCAGCGCTTCCTCCGCCGTGACGCCGTGGTTCGCAAGCCAGGCTCGCGATCCGCGGCTGAGCGCTCCGGCCTGGGTAAGGGCGGAGAAGGCCGGCGCGATGCCGCCGGTTTCAATACCCAGCAGCGCGTCCGCGGGTCCGGCGATCAGGATCGCGGTCGTCATGCGGTGGTGCATTGGTTCGGCGGCGGTCGCTGCCTGCCGCGCGGCGCGGGCGGCGGCTTCGAGACCAGGCGGGACGGCCAGGAGCGGCGGAGCCGGCCAGTCGAAATCCGGCTGGGCACGGGCACCCAAGGTGCGTGCAAGCGCAGCGGAGGCGAGATCGGCACGAGCGCGCAGGATCATCGCGAGCGCGCGCGCGAC
>JBFXDK010000154.1:0-11424 GCA_050181195.1 Acetobacteraceae bacterium | reverse complement strand
TACCCGCGCCCGCGGCGGCTGTCCCGGTCGTGCGCTCGGGCTGCTGCGTCCCGCAGGCACCAAGGATCAACGCCAGACCGAGAACAATCGTGCGTGATGGCAGTCTGGTCCGCATGGTGCACCCCGCTCCGGTTATCGTTCTGCGCCTTCGGTCGCCAGATGATCATTGGCCGCGCCTGCCTCGGCGCGGCCTTCGTTCATGACGAAACCGACACCGCGGTTACTGCCGCATGTATTCCGACGCCTTCTGACCGGCTTTGGACTTGTCGTTCCACGGCGGCGCGCCGAGGTTCACGGTGTCGGCCTCCGTCGCCGCACCGGCCACGCCACCTGCCGCGCCGCCGATCAGGCCGCCGGCCACGACCCCTGGTGGGCCACCGACCAGCCCGATGGCCGCTCCGGTGGCCGCTCCGGTCGCGGCGCCGCCTTCGGCACGCTCAGGCTGCTGCTGCCCGCACCCGGCCAGAAGCCCGATCCCGACAAGCGCGATCAGCCATGTCCGATTCCCCATCGCCTCCATCCTTCTGTTGTCGTGGCGGATGATCCCGCTCACGTCCGACAGGCAGAGAACGCGATGAGAGGCGGAACGTTGCCATCTGGTCCGGAGTGACGTGATTTAGGGGGCATCGGCACCCCCCGTCTTGTTCAGCGATAGATGGGGCCTGGAGGCGGGTATGGCGCGGCCGCCTGCGGCACGAAGCCCGGCACCTGATTGCCGCGGGAGTACATGCATTGCGAATAGGCGACGTCATAGCGCTGCTGCAGGCTCATGTTCGCATGCGATCCCTGGTAGCCGCCAATCGCGGCACCACCCAGCGCGCCGGAGGCGGCACCGATCGCGGCACCCCGGCCGCCGCCGATCGCGGCACCCAGCCCGGCGCCCAGCACCGTGGTCAACGCCGCCGTACCCAACTGCCTGGTCGTCTCGCGTTCCGCGCCCCCGGCGACCTGTCCTTCCGCATAGTCCTTGCAAAGTGCCTGGTCGGCCTGGAACACATCGAACGGCTTGCCAGGAGCCGGCATGACGGCGACTGACGGCCCCATGGGCGTCTGGGCACACGCACTCAGCAGGAGCAGCGACGCCAGAATGGAGGCTGGCGCTTTCAGCGATGACATAGGCATGTTCCTCATTTCGTCCCGTGGGGAAACACTTCCCGCCACGGGCCATTGCAGTGTGGGACGGTGGGATAATATCCGACGGGATCGTCGCACCAGTAGGAAAATTGCGGTGCCGGCAAGCTGTACGTCGCAACGGGCGGGCGCGGCACGAGCACCACGGGCGGCGGCAAGGGCCGATAAGCCCAGGCCAAGGGCGGCGGCGCGTAGTATCGCGGTCCCCGCTCCCATCGCGCCCCCCAATTTCGATCCCAGTCGTACCAGTCGCCGCGTCCGCCGGCCTGTGTGCCGGCTGCCCAGATAGACCCGGCCAGCACCATCGCTGCTTGAATATAGCGTCGCATCGGAGAAACGTCCCGCTTGCGACGCCGAGTATGGAGCGGATCGGGTTAATCAGGTGCTAAGGCCACGCGCCCTCGCTACCCACCGCACGCCTTTCCGGGCCGGGTTCACAGCATCCGCTGCAGGATCAGTTTCTGCACGTCGGACGTGCCTTCATAGATCTGGCAGACCCGCACATCGCGATAGATCCGTTCCACCGGATAGTCGGCGAGGAATCCGTAGCCCCCCAGGGTCTGGATCGCCGCGGTGCACACGGCCTCGGCTGCTTCGGAGGCGAACAATTTCGCCATGCACGCAGCCTCCAGCGACGGCCGCCCCTCCCCCTTCAGGCGCGCGGCATGCAGCGTCAGCTGGCGCGCGGCCTCCAGCCGGGTCTTGGCGTCCGCGAGCCGGAAGCCCACCGCCTGGAAATCGATGATGGCGCCGCCAAACGCCTTGCGGTCCTTCGCGTAGCCGATCGCATAGTCCAGCGCAGCACGGGCCATGCCGATGCTCTGCGCCGCGATGCCGATCCGCCCGCTTTCCAGGGTCGACAGCGCAATTTTGTATCCCTCCCCCTCGGCGCCGATTCGCTGGTCCTCCGGGACCTCCATGTCCTCGAAGGTCAGCGCACAGGTGTCCGAGGCCTTCTGGCCCAGCTTCTCCTCCGTCCGCGCCACGGCGAATCCGGGATGGGACTTGTCGATCACGAAGGCGGA
Organism: Acetobacteraceae bacterium; assembly: GCA_050181195.1. Classification (GTDB taxonomy): domain Bacteria; phylum Pseudomonadota; class Alphaproteobacteria; order Acetobacterales; family Acetobacteraceae; genus Rhodopila. The sequence continues at coordinate 9,268 of JBFXDK010000154.1, read as the reverse complement.
AATGCCGCGCTTGCCCGCCGCAGGATCCGTGACCGCGAAGAATACCAGGCTTCCCGGATGCGTGGCGTTGCTGATGAACTGCTTGGCGCCGTTCACAATGTAGCGATCGCCGTTTTTCACGGCCCGGGTGCGCAGGTTGGAAGCATCGGAACCCGCCTGCGGCTCGGTTAGCCCGAACGACCCGATATGCTCGCCCGTAGCAAGCTTGCGCAGCCAGCGGTCCTTCTGCGCGTCGGTGCCGAATTCGTTGATCACGATACAGGTCGGCGAATTATGCACCGAGACCATGGTGGAAACCGAGCCGTCACCGGCCGCGATCTCCTCCAGCGCCCGCGCATAGGTCACCGGATCGATCTCCGACCCGTCCCATTGCGCCGGCGTGGTCGCGCCGAAAATCCCGAGTTGCCCCAGTTCGGCAATCACCTCGGGCTCGATCCGACCCGCCTTCTCGCGGGCGGCGGCCTGCGGGGCCAGCCGCTCCTGCGAGAACTTGCCGATCATGTCGATGATCAGGCTGTCGCCGTCGGTGGTGGAAAGACTGTCGGGCATGGGCATCGGCTCCGGATCAGGGCGTCTCTTCTAGCATGGCGGGTCGCGGCGTCACCGGTCCCGCGGGAAACCGGGCGGGATCACCGCCAGACCCGCAGGACGGTCTCGACGTTCGCCACTTCGATCTGCTGGCCGAAGCGTTGCGTGTACAATGTCAGCAACGCGTCATGCGTCAGGTCCGAGGCGCTGCAGACCGCATCCGCGACGACGATCACCCGGTAACCCAGATCAACCGCGGCGAGCACCGTCGCCAGGACGCACACATCGGTTTCCGCCCCGCTCACGACAAGTGCGTCGATGCCGCGTTCCTGCAGGCAGCGTTGCAGAGCGGGTTCGGCGAACGGCGAATAGTGCTGCTTGTCGAGGACGATGGCGGGGGGAACGAACGGCAGGAGTTGCGGCACCAGCGAGATCAGGGCCGGATCCAGATGCGCGCGGGTCATCTGCTCCCAGCGATGATAGTAGCGCCGCCACGCGCCGCCGAGCTCATCCGGCGTTTCCGGCGGCACGAAGCGGGTGAAGATCGTGCGCTGCGGCTGCGCCCGGGCCAGCCGCTCGACCGCGGGCAGAACGCGCTGCATCCAGGGCACATGCCAGTCCGTGCGCCCGGCGAACATCGTCTGCATGTCGATGCAGAGATGCACCGCGGTCCCGCCCAGCAGGCCGTAGGGCAGCAGCGCGGGCGCGGCATCGCCGAGCGCCATGCCGCCCGAGTGCCCGACGGTGCTGGCGGGGGCGCTCATGATCCCGCCGTCCGCGCGCGAAATGAGGCAGCCACGCCCATGTTCCACCACCTTCAACAACGCGGTGGGTCAAGTCGGGCCAGGGCGCCCGGGTTGCACGCTCACCCTCTTATGCGGCGTCGCTGATGCCGTCCTTCATACGGCGTCCATGCGGCGTTGCCCGCGTTTGCCGGAGGCATCCGGGGGCTGGCACCGGGGCGTTGTCACACCGCTGGTTCGGCGGCCTGACGGGGCGGCTGGTCGCTGTTCGGCTGATCGGTAATCATCTCGATGCGGCCGGTGATCTGTCCGCCATCCTCGACCTGCAGGCGCCGGCACCGCGCGGTGCCCAGCACGCGGCCGGTGGCGCGCACGATCAGGCTGCCCCGCGCGGTCAGCGTGCCGTCGATGGTGCCGGCGATCTCGGCATCCGCCACCTCGACCTCACCCTTGAACACGCCGCCGCCGATGATCGCGAGCTCGGTCGCGTGGATCATGCTGGCCTCGACCGTGCCTTCCACCACCAGGCGTTCGGCATCCTGCACGGTTCCCTGCACGCTGATGCCGCGGCCGACCACCAGGGTGCGGCGCTCCGCCGGATCGCGCATCGCGGGTCGCCCGGGCGGGGCGGCCGGTCGCGCGGTGCTGGCCGGGGCTGCCGGCGCGGCTGGATTGGTGCTGGAAAAGGGCGGTCGCGACATGGAGAGCGCATCCTTCGACGGAACAGGACGATACGGGGGCACGCCTAGGCCGCTGTCATGCGGTGTGTCCGACGCGTGATGGGTCTGGCCTGACTCCGGGCGCGGCTCGCCCGCCATGTCATCGTCGCCCCCAGGCAGGCCGGCCGGCAGCGTCGTGCCAGGCGCGGCGGGTTCATCGGGCTTGCGGCGCTTGAACAACGGTTACCCCACCTTGTGTCCAGAGACTCCAGGCGGCCCGCCTAGCATGCAAACGGGATTCGGGGCCAGCATTCCCGGCTGATTTTCCACAACGATCCGCAGCCGTTCAATTCGGATACGGGAACCGCGACCGTTGCATCATGATCGTATCCAGAACATGCACCATCGCCGCCGTGCCGATCACCGGGATCAGCAGGTTCACCAGCGGAATCCAGGCGGCGAACGCCATGATCCCGCCCTGGACCAGCACCGCGAGCCGGTTCTGCCGATACAGCGCATTGGCCTGCTCGCGGGGCATGCGCCGCATGGCGACGGCAACGAACAGCCCGCGTCCCAGCGCGTAGGCCGCGATCGCCCAGCCCAGCACCACGCCGACACCCGGCAGCAGCAGGGCAAGGATCAGCGCGAGCACCATCAGGCCGAGGACCTGCAGCCCGAGGACGATCCCATCCACCACCTGCTCGATCAGCGGCGCGCCCTGCGGCGGCGACAGGGCGGGGTAATGGCGCCGCTCCACCGCGGCGGCGACCCGGTCGATGAACAGCGTGGCGATGGCGGCGGCGATCGGCACGAACAGCCAGAGCGAGAACAGCGTCGCCCCGGCCGCGGCGAGCAGGTCCACCGCCCAGGCGATCATGCCCTCCAGCCCCAGCAGATTGTGCACGGCCCAGACGGCGAAGACGTGCAGCGCGACAAAGCAGGCGGCCGATCCCAGCAGACCGCGCGCGACGACGCCCAGGAATGCGCGGTCGTCGAGCTGGCCCAGGGAACGCGTGATCGGAGACAGTACGGGAATCATGTCGGCCGGATAACACGAATGCCCGCATCGGCAGACGAGCGGAGCCGAGTCAAGATTGCTTGTCCGCGCACTCTTCCGTCCCGGACGGATATCTGCGAGCGTCCACCTTCATGAACGATGCCATGCACACCGATCCGCTTGTCCTGCACGCCAGCCTGCTGACACTCGACACGCATATCGACATTCCCTGGCCCACTGGCCCGGACGCGTTCGAGGATGGTCCACGCAAGGTCGACATGCCCAAGATGAAGCGCGGCGGCCTCAGCGCCGGATGCCTCGTCGCCTACGTGCCGCAGGCGACCCGCACGCCGGCCAACGAGGACGCAGCCTTCGCCCGGGCGATCGGCATGCTGGACCATATCAATGCGCTCGCCAGCCGCGACGGAGGGATTCCCGTCCGGATCACGCCCACCGCCGATGAGATCGAGGCGGCGCGACGGGACGGGGTCCTGGCCATCGTGCCCTGCGTGGAGAACGGGTTCGCCGTCGGCAGCGACCTTGGCCGGATCGCCGCGTTCCGCTCGCGCGGCGCGCGCTACCTGACGCTCACCCATAACGGCCATAACGGGCTGGCCGATTCCTGCAACCCGCGGCGCGATCTCGGTGATCGGGAAACCGAGCATGGCGGGCTGTCCAACCTCGGCCGGCTTGCCATCCAGGAACTGAACCGGGTGGGGATGCTGGTCGATGTCGCCCATGTCTCCCGCGACACGATGGTGCAGGCGGCGGAACTCTCACGCACGCCGGTCGTGTCGACGCATTCCTGCGTCAGCGCGCTGTGCGATCATTCCCGCAACATGACCGACTGGCAGCTCGACGTGATCCGGGACGTGAAGGGCGTCATCCAGATCACCGCCGTATCCGCCTTCATCAAGCCCAACGCCAAGCCCGAGGAGGTCACGGTCGCCGACTTCGCCGACCACGTGGATTACGCGGTGAAGCGGATCGGCATCGACCATGTGGGCATCTCGTCGGATTTCGACGGCGGCGGCGGTTTCTCGGACTGGAACGACGCCGGGCAGACCGCGAACGTGACCGTCGAACTGCTGCGTCGCGGCTATGATCGCGGGGCGCTGGAAAAACTCTGGGGAGGCAATTTCATGCGGGTCATGCGAATCGCCGAACAGGCGGCCGGGTGATGCGGACGGTCACGCTTCCCGGGGGCGAAACCGTCCCGGCGCTTGGCCAGGGCACCTGGTACATGGGTGAGCGGCGCAACGCGGCAGGGGCCGAAGCCGATGCGCTGCGCCTTGGCATCGATCTTGGCATGACGCTGATCGATACGGCGGAAATGTATGGCAATGGCGGCGCGGAGGAGGTGGTCGCGAAGGCCGCCGCCGGGCAGCGCGACAAGCTGTTCATCGTCAGCAAGGTCTATCCGCACAATGCCTCGCGCAGCGGCGTGCCGGCGGCGTGCGAGCGCAGCCTGAAGCGGCTGAACACCGACCGGATCGACCTCTATCTGCTGCACTGGCGCGGCAGCCATCCGCTGGCCGAGACGGTGGAGGCGTTCGAAGCGCTGAAATCCGCCGGCAAGATCCGTTACTGGGGCGTTTCCAACCTCGATACCGACGACATGGAGGAACTGTCCGCCGTCCGCGACGGCGCCCATTGCGCGAGCGATCAGGTGCTGTACCACCCCGGAAGCCGCGGGGTCGAATTCGACCTTCTGCCCTGGTGCGCCACGCGCGGCGTATCGGTCATGGCCTATTCCCCCCTCGGCCACAGGTCCGACCGGCTGCTGCGATCCTCCGCGCTGACGGCGGTGGGCAAGCGCCACGGCGCCACCGCCGCGCAGGTGGCGATCGCCTGGGGGATGCGGCATGAGCACGTGATCTCCATCCCGAAGGCGTCAACCCCGGCACATGTCCGCGAGAACGCCGCGGCAGCGAATATCAGCCTGACGGCCGACGACCTGGCGGAGATCGATGCGGCGCATCCGCCGCCGCGGCGCAAGCAGCCGCTCGATCTTCTCTGACCGGGGCGACCGACCAGGGAGACCGAACCAGACGGCAGGCGCGCCCGCCGTCTGGGTGATGCAGGAACCCGAGAATCGCTGGATCGGCGTCAGCGCGGCTCAGAATCAGCGCGGATCAGAACGTGTCGTCGTCGCCGAATCCGCCGCCGCTGTCACCCCAGGACCCGCCGCCGCCGTCGCCCCAGGACTGGTCGTCGGCCGGCTGGTCCCACGACCCGGTATCGGCAAAGCCCTGGTCGGCTCCGGCCGCACCGCCCGAGTCCCACCCGCCCTGGTCCACCGCCCCGGCCGGAGACGTCCAGGGGCTGGATGCCGCGCCCAAACCGCTGCCGCCGCCCGAGAACATGCCCATGAGCGCATTGCCCAGGACCAGGCCGCCGGCGACGCCCGCGGCGGTGGTCAAGGCCGAGCCCAGGAAGCCCGAACCCTGGCGCTGGAACACACCGGGATTGTAGCCCGGCGGATACTGCGGCTGCGGCGGCGGCTGATAGTATTGCTGCTGCTGCGGTCCGCGCTGACCGCCCCAGCCGCCGCCGGGCGGGGGTGCCTGGTTGCGTCCGCCGCCGAACAGGCCGCCAAGGAAGCCGCCGCCCCCCTGCGGGCGCTGCGCCGCTTCCTGCTGTGCCTGCTGGGCCGCCATCTGTGCCTGCTGCAGTTCCCACTCCAGCCGCCGGATGCGGTTCTGCGCTTCCACCAGTGCATGCTCCTGCACGAAAGCCAGCTGGGTGATGCGATAGCGGGCTTCCGGATAGCGCTGGAACTGCTGGTCGATCAGCCCGTCGGCCTCGCGATCAACGGGTGGCAGCTTGGCCTGCGTCGCCGGCACTGAACCGCCCATCCCGGATTGCCCAGGAATTGGCGCACCACCCACGCGTGCGATGAACTGGGTGATGATCTCGCGTTCCTCGTTCGTCATCTGGGTCCCCTACGGTGCTCCCAAGTTGATCTTGCGCGGGATGTGGCCCTGCCCCGACGGCGCTTCAATGGCGGAATGGACCAAGCCGGCGATCCTCGATCACCGGACAGCGGTCCATGACAACCGTAACGCCAGCGGCACGGGCCCGTTCGGCCGCATCATGGTCGATGACGCCCAGTTGCATCCAGATCACCCGCGCCCCCAACCGGATCGCGTCGTCCACCAGCGGCCCGACATGGCGGCTGTTGCGGAACACGTCCACCATCTCCAGGGGCGCGGCATCCGCCAGCTTCTCGACGGCGCCGCGGCCGTGGATCAGCGTTCCCCGCAGGCGGGGGTTCACCGGCGTGACGTCGAAGCCGCGCTCCAGCAGGAAGCGCATCACACTGTTCGAATCCCGCCACGGCTTCTCGGATGCGCCCACCAGCGCGACGCGGCGCATCGTGGCGAGGATGGAGCGGATGGTGTCGTCGGATTGGCCGTCGATGCTCATGCCCCATCCTGCCTGCGATCACGCCGCTCTGCCAAGGCGGGTCGGCTGCCATCCCGCTCTTGCTGCATCGCACAAAGCCGGGCACGATGCGTGGGTGGACACGATGCCGCCATCCGATACGACGGTTGCGATCGCCCAGGAACTGCTGGAACTGACGGCGCGTGTCGGCGCCCGGGTCGGCGAGGACCCGTTCGGCAATCCCGTCCTTCTGGTGGCCCTTGCGATCACCCGCCGGATGGACGCCGGCACCCTGACCGAAAGCGACATCGCCGCGCTCATCCGCCACCTTCGCGACCTTGCCTATGACGACCGCGCCAGGCGGATCGCCGCCTATGTCGGCGGCATCGACCCCGCGGCGAACGACGCCGTGCTGGCGGGCCTTGCCGCGCATCTGCTGCGGCCCGATCCGAACGACAGCCCGGTGCGCTGGGCGGAGTACCGCGCGCTGGTCGAGCGCACCCGGTTCGCCGCGGTGTTCACGGCGCACCCCACCTTCGCCCTGCCACTGCCCGTCGCGACCGCGCTGGCCGAGGCGGCGTGCGGGCGCCCCGCGCCCCGCTTCGAATCGCATCGCCCGCCGCCCATCACTCTTCAGGATGAATTCACCCAGGCGGTCGCCGCGATCGGCAATGGCCGCGATGCCATCGATCGCTTCAACGCGGCATTGATCGCCACCGCCCGTTCCGCCTGGCCTGATCGCTGGACCGAGTTGCAGCCGCGTCCCGTGGTCCTGTCGAGCTGGGTTGGTTACGATACCGACGGGCGCACCGATATCGGCTGGTGGGATACGCTGCGGCTGCGGCTGGAGATGAAGCGCCTGCAACTGTGCCGGTTGCAGGCGCAGCTGGCGATGCTGCCCACCGCGCAACAGCTTGGGGACCGCGTCGGCCAGGCGCTGTCGGCGGTGGAGGCGCAGATCGCCGCCTGTCCCAGTGGCAACGAACCGGCGCCGGTCGCCGCCTTCGCCCACGCCGTGATTGGCCGGCGCGAGGAGGCGCTGACCACGCCGCTGCCGCTGCTGCCGCTGTTCGAAACGGCGATCGCCGGCGCCGATGACCATGCGAAGCTCGCTTTGTGCGTTGCCCGGGCCGGCCTGCTGTCGCACGGGCTGGCGCTTGCCCATACTCATGTCCGCCTGAACGCGGCACAGATCCACAATGTCGTGCGCCAGCGGCTGGGCATCACCGATCCGCCCGAGGACCGGTCGCGAAGGCGCGCGCTGTTCGCCGCCATCAATACCGCGCTGGACGGCGTGACGCCGCAACCGGTCGATTTCGGCGCCCTGCTGGCCGAACAGGCCTCGGCCGCCAGGCTGATGATGACGGTCGCGCAGATCGTGAAGCATGTGGACGGCGCGATTCCCATCCGCTTCCTGATCGCCGAGACCGAGACCGGCTACACGCTGCTCGCCGCGCTGTGGCTTGCGCGCCTGTTCGGGGTGGAACGCCATATCGAGATCAGCCCGCTGTTCGAAACCGCGGAAGCGCTGGAACAGGGATCGGGTGTCCTGGAAGAGGCGCTGCGCAGCCCGCATTACCGCGACTACCTGAAAGCCACCGGCCGGCTGGCGCTGCAGTTCGGCTATTCGGATTCCGGCCGCTATGTCGGGCAACTGGCGGCGAGCTACCTGATCGAGCGCCTGCGCTTCAAGATCAGCCAGGTGCTGGCCGAACATGGCGTGACCGGGGTCGAGGTGATCCTGTTCGACACCCACGGCGAGAGTATCGGCCGTGGCGCCCATCCAGGCTCACTCGCCGACCGGCTGAAATACCTCTCGCCCACCGCGTCGCGTCATGCGCTGAAGGACGCCGATCTGGCCGTCCGCGAGGAGGCGGCGTTCCAGGGCGGCGATGGGTATCTGCTGTTCGGCACGCCGGAGCTCGCGCTGGCGACGGTCACGCGCATCGCCGAACAGACCTATCACCCCGCCGTCGGCCTGACGCTCGGCGCCGCGCAGGGCCCCGATCCGGTCTATGCCAATCCCGACTTCGCCGCGGATTTCTTTGCCGCGATCCGGACGGGGATGGAAGGCCTGGTGAACGACCCCGGCTATGGCGCGATGCTGGGCGCGTACGGCCCGGCCCTGCTGGACCCTACCGGATCGCGCCCCGCCGCCCGCCAGGCGGACGGGATGGGCACCGCCGCCCTGATCCGCCACCCGCGCGAACTGCGCGCCATTCCAAACAATGCGATCCTTCAGCAACTCGGCTGGTGCGCCAACACGCTGCACGGCCTCGGTGCGGCGGCGGCGCGGCATCCCGAGACGTTCACGGAAATGCTGGGCAGCAGCCGGCGCTTCCGGCGCGCGGTGGATTTCGCACGGCATGCGCTGGCGCATTCCGATATCGATGTGCTGCGCGCGGTGATCGCCTCGCTGGACCCGGGCACCTGGCTGGACCGTGCCGCGCATACGCGCCGCCCTGGCCGGCGGGAGGCACTGGTGGCGGTCGCCCGCGCGCTGGAGCGGCTGGATATCTGGGCCGCGGCCCAGTCGATGTTCCGGCGCATTTCCGCGGATCACCTCGCGCTGCGCGCGGTCTGGCCCGACGCACCCCATATGGCAAGCCGGGAGGTGCTGCTGCACGCCCTGCGCCTTGCGCTGATCCAGCGGATCTGGCTGTTGGCCACGCAGATTTCCGATTTCTCACCACGGCACGGGGTGACGCGCACGACGCTGGAAGCGGCGATCCTGCGGCTGGATATCGAGGCCTCACTGCGCATGCTGGCCGATATCTTCCCGGCCGCGCCGGACCCGGCGGCCGACTGCGACTATGGCGAACCGGCCGCACCGCGCGGTTCGGCGGCGTACGCGCGGGAACATCAGGAGATCTTCGAGCCGATGCGCCGCCTGTTCGGGATGGTGCGGGAGATCGCCACCGCGATCACCCACGATGTCGGGGCGTTCGGATAGA
>JBFXDK010000153.1:0-11630 GCA_050181195.1 Acetobacteraceae bacterium | reverse complement strand
AGCGTTTTGGATACGAACGGATGTGCCGGCGCCTCAGGAAATGGCGCCGAACCCGCAATGCCGCCTGCAACGGCGATCCGGGGTGACGACCGGATTTGCGTTTATATTCAGAACGATCTTCGGTCCCTGCCTACCCCTGATTCCGACGGGCCTCCGCCAGCACTTCCTGCGCCAGGGGCAGCATGGCGTAGTCGACCATCGCCCCCTGGTAGCTTACCGCGCCCAGGCCCGCCTTCTCGGCCGCCTCGAATGCCGCCAGTAGCCCCTCGAAATACGCGACCTCCTCGGCCGTCGGGCGGAACACCTCGTTCGCGATGGTCACATGCGTCGGGTGCATCACCGCAACCCCGGTATAGCCAAGGTCGCGCGCGCGGCGGATCAGCCGCTCCACCGCGCCCAGGTCATCCTGCGGGGTCCCGAAGATACCCGCCATCGGATACATCGCCCCGCCTGCTCGGCTGTCCAGCACCAGCTTGGAGGCGAGGTACAGCTGCTCGATCCCGTCCGAGGTCGCGCGGAACCCGAACGCACGGGCAAAGTCGCCCGACACCGGTCCGCTCAGCGCGCCATGGATGCCGCGCACCCGCGTGCTCGCCTTCGCCAGGTCGCAGGCGCAATGCATCCCTTCGGCCGTCTCCGGCAGCGGCAGGATGCCGACTGAACCATGTTCGACGCCGGCGCGGCCTTCGTAGTAGCTCAACATATCGGCCAACCGCCGGATCTCCACCGGCGAGGCCACTTTGGGCAGCACGATCGCCGTCAGCCCGTCGCACACCGCGGCCGCCACCTCGGCCGCCGACCCGTCGAAAAGCGGCTGGATACGCACGAACGCGCCGACGCCGGCCGCCTTCAACTCGGCGATCTCGCTCTTCAGGTGCTCCATCGCCTGCGGCTTGAACTGCGGCGGCACCGAGTCCTCGATATCCAGCACCGCGGCCCCCGGTGACACCCGGATCGCCTTCGCCACCCAGTCGCGGCGGTGGGCGGGCACGAACAGCGCGGAACGGATGGGCCACATGGCGGCGTAGTCTCCCTGGTCTCGACGCCGCCAATGTGCGTCCCGCCAGCGCATGACGCAACCGCCAGACCCTGGGCGGGGGCCGCGGCAGGCCGCGATTCGGCTTGCATGGCGGCGGCGAACAGGCTCTAGCCTGCGCGCGGGAGCCGGGCCGCCTGTCGGCCCGACAACAAGGGAGCCAGGGTTGTTCCGATCATTTTTCATGTCCCGACGCTGGATCGCCTGGTCCATCCCGGGCGGCGCGCTGATCCTGTTCTCGACCTGGTACAAGGTCGAACTCGATGTTCAGATCAACGAGTGGTTCGGGTCCTTCTACAACATGATCCAGAAGGCGCTGGGCCAGCCGGGATCGGTGAGCATGGGCGAATATTTCGCCCAGCTCATGACCTTCGGCTGGATCGCCGGTCTGTACGTGCTGATCGCGGTGCTGACCGACTTCCTGATCAAGCATTACGTGTTCCGCTGGCGCACGGCGATGAACGAATACTACACCGCGCACTGGGACATCGTCCGCACGATCGAGGGCGCGTCGCAGCGCGTGCAGGAAGACACGATGCGCTTCGCCCGCCTGGTGGAAGGGCTGGGCGTCAGTTTCATGCGATCCGTCATGACGCTGATCGCCTTCCTGCCGATCCTGTGGACCCTGTCCGCCCAGGTGAAGGAACTGCCCTGGATCGGTCCGGTCAACCACGCCCTGGTCTGGGTCGCGATCCTGTTCGCGCTGGCCGGCACGGTGCTGATGGCACTGGTCGGCTTCAAGCTGCCGGGGCTGGAATTCGACAACCAGCGGGTGGAGGCGGCCTACCGCAAGGAGCTGGTCTATGGCGAGGACGACCATCAGCGCGCCGAACCCGAAAAGCTGGGGACGCTGTTCAGCCATGTCCGGCGGAACTATTTCCGGCTGTTCTTTCATTACATGTATTTCGACGTTGCCAGATGGTCCTACCTGCAGTTCGGCGTCCTTGTCCCCTACATCGCGCTCGGCCCTACCCTGGTGTCGGGCGCCATCACGCTGGGCGTGATGCAGCAGATCGTGCGGGCGTTCGGGCGCGTCGAAGGCTCCTTCCAATACCTGGTGAACAGCTGGACCACGATCGTGGAGCTGATGTCGGTCTACAAGCGCCTGCGCGCGTTCGAACACCAGATCCGCGTCAGCGACCGCGGCCGCCCGCACGAGCCGCTGCCGCAAACCGGATGACCCGCCCCGCCCCGGCGCTTGCATTCCATGCCGGGGCAGCGATGCTATCGCCGCGCATCCCGCGCCAAACCGGAGGACGCCATGCCCCACCTGCCCCTGAACGGATTGAAGGTTCTGGACCTGACCGCGCATCGCGCGGGGCCCACGGCGGTGCGCCAGCTGGCGGATTGGGGCGCGGACGTGATCAAGATCGAGCCGCCGGGCGAGGCCAAGGGCGACGTGGTCGGCGGCAACCGCCACGGCTTCGACTTCCAGAACCTGCACCGCAACAAGCGCGGCATGACGCTGAACCTGAAGCAGCCCGAGGCGCACGCCATCTTCATGCAACTGGCGAAGGACGCCGATGTGGTGGTGGAGAACTACCGGTCCGATGTGAAGTTCCGCCTGAAAGTTGATTATGAAACGATCGCGGCGGTGAACCCGTGCATCGTCTACGGCAGCATCTCGGGGTTCGGGCAGAGCGGCCCGGACGCCACGCGCCCCGGTGTCGATCAGATCGCCCAGGGAATGGGCGGCCTCATGAGCATCACCGGCCTGCCCGGCCAGGGCCCGGTGCGCGTCGGCATCCCGATCGCCGATCTGACCGCGGGCATTTTCCTGTCGCAGGCGATCCTGCTGGCGCTGATGGAGCGGGCGAGCACCGGCAAGGGCCAGTGGGTCCACACGTCGCTGCTGGAAGCGCAGATCTTCATGCTGGACTTCCAGGCGAGCCGCTGGCTGATCGCGCAGGAGGTTCCGGGCCAGGCCGGCAACGACCATCCGACGGGCATCCCCACCGGCGTGTTCCCCACCGCGGACGGGCATATCAACATCGCCGCCTCCGGCCAGGGATTGTGGGAGCGGTTCGTGAAGGCGATCGGCTGGGAACAGGCGCTGTCCAACCCCGATTGGAAGACGGGCGGGCTGCGCTCGAAGAACCGCAAGGACCTGAATGCGCAGATCGCGCAGATCACGAAGACGAAGCCCAGCGCCTATTGGCTGGAGACGATCAACAAGGCCGGCGTCCCCTGCGGGCCGATCAACGACATTGCCGGCGTGTTCGCGGAACCGCAGACGCAGCATCTGGGGATCGCGCGCGCCGTGCATCATCCGAAGCTGGGCGACATCCGGGTGGTGGGCCAACCGATCAACATGACCGCGAACCCGCAGCCCGAGGCGTTGGGCCCGACGCCGGAACTGGGCGAGCACACCGATGCGATCCTGGGGGAACTGGGATACACGGCCGAGCGGATCGCGGAGTTCCGGGCGCGGGGGATCGTGTAGGGGGGTGGGCTGGAAGTTCCTTGTTCGACCACCTGGGCAGGGAACGTTCCGGGTCATGCGTCGGTTCAGACAGATCCTCGCCGACAGCCCCCGGATCATCATACCGTTCCAGAAGCGACGATATCCGCTTGCGCGAAATCAATCCCCTTGAACAGCAGGGGCAAATCCTGCGCCTTCGCCAGCGCATAGGCGGCGCAATCGCCGAAGTTCAGGCGGGCGGGATGCCGTCCCTTGCCGAAATGCAGGAAGGCCAGTCGCGCCGCACCCGCCAGCTGCGCGCGACGATCCGATCGATATCGCGCTTGACGGCATCAATCTGCTCCGGCGCGGCACGGATTTGCTCGGGGTGATCAGCATGAGCGAAATCGATCGGTCCGGGCCACTTGATGGCAATCGGCAACGGCCGCCGCCATCGTCCGCGCTGTCCCCAGCGCTGCGACTGGCCTGATCCAGGGGGCGTCACAGCCCTGTCGTCCACGCCGCCCCGGGGGATGGACGCCATCCCCCCGATTTGCGACACCTACCGGAACCAGACAGGGGAGATGCAAGATGCTCGAAACCCGTGAAGGTGGCTGCCATTGCGGCCGGGTCCGGTTCCGCGCCCGCGTTGACCTCGATCAACTCTCCCAGTGCAGCTGCACGATCTGCACAAAAAAGGGCATCTTCCATTTGCCCGTCTTCCCCCAGGACTTTGAACTGCTGCGCGGAAAGAACGACCTGACCGTGTACACGTTCGAAACCGGTGTGGCACAGCATCCGTTCTGCTCGCATTGCGGGATGCATCCGTTTTACGTGCCCCGTTCCCAGCCGGACAAGGTCACCGTCAATGCCCGCTGCCTGGACGGTATCGACGGTCCCGCCCTGAAGCCCACGCGGTTCTTCGACGGCAAGCACTGGGAAGATGCGCAGCGCAACCGCATCGCCACGGGCGGGCATGTCTCCCCGCCCGGATGGAAGGGCGCGGACACGCTGAAAGCAATCCTCGACCGCGCGCCGGCCTGATTGCCATGACCTATCCCACGCACCTGGTGCCCACCACCGTCGTAGGCAGCTATCCGCAACCCGATTGGCTGGTCGATCGCGCCACCCTGCACCAGCACGGCGTGCCGCGCGTCCATGCCCACGACATGTGGCGCATCGCCGACCCCTGGCTGGAGCAGGCGCAGGACGATGCCACAATCCTGGCCATTCGCGAGATGGAGCGGGCCGGGATCGACATTGTCTCGGACGGGGAAATCCGGCGCGAGAGCTATTCCAACCGCTTTGCCCTGGCGCTGGAGGGGATCGACGCCGACACGCCCGGCCTGGTCCGTTCCCAGACCGGGCGCAGCACGCCGGTGCCGCGCGTGGTCGGGCGCATCCGACGCGTTCGCGCGGTGGAAACCGGCGACGCGCACTTCCTGCGCGCGAACACCGATCGCGCCACCAAGATCACCCTGCCGGGTCCGTTCACCCTGTCCATGCAGGCGCAGAACGCGTTCTACAAGGACGAGGAAGAACTCGCGATGGACTACGCCGTCGCGGTGAACGAGGAACTGAAGGACCTGAAAGCCACCGGCGTCGATGTCATCCAATTGGACGAACCCTGGGTGCGCCAATCGCCGGAAAAGGCGGCGCGCTACGGCATCAAGGCGATCAACCGCGCGCTGCAGGGCGTGCCTGGACCAACCGTCGTGCATCTGTGCTTCGGCTATGCCGCCGTCGTCGCCAACAAGCCCACCGGCTACAGTTTCCTGTCGCAGCTTTCCGATACCGCGGCGGACCAGATCTCGATCGAGGCCGCACAGCCGCATCTGGACCTGGGCGTGCTAAAGGACCTGGCCGGCAAGACGATCATGCTGGGCGTGCTGGACCTGGGCGATCCCGCGGTGGAAACGCCCGAGATCGTGGCCGAGCGGCTGCGCGCCGGGCTGCTTCATGTGGATGCGGGGAAGCTGGTCGCGGCGCCGGATTGCGGCATGAAGTATCTGCCGCGCGCCACGGCGTTCGGCAAGCTGAAGGCGATGGCCGAAGGCGCGGCGATCGTGCGGCGGGAACTCCGGGGTTAGTCCGGCTTGATCTGCTGGCGCGGATTCAGCCGGGCCGGCAATCCGAACGCCAATGCCAGGGTCACAACGGCAAACGCCGCGGCCAGCAGATAGGCGTTCTGCAGCGATCGCGCGATGATGTCGGTCAGGCGGGCGACCTCGGCCGCGTCCATGGCGGCGCGCGCACCCAGATCCAGCATCCGGTCCACGGCATGCGCCGCGGTCGGGTCCAGACGCAGCATCGTCGCGTTCAGCACCGCCCCGCATCCGGCGGCCCCGCCCGCCTGGCCGACGAAGCGCAGGAACATGCTGGATGACGTCGCCGCACCCCGCTGCCGCCACGGCACGGACGCCTGGATCGAGACAATATAAACGGTGTTGCAGAACCCCATGCCGATGCCGATCACGAAGGATCCGATGCTGGCCACAAACGGCCCGTGCTCCGGCCGCAGCAGCACCAGCATGGTGCTGCCGGTCAGCAGGCACAGCCCGCCGCAGGCCGCCACCAGCCGGTAGGTTGTGTGTGCCATCAGCCTGGCGCCAAGGATGCTGGCGGCGGCCCAACTGACCGACATGGCCCCGAGTACCAGGCCGCCGGAGATGGCGGTACGCCCCATCGCGCCCTGGACATAGGCGGGCAGGAAGGCCGAGACGCCCATCATCACCGCCCCGGCGAAGCAGCTGCCCAGGCTGCCGACGACCACGATGCGGTTGGTGCGCCACAGCTCCAGCGGCAGCATCGGTTCGGCTGTCGTGCGTTCATGCAGGAACAGCGCGAGCAGTGCGGCGATGCCCAGCGCAATCAGCAGCACAAGGGTCAGGTGCTCCAGCCGGCCGGCCTGCACCAGCGCCATCATCAGCGCGCCGCATGCCAGCAGCAGCAGGAAGGATCCCAGCCAGTCCACCCGATGCGGCCGGCGCTCCACATTTTCCTTCAGGAACACGGCGAGCATGATGATCGCCACCACGCCGATCGGCACGTTCACCCAGAACACCACGCGCCAGCTGACATACTGGATCAGGAAGGCCCCCATCGACGGGCCGATCACCGCGGACACGCCGAAGACCGAGGACACCAATCCCTGCACCTTCCCCCGTTCCGTCGGCGAGTAGATATCCCCCAAAATCGTCGCCGCGATCGGCTGGATGGCGCCGGCGCCAATGCCCTCCAGCGCCCGGAAGCAGATCAGCGACGGCATGTTCCAGGCCAGGCCGCACAGGATGGAGCCGCAGAGAAACATCCCGGTGCCCACGAAGATGACGGGCTTGCGGCCATACAGGTCGGCCAGCCGCCCGTAGATCGGGATGCTGACGGCCTGGGTCAGCAGATAGATCGTGAACACCCAGCTGAACACGTTGAACCCGCCGAGGTCGGCGACGATGGTGGGCAGGGTGGTCGCGACGATCGAGCTTTCGACCGCGGCCATGAAGGTCGCGATCAGGCAGGCGGCGAGAACCAGCCGGCGCCTTGTGTCCGAACCACGCGCCGGGAGCTCGTTCGGCATGGGCGCTTCCTTGCGGTGGGCGTTTCCTCGGCGCCGGTTCTGTCATCCGAGGCCGCTGGTGGCAACGGGGCTTCGCCCCGGACCCCGACCAGGAGGCGCTGCCTCCTGGACCTCCGCAAAGGGGCAGAGCCCCTTTGATCCCAACTCGTTTGTTGGATTGTCTGCCGGGGGGCCAACCGAGGTGGTGAGAGGTCCGGGTTGGCCCCCCGGCAGACAATCCAACCAAAGAATCGCGTTCCAAGGGCCGTCGCCCTTGGTGGGGTCCAGGGGCAAGGCCCCTGGCGGAGCGCGAGGCAGCGCCTCGCCGCGCTTGACGCTGCCGGGGTGCGGTGCGAGCGTTTCGCCCACCCGCACGACGAGGAACGGCCATGAAGTTCGGTGTCTTCTATGAGCACCAGCTCCCCCGCCCCTGGGCCGAGCGGAGCGAGTACGACCTGCTCCAGGATTCGCTCGCCCAGGTCGAGCTGGCCGACCGGCTTGGCTACGACTACATCTGGGAGGTGGAGCACCATTTCCTGGAGGAATATTCCCACTCCTCCGCCCCCGAGGTGTTCCTGGCCGCCGCCAGCCAGCGCACGAAGAATATCCGGCTGGGCCATGGCATCGTGCAGCTGACCACCAACCAGCCGCATCGCGTCGCGGAACGGGTTTCCACCCTGGACCTGATTTCCGGCGGCCGCGTCGAGCTGGGCATGGGGGAGGGCGCCGGTCCGGCCGAGTTGCATCCGTTCGGCATCCGTGTCCGCGACAAGCGTGACCGGTGGGAAGAGGCGGTGCAGGCCATCATGCCGATGTTCACCCGCGACAGCTGGGAGTTCCACGGCCAGTACTACGACTTCCCGGCCCGCAACGTCGTGCCGAAGCCGTTGCAGAAGCCGCATCCGCCGCTGTGGATCGCCTGTTCCAATATCCGCACGATCGGCGAGGCGGGGCAATGGGGCATGGGTGCGCTGGGATTCAGTTTCGTTTCCCCCGACGCGGCGCGTGCCTGGGTGCACAAATACTACAACCAGTTGCTGCACAATCCGCGCCGGCTGTCGGACTATGCCGTCAATCCCAATGTCGCCATCGTCAACGGCTTCATGTGCGCGCCGACCGATGAGGAAGCGGTGGAGAAGGCGTCCGGCTGGACGTTCTTCATCTTCGCGCTGGGCTATTACGGCCGGAAGGGCGTCGATGCGCCAGGCAAGGGCAATCTGTGGGCCGAGTACCAGGAATGGCGCAAGAGCGACAAGGCGCAGGCGGCGCTGCGCAACGGCTTGATCGGCTCGCCTGAAACCATCCGCAGGCGGCTGCGGCAGTTCCAGGACGCGCATGTCGACCAGGTGATCCTGCTGAACCAGGCCGGCAAGACCACGCACCAGGACATCTGCGACAGCCTGGAACTGTTCGCCCGGGAGGTGATGCCGGAATTCCACGCGCGCCAGCCCGAACACGAGGCCTGGAAGCAGGACGTGCTGTCCGGGCGGATCGTGCTGGAGGATCTGGATACGGAACAGTACGACCTCTATTCGCACCAGAACGAGGACATCGTCCGCCTGACGCCCGAGCAGTTGAAGGCGCGCATGGCGGAGAAGGAACGCATGGCGGCCGCCGGGGAGTAGCAAATCGTCTCACCACGTCCGCTCACCCTTGTTGGAACGCCTTTGGCTGGACTTGCGTCACGGAGAAACGTTCATGGACGGCATGCGGAACACGACATACCGCTACATCGAAACCACCCCGATCTCGGGCGCGCTGGGCGCCGAGGTCAGCGGCGTCGACCTGTCGCAGGACCTGCCGGAAGACGTGCTCGCCGAAATCCGCGTGGCGCTGCTGGATCACTTGGTGATCTTCTTCCGCGACCATTCCCTGACGCCCCAGCGGCAGTTGGCCTTCGCGCGCAACTGGGGGGAGATCCACCTGCACCCGTTCATGGCGGGGATGCCGGACTGCCCGGAAGTGCTGGAAATCCGCAAGACCCCGGCCGACAAGCGCAACTTCGGCGGGTCCTGGCACACCGACCAGATGTTTTCCCCCAAGCCTGCCATGGGCACGATCCTGTACGCGAAGCACGTGCCGTCCGTCGGCGGCGATACGATGTTTTCCAACCAGTACCTGGCGTATGACGCGCTGTCGGACGGCATGAAGCAGATGCTGTCGCGCATGCGCGGCGTCTGCGTCGGCGACAAGAAGCGCGGCGGCGTCTCGCGCATGGACTATAACGCCGCGACGATTGCGATGAAGACGGTGGAGCCGCCCAAGGACGTGCAGACCACGTCGATGCATCCGCTGGTGCGCACCCATCCCGAGACCGGCCGCAAGTCGCTGTACATCGGCAATCATGTCCAGTACCTTGAAGGCATGACCGAGGAGGAGAGCCGGCCGCTGATCGACTATCTGCGGGCCCACTCGGTGCGGCCGGAGTTCACCTGCCGCTTCCACTGGCGGAACGGTTCCCTGGCCTTCTGGGACAATCGCTGCACGCAGCATTTCGCCGTGAACGACTATCCCGCTGAAACCCGGCTGATGCACCGCGTCACCGTGTGCGGCGACATGCCCTTCTGACTTCGGAGAGACGTCCCGATGGATCGACAAATGGTGATGGTGGGCTTCCTGCAAGCCCAGAACTGCACGAACCTGGTGAGCTCCTGGCGTCACCCGGAATCGCGCACCGATACCTGGAGCCCCGAATACTATGCCGACCTGGGTCGCGTGCTGGAGGAAGGCAAGTTCCAGGTCGCCTTCTTCGACGACCGCCTGGCGATGCCGGACCGGTTCGGCAACGACCATCGTCACACCGTGGAATACGGCATCCGCTGCGTAAAGATGGACCCGCTGGCGGTGCTGATGGTGATGGGCATGGCCACGAAGCGGCTGGGCCTGGGCGCCACCAAGACCACCACGTATTTCGAGCCGTTCGATGTCGCCCGCGCCTTCGCCACGATCGACCTGATGACGCATGGGCGCGCCGCCTGGAATGTCGTCACGTCGATGAACGACGGCGAAGCCCTGAACATGGGCAAGGAGATGCATCCCGAACACGACAGCCGCTATGACCAGGCTGACGAGTTCATGGAAATCGTCATGGGCCACTGGACGTCGTGGGATGACGACGCGATCGTGCAGGACAAGCAGACCGGCCTGTTTGCGCACGGCGACAAGGTGCGCCGCATCGATTACGAAGGAAAATACTTCCGCTCGCGCGGGCCGTTCACCGTGCCACGGTCGGAACAGGGCCATCCCGTCGTCATCCAGGCGGGGCAGAGCGCGCGCGGCAAGCAGTTCGCGGCCAAGTGGGGCGAATTGCTGTTCGTCGGCAGCCCGCCCACGCTGGACATCGGGCGGCAGAACTACAAGCAGATCAAGGAAGCCGTCGCCGCCAACGGCCGCGACCCGCGGCACTGCGTGATCGCGCCCTCGGCCTATATCATCTGCGCCGAAACGAAGATGGAGGCCGAGGACAAGATGGCGCTGACCGAGCGCCTGACCACCGACATCGACGCGCTGTCGTTGCTGTCGGAAGCGATGAACTTCGATTTCGCGTCGAAGGGCATCGATGAACCCTTCACCGATGAGGAACTGGCGGGGATTTCCGGCACGCAGTCGATGCGCGACCGGGTGCTGGCCGCGTCCGGCATTCGCAATCCGACCCCGCGCGACTTCATCAAGTACAGCCATCGCGCGCGTCCCAACAAGCCGTTCGTCGGCGGGCCGAAGGAAGTGGCGGATGGGCTCGAGGAGTGGTTCTCGACCGGTATCTGCGACGGGTTCGTGGTGGCGGCAACGCATGTTCCCGGCACCTATGCCGAGTTCGTGCGATACGTGATTCCCGAACTGCAGAAGCGCGGCCTGTATCACAAGGATTACCGGGGCGCGACGCTGCGGGAGAATCTGGGGCTGCCGATCCCCCGTGTGGGCGGTTCGGCATAGCGGCGCGACCTGATGCGGGCGTCACGGCAACAGCCGGGCGCCCGTCGCCGGAAAGAAGACGGGAGGAAACGATGCTCTACGAACTGCGCACCTACACGTTCCACCAGGGCAAGCTGAACCAGTATCTGGACATCGCGCGCACCGTGGGCCGTCCCGCGCGCGGGCAGAACTACGGCATCAACTGCGGCTACTGGACATCGGAATTCGGCTCACTGAACCAGATCTGGCATCTGTGGCAGTATGAAAGCTATGCCGAACGCGAGCGGCTGCGGAATGAACTGTCGAAGAACGAGAAATGGACGAAGGAATACGTCCCCAATATCCGGCCGCTGATCGCGCGCCAGGACATCCGGTTCCTGAACCTGGTCTACGGCATTACGCCGCCGGCGCAGGAAGGCGGCATCTATGAACTGCGCATGTATCGCTTCAACCCCGGACGAGCGGCCGGCTGGGCTGCGGATTTCAAGGCGATCATGCCGGTGCGGGAGAAATACTCCAGGAACGTGGGTATCTGGACCGGCGAGGCGCCGCAGCCCAACGAAGTGCTGCACATGTGGAACTACAAGAGCTTCGAGGCGCGCATGCAGGCCCGCGGCGAATTGTTCAAGGATCCCGAATGGCTCGCCTTCGTCGCCAAGGGCGCGGGCGCGATCGTGGAAATGAACAATGTCATGCTGCTGCCCACCGACTACAGCCCGATGAAGTGA
>JBFXDK010000152.1:0-11874 GCA_050181195.1 Acetobacteraceae bacterium | reverse complement strand
GCGGCGTGGCGCACGACTTCAACAACCTGCTGACGATCATCCTGGGCAACCTGCAGTTGCTGGCGCGCCGGCTGCCGCCCGAGGATACGCGTGCCGCCCGTCTCGTGGACGGTGCGCTGCAGGGCGCCACGCGTGGTGCCGCCCTGACCGCCCGCCTTCTGGCGTTCGCGCGCCTGCAGGATCTTGTGCCGCGGGCAATCGAACCGCCCGCGCTGCTGGACACGTTGCGCCCGATGCTGGCGCCGTTGCTTGGGGCCAAAATCACGGTCGAGCATGATCTGCCGCCCGATGTGTGGCCGCTGCGGGCCGATCCGAACCAGATGGAACTGGCACTGTTGAACCTGGCATCGAATGCCCGGGACGCCATGCCCGAGGGCGGACGGCTGCGCCTGGCGGCGCGCAATGCCTGGGTGGACGCGGCCGAGACCACGTTCCTCGACCGCCCGTCACACCCGCGGCTCGCGCCGGGCGCGTATGTCGTGCTGTCGGTCACCGACACCGGCTGCGGCATGGACGCAGCGGCATTGGCGCGGGCGGCCGATCCGTTCTTCACCACGAAAGGGGTGGGGAAGGGCACGGGCCTTGGCCTATCCATGGTGCACGGCTTCGTCGAACAATCCGGCGGGGCGCTGCAGCTGTCCAGCCGGCCCGGGCAGGGCACCACGGTGGAAATCTGGCTGCCGCGCAGCGAGGAAGGAACAGGCGCCCTGACCGAGGGAGCGCCCACCGACGGCGCCCGTGTCGCCGACTCCGAGCATGAGCGGGGATTGCGTATCCTGCTGGTGGATGACGATCCGCTGGTGCTGGCGAGTACGACGACGATGCTGGAGGAGTTGGGGCATGAGGCGGTGCGGGCCGTCGCCTCCGGCGCCGAGGCGCTGGATGTGCTGGACCGGAGCGGCGACTTCGACCTGCTGCTGACCGACTACATGATGCCGGGCATGTCGGGGGTGGAACTGGCGACGCGGGCACGGGCGCTGCATCCCGGGTTGCCGGTGCTGCTGGCGAGCGGGTTCGCGGAGCTGGACGGGCTGGCCGGGGTGACATGGCCGCGGCTGCGCAAGCCGTTCAGCCTGGCGGATCTGTCGGCGGCCCTGGCGGGGGTGTAGAGCGGACGCATCACGATTGTCCCTACACGCCGCATATATCGGCTCCAGCGGGTCAGAACCGGGTCATCCGGGCGCTAAACTTGCACCCGACCCGCCGCCACCCAGTCCCGCAGCACGTTCTTCGCCAGCTTGCCCGTCGGCCCGTGCGGAAGTTCCGGGACAAACACGACCCGGTCCGGCAGCCACCATTTCGGCACCAGCCCGGCCAGGAAATCCCGCAGCGCCGCTTCCGTGACCTCCCCGCGTGGCACCACCACCATCAGCGGACGCTCCTGCCAGCGCGGATGTGCCATCGCCAGCACCGCCGCCTCGGCCACGGCGGGATGCCTTGCGGCGGCGTCCTCCAGGGCCTGGCTGCTGATCCACTCGCCGCCCGACTTGATGACGTCCTTCGCGCGATCGACGATGTGCAGCGTGTTGTCGGGATCGATCACCGCCACGTCACCCGTGCGCATCCACCCGTCCGGCGTCTGCACGTCCACATCCGGGCGGCGGAAGTAGCCGGCGGAGATCCAGTGCCCGCGCACCTGCAGATGCCCGGCCGTCGTGCCGTCGCGCGGCAGAAGCCGGTCGGCATCATCGACGATCCGAATCTCGTTGCCGAACGCGGGCTTGCCCTGCGTGCGCATCGCCGCGATCGCCTCGGCTTCCGGCAGGTCGGACGCGGCGAAGGAGATCGTGGAGGCGCTGGTCGTCTCCGTCATCCCCCAGCCGTGCAGCGTGCGCACGCCGTAATCGCGCAGATACGCCTCCATCATCGCCGCCGGCGGCGCGGTGCCGCCGGAATACAGCCGCCGCAGCCGCCCGAGGCCGGCGCCGGTCTCGCGGCAGTGGTCCAGCACCGATAGCCAGATCGTCGGCACGCCCGGGCCGGCAGTGACGCCTTCCTCCACGATCAGCCGGTGCAGCCAGGCCGCATCCATCCGCCGGCCCGGGATCACCAGGCCCGCGCCAAACATCGGCCCCAGGAACGGGATCGCCCAGCCGTTGCAGTGGAAGAACCCGGGGATGGCGATGATCGAGTCATCCGCCGACAACCCCCAGCCATTGCCCGCCCCGGTGCTCATCGCCCCCAGCACCGTGCCGCGATGCCCATAGAGCGCGCCCTTCGGCTGCCCCGTGGTGCCGGAGGTGAAGCACAGCAGGCAGGCCGCCCGCTCATCCACGCGGGGCCAGGCGAAGTCCGCTTCCCCGGCGTCGATCAGGTCCTCGTACGGGATCACCAGGGGCAGCGACGTGTCGGGGCGCACGCCCGCCGGCGCCATCAGCACATAGCGCCTCACGTGCTCCAGCTGTCCGGCCAGGCGTTCGGCCAGCGGCAGCGTATCGAGGTCGATGAACAGCGTATCGTAGCCGCTGAAATTGATCGTGTAGACGATATGCAGGTCCGGCAGCCGCGGATTGGCCGTGTGCAGCACCGCGCCGATGCCGGTCACGCCGTAGAACAGCTCCAGGTGCCGGTGCGAATTCCACGCCAGCGATCCCGCCATCACCCCGTCCCGCAGCCCCAGCCGCCGCAGCCCGGACGCCAGCCGGCGGGCGCGGACCGCCGTCTGGGCGTAGGTCGTGCGCACCGCCTCGTTCGGGCCGTGGGAGATCACCGGCGTGGTGCCGAAATTCATCGCCGCATGCTCCAGGATGGTGGGCAGCAGCAGCGGGAAGTCCTGATTCAATCCCAGCATGTCTCGACGTCTCTCGCGTTGCGCAGCATTGTGCGACGCGAATCCCGCCGCCAACAAGGAGAGCAGATCGTGGCAGGCATGATGGAGGGCAAGGTCGCGGTGGTCACCGGTGCCGGCGGTGGCATCGGGCGTGAGATCGCGATCATGATGGCAGGCGCCGGTGCCAGGGTGATCATCGCCGATATCGGGGCGTCGCTGTCGGGCGAGGGCGGGTCCACATCCCCCGCCGAACAGACCAAGGCACTGATCAACCAGAAGGGCGGCGTGGCGGAAATCTGCACCGAATCCGTCGCCGCATGGGGATCGGCGCGGAAGATCGTGCAGGCGGCGCTGGACCATTTCGGCCGCATCGATGCCGTGGTGAACAATGCCGGCATCCTGCGCGACGGCATCTTCCACCGCATGAGCGAGGATGACTGGCTGTCGGTGATTTCCGTCCACCTGAACGGCAGCTTCTTCGTCTCCCGCGCCGCCGCCGAACATTACCGCAAGCAGGAGAGCGGGACCTTCGTCCACATCACCTCCACCTCCGGCCTTGTCGGCAATCTCGGCCAGGCCAACTACGCCGCCGCCAAGCTTGGCATTACCGCCCTGTCGAAGTCGATCGCGCTGGACATGGCGCGATACAATGTGCGGTCCAACTGCCTGTCGCCCTGGGCCTGGAGCCGCATGACCAGCTCGATCCCCACCAACACGCCCGAACAGAAGGCGGCGGTGGAAAAGGCGCAGAAGATGACGCCGGACAAGAACGCGCCGCTGGCGGTGTACCTGTCGTCGGACGCCGCCAAGGGCGTGACGGGGCAGGTGTTCGGCACGCGGATGAACGAGATCTATCTGTTCTCCTCGCCGCGCCCGATCCGTATCGTGCATCGCGCCGATGGCTGGACGCCGGAGACGATCGCCGAAATGGCCGCGCCCGCGCTGCGCCAGGCCTTCATGCCGCTGGATACATCCGAGCAACTGTTCGACTGGGATCCGCTGTGATGCGCGATCAGCACGGCCTGCTGCGCACGGACGCCGTCGGCCGATGACCCGCGACTGGCGCACACAGGGGCTCAGCCGCGAGGCCCCGATCGACCGCGACCACGCGGCGCTGCTGTTCGTGGACGTGCAGAACTACAATGCGCGTCCCGACGGTGGCACATACAAATCCATGACGGAGGCCGAACGCGACGCGCGCTACGGGTTTTTCCTGCGCACCATGGCCGAAACCGCCGTGCCGAACATGCAGCGCCTGCAGGCTGCCTGCCGCAAGGCCGGGATCGAGGTGCTGTACACGGTGATCGAGGCGCTGACGCAGGACGGGCGCGACATGAGCCTGGACTACAAGATCAGCAACCTCTTCGTCCCCCGCGGCTGCTGGGACGCGCAGGTGCTGCCGGCCATCGCGCCGGCGGGGGACGAGATCGTGCTGCCCAAGACCTCGTCCAGCGTCTTCATGTCCACCAACATCGACTACGTGCTGCGCAACCTGGGTGTCCGGTCGCTGATCATCGCCGGCGTCCTGACCGACCAGTGCATCGATTCCGCCGTGCGCGACGCGTGCGACCTTGGCTATCTGGTGACGGTGCCGACGGATGCCTGTGCGACGCAGACGCAGGAGCGGCACGACTGGTCGCTGCGCAACAACCGCGGCTATTGCCGGCAGGTGACGACCGAGGCGCTGCTGCGCGAGATTGCCGGTCCTCCGGACTGAGCCGCGGATGAAGCGTGGGACATCTCCCTATGTCTGGCCGTAGGTTCCGGGGTGCTGGCCAGGCCGCTGGGGGATCAGCAGGATGCCGGCGACGATGATCGCGGCAAGAACGCCAGACGCCTCGAACCGGCCCAGGGCCAGGCCGCCATGAGCAAGCGGCTTATCCAGGAAATCGCCAACTGTGGCGCCGAGCGGGCGGGTAAGAATGAAGGCGGACCAGAACAGCGCCGCACGGGACAGGGAGGTGTAAAGATACAGGATCGCCACGATAAGCAGGGCGGCTCCGAAGACCAGTGCGCCTCCCCGGTAGCCGAGGCCGCCGCTGTCGGCCAGAAAATCACCCAGCGCGGTGCCGAGTGTCTGTGAAAACAGGATGGTTGCCCAGTAGAACCCCTCGACCGTGGCGGATGTGATGTGATCGATCGAAATCGACCCGAGCGACCAATGCCAAAGAGCAAGCGTTCCCATCAGAAGCGTGAAAAGAACCAGCGTGCCGCCAGGATAGCCGATCCCCAGTGAGCGGTCGGCAAGATCGGCCATGGTCGTTCCAACGGTTGTGGTTGCGACGATTGCCGTCCAGTAGATGAATGGATGAAAGCGTTCTGTCCGTATCTGTGCCGCAATGGCAAGCACGACGATTCCCGCGAAAATCGCCGTGCCGGTCAGGTAGCCAAGACCCAGCGTCATCGTGACGGCATCACCACCTGTTTCGCCCAGCGTGGTAGCCGCAATCTTTATAAGCCAGAATCCCAGCGTAACCGCGGGGACCTTGCTGATGGCGTGATCCGGCGCTCGGTTCATTTTCGTACTCCTGGATTACGGGGCTGCGCCGGGGTGGCATGCGGTCATGGCTACCGGGGGGAATGAAACATCGACCTGCAAGCCCGGCTGCAGTGTTCGAAGGCTCAGATGAGCGTGGTGAAGTTCGGCGACGGCACTGACGAGACTGAGACCCAGTCCATTGCCTGGAGTCGTGCGGCTGTGCTCCCCGCGGTAGAAGCGGTCCGTCAGGCGGGGCAAATCAACGACGGCAACGCCCGGGCCATTGTCCTTGATCGTAAGAACCGCACCGGAATGTGGATGACTGTATAGATGAATGCAGATGTCCGTGCCGGGCGGCGTGTGCCGCAACGCGTTCTCCACAAGATTGGCGAGAGCCTGTGTCAGGAGTTCCCGGTCGCCCAGCACCATGACACCGGGTGGTGCCGCGATGGTCATGGTGTGATCCGTGGCTTCCGCATCCGGACGGTAGGCGTCAACGACGATTTCCGTCAGAGCGCTCAGATCCACAAGCGAGAAGTTCGCTGCGGGTGCACCCCCTTCGACCTGCGCGATCCGCAACAGGGCGGAGAACGTCTCCAGCAGATTGTCCGCCTCCCGCAGGGCAGCGTCGATCGAAGCCTGGAAGTCGGCAACTGATCGGGCGTGTTCCCGCGCGTCCTCAAGCCTGTGATAGAGCCTGGCCAATGGTGTCCGAAGATCGTGCGCAACATCGTTGCTGACCTGCCGGAGGCTGTCCATCAGGGTCCCGATACGGTCCAGCATGCGATTGAGAGTGGTTGCCAGCCGGTCCAGGTCATCCCCTGTTCCCCGCACCGGAACGCGGCGTTCCATATCGCCGTCGATGATTGCTTCTGCGGTACGCACCATCAAGTCGATCCGATGCAGGAACGCCCTGCTGAGAAGGGCGCCCCCGGTTATTCCCAGCAGTGCAGCAAGAAGCACTGTCCACAGAAAGGCCGTTATGATGGCTTCTTCAAGATCGTTGATCTGGCGGAGATCGCCGCCAACAGCCAGGATCAGGCCCCCTTGGAGGTCGGACACCAGTGCGCGGACATTCTCTCCCCGGAGACCATCTTCCGACATCTCCGCGAGGTGAAGTGTCATCCAGCCCGGCTTGGGATTTGCTATCGCCGGGATCTCGCCCGCCAGCGGCGCGCCAACTGCATCCTGAAGCAGGTAGTCGAGAGCGCCCGGCCCTTGCCCGCGCTCTGCGATGACGGTGCGAAGGTGGTCCAAGCCGTTCGCATGCAGCTCATGCTGCAGGTAAGTCATTTCAGATTCGATGCGGGCCGTCATCTGTTGCTGAAGGGCCGACCTGGACTCCAGGAACACGGCCGTCGCAAGGACGATCGCCGAGGCAGCAAACAAGGCGACATACAGCGCAGTGAACCTGAAACTCGCGGCCCGCAGCAGGCGTGGCAGGACGATCCGCTTCACGGTTCGGTTGCCGGCGGCGTCCGCAGGATATAGCCGGAACCCCTTATGGTGTGGATCAGGTCGGTTCCGCCAAACCGCGACAGCTTCGCTCGCAATCGACTGACATGCGTTTCGACGATGTTCGTCTTTGGATCAAAATGGAAGTCCCAGACGGCTTCGAGCAGCATCGTGCGTGTCACGATCCTGTCGGCGCTGCGCAGCAGGAATTCGAGCAACTGGAACTCGCGAGGCTGCAGATCGATTGTCACGGCGCCGCGCCGGACCTCCCGCTTCAGCAGGTCCATCTCCAGGTCGCCGGCTCGCAGGGTCGTCTGAGTGACATTCAACGGTGGACGGCGTGCCAGTGCATTGACGCGCGCGAGCAATTCGGCGAAAGCGAAGGGCTTGATCAGGTAGTCGTCCCCGCCTGCCTCCAGTCCTCGTACGCGATCTCCCACGCCGCCCAGTGCGGTCAGGAACAGGACCGGTGTCTTGACACCGGTGCCGCGGAGCGCCTGAACCAGTGCGACGCCATCCAAGTGCGGTAGCATCCGATCCACAATCAGCACATCGTGGCTGCCTTCGGTCGCCAGGAAGAGGCCGTCCCGCCCCGTTGCGGCGGTGTCGACCACGTGGCCCTGCTCACGTAGGCCGCGCGCGACAAAAGCCGAGGTTTCCTGGTCGTCTTCCATCAGCAGGATCTTCATTGGGTGCCGTTCCTCGGCTGGTGATCTGCGGAGCGATCGCCCGAACCGGGCGGCATCGGGCGATCGCCGGCACTCAGGCCAGGTCGTCGATAGCGACGATCCTCAAGCCCGGCCCGACCCCGCTAATCCTTTTCTCCGCCCGCATGAGAACTGGTGATCTTCCCGGTCTGCGCGTCCAGGACCACCGTCTGCACGCCTTTGGGACCCGTGGTCTCCACGACGATGCGTGGTTTGCCCCCTTCACTGTCGGCGCCTGCATCAAAGGCCTGTCCGCCCGTGTGTTGCTCAGCGGTTGCGATGGCCTGGGGCAAAGTTACCTTTGCTCCTTGCAGGGCAACGGCCTCCTGCGCCTCGTCGTTTCCGGCCGCGAACGCCGGGACGGCGGCGCCGAGTGCCAAAAGGCCGGCGAGCGCGAGCGTTGCGCGATATCTGTTCCTCATTATCCAGGTTCCGTGCAAAGTGTTGGTCGCAGCGGATGTCCGCCGCAATGGCTATATGAGGCCGGGATGATGGGCGTTCCTGGGACGCCCCTATACAAATTCCCAATCTGGCGGGGCCGTTCCTGCTCCCGAGGCTGCTGCGCAGCGGCTCAGGAGGCCGACCGTCGGTTTGGCATCATTGCCGCGGCACCACGCGCACCGCGATCGCGCCGGCTGTCGCCTCTCCACCAGCGCGCGGCAGCGCCTCGATCGCTGGCAATGCGTGGACATGATCTGCCCTGTCCGTCGCCTTGGTCGGATGCGGCGGTCTGAGCGGCGGCCCGATGCGGCACAGGGGCTCAACCGCGAAGTCCCGACCTGCGGCGACTA
This sequence comes from Acetobacteraceae bacterium, assembly GCA_050181195.1. Taxonomy (GTDB): domain Bacteria; phylum Pseudomonadota; class Alphaproteobacteria; order Acetobacterales; family Acetobacteraceae; genus Rhodopila. The sequence continues at coordinate 3,672 of JBFXDK010000152.1, read as the reverse complement.
TGCGGCGCTGCTATTCGTGGACGTGTAGAACGACAACGTGCGTCACGATGGCGGCACATACAAATCCATGACAGAGGCTGCCGACGGATGCCTGTGCGACGCAGACGCAGGAGCGGCACGACTGGTCGCTGCGCAACAACCGCGGCTATTGCCGGCAGGTGACGACCGAGGCGCTGCTGCGCGAGATTGAGGGACCGTCGCGGTAAGGCGCGCCGATCATCCGGGCGGTGCCGCGCGCGGCGCGGCGGCCGGCCCGCGCCCGATGAGCAGCTGGGCGGCACCGGGCGTCCCGGTGTGCGGTTGCGGCTGCCCGCGCCAGCCTATGATCCGATCACGCCGCCATCGCTCTTGACGATTGCAACCACCGTCGGCCGCGGCGGCGTTCCCGGTTGGAAATCCGGCCAGCGCGTGGAGGGAGTTTCGAATGTCGATCCCGGATCCTCGCCGGGATGCTGCACCGAGAGGAACAGCGTGCGGTTGTCGGGCGTGAGGCACGGGCCGGTGATCTCGGCGCCCGTCGGCCCCTGGAACAGCAGGCGCGGCAGGGCGCGTCCGGGTCCGGTCGTATCCGCCATGTAGAGCCCGTCGGCGACCTGCAGCGTTTCCGGCGCACCGTCGGTCGTGATCAGGATGCGGCCCTGGCTGTCGAACGCGCAGTTGTCGGGGCAGGAGAACCAGCCATCGGCCGGCGTGGCGGGATTGTAGGCCGTGCCAGGGTCCACGCCGAACCGGCCGGCGGCGATGAACAGCGACCATGTCGCCTGGGTTGCCGCGTGGTCGTTGTCGGGATGCGCGATCTCCAGGATATGCCCGTGCGGGTTGGGGCCGCGCGGGTTGGCCGCATCCACCTGGTCGGGCTTGCGCGCGGTGTTGTTGGTCAGCATGACATAGACACGCCCGGTGACCGGGTTGGTTTCCACATCCTCCGGCCGGTCCATCGGCGTCGCACCCAGCAGCGCCGCGGCCCTGCGGGCGAAGATCAGCACCTCGGCCTGGCTGGCGAAGCCGTTTTCCGCCGTCAGCCTGCCCTGCCCATGCACCAGCGGCAGCCAGCGCAGCGTGCCGTCTTCCAGGAAACGCGCGGCATACAGCACGCCTTCATCCAGCAGGTCACGGTTGCCCGCGGGATTTCCCGGCCGCCATGCACGGGTGGTGACGAATTTGTAGACGAACTGGAACCGCTCGTCGTCGCCCATGTAGAATGCGACGCGCCCGTCCGGCGCCAGCGCCTGCGTGCAGCATTCGTGCTTGAACCGGCCCAGCGCCGAACGCTTCACCGGGGTGGCGGCGGGATCGAGCGGATCGAACTCGACGATCCAGCCGAACCGGTGCGGCTCGTTCGGCTCCTGTTCCATGTTGAACCGGGGGAAATGCCGCGACCAGGAATAGAGCGTATTGCGGCTCAGGCCGTAGAGCCGGTACATCGGGGCGTGCGGCAGGCCGGATGGATCGCCGCCGAAGTAAAGATTGAAATTCTCCTCGGCCGTCAGCACCGTGCCCCAGGGCGTATCGCCGCCCGCGCAGTTGGCGATGGTTCCCAGCACCGTGCGCCCGTCCGGATCCGCCGCCGTGCGCATCAGCGCGTGGCCCGCTGCGGGGCCCGACAGCGTCATGGGCGTGCTGGCGGTGATGCGGCGGTTCAGCGCGCCGCCGGGGATCGTGCACCAGATGCCATCGTCGCGCCGGAGTTCCACGACCGACACGCCATGCGCCGCCATCTCCACCTCGGCCTGCGCAAGCGTGGACTGTACCGCCGCGTTCCGCGCCGAACCGATGCCGGCGAACATCAGGCCGGTGTTGGTGTATTCATGGTTCACCACCAGCACGCCGCGATCGGACGCGCCGGTGCCGCGGGGCAGCGGCCGGAAATTCACGTAGTCGCAGTTGTAGCCACACTGCAGCGCCTGCGCCGCGGCGGTCAGGTTGGCGGGATCGAACGCCGGCGCTTCCTCCAGCACCGGATCACCCCAGCGCAGCACCACCTGCACCGCATACCCGTCCGCGACATGATGGGTCGCATCCAGCGTGTGCCGCATCGCGGGGAAGGTCAGGCTGGAAACCGGCGCGGGCTGTGCCCCGGCGCGCCCCGGCGCGGTGGCAAGCGGCGCGGCCAGCAGCGAGGCCAGCACTGTGCGCCGCCCATACCGACGAACGATCAGCGTGCCGATGTGCGGAGAGGTCGTGCCGGCCACGGCGCGCCTACCGCTCGCTGAACAGCACGCCGCCCTTCGCCTTGTTGTCCTTCGAGGATTCGACGATCTGCACCATCACCGTATCCGGTGTGACCCCGAAATTCTTCACCACGGCGGCGGTGATGTCCTGGATCAGGCCGCGCTTCTGGTCCTTCGTGCGGCCTTCGACCGCATGGACATAGACTTCCGGCATGGCAATCCTCCTGCTGCGTGAGGCGCGGAGGATAGCGCATGATGATCCCGGGCGGAACGCCGGCGGGAGCGACAGGGCGACCACGGAGCGGCAGAGCGGAACCAGAACGTCGTACTACACTCGCCCAGATAGCTTATAGCGTCTTCTACGACTTCGATGAACAACATGAACTCTGGCGTGAAAACCTGGGGCGCAAGTCGGTCGATTTAAATGCATCCGATGTATGATACGCGGTATTACTACGATATCAGTAGCGATACTGAGGAGTGCCGTTCTGCGTTCGAGTTCGAAAAAGCTGCCAAGCCAGAGCGGTTCGGAGCCTGCCGGCTCGCGACATTTGTGGATGGAGTGTTTTTGTCGGATGTAAATGGGCGAGAAATTACTTCATAGAGCGCCAGTGGTCAGCTTACGTAATTGAACGATACCAGGTGACACTTGTCCGGGTGCTGCACAATGAGCTTGGACCGATGCCGGACCTAAGCTCCTGGAACTGCGCGATGTCCGGCTGGTGGAGGGGGTTGGATTCGAACCAACGTAGGCGCACGCCAACGGATTTACAGTCCGTCCCCTTTAGCCACTCGGGCACCCCTCCGCGCCAGGGAGGGCGGATTAAAGCGACTCGCCCCATTCTGTCAATGTCGCTCTCCCAGTCGATGCCCATCACCCCCGGCCGGTGATAAAATAGGCGCGCATTACCGTGCTGCCCAAAATGTATCGCTCAAAAATGCGGCAATCGCCCAACATTTCATTCCGCCGCGACCCGGAACGAAACCCCCGCCATTCCGCAGGAAATTGCAACGAAACCCCCGGGGTTGCGCATGGAATTGCAACGAACCGTCCGGCCCCCCAAAACAGCGCTGCTTTCCCACTCTCCATATCCAACCCACACGATTTCAACGCAATAACCCAACACCCTCCCGCGCGCTCTCAACGACCAGCCATCCCCGCCCCGTCACAAAATCATTACAAATTCCGTTCTGCCCCACCCGTCAAAAACCTGCCCACTTTCTGTTCAATTACCCCAAACCACCCCGAACCACCCGTGAAAATCCGTGAAAAGCACCGCCCGCGCCGAATTCGCTTGGCGCGGTCCGGCGACCCGGATTAGGCCCTGGCGCCAAACACCGACTGCTCAGCCCAAGGGACCGACTCACGAAAATACACACACGCGTGTGCGAAAACCGCTCTCCCAAGCCCGCTGCCACAGCCGCCGCGGACCATGGTTCGGCGCGCGCCTCATCCCGCACCACCGGCACCAGAAACGCCGCGGCGCCCGTCCCGCCCCTT
>JBFXDK010000151.1:0-12055 GCA_050181195.1 Acetobacteraceae bacterium | reverse complement strand
GGGATGTACTGGGGCTGGAGAATGTGTCGGTCGTGATATGGCTGGAAGGGATCAACGATTTCGGCACCGGCGGAGAGAGCGTGAGCGCGGTCATCGAGGGCGTGCAGCAGGGCGTGCGGCGGATGCGCGCCGGCCTTCCCGGCGTGCGGATCTTCATGGGGACGCTGACGCCGTCGCTGAACAGCACGAACGGCACGCATGGCACGCCGGAGATCGAGCAGAAGCGGCAGGCCTATAACGATTTCATCCGTTCGGCTGGGATCTTCGACGGGGTGATCGACTTCGATGCCGCGACGCGGGACCCGGCGACGGGCGAATTGCGGGCGGAGCACCAGCCCAACACCAGCATCGGCGGGCCGGGCGACAAGTTGCATCCGAACCGGCTGGGCTACCTGGCGATGGCGGGTGCGATCGACCTGGATGCGGTGTTCGGATGAACCGTTCGAACGACGACAGAAACGAAGGGGAACGGCGATGGCACGGTTGGATGGAAAGGTTGCCCTGATCACCGGGGCCGGCACGGGAATCGGGCGGGCGACCGCCCGGGCGATGGCGGCCGAAGGGGCGAAGGTCGTGGTGGCGGAGATCAACGGGCCGGCGGGCGAGCAGACCGCGCATATCGTGACGCAGGCCGGCGGGCAGTGCATCGCGGTCGCGACCGATGTGACGCAGGAGGAAAGCGTCAAGGCGGCGATCGATACGGCCGTCCGGCACTACGGCGGCCTGCACATCCTGCACAACAACGCCGGCGGCTCCACGTCCGTGGACAGCACGGTGGTGGACGTGCCGCTGGAGGAGTTCTGGCGGGCGATCCGGCTGGACCTGTTCGGCACGTTCCTGGGCTGCCGGTTCGGGATTCCCGCGATCATCGCCGCGGGCGGCGGGGCGGTGATCAACATGGCGTCCAACGTCGCGCTGATGGGAATCACCGGACGGGATTGCTATACCGCGGCCAAGGGCGGGATCGCGGCGATCACGCGGTCCATGGCGGTGGAGTTCGCACCGCAGAAGGTGCGGGTGAATGCCATCGCGCCGGCCGCGACGATGACCGACCGCGTGCGGTCGCGCCTGGAAACCGGCGTCCCCCGCATCGTCAAGATGACCCAGGCCCAGCTGCTCGGCCCGATCGAGCCGGAGGACATTGCCAACATGGCGGTGTTCCTGGGGTCCGACGAATCGCGGATGGTCACCGGGCATGTCTACGCGGTGGACAGCGGGATAACCATTTCCTGACCGCGCCGGCGTCCATTTGACGTGGGGGTGTCGTTCGCACTTGGCAACGCCGCGCCGGCGGGATGGAATGCTCCCATGGCGCGCCGAGTCGCACGGGACCCCGAGACCTCGCTCTATCCGCATGTGAAGTCGTTCCTGGAACGGCAGGGCTTCGCGGTGAAGGGGGAGGTGCATGGCTGCGACCTGGTCGCGGTGCGGGCGGGGGAACCGCCGCTGGTGGTGATCGCCGAACTGAAGCTGGGGCTGAACCTGGACCTGGTTCTGCAAGGTGTCGACCGGTTGCGCGCGGCCGATGAGGTCTGGCTGGCGGTGCGCCGGACGCGGCGCGGTCGTGACCAGGACCGCCGGGCGCATCGGCTGTGCCGTCTGCTGGGATTTGGCCTTCTGGCCGTGTCGACCGCCGGGCAGGTCGAGGTCCTGGCCGAACCGGGGCCGTACAGGCCGCGGCCGGACCTGCCGCGGCGGCGGCGCCTGCTGCGGGAGCATGCGGCGCGCGTCGGCGACCCGGCGGTGGGCGGGTCCACGCGGCAGCCGCTGATGACCGCCTACCGGCAGCAGGCGCTGGCCTGTGCCGCGGCCCTGCGATCGGGTCCGATGCGGCCGCGGGACCTGCGGCCGGTGGCGCCGGAGGCCGGCAGCATCCTGTTGCGCAATGTCTATGGCTGGTTCGCGCGGGTGGAGCGGGGCATTTACCGCCTGACCGCGCAGGGCGAGGCAGCGCTGCTGCGCTGGCCGGCAGGATAGGAACCGGCGGGCCGGGCGCGGATTTGTATCTGCACTGTTATCCTGCGTCCGCGGCGGCGTTGTCTGCACGAAAACGACTGAAAACGAAACGAAACCGCATCCGGGTCGTGCCCCGCACACAGCCGCCGGAGGTTTGGTTTTGCATGCGGATTTCTGATCAAAATCACTTGTTCTCACAAATTCGTGAAACTAACCTGAGCCTGCTTCTCGTTGCGATGTCTGCTTCCCCGAAACGATCCGCGCTGCCGCCAAGTCCGGAGGATCCATGTATCTCGCCGAAGTCGTCCTGCCCACGCTCCCAAAAGGGCTTTCCTTCGAGGTATCGCACCATCTGCTGATGCAGGCCTGGGCCGAGGGCAATGGCCTGCGGCTGGAAATCCGGCAGGACCATGGCGCGGGTCAGGAGGAATACGAGGAAGTCGTTGCTGTCTACGATGATGACAGTTCCTTGTGCCGCTGCCTGATCTGGCGGGATGCGGAGTCGGTCTTCGTGCAGCCGCTGGTCGGGCGGACGCAGCGCCATGCCTCGGTTCCCGAGGCACTGGAGTCGCTGCTGCCGGAATCGCCGGTGGTGGTCGACGACATCGTCGCCACGTATTGGCCGCGCGCCTGACCGTTGCGCACCGCTGCCCGCGATGGGCGGCGCGCGCGCATGTGTCGCGGCTCCACGATGGCGCGTCCTGGCCATTCATCCGTGTCACAGGCGCGCAAATGTCGCCGCTGTGGTCCAGTCCATAGCGGGCAGGGGCAGCGGCGCGGCAGGCTGTGACCGGACATTCACACGCCTTCAGGCGGAATGAAGGTTGATGGAACGGAGCACCATCCCAGCCGCTGTTGTCGGCAACAGACAGGAGACCTGGTCATGAAGCTGAGCGACGCCTGCGCCATTCTGCGTGAACCCGCCTATCACGACCGCGCGCTGGTGCGGCGTGCGGCGATCTTCCTGAACGCGTTGGACCACGCGATGGAACCTGCGCGCGAAACGGAAACGGCGCGCCGCATGCTGCATCGAATCGCCGAAGCCTCCGCGTTCCGCACACGGATGGTCGGCGCGTAATACCGGGGATGCTGACGATCGCGTAAGGTCTGGCGCGTAAGGTCTGGCGCGTAAGGTCTGGCCGCATCGCCATGGCCCTGCGTGGAGAGGCGTTGCGCTACAAACGCCATGACGCGGTGATCCCCTGGCCGCCGCAAGGCATTCGCCCCGGAGCCGCATCCGTATCCTGCCGGCGAGGGAACCCGGGCTTGGAGCGCCCAGGCCGCGCCCATATGGACAGGAATGACACTGCACGAAACCGACGTCGCGACGGCGCTGCGGGCGGCGCGCGCTGCCGCCGAGACCTGGCGGAACACGCCGCTCCGCACCCGGCTGCGGATCATCCGTCGCGCCAGGCATGCCGTGGCGGACCAGGCCGAGGACTTCGCCGCGCTGCTGGCCGCCCGCCGGCCGGAAGCGGACACGCTGGTCGTGGAACTGCTGCCATTGCTCGCCGCGGCGCGTTTCCTGGAGCGCCACGCCGCGCGCATCCTTGCGCCGGCCAGGCCCGTCGGCCGTAAGCCCGTGTGGCTTGCCGGCGTCAGCGCGGAAATCCGGCGGGAGCCGTTGGGCGTGGTGCTCATCCTGGCGCCGTCGAATTATCCGCTGTTCCTGCCGGGGGTGCAGATCCTGCAGGCGCTCGCGGCGGGCAACGCGGTATGCGCCAAGCCGGCGCCGGGCTGCGCCGAACCGCTGCTGCGGTTTGCCCGGGTGCTGTCCCAGGCCGGGCTGCCCACGGATCTGTTGCATATCCTGCCCGACAGCGTCGAAGCCGGGATCGCGGCCAGCCGAGCGGAATTCGATTGCGTGGTGCTGACGGGATCGGCGGGGACGGGGCAGCGCGTGCTGGCCGCCGCGGCCGAAACGCTGACGCCCTGCATCATGGAACTGTCGGGCAACGACGCCGTCTTCGTGCTGCCGGGCGCCGACCTGGACCGTGTCGCGCAGTGCCTGGACTACGGGCTGCGGCTGAACCACGGCGCCACCTGCATCGCACCGCGCCGGGTGTTCGTGCCAGCAGCGATGGCGCGGGCGCTGGAAGAACGGTTGCTGCGGCTGCTGTCGTCCGGTTCCCCGCCGCCCGATGCCGCATTGCCGCCTGTTGCGGTCCGGGCGCATCTGCGCCTGCTGTTGCAGGAAGCGTGGGACGCCGGTGCCCGCCTGTCGGCGCCGCCCGAGCAGGCCGGGCTGCGGCCCATCCTCGTCGCTGACGCATCACCGGACCTCGGCCTGCTGCGGGAGGATATCTTTGCTCCGGTCCTTTCGCTGGTGCCGGTTCCTGACATGGAAACGGCGCTGGCGATGGCGGCGCGGTGTCCCTATGCGCTGGGTGCGGCGGTGTTCGGCCCGGAGATGGAAGCGCGCATGCTGGCCGGTCGCGTGAATGCCGGGGCGGTCGTGATCAATGACCTGATCGTTCCGACGGCGGACCCGCGTCTGCCGTTCGGCGGCCGGGGCCGCAGCGGCTTCGGGGTGACACGCGGCGCGGAGGGGTTGCTGGCGCTGACGGTGACGAAGACGATCAGCCGCCGTCGCGGCCGGTTCCTGCCGCATCTCCGTCCGGCGCGCCCGGATGACCGCCTGCGTCATGCCAGCCTGGTGACCGGGCTGCACGGATCGCCGCGGACGCGCCTTGCGGCCTTGCTGCGGCTGATCCGGCTGGGGGCGTAGTGCGTATCGCCGCCATGGATGCCGTCGCTATGGGATGATGACGACGATGGCGGCCGTATCCGCCTTGCCCTGGCAGGCATAGACGTGCGGCGCGCGGGAATCGAAATGCACGGCGTCGCCGGGTGCGAGCGTTACCGTCTCTCCGTCGATCTCGATCGCAAGCCGTCCCTTGAGCAGGTAGACGAACTCGGACGTGCCGTGCTGGTGCGGCGCCGAGGGCGGCGATGACGCGGGGAATTCGGCGTAGTAGGCGTCGATCGTGCGGTCGTTCATCGGGAAGTTGAGGCTTTCGAAGGTGTAGGTCGGCGGCGCGTCGTCGGCCCGGTCGGGCAGGCGAATGCGTTCCCCGCCGCGGGTGACGGCGATTGACGGCCGCTTGGTGGAGTCCACGAAAAAGTGGTCGAGGCCGACGCCGAACACCATGGCGATGCGCAGGAGCGTGGGCAGGGTGGGGAACAGCTGGCCTCGCTCGATTTTTGACAGCAATGCGGGTGACAGGCCGGTATGCTCGCCAAGCTGCACCTGGCCGAGCCGCTTTTCCTGGCGGAGGGCGCGGATTTTCGCGCCGATTTCGTATTGCTTCAGGCCTTCGGTGAGCGTGTCCGACAGCATTGTTCCTCACTTTTCACCCTGTGTCAGATCGTCGGGGAGGGATTCTACTGTGGTGAAATTCCATATTCTCTGCACGAAAACTTGAATGGGCCGTGCGGGACCTGCGCCTACATCGATATGGATCGGCTGGGATCGTCCCCCGGTCGTTCCGGGGACTATTGATTCCGGGCTTCCGGATCGCGGAGGGCGCCATCAGTGTCGGATAGTTTCGTTTCATCGCGGGAGGCCGCGCTGCCGGCCGGGCTTGCTGTCTGCCCTGAGTCGGGCCGGCATCCGTGACCGCCGCGTTCACAACAGGCCGGGGTCGCGCATGACCCGGCGTGTCGCCATCATCGGGGCCGGGCCCGGCGGGCTTGCCTCTGCCATGCTGCTGGCCCATGCCGGCGCCGAGGTGACCGTCTATGAACGCCTCGGCTGCGTTGGCGGGCGGAGCGGCAGCATCGTCGCTCCCCTGGGGCACGGGGATACCACGCACGGGCGCGGGGATGGCGCGTTGTCAGAGCGCGAGGATTTCGCCCCGATGGTGCGCGGGGATTTCACCCCGGCGGCGTGCGGCAATGCCTCCCCCTTGCAGCGCGACATGGTCATCCCGCCGGACCATGGCGGCTGCACCCGGCCGGAGCGCGGGATGTTCACGCCGCCCGAGCAGCAGGCGTTCCGCTTCGACATCGGCCCGACCTTCTTCCTGTATCCGCGCGTGCTGCAGGAGATCTTCGCCGCCGTTGGCCGCAACCTGGCGGATGAGGTGGAGCTGATCCGGCTGGATCCGCAATACCGGCTGGTGTTCGAACAGGGCGGCGTGATCGATGCCACCAGTGATCCGGTGCGCCTGGCCGAGGAGGTGGCGCGGATCAGTCCCGCGGATGCGCGCAACGTCGCGCGGTTCATGGCCGACAACCGGGCGAAGCTCACCGCATTCCGGCCGGTGCTCGAATCCGCGTTCAACAGCGTGCGCGACATGATGACCCGGCCGATGATCCGGGCGCTGCCCGCGCTGCGTCCGCACCGGTCGGTGGACCAGGATCTCGGCCGCTATTTCAGCGACCCGCGGGTGCGCCTGGCGTTTTCATTTCAAAGTAAATATCTGGGCATGTCGCCGTTCCGCTGCCCCAGCCTGTTCACCATCCTGGCGTTCATGGAATACGAATACGGCGTGTGGCACCCGGTGGGCGGCTGCGGCGCGGTGATGGACGCGATGGCCCGCGTGGCGCGTGAGATGGGGGTGCGGATCCGGCTGAATGATCCCGTGCAGGAAATCCAGTTCAACGGCCGGCGCGCGGTGGGTGTGCGCAGCGAGCGCGGATCGCAGGCGATCGATGCGCTGGTGATCAACGCCGACTTCGCCCATGCCATGCAGAAGCTGGTGCCCAACCGTCTGCGCCGCCGCTGGACCGACCGGCGTATCGCCGCCAGCAAGTTCTCCTGCTCCACCTTCATGCTGTATCTCGGCATCGAGGGCACGGTTCCCGATCTGCCGCACCACACCATCTATCTGTCGAAGGATTACCGGCGGAACGTGGCGGAGATCGAAGCGGGAATGGTGCTGCCCGAGGATGCGTCGTTTTATGTGCAGAACGCCTGCGTCACCGATCCCGACCAGGCGCCGCCCGGTCATTCGACGCTGTATGTGCTGGTGCCGGTCGGCCATCTGCGGGACGGTGGCCCGGACTGGCAGCAGCATGCCGCGCGCTACCGGCGCCTGACGCTGGACCGGCTGGCGCGCATCGGCGTGCCCGACATCGAACGCCGCATCCGGTTCGAGAAGATGGTGACACCGGTGGACTGGGCCGATGGCATGGCGATCCACCAGGGCGCGACATTCAACCTGGCGCATTCGCTGGACCAGATGCTGCTGCGCCGGCCGCGCAACCGGTTCGACGATCTGGAGTCGGTCTACCTGGTGGGCGGCGGCACGCATCCGGGCAGCGGCCTGCCGGTGATCTTCGAATCCGCCCGCATCACCAGCCGGTTGATGACCGAGGATCTGGGCCTCGATCCTGGCTGGCACCGGCAGGCAGCGGCGCGTCCGCCGGCCCTGAACCCCGCGCTGGTGGAGGCGTTGTGATGACACGGCGGGGGGTTTCAATGCAGGTACAGTCCATCAGCGGTGTTTCGTCATGAGCTCCACCACGCTTCCTGTCGGCGTGATCGGCGGCGGCCTCGGCGGTCTGGCTGCCGCCTGCACCCTGGCCGCGCGCGGCCATCGTGTCGTGCTGTTCGAGAAGAACGAATGGCTGGGCGGCAAGGCGGCGGTGCTTGAGGAAGCGGGTTTCCGCTTTGACATGGGACCCACCATCCTGACCGTGCCAGCGGTGCTGGATCGTATCTTCGCCGAAGCGCAGCAGGATCTGGAACTGCATCTGGACCTGCGCCGGCTGGACCCGCAATGGCGCTGCTTCTTTGATGACGGCGCCGTGCTTGATCTGAACGAGAATGTCGACGTCATGGTACGGCAGCTCGACACGTTCAGCCCGGGCAATGCGGCCGGCTATCGCGACTTCCTGCAACTGAGCGAGCGGCTGCACGCCGTTTCCGACCGGTTCTTCTTCTGGCGCTCGGTTGAGGATCTGCGCGACACGATGGATCTGAAGCGCAATGCCAACCTGGGCACGTTGTCGGATGTGCTCAGCCTGCGCATGGGCTCGACCGTCGCCGGCACGATCCGGCGGCGGGTGCGGGATGCGCGTGTGGCGCAGATGCTGGACCATTTCGTGCAGTATGTCGGCTCGTCGCCCTATGCCTCGCCGGCGGTGCTGTGCGGCATCGCGCATATGCAGACGGCGGAAGGCGTGTGGTATCCGATGGGCGGCACGGCCGCGGTGCCAGCCGCACTGGCCAGGCTGGCGGAATACCTCGGCGTCGATCTGCGCACCGGTGTCGGCGTCAGGCGCATCCTTTCGGATGATGGGCGCGTAAGCGGTATCGAGACCGACAGCGGCGAGACCGTCCCCCTGCGTGCCGTCGTGTCGAACATGGACAGCGTGCGCACCTATCGTGAGCTGGTGGGCGGGCCGGCGGCGGAGCGCTTCGCCCGGCGCTGGCGTCGCGAGCCGGCGTGCTCGGGCGTGGTGCTGTACCTCGGCCTGGATCGCGCCTATGACCATCTGGCGCATCACGATTTCGTCTTCTCCCGCGACCCCGAGGAGGAGTTCGACTGGATCTATCGCAAGGGCGAGCCGGCCCCGGACCCCACCTGCTATCTCGCCGCGCCGGCGCGGACCGATCCGTCGGTGGCGCCGCCGGGGGGTGAGGCGCTGTATATACTGGTGCATACGCCGTTCCTGCGGCCGCATCACGACTGGAACGCGATGCTGCCGGCCTACCGGCAGGTGATCCTGGACAAGCTGGCCCGTTGCGCCGGAATGCCGGACCTGCAGGACCGGATCGTGGTGGAACGCAGCCTGACGCCGCGGGACATCCATGAACGCTATCGCGTGCTGGATGGCGCCATCTACGGCCTTGCCAGCCATGGCCGGTTCTTCGGCGCGTTCAAGCCGGGCAACCGCTCCCGCGACCTGGCCGGGCTGTACCTGGCCGGTGGCGCGGCGCATCCCGGGCCGGGCATGCCGATGGTGATGATGTCGGGCTGGATCGCCGCTGACGCGCTGGACCAGGACATGGCGGCGCAGGTTCAGGACGCGCGTGTGCCTCAGCCGGTGGCATGAACGGGGAGGACGACCCGCGCGCCCTGCGTTCGGCGTCCGCGTTGCGGGCCTTCACCCTGTATGCCCGCTGGTATTTCTGGCGCAACTTCCACGCCGTGCGGCTTTCCCGCGGCGGGCGGCCGCTGGTGCCGGCGGACCGGGCGGTGATCGTCTGCACCAACCATCCGGGGTGGTGGGACCCGCTGCTGTTCATCCTGCTGCAGGACGCGCTGTTCCCGGACCGGTTCGGCTATGGGCCGATGGATGAAGCGGCGTTGGAAAAATACGGGTTCTTCCGCCGGTTGGGCATATTCGGCGTGGAACTCGACAGCCGGCGTGGCGCGGCGCGCTTCCTTGCGGTGTCCTCGCGCATCCTGGCCGATCCGCGGGCCATGCTGTGGATCACGGCCGAGGGGCATTTCACCGATCCCCGCCAGCGGCCGGTGCGGCTGCGTCCCGGCATCGCGCATCTCGCCCGCCGCAATCCCGGCGTGGCGATCCTGCCGCTGGCCATCGAATACACGTTCTGGAACGAACGCCACCCGGAAGCGCTGTTCCGTTTCGGTCCCGTGCTGGAGGCGGGCGGCGAGGCGCGCGTCAGCGACTGGGTGGCGCGCCTGGAAACCGCGCTGACCCAGGCCATGGACGCGCTCGCCCACGACAGCATGACGCGCGATCCCGCTCTGTTCGAGCCGATCCTGTCGGGACGTGCCGGCGTTGGCGGGGTCTATGATCTATGGCGCCGCGCCCGCGCCTTCGCCGCCGGACAACGCTTCGACCCCAGCCATGAAGGGGCGTCGCAACCAAAGCCGGCGTCACACGCGGCGCACCGGGGGGCGGGGCGCTGTCAGGGGCGTGACGCATGACGGTGCTGGCCTGGCTGTGCCTGTTCCTGGCCGCGGGTCCGCTGCTGCTGGGTGCGATGAATTTGCGGCTGTACCGGCGGCCGGAGCCGGCCGCGGGGCAGCCTTCGGTCTCGGTGCTGATCCCGGCGCGCAACGAGGAAGCGAACATCGCCGAGGCCTGCGCCGCGGTGCTGGCGAACCGCGACGTGGACCTGGACCTGGTGGTGCTGGATGATCATTCCACCGACCGGACCGCCGCGATCCTGCGCGGCATCGATGACCCGCGCCTGCGCGTTGCCGAGGCGCCGGACCTGCCGCCCGGGTGGTCCGGCAAGCAGCATGCCTGCATGCATCTGGCCCGCCTGGCTCGTCACGAGACGATGGTGTTCGTCGACGCCGATGTGCGCCTGACGCCGGATGCGCTGTCCCGCATCGCCGGGTTTCTGCAGCGTCACGATGTCGGCCTGGCCAGCGGCTTCCCGCACCAGCGTACCGAAACCTGGGGTGAGCGGCTGCTGCTGCCGCTGATCCACTTCCTGCTGCTGGGATACCTGCCGATGCGGATCATGCAGCGCCTGTCCGCGCCGTCACTGGGGGCTGGGTGCGGGCAGCTGATCGCGGTGCGGCGGGCGGCCTATGAACGCGCGGGCGGGCATGCGGCGATCCGGGAGTCGTGGCATGACGGCGTGACGCTGCCGCGCGCGTTCCGGCGCGCCGGCTGCATGACCGGGCTGTTCGACGCCGACCGGCTGGCCGTCTGCCGGATGTATGGATCGGCGGCCGAGGTGTGGCATGGTCTCATGAAGAACGCGACGGAAGGCATGGCGCGCCCGGTCGCCCTGCCGGTCTGGACGGTGATCCTGGGCTTCGGCCAGGTCCTGCCGCTGCCGTTGTTTCTGGTCGCGCCGAGTGTCCCGGCGGCACTGGCGGTGGCGGCTTCCCTCGGGCTGCGTCTTGTGATCGCGTGGCGCTTCCGCCAGTCCTGGATCAGTGCATGTCTTCATCCCATCGGTGTCGCCGTCCTGCTGGCGCTGCAATGGACCGCCTTGCTGCGCGCCGCGCAGGGCCGGCCGACGACCTGGCGCGGCCGGACCTCTCCGGCGGCATGAACGGCATGGCGTGCTTACGTCGTCATTTTCGCGGACTGGCTGCGCTGGCGATGGCCGGACTTGCGATTGCGGGCGCGGGCACGGTCGCGGCCACGGAGTCACCGCCGGCCGGGGTGTCCAAACGGGCCTCGGCTGCCGCGCCGGCGCTGGAGGTCACGGTCACCAATCTGCGCAATGCCAACGGGCAGGTGCTGGTCGCGGTGTGTTCGCGCGAGCAGTTCCTGCGTCCTGGCTGCCCGTATCACGGACGGGCCGCGGCGCGGACGGGCAGCGTTGTCGTGCGGATCGCGGGCGTGCCGCCGGGCACCTGGGCGGTGCAGGCATTCCACGATGAGAACGCCAACGACGACATCGACCGCACCTGGTACGGCTATCCGCTGGAAGGCGTGGGATTTTCCAACGACGCGCCGTTCCGTTACGGCCCGCCGGCGTTCGATGACGCGGCGTTCAAGGTGGGACCCGATGGCGCCCGGATCACGCTGGCCTTGCGGTACTTCTGAGCCGCGGGGGCGGGATGCCGGACCGGTCCCGTCGCACCGCGGCCGCGGAACACCGGCTTTGGGCACACTTCCCGGCCGCATCACCCGCCGATACTGTCCGAGGATGGAGTCCATTCAGCCTTACCGTGCCGGCCGGATGTGCTCGATGGATTTGGCTGAGCGCATGATTTACGCCCTGTCGGCGTTCCGCCCAGGGCGATCATGCCTTAACGACCCAGCGAGGGAACGGGGATCATGGTCGAACCGCTGAACATCGCGAAATCCGGCACGCGCGAGCTTGCCTTGTCGCCGGCCATGGCCAACCGGCATGGTTGCATCACCGGGGCGACCGGCACTGGCAAGACGATCACGCTGCAGGTGATGGCCGAGAATTTCTCGCGCATCGGCGTGCCGGTGTTCATGGCCGATGTGAAGGGCGACCTGACCGGCATCGCCATGCAGGGCAAGCTGTCGGAGCGGATGCAGCGGCGGTTGCAGCAACTCGGGCTGGCGGAACCCCGGTGGCAGGGATGCCCGGTGACGCTGTGGGACGTCTGGGGCGAGCAGGGGCACCCGATTCGTGCCACCGTCTCCGACATGGGGCCGCTGCTGATGTCGCGGCTGCTGAACCTGAACGAGACGCAGCAGGGCGTGCTGGCGCTGACCTACAAGGTGGCTGATG